>NZ_PKGB01000015.1 GCF_002848135.1 Hydrogenovibrio sp. SC-1
TTTTATTGTGTGAATAACAAAGCATTATTGATGCCATACCAATAAAAACATGAAAAAAAATCTAAAGTTTTTAAGAGGGTTGCCGAGTGGCAAAAATGGTCAAAAAAATGGGGATAAAATTTATCCCCCAAAGACCAGAAAAGCGGGTTAAAACGACCAGGCCTGGCCGTTTTTGAATGTTTATCACATTTAAAATAAAGGTTGAATTATAGCGGCCAGTATTTATGTAGCCATTGTGTCAAGGCACTTGGACGAGCCGTATTACCAGAAATACCAGTGTCCTTATAAATCAGTCTCACATCGGCAACTTTTTCCGAATCGATAGTATTATCTGGACGAATATCCTGCGGTCTCACAATACCCGCAAATCGAATCACTTCTTCACCTTCATGAATCGTAATCCATTTTTCACCACGGATGACCAAATTACCATTCGAAATCACTTCAACAACGGTGACCGCAATGGACCCTGTCAAACTTGAATTCTGTTTTACATCGGCTTTACCGGTAAAGGCACCACTTGAACCATAACCAACGCCTATGCCCGTTCCAAGGCCGGGAATCGAAACATTCCCTCCCATAACATTAGCATTGGTACCTGCCTGTGCTTGGCCATTTAGACCGAAATTTTGACTGTTATCTTTATTGTATTTCGCTTCATCTTTTTTCTTGGCATCAAATTTTTCAGCCAAATTAATGGTGATAATATCGCCAATTTTATGAGCACGTGAATCATCAAACAACGTCAAGGCTTCTGAGCTTTGATAAAGAGACCCATTCTTCGGCAACGTCTTCTTTGGAATATTCATCGGATAATTTGGCTCATAGGAGAACTTTTCTAATCGTTCAGGTGTTGAAGAACAGCCTCCAATAACAACTGACGCGAGCAACACCCCCACTAAAGGATGAAATCGACGCATTTGTTTAACAGTTTTTCTGATCATCACTATCTCCTTCTTAGCGCTGTACGCTTTTATCATAAGAGCTTTTTTTAGACATTATTATTTAGGTATTGCATCATGCCGTCAGCAGCACTGATGGCTTTCGAATTCATTTCATAAGTTCGCTGTGCTTCAATCATGCCCACCAGTTCTTCAACTGTGTTTACATTTGACGATTCAACAGCCCCTTGTAAAAGGCTTCCTGCTTCTTCAACTTCAGGGTTTTTGACATTTGGTGGTCCACTGGCAAGCGTTTCTAGAAAGAAGTTTTTACCCGCTGATTCCAAACCAGCTGGATTGATGAAGGTTGCTACGGTAATCTGACCAATTTGTATTGGATCGGGATTTCCACCTTCTTTAGCCGACACGATACCATCTGGTGAAATAATGACCTCCGTTGAATTGAGAGGCACATTGATGTTAGGTTCCACTAAAAACCCAGACGAGGTGACAAGATCCCCATTTTGATTTAACTGAAAAGAACCATCACGGGTATACAAAATATTGCCGTCCTGGTCTATTGCTTGGAAGAAACCTTTACCTTGGATCATCACATCAAACTGGTTATTAGAAACTACTGCATTCCCATCTGTATGAATTTTTTGTACTCCAACGGCTTTCACCCCAGTTCCCATTTGAATACCAGAAGGATAGGTATTTTCAGCGTTCTGAGTTGCTTGCGCACCTGGTTGACGAATATTCTGATACATTAAGTCTTGAAACTCGGCACGTGCTGTCTTATAACCAAACGTATTGGCATTCGCCAAGTTATTAGAGATGGTTGTCAATCTAAAATCTTGGGCTTCCAGACCTGTTTTAGCCACATATAGTGCTCTATTCATTTCAAACTCCTTTTGTCAACACGGTGGCTGACAACACCTTTATTAACCTAGCTTAAGTAAACTATCCGATTTTTGAGCATGGCTTTTTGAGGTGCTCATCATCTTAATTTGCATTTCATATTTTCGTGACAACTCAATCATATTAGTTAATGCCTGAACGCTGTTCACATTACTCGTTTCCAATGCACCACCCACTACCGTAACCGCTGCTTGCGCTAACGGTTGTTCTCCAATATTTCGAATATAGCCATCCACCCCTTTCTGTAAAGACTTGATCTCAGGCTCGACTAATCGAATTTGATCGAGAACCACTGGCAAGTTATCTGCTGAGCCCGCAGGAATAAATGAAACGGTTCCATCATTTCCAACTTTTATTGACTTAGCAGGCGGTATAGTTATCGGGGTTCCCCCTTGATTCAGAATCGCATTCCCTCCTAAATCCACCAATTCACCCAATGGGGTTAAATGCATTGATGCAGATCGAACTAAGGCTTCTGTTCCATCTGGCGATAAGATACCAATATAACCATTTTCCTTAGTTGCAATATCCAAATCACGCCCGGTCACTTTCATTGCCCCCGGTGAAAAGTCCGTTGCGGGTCTTTCATCTAAAGCATAGGTACGCGAGTTCCAACCCGGTCCCTGCATATGTTGCGCTCGGAATTGATTAAAGTCTTGCTTAAAACCATCTGTATTGGCATTGGCAAGGTTATTGGCATTATTGGCCTGTGAGAGCATCACCTCTTTGGCACCACTCATCGAGATATATAACATCCGATCCATAACAC
This sequence comes from Hydrogenovibrio sp. SC-1, assembly GCF_002848135.1. Taxonomy (GTDB): domain Bacteria; phylum Pseudomonadota; class Gammaproteobacteria; order Thiomicrospirales; family Thiomicrospiraceae; genus Hydrogenovibrio. The sequence goes on from NZ_PKGB01000015.1 coordinate 2,572, forward strand.
AATTCCTTAACCTGACTGGTTTGCTTTAACTGTCTGCTTGATTGGCTTTAAGAAAATAGGGTCCAGAAAATTTCTACCTGAACCCTTATTTGAAACACATTTCATACTCTTGACTCTTTGGTCTATGTGTTTCGTTCCCTTGTATTTAGCGTTCTCTGCCAAAAGGCTGACACTTTTGTTTTAATCAAAGTTTATTTAGCACAAGCTGTGCCAATTTATAAAATAAAGCGATTAAAGTTCTTTAGAAGTTTGCCGATAAATTTATTACGGGATGTTATAAAAAAGAGCCGGCAATGATTGCCGGCAAGACCAGAAAAGTAAACTTAAAACTAGATTTGTAAAATAGCTTGTGTCAAGGTTTTAGCAGTTTGAACAACCTGTGCACTGGCTTGATAAGTCCGTTGCATTTGAATCATATTCACCAATTCTGATGCCGTATTCACATTCGAATATTCCAATGCACCCGAGTTAATCGAACCAAATCCATTTTCTTGAGGTGTACCAATTTGCACAGCACCCGATGAGAATGATTCAGCATAGGTTTGTCCACCCAGTTTTTCCATCGCATTTTTATCACTGAAGTTTGCTACACCCAATTGAGCAACCTTAACGGCTAGACCGTTTGAATAGCGCGCTTCAACAATACCATCTTGCCCAGTTGTTACACCAACCAAGTCACCAATTTGATAACCGTTCTGAGTCACGCCTCTTAGGTTATAAGTCCCGGCATATTGTGTTAACGCGGTAAAATCAGCGGTAATTTTAATTCCCTTCGGATCCGCAGGATTCCCTAAAGGATCTTGAGCACCGGTAATCGGAGTATCAATTACCCAAGCCATTTGAGGTTGTGCGCCAACTTGAGACCAACTCGCATTTGCTAAAGGAGTATTGGCAGTGTCTTGACCGACAGGTGTTGAATTTGCACCAGCTGCTAATGCAGCAGTAACAGGTTCTCTCACATCAATCAATGACCCATTGGTATCAAAACGTAATTCAAAAATCATCCCAGCATCGGCTGATGCTGTGCCATCTGCTGGAACCGCCTCCCTGTGTCCAGAAGTAATCCATTGATTTGTGGCCAAATCATAATCTTCTACAGTCGTTTGAGCAATCCAGCTGGTATATTTTGCATTCCCAGTACCTGCAGCTCCCTGAGCATAAGTTTGGGTTATAGGATCATAGGTTAGGTCTGAATTGGCCGCGGTCACTACATCCCGTTTAAAGAAATTAGTGGTTAAACGATGCTCGCCCCCTAATGTGTCATAAACCAATTTACTAGTAGAAAAATCTGGCGATCCACCAAATGGATCCGCTTCAGGATTTGTTAACTTTTGAATATTGGGTAAAGTAGAACCACCTAAAGCCGTATTACCAGCAGCAGAATTACTGATCGTACCAGCGGCGGGCGTTTGAGCTGGATCGATATTATTCGGTTCTTGGCCATCTAAGTTAACATTAAAAGTCATAGAGTCGGTTGCTTTTGGCACTTTATTCAATTCATCTAAGTTAATTGAACTCAAGGTAGTGTTAAAAACTGGAATTGCCTCTGTAGACAAAGCAGTATCTAATAAATACCCTTGTAAGGCGTTTCCATCCTGAGAGGCAACAAAACCATCCTTATCAACTTTAAAAGAACCATTACGTGTATAAACGTTACCATATTTACCGGTTCTATCTTCTAAGATAAAGAAACCTTCACCATCAATCGCCATATCCAAATCACGTCCGGTACTTGAGATGGTTCCATTTGAGAAATCTTGAGTAATTGACCCGACTCTTGCCCCATTACCAGGTGAGTTTTGAGCGCCATAAAAGACATCGGCGAATTCCGCTCTTGATGCTTTAAAGGCGGTGGTTTGGGCGTTTGCTAAGTTGTTTGAGACAACCCCCAAGCCTTCGCTTGCGGCATTAATTCCACTGACTGCTGTTAGATCGAATGGCATGATAGCTCTCCTTGTGACTGACTCGATTTATTTTATTAATGACTGATTAGCATGAGCCGTGCCAAATTTAATAAAAAAAGAATTAAAGATTTCAGAAAGCTGCCGATACCCTTATTACGGGGCTTTTTACCTGTTGACTTAAATTCTACGCCAACGACTTTCCACCTCATATTTAATAATAACGGCAACGGTTGCCGATAAGGCAAAGCTGTACGGCAATCACTTTATTTTCTCCTTGCCGTATTGCATTCTAGTACAACATGTAGCGACTCAACAGCCTTCCTAAGCCTCATCAAATCAACAGCTGAAATCACAAATTGCTATTGCGTGAATTGAATAGAGATACAAAAAAGTTGGATAGAAAACGACTTAGAAATAAATGTGAGTTTGATTAAGAAGTGGTATTACCGACTGATCGGCATGAAAATAAGAACGGTAATATGGACTAACTAAAAAATTGAGCCTATCTGAACTCGCTGTCAGACAGGCACCTTTGAAACGATCAACTAATTTCTCTAATTTGATCAACATTAACGATTTCACCCGTGGCCAAGGTGGCTCGAGCGGTTCCATCACTGCCAACTCCAATTGAATTGATGCGTGAAGGAACAATGGTGTCAATGGTTTTAATGTCACCATCTTTACCTGTACCATAAACGGTCAGTTGATAATCATCACTTGGCATATCATTACCGAGCTTATCAATACCATCCCATTGCGCCACTTTTTCACCGATAGGTTGATCGTCTAAAAAGATTTCCTTAACAGGGCCAGAGTCGTTAGAAATAACCACTTTGACGTCGGTTAAAGGCTCTTTGATATCCAATTTAATATCACTTGTCGTACCTTGCTGATGAGATAATAAATCACCAACTGCCTGTACATTTTTACCAATTAAACTGGCAGACTGCATCACCTGCATGCTCTGTAAGCTAGTGGTCATGGCTTGCATTGCTTCGTTCATTTTATTGGTTGATTCAAGTTGGCTCATTTGTGTTAAATCAGTAACGAAGTTCGTTGGATCCATGGGTTTATTCGGATCTTGATTGGCTAGCTGTGTTGTTAATAATCTTAAGAAATCAGCTTGATCCAACTGTTGATTTGGCGCATTTTTTTTCGGATCTGTTGCTTGCTGCAAGGACGAAATATAATTCTGATTTTGCGTATCAATCGGTAACGTTGCCATAATCTATCTCCTATTTACCCAGTTGAATGGTTCTTAGTAATAATTGCTTAGAAGTATTCAATACTTCAATATTGGTTTCATAGCTTCTAGAGGCACTGAGCATATTGGCCATCTCTTCAACCACATTGACATTGGGTCTAAAAATATATCCTTCCTCATTGGCAGAAGGATGATTGGGGTTATATTCCATTTTTAACGGTGCTTTACTTTCAACCACATCATCCACTCTAACTCCGCCTACTGGCAAGCCAGATTCCTGGTCCAATACAGTTTTAAAAACAGGCTGTTTAGAGCGATAAGTGTCTTCGGCATTACTGCTCACACTGTCGACATTTGCCATATTTGAGGCAATCGTATTTAAACGAACTGTTTGGGCATGCATCGCTGAAGCAGATATATCAAGCGTTGGGAACATTGACATCAGAACTCTCCTTATTCGCCTTTCAAGGCACCGCGAATGCCATTAATTTTACCATTCAGAAATTCAAGCGTTGCCTGATATTGCATGGCGTTTTCCATAAATTGGGCTTTTTCAATATGCGTTTCCACCGTATTGCCATCTAATGCTGGCTGGGTCGGTTGGCGATATTTTAAATAACTTTCCGTACTGGCTGCGTCAGCGAACCCACCGATATGACGACTATGGGTTGTCTTCATATCAGGTCTGTTAATCGACTGACTCAACGATTCTTCTGCCGCTTGCATCTCTTTACGCCAATCCAAATCACGCGCTTTAAAATTTGGCGTATCGGCATTCGCCAAATTATTCGCAATCAGGTTTTGCCGTTCTTTACGAATGGCCAATGCTTGTTCATGTATGCCAAAAATTGAATCCATGGCGAAATTCCTTATCTAGTCTGGTTTAGTCAAATTGATTTGCTGCTATCGCAATCTTTGTGTCAATTTAATTACATTATTCTTTTTCTAACCAAAACCAAGCAAAGGAAGTGCCAAGTCATAAAAAAAGTTAAACTCATCGAAAAATGGCCGTTAATCGACCGGAACTCAAAAAACTTTAGCCAATATGGATTTTTTTTGCGGGCATTCGGCAAAGATTGCATGAAACAGCCAGCAAAGCAACGTGAAAGCACCTGGCTGGGCCGAACTTCAAGGAAAATTAAATCGGAAACAAACTCAGATAGACGAATTAAGAACAGGGTGCTCTGACTTAATCAATTAGTGGATACCAAGAAGATACATCGACTCTTTCTAATAGTTGGCGATAATCGGACTTAATCGTTGCCTCCAACCCCTGTGCCCTTGCAGGTTGACCCCCCCCCATGTCAGCGACTTGACGGTAAAGCGCATTTTTAAGACGATCCCGTAAATCTCGAGCATCTGTTGTAATGTATTTTTTAATAAAATTATTCAGTGTGAGTCGGTACTTTTGAATAAATAACCGATTGACTTCAGACTGATTTGCAGAAGCCCGAACCCCACGGCAGCGTTGATTAAAGAAATCATAATGAATGGCCGTTTCAACCAAACGAATATGTAAAGCTTCTCCTGTTAGCGTTTCGACCGTTTCAACTTCAGCCTGAGCCGATAGGCTGAAAAAACCCAATCCGATAATAACCCAAATACCCAAAACTCGTTTATAGCGTGCTACTGACAGCATTTTCACTTCCTTGTCGCATTGCTTTGCGGAGCTTACTTTTGTTTACGATCTTGTTCCACTTGGTTTCGTCTTCTTTCCCGCGGATCTGCAATCAGCGGACGATAAACCTCAATACGGTCCCCTTCTCGAAGCACACGATCCAAAGACACCTCTTGCGAAAAAATACCAACCGAATCAATATTTAAATCTGGAAATTTTTTCAGTAATTTCGAAGCCTTTAACGCTTCGCCAACGGTAGTCCCCTCTCCCACAGTTTCTTCACATAAAAACTGTTCATCAGGGAGAGCATAAGCCACTTCAATAATCATGATCCATACACCTGTTTTGCGCGATCACAGAATGATTGAACTAAGGTTGAAACAATCTGTTCAAATATCACCCCAATCGCGGCATTCAATAAAGAATTATTGATTTCAAACTCAATATCCAATGAAATTTTACAAGCTTCCGTATCTAAGGATTGAAACTCCCATAAACCATACAAACTTTTGAAGGGTCCTTCTAGCAGATGCAATTCGATTTTCTCAGGCCGCTGTAACTCATTGCGGGTCATAAATTGGTGTTTAAGTCCCGCCTTAGTAATTAAAATACTCGCAACCATTTTTTCATCAGTGTGTTCAATCACTTCACTGCCACCACACCACGGCAAAAACTCGGGATAAGTTGCAACATCATTCACCAAATCAAACATACATTCAGCGGAATAAGGCAACAAAGCAGAGCGTGTTATTTTTTTCATACGACGCCTGTAAATTCGCTATAATCCGCTATTATGGCAAAGAAAAAAAAACAAAACAATGCAAACAGCATTGCTCAAAATAAAAAAGCGCGTTTTGACTATTTTATTGAAGAAACCTACGAAGCAGGCTTAGTACTTTCGGGTTGGGAAGTTAAAAGCTTACGCCAAGGAAAAGTTCAAATTAATGAAAGTTATATTCTGCTTAAAAACCATGAAGCTTGGCTGTTCGGTGCACTGATTACCCCATTAATCAGTGCCTCAACGCATAACTTTCACGATCCTTTACGGCTTAGAAAATTGCTAATGCATCGTCGAGAGATTGACCGTCTCATGGGGCTAATCGATCAAAAAGGCTATACGCTCGTCCCACTGAGCCTGTATTGGAGCAAGAGCAAAGTCAAAATCTCTATTGGTCTAGCGAAAGGTAAAAAACTGCACGACAAACGTGCCACGGCAAAAGAGCGTGACTGGAACCGTGATAAACAACGCATTCTCAAATATCATGCATAGATTTTGATCTATTCCACTTGAAAACAAACTCAACAGCTCTAAATACTGTATAATATCCACTTTCTAACACTTAAAAACGACCAGGCCTGGTCATTTTTAAGAAGCAAACCATCGAATTCGGGGATGCACTGGTTTCGACGGGGAGTACAAAGTTTAGGATGCATGTCGTGCCTGAATGATGCACGTAAATCTTTATTTCAATTTGTTATAGTTGCAAACGACGATAACTACGCTCTAGCGGCTTAATCCCGCTAGCGCAGACTGGGGCCGTTGTTCGTGGCGCCCAGCTCTGTGTCGACTCACACGGAATCGTCGGTCTTATGTGTTTGGATAAGGCTTGACTAAACTTTACAAGCTCGCTTAATGTGATCCCTGCTGGCCGGGTAGCATTAGGTTAAAATAATTGACCAAATAAACATGTAGAGTTTTAAATGGAGGCTTCTCGGACGGCGGTTCGACTCCGCCCATCTCCACCAATTATTATTTTTATCCATAAAAAAGCCCGAAATTTCGGGCTTTTTTTGTTTTTAGCATTATGGATTATTTGAGTTTTTTAATCCGTTCTTGAGGACTAATGACATCGGTTAATCGAACCCCGAACTTGTCATTAATCACCACCACCTCACCATGCGCGATCAAGGTGCCATTCACCAACAAGTCAAGCGGCTCTCCAGCTAAACGATCCATCTCAATAACCGACCCTTGGGTGTAAGACAACAGATTTCGAATGGAAACTTTTGCTCGACCAATTTCCAAGGCAAGCGTGACAGGGATATCTAATAGCACATCCAAGTCAACCTTTTCAGAGCCGTTGCCACGGCTTTTTTCAAGTGCCGCAAATGAGGCTGCATCAATTTCATCAGCATTGTTTGAGTGTGTTTCCCTTGCTTGTTCAGACAAGGCTTCACCCCAAGGATCATCGTCGGTTGCGGATGATGTTTCCGACTGTGCTTGTTCATCCATGGCTTCACCCCAAGCACTTAAATCATCTTCTTCACTCATTGTACCATTCCTTTACATTCTCAATCATTCGCTCTTGATAAGCAGGATGCCTTAATATTTCTTCGATTTTTACCGCTTTTCGATCATTGCTCTCGCCAATTTTTCCTCGAACAATTCCAATGCCTTCCGCTCTAACAGTTACCTGTTCGGGCATTTCGATTGGAATGATATCGCCTTTTTCCATTTTCATCAGATCATCCATGTTCATTTGCAACTCAAGTAAGTTCACAGATAAATCGACTTCAATATTTTTGGCTTCTTCCTTGAGGGTTCGAGACCAACGGTTATCCGACTCCCCTTGAAGATTTGACATACCCTCTTCAAGTTTATCTCTAACGGGTTCAAGCATCGCATAAGGCATGACGATATCAACCCGACCTTCAACCCCTTCAAAACGAACATTAATCGGACTGACCACAATCATATCGGTGGCATCGACAATGCTGGCAAACTTCGGATTCATCTCGGAATGCATATAATCGATTTCGATATCCATTACCGGAGCCCAAGCTTTACGGAGCGTTTCCGATGAAATATCAAGGATACTTCGAACCATACTCATCTCAACGGGTGTGTATTCTCGGCCTTCAATTTTGAAAGGCAATAAGCCTGTCCCACCAAAGTACATATCTACAGCGGTAAAAATCAATTTTGAATCTAACGTAAAAAGCGAGACCCCATTTAAAGGGTTGATGCGGTAAATATTCAAACTGGTCGGTACAAATAAGTTCCGCAGATAATCGATCATTTTAATGATCTTGACTTCCCCCGCCGTGACTTCAACGCTCGACATAATCATCTCATTAAAATTGCGCTGAAACCCTCTAGCAAAACGTTCATTAATAATATCTAACGCAGGAAGACGCCCACGAACAATTCGTTCTTGATTGGTAAAATCATAGACAGTCGCAACGGTTCCATCGACGGAATCATCATTTTCCGTTTCAACATCTCCACCGCCCATCCCTTTCAGGAGCGCGTCGACTTCGTCTTGACTTAAAATATCTTCCATTCGCTGCTACCTAATCACTTTTATTGCATTACAAATCGTTCAAAGTAAACATCTTCTAATAAATCTGGATAGATCTTTTGTTTTTCAAGCACTTCTCGTGCCTTTGTTAAGATTTTGTTTCTCAAAATTTCAGGGCCATTATCCAAGTTCATTTCAGAAAATGTTTGGACCCTTAATAGCGCCGTTATATCATTTCTCAGGATTGGACGGTAATTTTCCATGTCAACAATCACTTGTGGGTAGTAAGACATAAACTTAAGTGTCACTGCCAGAAACTTAGCTTGACCTTCACCTTTGAAATTAACCACAAATGGTTCCATGGGATAATACTGAGGAGCACTTCCTGGTTCTGGTGGATCATATTGTTTATAGGTCGGAGGAACAGCAATCGCATCTTCGTCAACATGCTCAACGATTTGTTGTCCATCTTCAGACTTTGCATGATCTCCGCCATCGCCTTTGAGCAAGAAAAATGCTAAAACACTAATACCAATCAACAATAAAACAAGCACGACAACGAGGGTAATAATTAGGCCCTTACCGCCACTCTTTTTAGTCTCTTGTTGTTCTTCTTCAGCCATGTGATTCCCTTTTTAAGCAATAATTACAATTAAATATTAAAGCGGTGAATTCACCATTTCACCTGACAAATCTTCTAAGCCAGGCGCTTCACTTAAACTTCTTAAGCGTTCATCCGCTTCTTGGTTCAACACGATAATACTAATACGTCTATTACGTGGATTATACGGATTTTCTTTGTCAAATGGCACGGTATCTGCCAACCCAACAACTTGTGCAATTTTACCTGACACAACACCACCATCTAATAGCAATCTTCTCGCCGCATTAGCTCGGTCGGCGGACAGCTCCCAGTTGGTATACTCGGCATTCGAGTGATAACCGGAAGAGTCCGTATGACCTGCAATACTAATTCGATTTTGGGTATTAGCCAACACCGACCCCACTTCTCTTAGTAAATTAGCGGCATAATCTTTTGGCAAATCAACACCCGTTCCAAACATAGGGCGTTTTCTATCATCTAAAACCTGAACCTGTAAACCATTCGGCGTTACTTCAATTTTAAGCTGATTTTTGAGTTCATTTAGAACAGGATTATCTGATATTTTCTGCTCAATTAAGCGTTTCAAAGACTCCATTTCTGCTTTTTCTTTCGCTTTATCTGCACCACCAACCCCATCATCATCGCCACCTTTCGGTGCGTCCTTGAAGCCGCCCATGTCAATAATTGAGTCTGAACTTTGACCTGCTTCTTTAGATGGCACCAATACTGATGGAGAAGCCTCAATCACCGTTGGATCTCTAAAGTATTCTGCCATCGCCCGCATTTCTTCATCGTTGGTTCCACCCAACACCCAAAGCATTAAGAAGAATGCCATTGCTGCTGTCATAAAATCAGCAAACGCAACCTTCCAAGCCCCACCATGTGCACAATGGGGACATTTGGTTAACCGTTTGATAATTATGGACTGTTCATCGCTCATTTAGCTTCACTCAATTTATGACAGAATTCAACGGCGTTATTTTTGCGTTTGTAAAAACTCATCAACTTCCTGGAAAGAAGGTCTATCGGCTCCTGGAATCGACTTTCGTCCAAACTCAACCGCTATCTGAGGTGCATAGCCATTTAGGTTTGCCATTAAACAGGTTTTAATGGTACCGTAAAAAGCGCCTTCATCATGCGCACGGTTAGCCATATCTGAAGAAATGGGGCCGACAATGCCATAGGCCACTAAAATCCCTAAAAAGGTTCCCACTAAAGCCACCGACATATGATGAGCAATCTCAAGGGGTCCGGCATCTAAGTAACTCATCGTGACAATAATCCCCAAAACCGCTGCAACAATACCAAAACCAGGCAAGGCTTCAGCAACCTTCCCTACCGCTTCGGCTGGTGCCGCTGCTTCATGATGGTGAATATCCATCTCTAATATCATTAAATCTTCAATTTGATACGGGTTACTGGCACCACTAATCATTAGCCGCAAGTAATCACATATAAAATCCACAACATGATGATCTGCAACAACTTTTGGAGAAGCATTGAACAACTCACTGGAATGAGGCTCTTCAACATCGGCCTCTATCGCCATTAACCCTTCTCTACGTGCTTTGTTAAAGATTCGGAACATTAACCCCAGTAGTTCCATATAGGTTTCTTTAGTAAATTGAGGAGGCTTTGCGAGCCCTAAAGCACCTGTAAAGCTTTTCTTAACGACCCATCCTGGGTTAGCGATGATAAAGGCCCCAAATGCACTACCACAAATAATGAGGACTTCTAATGGTTGAATCAGAATCCCGAAGCTACCGTGAGGAAGATACCCTCCCAGCAGGCAACCGATAACCACCAATGTTCCAATAATTGCTTTCATAGTCTGTAACCTTAATCTTGCTTTATTTCAGAGTGCTTGAATGTTTTATTATTTATCACTAAAGACGATTGACTGCCTTGGAAAGTGCATCTTGTGCCGTATTTAGTTGGGCAAGATTATCCTTTATTTCATGTAAAAAATCACTTACTTTTACTGCTTGTTGCTGTGTTGTTTCAGCTCGAGTTTGTCCGCTACCCATTACATCAACCGCATTACGAGCTCTTTGTTGCAACTCTTCAATAATCGCTTGAATTTCGGTTGTCGCCTGTTGTGTTTTCCCAGCTAAGATTCGAACCTCATCCGCTACAACAGCAAACCCTCGACCGTATTCACCCGCTCTTGCCGCCTCAATGGCCGCATTTAATGCGAGTAGGTTAGTTTGCTCTGCAATATCCCGGATCAATACCAAAACGGTTCCAATATTATTACTGTCATCCTCTAAAGCTTTTATCACACCTGACGCTTCTGTGACCTCGTCCGTTAAACCGTTTACCTCTGTAATAACGCTGGAGGCCGATGCCATACCATCTTGCGCCCCATCACTCATTTTATCGATTAAACTGGTTAGATTACCTGACAGCGAAACTAACTCTGTCGCATCAAATGACTCTGTTAGGGGTTGAGGTTGCTGAAGACTCATATTCTGAGCTTCAGCAAGCTGTGACTGCAAGGTTTCAGTTTGCTTTTCAAGCATTTGATTATTTTGAGCAAAGGCTTGTACCTGTTGTTGTTCGCTTTCAAGTTGCTCATTAAAAAGTGCGACCAAGCTATTTAAGCTTTTCTGTAACTTTGGGGCGATTGAATTTGATTCGATCGGCTGAGAGAAGTCGTTATTTGCAATATAGGCATCAATGGCATCGGTTAAGTCGGTTGAATCACAGGCATTGACGCGGTTACACCAAATTAAATAAACCAAAGCCCCCGCAATCACGGCGCCAACACCCAAGGCCACTAAAACACCACCAAGACTGGCAATCACCTCTTCTCCTCCAGCCATAACCGAAAAGGGCATCCATGCAATTAAGCCTGTCATTATTTGTTTATGTAGTTTCATATTCAATCCTTTACTAAGCATAATAATCGACCAAATTATCTGTCGCTATTTCTATCGGAGCTGTCTCAGTCATTTCCTCATCGTCTGCATCCGTTGAAGATCCGTTCAAACCAGAGTCCTTACCACCTTGTGAAGCATCCTGATTTTGGTCTCTAGCAAATGTTCTTTCATCGCGAACATCAAGCGACCCCAATCCGATTCCTGCGGCATCCAGAATTTCTCGTAATCTGGGCATCGCATTTTCAATGGCTTCTCTTGTGGTGCCCTGTTGTGCAGTCATGGACACATGTAATTGGCTATCCTTGTCAATATTCAGTTTTATTTGAATGGTGCCAAGCTTTTCAGGATTTAAGGTAATTTTCGCCTCTTGTACCTTATTATTCGCCATATAAGTAATTCGCTGTCCTAACGCCTGCCCCCATTGTGGAGACCGCATTGGCTGACTCATAGTCTGCATTCCTGATGGTAATTGAGCACGACCATCTAAGGATACCCCCAAAGAGCCGAGTAGTTTTTCACTTTTTTCCGCTTTAGCCTCTTCTGTGATTAATGCTTCATTAAAGCTTCTAACCCCTTCTTGTTGTACTCTAGCGATATCCTGCTTTTGTAACTGTGCAAAAGCTTGAGCTTGTTGCATTTGCTGTTGAGTTTGACCAGAATTTCCCTGGTGACCTGACTGTCCTTGTTGTCCAGGACCCTGCTCAAAAGTAGATTGATGAGCACTTGCGCCCATACTTTGAGGCGAAGACGGCTGCTGCGCTGAAGCTGAAGGGTTCATATTCGATGGTTGTGTTGCCGCTTGAGCCTGTCCAGCTACGGGTGATTGAACCGTTCGAGCTTGTTGGGCTGACTCAAGGTGTGTTTCATTCATCCCTTGCTGGAACGACTGCTGTGCTTCAACATTTGCAGCTTGGCGACTTTGTTCTGCCCGAGTCATTGGTTGATCCGAATCATATGCAACCGGCTGAACAGACACATCACGACTTGGAATAGACTCTTGCGAGACTTCTTTCAAACCGGATTCTGTCATCATTGCGACGTCATCATCGACCATACCGGGTAAAGAAACTGTCGTTGGGCTTTCATTTTCTTTCTGTTGCTTACCAATATCAACCAGGCCTGGTTTCTCCTCAGAAGCCTCATTACTATCCACATTTGAATGGGATGAAACAGTAACAATAGGGACTTCTAAACCTTCTTTCTGTAGCGGTTGTTTTGTATTGGATACGACAGCATCAATCGAAGCTTCCGAACCTTCTTTCAGTGACGATTGTTTTGCGCTTGATTCGGTAGCATCATTTGGGGCTTTCAAATTTTTATTAGATACCTGTTGAACTGACTTTAATACGTTTTGCACGAAAGCCTCGCCATTAATTGCCACTTTATCTGTTGCGCTCTGTCGTTCAACAATCGGATTCACCACATGAGCTTCAACTCCCGGCAATAGCGCAACACCAGATGCTAGCTTATCCCCCTTTTCTCCAGTCAAAGGAGCATGGGATGGCGTTGAATCAGCATCAAATGTCTTAACTGTCGAATTTGCATTCATGATTTTCTGGTTAATTTGTTGCAATACCGTTTCTAGCTCAGAGGCTCTGTCGGCATCTTGGATTCTTTTATCGACACCTTGACTAAGCACATCACTAGGCAACCGAATGTCTGAGCCAATCGTTTTCGAATGATCCACCTGACCATCAAGCGATTTTAATGCAGATGCTTCTCTCACAAAAAGTTTGGCAAAACCATTTGCCCCTTTCGGCAAACTTTGCCCATTACTTTGAACAGACTGTTGCGCTTCGGATGAAGCTATTGAAGGATTCAGCACAGAGTCTAATATGGGTTGCTTAATCATATTTCTATCCAGTAACGTAATTTAACTTGAAAAGTAACAAGCAACTAACAAGCCAATTCAAAATATATGTGAAGAGGTTAGTGTTTTTTTTGGTCGTGATAAAATTTTTGGGACGCCAACTCATCTAGCGTTTTTTGCTCTTGTTTTGCTAATTTAATCGTTTGATCTTTCTTGAGTTTTTGCAATAACGAAGTCATTGCTTGATGTCGAGCTTTTTGTTCAATCCAATAGGCTTCGGCATCCTTTAAGGCTTGTTGTGCTTGATTAACCTGTTCTTGTTGAGAGGAAATGGCAGTATTCACCTTCTCAATAAAAGCTTGAGTGGCGACAATTTGCGCTGAATTAACTTGCTTGTTTTGGTAAACCGAAGCTAAATAACCCGATTGATACTCTTTGAGTGAATCCAGTTGCATTTGATGGGAATCGCATTGCTGCCTCAATATAAGCACATTTTCCCTAGCCTGATCCAGATCATTTTGTGCTAGGTCAACGAGCATTTCAAAGCGCTCAATTTTTGCTTTCATTGGTCACCCTCTATCCTTTTGTACATTGATAGAAGCGTCAAGTCGTTTCAAGAGAAGCTTTTAGGCCACTTAAGCTCTGTTCAACAGTATAAGACTCAGTCATTGATTGAGATAAGAAGTTAGCCAACTGTGGCTGTTTGGCTATTGCCTCATCAATCGCAGGATCTGACCCTTGTCGATAAGCACCAATACTAATTAAATCCTGGTTTTGTTGATAAATTGAATAAAGTTGTTTAAACCTTCTAGCCAATTGAACTTGTTCAGCAGGAACAATATCAATCATAACACGGCTGATAGATGACTCTATATCAATTGCCGGATACCGGCCAGAGTCAGCAATTTGTCGTGATAATAAAATATGACCATCTAACACCCCTCTGGCCGAATCAACCACGGGATCATTTTCATCATCACCTTCTGCTAAAACGGTATAAATTGCCGTTATGGAGCCAGAGTGCTTAGCGCCATTTCCCGCTCTTTCGACTAACTGAGGGAGTTTCGCAAAGACGGAAGGAGGATACCCCTTGCTAGCAGGGGGTTCGCCAACTGCAAGTGCGATTTCGCGCTGCGCTTGTGCAAACCGGGTTAAGGAGTCCATCAACAACAAGACATCTTTGCCTTGGTCTCGAAAGTACTCGGCAATCGAGGTTGCTAACATAGCACCATGCAACCGCATTAGCGGCGGGTCATCGGCAGGTGTTGCCACAACGACCGCTCTTTTTAATCCCTCTTCACCCAAGTTATGTCGAACGAAATCATTCACTTCTCGACCACGCTCACCTACGAGCCCAACCACAACGACCTCTGCATCCGTAAAGCGAGTCATCATACCCAGCAGGACACTTTTACCGACACCGGTTCCAGCCAGTAACCCGACCCTTTGGCCTTTTCCTAAGGTCAATAAACCATTAATGGTTTTAACCCCTACGTCCAATGGCGACTGAATGGGGGCACGCAACAAGGGGTTAATTTTTTGGCCCGTCAAAGACACCCGTTTTTCATAAGCAATGGGGCCTTTATCATCTAAAGGGTTACCAGCTCCATCAATGACTCTGCCAAGCAACGAGCGACTGACACCGACCTTAATCCCACCAGCTAGCGGTACTACACGCGCATTCGGCTCCAAACCATGAATGTGACCTATTGGCATTAAATACAGTCGATCATTACTAAAACCAACCACCTCTGCTTCCACAGGTGCTTGATCACTTGCATAAATCTGACATCTTGAGCCAATGGGGGCATAGGTTCCAACCACTTCTAAGGTCATGCCGACCATTCTAACTAAACGTCCTTCGACAGCTAAAGGGCTTTTTTCTGGCAAGCGTTTCGAAAGTGCGGAGAGTCGGTGTGATAAAAACTGGTTCAATAAGGGCTTCATGATATCACCCTCGCTCAATCGCCTGATTGGCTAGTTGGTTTTGTCGATGAATTAAGAGAATCTGGCTCAACAGCCAATTTCGAAACCAAAGTGTCGGTTTCTTCCATAAATGACTTTAGACGAAGCTGCCAGTTATTGACGACAACTGATGATTTATGTTTAACACGGCAACTGCCTTTTGGTAGGTCTGAATCTGCCGATATGCGCCATTTTTTTTGTTCAGTCTGTTGATATTTTTCGATCACCGCCAAATCATCAGGGTGCACTTGAATATCCAAATGCTCTGAATCTTCTGGTAACTTAGCAATGGCTTCATGCAAGGCTTTTAATACCCAATCTTGATGTAATTGAATATCAACTTCAACTACTTTTGCTGCCATTTCCAATGCCAGCCTCGATAAAGATTCAAACACCGACTCAGAAATAAGTTGATAAGGTTCACCCATGGATTCAATCAAATTTTGGAGAGATTTAACTTGCTCCGATAAGAGCTGTTTTGCTTCTGCTTCCACTGCTTCATAGGCTTGTTTCTTTCCCGCTTCAGATCCTTCGATAAACCCGGCTTCATACCCTTCGGCATGCGCTTTTTCATAAGTTTCTGCTTTAAGAATTTCGGCCTGTTTTTGAATCTCAGGCTGCATTTCCTGGCGAATTTTTTCTTTAAGCTCCGCATCAACCACTTTTTTGTCATTGGGTTCTTTTTGAGCCAAATCTTGGTATTTCCAGGTTTTGACTTCTGGTGCGGCAACTTCATCAGCACTGATTAAGTTTGCGACGGGCAATGCTTCCACTGGCTTATCAGGGACACCGGAAGTAACCCCTGTGTCTTTTGGCGTCGCCATCTACACAAATTCCTCGGCACCACCAGGCATCATCAACTTATCTTCATCCGCTAAACGTCTAACCGTTTGAATAATATTTCTTTGCGCGTCTTCGACATCGCTCAACTTCACTGGGCCACTCATTTCCAACTCTTCGCGCAACATTTCTGCTTGGCGTTTTGACATATTGCTCAAAATTAATTCGGTCATCTTCTGATCGGCACCTTTTAAGGCCACTTTCAAAATGTCATTTGGTACTTCACCCAATAAGGTTTGAATACCGCGAGGGTCAATACCACTGATATCTTCAAAGACAAACATTTTATCTTGAATCCCCTTACTGACATCTTCATGTTCAATAGCAATATCGTCCAACACCTTAGTATCAATACCACTACCCACCAAGTTCAATATTTCAGCCGCACGTTTTTCGCCACCAATCGTTGCCAATTTGCCCCCTTCACCGTCACTGGAAGCCCTTTCAAGTACATCATTCAAATCAAACAGGGCTCTTGGCTGAATCGTTGATAGGGTTGCGATACGATAAACCACTTCAGACTGGAAACGTTCGGGAATCCCTGCCAAAATTTCAGCCGACAAGTCTGGTTCAAAATAAGACAACACAATCGCAATCACCTGGGGATGTTCATTTTTAAGCATATTGGATATGGTTGCGGGATGCATCCATTTCAGCGCTTCAAGACCTTTTACTTGGTCACCCAGCAAAGCGGCATCCATTAAACCGCCACCACCATCGCCCAAAGCATCGACCATTAACGACTGTGCATACTCAGTTGGGTTAACGCCCAGGGCATCTTCACCAAACTCGTTCATAAAGCTTTGCATAACCGACGCAATATCGGTATGAGAAACTTCAGAAACATCCGTCATGGCCGTCCCAATTTGCTGAACCTCTCTAGGGTTAAGATGGGCAAGCACTTTTGTCGCAGAGTCTTTCCCTAAAGCAAGTAGCAAAATTGAGGCTTTTTCCAGCCCCGTTAAATTACTTTCCTGATATTCCTCAATTTCTACCATGATTCAACTAACCCTTTTTAGAGATCCATTGCTTGATAATATGCGCAGCCAGTTTTGGATCAGCAGAAACAATCGCCTTAACCTTCTCTAACATTTCTTTATCTTTTTCTGAAGTTAAGTTCGCCTCTTCGGCTTGCTTACCAACTTCCTCATTCATTTGTTCAAGCGCTTTGGAAATTTCAGCTGAATTTCGAACGTCTTCTTTTTCTTCTGGAACATCTTCTAAATAATCCGGAACCAGTTCATCGCGTTTTGACAAATCTCTCAGCATTGGACGGATAACACCAAAAATAATGATTAAAACAGCCAGGCCTGCCAATACTTGTTTGATTAGGTTCCAGAACCAAGGCGCTTCCCAAACTGGTGGCGACTCATAACGCTCCTGTACTTCTTCAACAAACGAGGCATTAACAATACTCAAGGTGTCACCTCGAGTTGAGTCTAAACCAACCGCGTCACTCACCAACTGTCGATAGCTCGACAACTCTTCATCGGTTAAAGGCACACTGATCGATTCGCCGTCATCATTTAGTTGTGTTTTGTTATCAATTACCACCGCAACAGAAAGTCGTCGAATTGCGCCAACAGAATTTTTAATATGGCTCACCGTCCGATCCAACTCA
Source organism: Hydrogenovibrio sp. SC-1 (assembly GCF_002848135.1). GTDB lineage: Bacteria > Pseudomonadota > Gammaproteobacteria > Thiomicrospirales > Thiomicrospiraceae > Hydrogenovibrio. The sequence goes on from NZ_PKGB01000015.1 coordinate 20,262, forward strand.
TAATTCTTAGTTCTTTTCTCTGATGAGTTGTTAATGCCAGAACCACCATCATCTGGCTGATATCCCTCTTCTGGCGCAATGCCGGCTCCTGGTGGCTGATTGGTTAAAGCACCAGGAATACCTTTAGGCCCCGTTGAGCGGTTAACTTCCTTTATTTCTTGCTCAGATCGAATGGCGGACGGATCAGGTTCATAGTTTTCACGCGTCTGTTCTTGTTGGGTAAAGTCCAGTTCAGCGGTCACTTGTGCTCGAACTTTATGCCCACCACCGGCAACAGGCGTCAACAAGGTAACAATGCGTTGTGATAGCGTATTTTCAACCTGACGCGTATATCCCAACTGCTTTAAACTAACATTCATGATTCCTGATTGAAAATCACTCGTCAATAAATTGCCTTGTTGGTCAACAACTGTGACCCCTTTGGGCTTCATATTCGGAATACTAGATGAGACTAAATAAACGATTGCGCTAACTTGTTCTTCACTTAGTGAACGTCCAGGGTAAAGCTTAACAGCAACCGAGGCGGTTGGATCTTCTTGCTTTCTCACAAAAACAGAGCGTTTAGGCATGCCTAAAATTACTCTAGCCGACTTAACGGAATTAATGCTGGAAACCGACTTAGCCAACTCACCTTCAATAGCCCGTTGATAACGGGTCGTTTCCTTAAATTGTGAAATACCAAAACCTTGGTCAATGTCTAATAATTGATATCCCGTTGGGGCTTGCTTGGGAAAGCCTTGTGCGGCCAACTTCAGTCTTAAACCATGAACCTGGTCATTCGGAACTAAAATAGCCCCTGAACCCTGGTCTAATTTATAGGGAATTTTTTCCTGATCTAATGTTTGAACCACTTCCGACATGTCTTTGGCATCCATATTGCCAAACAGAAGTGAATATTGCGGGGATTGCGCCCATAGGATAATGCCAACAGCTAGGGCAACACTTGCCGCTAAGGTGATGACCAAACTCACTTGTTTGGCGACAGATAAAGAGGTTAGATTTTTTAAGAGAGGCGAGCCTTCGGCATTTTTTGCATCTAGGCTGGGATCAAGAGTGGGTTGATCAGGCATTTATAATAACGTCTCTCAATTAGTGAGTGAATTTAAATCGGCATGTTCTTAATTTCTTTATAAGCATCAACCAACTTATTTCTAACTTGTGTCATTGCTTGAAAAGATAAACTGGCTTTTTGTGCTTGAACCATAACATCCGTCAAGTCAACATCCTCCCCTTTTTCAAAGGATTTTTTCATTGCACCAGATTTATTTTGCTCTACGGCAACCGCATCCACCGACTTGGACAATAGGTCGGCAAAATTTTCCGCACTCTGAGTTCCTTTTTCCGCCTGCACAACAGGCTGTGTCTGCGATGCTGCTTCTGCAGCCAAACTCCGCATTTGTAACATTAAGCTTTGAGTATCAACGGTATTATTCATTTTTAAAGGTAACTCCGCATAAAATATTCACTCAAAAAATGCAGTGAATCAAAAACAACTAGGATTATGACACAAAAAGCAATTGTCATGCCATAGAGACTGTCAAAAAATTGCTTATCACCCACATCAAATGCGCTGTTTACTTGTTGCTAGTTTAACAAAGCCTTAAACGAATTCATACTACTTCCAAGCCCTGCTCTTTAAATTTTGCTAACTTATAACGCAAAGTGCGTGGACTAATATTCAGCGCCTCTGCCGTTTTTTGACGATGCCCATTATTGGCTTTCAAGGTTTCCAAAATAATTTGAACTTCACGTTCTTTTAGATCGGTTGAAACAGGTGCCAAATCGACATTCACTACAGTTGAATTAACTGTTGTCATCGCTTCTTTTTCATCGACAGATCCCGCAGGCTCTGATGCGGTCAAATTTGATAAATTTTCATCTAGAAAAATATCTTGTAACTGAATAGTTTCACCCGACATCATCACCAACGCCCGTTGAATAACATTATCCAGTTCTCGAATATTTCCTGGCCATCCATACTGAATTAAGGCTCGCATAGCAGGAGCTGAAATCATTGGTTCAACTCGTCGTCCGCCACAGTGACGTTGCAATAAACGCTCGGTAATCGCGGCAATATCTTTCGGACGATCACGCAATGGCGGTAATCGCATAGGAAAGACATTTAAACGATAAAACAAATCTTCTCTGAAGTCTCCTGCTGCAATAGCGGCCTTCATGTCAACATTAGAAGCACTTAACACTCGAACGTCTAATTTAATGACTTTTGAACTACCAATCCGCTCGACTTCTCGTTCTTGAAGCACACGCAACAATTTCGCCTGTAATTCAGGTTTCATTTCGCCAATTTCATCTAAGAAAATCGTGCCATTTTGTGCCAACTCAAACTTACCCGGCATGGCTTTGAGTGCACCTGTAAACGCACCCTTTTCGTATCCAAACAAAGTTGCTTCCAGCATATTTTCAGGAATAGCCGCGCAGTTAATTGCGATAAAGGGTTCCTTTTTCCGTGTTGAGTGATTATGAATAAATCGTGCTAAGACTTCTTTACCCGTTCCACTTTCACCCGTAATCATAACGGTCGCATCACTTTCCGCAACTTTTTGTGCCAAGGTTTTTAACTGAATGGTTGCCGGATCAGCGACAACAAAATCTTCATCTAGCGAAGCATCTCGATAAAAATATGACTTAGCTTTTTCAACTAACACATCGGCTTCAAACGGTTTCAAAATATAATCGACTGCCCCAGATTTCATAGCATCAACCGCTTGCTCGACAGTTCCATAGGCGGTCATTAATACAATCGGCAAAAAAGGTTTAATCGCTCGAATACGAGTCATCAACTCATAACCATCCATCCCGTCCATTCGAATATCGGTAAATATCATTGCAATTTCATCATCAAGTGCGACCAACGCATCTTCTGCTGAACTGACTGCCACAACGTCAAATCCATTTAACTCCAGCGTATCCACTAGGGCTTCTTGCAACTCGCTATCGTCTTCAACCACCAAAATCTTTGCAATACTCATGCTTTCTCCTCAGTCAACAACAGTGGCAAACGTATTCCAAACTCGGCACCATTTCCTTCCACCGACTTCACCCAGACTTCTCCATCATGGGCTTCTGCAACAGCCCTTACAACCGCTAGCCCTAACCCCGTTCCTTGAGCCCGACTGGTATAAAAAGGTTCGAAGACCTTTTCATTCATCTCTGCTGTTATCCCTGGGCCATTATCTCGAACAGATAAAACCAGCTGTTGAGCCTCTCGCTCAGCTTTGATATATATTTTCGCGCCTGATTGCACAATTTCAACTGCATTACTCACTAGATTCTCAAGAGCAGTTAATAGACCATCCTCATCCCCTAAAACGGCTAGACCTGGTTGATTTTGTTCAAAAAAGACTTCACTTTTGGATAGTTGTATTTTGGGTTCAATCGCTTGCTTGAGTGCCTTCAATAAGCGATCAATCTCCACTTTATGATTTTTCGCTTTTCCACCTTTTGCATATTGCAACATATCATTAACAAGTGACTCTAAGTGCCGCAAACTATTTAAGGTCTTACCGATAAATTTTTCACGCTTATCACTATCCAACTGCGGAGAAGAAAGCTGCGACACATATAACAGAGCGGATGCGAGCGGCGTTCGAATTTGATGTGCTAGTGAAGCGGCCATTTCCCCCATTGAACTTAATCGCTGATGGCGACTCATATGCCGCTGGAGGTCTCGTGCATCGGTCACATCTTGAATCAGTAATATTTTACCTGACATATTTTCACCGTCATACGCAAGATTTAATGGCGACTCCGATAACTGATAAACCGTTTGATTGTGGGTAATGAGTTCGCCTGCATCATTTTTAACCAGGAAAACATTTCGCATCACCACATCCCAGTGACGACCAAGTGCATCAGCGCCTAGAATTTTCTGGGCTGCAGGGTTCATATCCACCAAAAGACCATCCGCGTTTAACACGATCACACCTGCTGGTAATAGATTCAACAACTGTTCAAGTCGCTCTCCAACATGAATTTTTTCACGATTACTTTCAGCTAACTGAGCCTGCAGATCTTCAACTTGATTTTGTAGCGCCTCATACGCATGCGTCAACTGAAACGAGGTCTGGTTAAATAACTCAAAAGCCGCCTCCAGCTCTGTGAGTCTTTCTTTTTCAACAGAATTATCGTTTGTGCTCACGATGGGGCCTTAAGATTAATTTAAATTGAATTTACGGATCTTTTCGACCAGTGTTGTTCGGTTAGTTTGCAGCAGTTTTGCCGCCTGGGAAACATTCCCTTCCGTCTGCTCTAATGCCTTTTGAATTAATTGTACCTCCATCTCAACTAAATAGGACTTCAAATCCAAGCCATCACTTAAATTTGGAGACAAGTCACTGGTTTGAGATTCTATGGATGAAGGTTTGCTCTCTTCCGATTCGGAAATCGTTTTAGCTGAAGTGCCTGTGTCAATATCGGAAGAATCAGCTTGCACACTAACATCTGAATTTATCGGCGGTTCTGCCTGTTTTAAAACTTCATTTCCGTCAAGTTCGACTTGATATTTTACCGGCAAATCATCATAACCCACATTCAAACCAGGAAACAAAATAGATAATCTTTCCGCTAGGTTTCCTAATTCACGGACATTTCCTGGCCAATGATAATTTTGTAAGGCAATCAATGCCGTTTGAGATAAATTTGGAATTTTACGCCCAGAATCCTGAATTTTTTTAAACATAAAATCAAACAATTCTGGAATATCTTCAGGTCTTTCTCTTAAAGACGGCATTTCAATAGGAAACACATTCAAACGATAAAATAAATCTTCTCGAAAGGTTCCATCCGAAATATTATCTTCTAAATTTCGGTGCGTTGCTGCGATCACTCGAACATCGCACTCAAAGCTTTTGTTGCCACCAACACGTTCATATATTCGTTCTTGCAAGACGCGAAGTAATTTAACCTGCATCGGTAATGGCATGTCACCGATCTCATCCAAAAAGATCGTGCCCTTTTCGGCCATTTCAAAACGCCCTTTTCGAGCGGTAATTGCCCCAGTAAAGGCCCCTTTTTCATGACCAAATAACTCTGACTCCAGCAGTTCTCCAGGGATTGCACCACAATTAATAGGAATAAAGGCCTTTTCAGAACGGATTGAAATAGAGTGTAAGGCTTGAGCGACCACTTCTTTTCCCGTTCCTGACTCGCCGAGAATAAGAACCGATGCATCGGTATTTGCGACTTGATGGATGAGCTTTTTGACTTGTTGCATTGCTGGCCCAGCGCCAACGAGGTTAGGTAAAAGTGTTTGTTGCATTAGGTTGCCATCACTATTAACAGACTGAATATAGTCTTTATAACGGCTTTTGGCATAGATGTCAAAATTTTGGCTACTTTTAAATGCGAATTTATTTTATGTCAATTGAACTTGAAATAAAATCTTGATTGAGTGCCAATGGTATAGGCAACAACAGAACAGGCGAAGAATTCCGATAACTTTGTTGAAAAAAGCTTGTTACTACTCAGCTGGTGTAACATATGCTTTCAATTGCTTTAACCGTTTAAAATCAGCCTTACTCTCCTCCAATAAGGATTGTTGCTTGCATTTAACCAACTCTTGAATTTGATCATTATCTCGAGCCAACTCTTTCAAGGTATCGTCCAACGCATGCTTGTACTCCTCTATCGCTTCAGATAGGTGTTGCTGAAACATAGAATTCAACGCAACGTACTCTTGCCAAGACTCAGATTCAATCGCTGTTAACAAATTTTTTGACTCTGATAACAGCGTAATTTTCGTTAAGGCCAGTGACGGCACCTTAGTGAGCTCCCATCTTTTCAATTTGATCTTTCGATAATTTTTTATAAGCTGAGGGCAGTTCTTTCCATGCTTCACTCAACCCAGACAAGTATTCGTTAATTTCATCCAAAATCACCGTATCATTTTTAAAGGATGCTTTGATTAATTGACGATAACAGTAATCATATAAACCATATAAATTAGCCGCAACTTCACCCCCTTTTTCTAAATCAACGCCTTCTCTCAAGTTCAATACAATTGAGAGCAGTTTATTCATATGTTCTGATTTTTTCTCAAAGTTCTTCTGCTCCATAAAAATTTTAACCAACTTAATATTCTTCAAAGCCCCGTCATATAACATTTCAATTAACTTATGCGGCGTGGCTTCTGAAACAGACGTTTCAACATAGTTGTTTGCGTACTGTTTCGCAAATTGTTGTTTTTGAAGTAAGCTCACTTTGATTTCCCTTTCTATGTCTTGTTTTATTTATAAGTCACTACACCTTAGTTCTCGACTAAAGAGCATTAATTATTATTGTTACTAAATTGAGCAGTTAATTGACTGCGGGTTGCTTCAGCATTAGACATAATCGACTGAAGCATAGAAAACTGTAGCCGGTATTTGGCTTCAAGTTTATCATATCGTTCATCAAGTGCTGTATTGCGTTCCTTATAGTTTTCGATTTTGGTATCTAATGCATCGGTTCTTCGAGCAATTAAACCTGTGTCAGTATCAAAATAATTATTTACCGTTTCTTCTAACCGACTGGCAAATCCTTTTGAAAAACTGAGATTCCCTCTCGCACCAATTGCGCCACCAAGCACTTCGAAACTTAATCCTCTAACCTCAGCATCATTAGTACCAATAACTGCAAAATCACTAATATTAATTCGTCGTCCATCAGTCGAATCCGCATAAGCACCGATATTGATCGTTCCTGAAGCCGTCGTTAAGGTACCATCAACAGACTGTCCTGTTGCCGTCAAATTAGCCGCAAAACCAGCATTAGCAAAACCGGCAGACACATTTGTAATATCAATTGATGAATAGCCACCAAAACGGTTGGAAGCAATTGATAACGCCCCACCTGTCGCTGATACAGTCACAGAATTGCCGTTGGTACTCACGTCTGTATTCGCGTTAATATTACTGGCCATAACACTGGCTAATTCATTCAAGGTATAGCGTTGTTGAGCAATATTTATCGTGGTTGAAATAGAGTCATCAACCTTAATATCAAAGCTCACTGGAGCAGCAGTAAGATCAACCAATCCTTCACCTGCATATGCAGTTGCTTGCTGAAAACCTTGATTAACCAGACCTGTCGCAGAATTCACCGTCACAGCACCCTGCCCAGAATTTGCTGCAATTTCAAATCGAGATTGAGCAACATCATAGCTGACCGTCGCAACGCTACCACCAAAAGCAGTATCTAAAGCCCCCTGTAATGCCGTCGCAACCTCATCTTTTGAGTTGTAATTTTGCGCCAATGCTGAAAGGTCAATATTTTGATTAACCCCACCAATCGTAATATCTAAACTCGCACCCACATCAATGATAGATGCGTTAGCACTATTGGTAATTTTATCGCCAGAAACTTGTTCATCCGTTGACACGGTTGCTGCATTCCCTGCTGTCTGAGCTCGGGTTGCCAACTGAGTAATGTCTAACGCATAAGTACCTGTTTGTGTTTTATCCGACCCGCCTAACACATTTACCAATGTATCTGTGCTACTTCCGCCAGTTGCAAACAAAGCTGCAAATGCCGAAACATCGCTAGCAGCAACATCATTCAGTTTGGTCTCATCTAATTGCATTTGCCCATCTAATGCAAAGCTGATCCCAACAACCCCTAATGAGTTAATATTGCCAGAAATTTCGTTAATTGCGCCAGATAGAGTATTTTTTAACTCCGAGCGAATTTGACGCAATATGTTATTCCCAGCAAGATCCCCATAATAAAGATATTGATCAGACTGCAACTCTTCTTCAGTATATTTAGACGCATCATAAGCGCCCATTTCATCAAAAATAGTTTCTAATTGGTTATAGACATCGACAAAACTTTTAATTGTGTCTGTAACCTTAGTAGCATCTTGAGAAATATTAATGGTATTGACTTGTCCAGGTTTTGCTGAATTAAGATTAATACTAACACCATCAATAACCCCTTCAAACGTATTGGTGCTACTGGTAATTGACACGCCATTCATGTTCATAATCGCATCTTGTGCTTCAACGGTTGTTGTCAATCCTAACGTATCAAATTCTGTGATTCCAGACACTGAAAACTCACCACTAGCACCTGAATTCTTTGAAGAAAACATCATCTGATAACTACCGCCATTATTAATGACTGAAGCGGTAATCCCATAATCGCCGTTATTTATCGTTTTTTGCAGCCCCTCCAAGGTATTATTGGTTGCATCTACTGTAATATTATGTACCTGCCCACCAACATTAATGGTAAAAGTTCCATTTGTCAGGCTATCATATTGAGATGAAAACGATTGATTTGCTACCTGGGTATGGGATTGAGCCAGTTGTTCAGCAATAACAGAAAAAGAGCCAGCAACCGCAGTTGTAGATGCCGTTGCCGTAACCGCAGTTTCATCTGTTGAAGAAACTTGTTTTTCTAGAAAAATATCGGGGGAAGACAAATCCGTTACATAAGAATTAAATGCATTTAAATTGACCTCTAAATACTTCAATGCACTTAATTCTGTAGTCGCTTTTGTATTCCCTTTTTCGACAATACCGCGTTGGGTGGCAACATCTGCCTCTGCCAATACCTTGGCCATATTACCAATATCAAATGTGCTGTTTGTCAGTGAATTCAATAATGTTGAGCCAATTTCATTAGCCATAATTCTGTCTCCTGGTCAGGAACAATATAATTTAATTATAGGATATTTATTTCAAGCAGCAAAAGTGCCAATCCTTATGTTATTTATTATATCGGCAAACAACAATAAATCTTTAATACTGAGTTATAAAAACAAAAAAAGCGGCTATAAAACCGCTAAACACAAGGGGAACGCTTACTTACGCGTTCATAATCATTGTCATTGCTATTAAATTTGGTGTGCCTCCCAACTTAAATTGGGAGACTAACTGTTAACTTATTGCAATAGCGATAATACTTGCTGAGATTGTTGGTTCGCTTGACTCAGCATGCTCATCCCTGCTTGTTGCAATACTTGGGTTCTCGCCAAGCTTGCACTTTCTATTGCAAAGTTCGCATCCATAATTCTGGAGCGTGATTCATTAATGTTTTCATTAATATTTTGTAAATTCGATACCGTTGACTCTAGTCGATTTTGTAACGCACCCCAAGTCGCACGCATCGTTTTTAATACAGATAACCCTGTATCAAATGTAGTCAACGCAACCGAGGCTTTAATCGCTGCTGATGCATAAGTTGAGATACCTGAGTTAGCCAACCCTATTGCTGCACCAATCGCACTGAGTGATGAGAAGTTAAGCATTGGAATCCCCATACGGTTATTTGATGCGCCTTCCCAACCAGCATGAATTTTCATCGCTGACGCATTGGCTGTAGCGACAGATAGCGCTCCAGCACTAGTTGCTGCAAAGGTTGCTGCAACCGCTGCAGATCCAAATGAACTGGCGTTCATAATATTCATTCCGTTAAATTTGGTAGTATCTGCAACGCGCTGGATTTCACCTTTTAACTGGATAATTTCTGAATCCATTTGTTTACGGTTATCCATACTGTAGGTACCGTTCATTGACTGTATGGCTAGTTCACGCATTCTTTGCATCATGTTCATAACTTCTTCAGTCGCACCATCTAGAGTTTGCAACATGCCAATACCGTCATTGGCGTTACGAATCGCCATTTCTGTTCCACGGATTTGAGTAGTCATACCTTGTGCAACTGCAAGTCCTGCTGCGTCATCTGCTGCACGGTTGATTCTAAGACCTGATGTGAGGCGTTCCATTGCAGTTGATTGTTCACGCGAGGTTGCGTCTAACGTTCTTACCGCATTGAGTGATGCCATATTTGTGTTGATTACCATTGCCATGATATTTCTCCCTTGTATATCTAACTTGTGTGTGATTTATCTATTTTTAGTTTTGAGGCAGTGTGCCCTGCCTTCAATCAAGTTATCGGCTCTATCAAAATTTCTTTAGAAAAAAATTGCACTTTTTAAAAGCCATAAACAAAAAAAGCGGTCCTAAGACCGCTAAACACAAGGGAACTATCATACTTAAACAATCTGATCAGTTAGTAATCCAATTGGGGTTTCCGCCCGATCACCAGGTGCCTGTTGCTGCACCCGGTCAAGATATTGTGAAATCTGCTTCGACACTTCTAGTAGATCCCTGGAAGGAATCTGTCGAATGACCTCGCCTGTTTCGCTGTTTTTAATCGAAAAAACCATTTTCTCTGTGTCTTCATCTTTTTCAAACTTTAAAAAACTCTGTAACCCCTTTACCTTTTCATTGACGCTGACCAATAATTCGTCGGCTTTTTGCGCATCTATTTCAGCATTTTCGGTTACCGCACTCTTTAAAGTTGCACCAGATGTCTCAGTGGATTTTGCACTTGCAAGGCCATTTTGAGAACCTGACTGAACAACTGAGTCCACATTAGAAGACGGTTTTTTTGAATAATCTACGGTATTTGTCGCTTGAATATCCATCACCATTCTCCTTTTTTAGTAAAACCATAACCCAATGATTCCACTAAAAAAGTAGGATGTCAACCTGTGGAAACTATATCAACTCATTGACTCTAAAAACCATTTTAGTGGAAGGCCTATCACCTCAAACTGGATGATAGGCCTTAATCTCGCATGCTTTATCTTAAAAGAGATAGAACATTTTGCGAGTTAGAATTAGCCTGTGACAACATACTCATACCAGCTTGCTGTAGTACTTGCGTACGAGCTAAGTTAGCACTTTCTTTTGCAAAGTCTGCATCTTGAACACGAGATCTAGAAGCCTGGATGTTTTCGTTTACATTTGACAAGTTAGAAACTGTCGATTCTAAACGATTTTGCATCGCACCCCAAGTCGCTCTCATACCATTGATAACAGACAAGCCGCCATCAATTGCAGTCAATGCTGTAGAGGCTTTAACCACTGCTGAAGCATAAGTTGAGATACCTGAGTTAGCCAACCCTATTGCTGCACCAATTGCACTCAAAGATGAAAAGTTAAGCATGGCAATACCAAGACGGTTAACAGAAGCTGCTTCCCATCCTGCATGAATTTTCATCGCAGAGGCATTATCGCCAGCTACAGATAGAGCTCCCGCACTAGTTGCTGCAAAGGTTGCTGCAACCGCAGCAGAACCAAATGAACTGGCATTCATAATATTCATACCATTAAACTTGGTAGTATCTGCAACACGTTGAATTTCATCTTGCAACTGCTGAAATTCTGTATCCATTTGTTTACGGTTATCCATATTATAGGTACCGTTGAGTGACTGAACCGCCAACTCACGCATACGACCCATCATATTGGTAATTTCTTCTGTTGCACCATCCAATGTTTGCAACATACCAACACCATCATTGGCGTTTCGAATCGCTTGATCTGTACCTCGAATCTGCGTGGTCATACCAGATACAACCGATAACCCTGCCGCATCATCCGCCGCACGATTGATTCTCAACCCAGAGGTCAATCTTTCCATCGATGTACTTTGTTCTCTTGATGTATTATCAAGAATCCGCTGAGCATTGAGTGCCCCCATATTTGTATTAATTACCATAGCCATGATCGTTCTCCTTTTTGACTTAGATAAAACTCTCGCTCTTTTACTTCTATTTTCCCAAAAACTGTATCGACAACTTTTGGAAAACCTTTAGAAGACTTTTTATTGCAATAGCGATAATACTTGCTGAGATTGTTGGTTCGCTTGACTCAGCATGCTCATCCCTGCTTGTTGCAATACTTGGGTTCTCGCCAAGCTTGCACTTTCTATTGCAAAGTTCGCATCCATAATTCTGGAGCGTGATTCATTAATGTTTTCATTAATATTTTGTAAATTCGATACCGTTGACTCTAGTCGATTTTGTAACGCACCCCAAGTCGCACGCATCGTTTTTAATACAGATAACCCTGTATCAAATGTAGTCAACGCAACCGAGGCTTTAATCGCTGCTGATGCATAAGTTGAGATACCTGAGTTAGCCAACCCTATTGCTGCACCAATCGCACTGAGTGATGAGAAGTTAAGCATTGGAATCCCCATACGGTTATTTGATGCGCCTTCCCAACCAGCATGAATTTTCATCGCTGACGCATTGGCTGTAGCGACAGATAGCGCTCCAGCACTAGTTGCTGCAAAGGTTGCTGCAACCGCTGCAGATCCAAATGAACTGGCGTTCATAATATTCATTCCGTTAAATTTGGTAGTATCTGCAACGCGCTGGATTTCACCTTTTAACTGGATAATTTCTGAATCCATTTGTTTACGGTTATCCATACTGTAGGTACCGTTCATTGACTGTATGGCTAGTTCACGCATTCTTTGCATCATGTTCATAACTTCTTCAGTCGCACCATCTAGAGTTTGCAACATGCCAATACCGTCATTGGCGTTACGAATCGCCATTTCTGTTCCACGGATTTGAGTAGTCATACCTTGTGCAACTGCAAGTCCTGCTGCGTCATCTGCTGCACGGTTGATTCTAAGACCTGATGTGAGGCGTTCCATTGCAGTTGATTGTTCACGCGAGGTTGCGTCTAACGTTCTTACCGCATTGAGTGATGCCATATTTGTGTTGATTACCATTGCCATGATATTTCTCCCTTGTATATCTAACTTGTGTGTGATTTATCTATTTTTAGTTTTGAGGCAGTGTGCCCTGCCTTCAATCAAGTTATCGGCTCTATTCAAATCTCTTTAGAAAAATAATCTAATTTCATTAAACTTTATTGAAAATACCTTAATAAAATGGCGATCTAAGTCGATTAAAGACAGTTTTATCTTCATTAATCCTACCAATACAATGAATACCCATTAAGCCATCGAATTGTTTTAAATTCGATTTATTTAAAATAAACATTGACTTCCAGAACCAGATCAACTCTAATAGCTTCACTAAGAAAGAAAACCCATATTTATCTGCTCGTCTTCGTTGTTTTATTCGTAATTCTCCGTCTTTGTAGTCTAGTTCAAATAAGGTCAAGTTTATTTTCTGATGTTTACGCCAAGCACCTTGTATCAATAAGGTTCGAAGCACTCTTTAATTTATAAATTGATAGGATAATATTATGTCTAATACAACAACAGGAACTGTTAAGTGGTTCAACGAAGCAAAAGGTTTTGGTTTTATTGAGCAAGCGTCTGGTCCAGATGTTTTCGCTCACTTCAGCGCAATTGTTAGCTCTGGCTTCAAAACTTTAGCAGAAGGTCAAAAGGTTGAATTCTCAGTCACTGACGGACCAAAAGGTCCTCAAGCTGAGAACATCGTTGCACTATAAGTAACGATTAATCTTTGATTGTAAAAAGCCAAGCATCTGCTTGGCTTTTTTATTGCGCTAAAACCTTCATTTTGACCAGACCTGGTTATTATTTGTACCTATTTCATCAACATCTCACTGCTTAACAAGCATTTTAAATAACCATTATCATGTACAATCTAACGCTAATTATCCTTTCATATCAGTAAGGCACTTCATTATGGATATTTTTCAGAAAATCTTTTTATATTTAGGAACGGCGATTGCTGCCTGCTTTTTATTGGTGGTCTTTATCGTACTGGGGACAGCTGAAAATGGACAATTATCGGTTGAAGGCTTACAACACCTATCAGAGCCACTCACCTCTTTTTACGATCTCTTTAAATGGTTTGTATATTTGTGGTTACTGAGTGGCCTTGTTTTACTTGCCCGCTTTTTAAAGCGGCTCTTTGGACGTTAATAAAATGCAAATCCAGTGGTATCCAGGACACATGCACAAAGCGCAAAAAGCGGTTCGTGACATTTTGCCGCAAGTCGATTTAATTATTGAAGTACTCGATGCTCGCATTCCATTTAGTAGCGAAAATCCGATGATTGCTCAATTACGTGGCGACAAGCCCACCTTAAAAATCTTGAACAAATCTGACTTAGCAGACTCCGAAAAAGTTCAACAATGGCAAGATTACTTTGCCACGTCAAGCCATATTCAGACCTTAGCCATTCATGCTCAGCAAGCAGACCGTAAAGAGCGCATCTTAAACCAAATAAAACAAATGGTTCCTCGCACCGACAATTCAGTCAAAATCATTCATGCTTTGATATTGGGCATCCCCAATGTTGGAAAATCAACCTTAATTAACACTCTTGCCAGCCGCACCATTGCCAAAACAGGAAATGAACCGGCCGTCACCAAAATCCTACAGCGAATTAAATTAGAAGGTGGCATCACCCTGTTTGATTCGCCAGGACTATTGTGGCCAAACATTGAAAATAGCCATTCTGGCTATCGCTTGGCCATTACCGGCGGTATTAAAGAAACGGCTTTTGAGCTACCTGACATCGCTAGCTATGCTGCCGAATATTGCTTAAAAGCTTATCCAGAGCGCTTAAAACAGCGTTATCAATTATCCGAACTGCCTGCTGATGGCCCTGCTCCAGAAATAACTTTCCTGGAACAAATTGGAAAAAGTCGAGGCTGCTTAGTGTCTGGCGGACAAGTCAACCTCGACAAAATTTCACGAATTTTTATCAATGAACTTCGCGAAGGATTGCTTGGACCAATCTGCTTTGAACTTCCGGAAAATATGATCGAAGAATCTCAACAAGTTGAAGCACAACGCATCCTCAAGGCGGCTAAAAAACAACAGCGTTTAGAAGCCAAAAAGAATAAACAATCCAAACGTCGACGCTAAACACCCACGGTAACCAGCGTTTTTTAATATTTTTTAGAAGGGCATAATAATGTTGAGCTATCAGCACGGTTATCATGCAGGCAACTTTGCCGATGTTCTCAAGCACAGTGTCAGTATTCAAATTTTAAATTACCTAACCCAAAAACCTAAACCCCTATTTTACTTGGATACCCATGCTGGCTGCGGTGCCTTTCAGTTAACAGGTCATCAAGCACAAAAGAATAAGGAATATGAAACTGGCATTGGTCAACTTTGGCAAAATTCGACTTCTCAGCCACCTTTAATCCGTGATTACCTTCACTGGATCAAACGATTTAACCAAACCTCAACGCTCAGTCATTACCCAGGCTCACCCTGGTTTGCACAGCAGATATTAAGGCCGCAAGATCGATTGGGGCTTTATGAGCTCCACCCCCAAGAATATCAACACCTTAAGCACAATATGGAAACCGATGTTCGTATTAAAACCTTTCAATCAAATGGTTTTCAAGCTTGCCTAAGTCAGTTACCACCGAAAGAAAAGCGCGGCTATATTCTGATAGACCCGCCTTATGAAGTAAAACAAGATTATCAAACAGTGGTAGAAGTGATGAAAAAGGCACACCGAAAATTCTCACAAGGAACTTATGCCTTGTGGTACCCGGTTGTTGAGCGTTTTCGCATAGAACAACTTGAAAAAGCCTTTATAGAAAGTGGTATCAAAAACATTCAGCTCTTTGAACTAGGAATTGATAGTGACAACGCCAAAGGCATGATGGCCAGCGGCATGATTGTCATTAATCCACCTTGGACCCTGTATAAAACCATGCAAACCGATTTGCCCATCTTAACGCACCAACTCGCCCCCACGAAAGGACATTTTAGAACCGAACAACTGGTTGCGGAATAAAGTCCAACCCACATGCTTCATGAATTTGTTCTGGGATTGCGCAGGAAGTTGTTTTCACAAGGCAATTTTTGAAGAAGTGTCCTATCCTTGATGACGGCTAACTGGGAAAATATGTCTTGTGGAATCAAGGGGAAAGCGAGATCGGTGCAAATTTGTGAAATATCTAGGGGCAGTGATTCTCTTTATTTTTTTAAATACTCATTCGCAATTTCTAAAGCTTCAACTGCGTCCAAACCTTGATGCATAAAATCATACGCAACCTGTTGTTTTTCTGTTAAAAACCGCGCTTCGAAATCTGCAATTAAAGTACGCCAGGCCAGCTTATCCTCTGTATTATCAGGGGTATGTGCCAACAACTTAGCCAAGGTGGCAAAAGCGACGGTACTGTCATTCATTTGCTGCAGATAGAGTCGAAAATCTGAAAACTCTTCTTTTAGCTCTTGCAACTTAGTCTCTGCATCTAACGGACAGTCAAATAAGCTGTCAACCGCATTCAGAAACCGCATCACTTCTTTTTGATTATTTTCAGACTGGGTCACCGCAAGGTTTAAAGCCATACTGGCTTCCTGAAAATCCGCCTCGTCCTTTGATAAAGCAGACCCATCTTCTAAAAAATTAAATTCGGATAACTTAGAAGCCTCCATTGACACCAGCGCAGTATCAGCATCGGTCATAACCAATCGATGATGAGCCAATAATTGACCACTAGTCACTTGTGCGATATGACAACCACACAAATACTGTCCCGACTCATCTGGACGCAGATGAATCACCTCAACGCCTTCAAGACAATAAACTTCATCAGACTGCTCATTTCTCACTCTCAGACTTAACTGTTGATGTGGTAAAAACAAATCCGGATC
Organism: Hydrogenovibrio sp. SC-1; assembly: GCF_002848135.1. Lineage (GTDB taxonomy): Bacteria > Pseudomonadota > Gammaproteobacteria > Thiomicrospirales > Thiomicrospiraceae > Hydrogenovibrio. Next base: position 36,634 of record NZ_PKGB01000015.1, read on the forward strand.
ATCAACCAGAAACCCCAACCCTGTTAAATTGACATCCGCACCCTCAAATGCTGCCGAGAAAGTTTCATCCTCATGATTTGTCACATAAAATGGCCGTTCAAAACGCATGGACTGTCTTTGTTCAAGATCCATTTGAATCATTGTTTTCTCCCCACTTGCAACTGAACAACCAAAGCCTATTTAAAGCCAAGTGCGTCGCTATCCGCTTTTGGAATCCAGCCCAAACGACTTCTCACTTTTAACGATTGAATATTACGTACAATCGGCATTACTGTCACCAGTCCCCACAATTGTTGATACCAGTGCCAACCAACACTCGACGGTTGTTTTGACCACCAAAGGTTATTGACGCCAAAATGCTTGGTTTTAAAAACCAGGTGAATGATCAGTCGCCAATATTTAATTGCATATCGAATTGTTGTTTTATTCACGATACATCCTTTACTTTAAATGGCCATATTTTTCTAGAAAATCTTCTAACATTTGCTGATTAACGCCCCCGGTTCGAGCAGCAATGACTTCTCCGGATGGAGACACCATATAGGTCGTCGGTAAACCGCGTAAAGGACCGAATGGCGTTGTTTTATTATCAATAATCCCTGTCGGCCGAACCACGGGAAACTTAATCATTTGTTCTTCTAAAAAAGCTTGTACCTTTTTGACAGAAGCCTGTTCATAATTTACCCCTAAGACAATGGCATCTTTATTTTTGTGTGCTTCATGAAAGAAGCTGAGTTCTGGCATTTCAACCAAGCAAGGAGGACACCAAGTCGCCCAATAATTAACCACCACCCATTTACCTTGGTAGTCTGACAATTGAACTGTTTTGCCATCTAAGGTTTTAAATTCAATTTTCTCTGTAGCCTGTGAAGGGGAAACAAAGCTAACAAACAGGGTAGCCAAAATCCAAAATACGCCCAAATAAACCCTATTTTTTATCATTTCATTTTTCCTATACATTTATGCGACTCTTAAAATGTGTTTCACAAAAGGCAAGGTCATTCGCCGTTTTTCAACAAAAGAGGCTTGCTCTAACAACTTCAAAACCGACAACAACTCTTGCAGATCATTTGAAAATTGCTTTACCAAATAATTCCCCACTTCTATGGGCAATTCAAATCCGAGCTTTTGAGCATGGCGCTGTAACGCCAATACGATATCTTGTTTTCGTGTTAGCGGTTTTAATGTAATCGGCATCACTGACATCAACGCTTGCAACCACTCAGTCGTTTCAACCGACCAAGAAGTTACATCACTACTCCCCGACATCACCACTTGATGCCCCAAAGCTTTAGAACGCATGACTAGGTTTGCCAACGCCAACTCCCAATCTGGATCACCCATCACATGATCGACATCATCCAAACACACCAAAGGGGTTTGCTCAAGTCCATGCAATACATCTGCAATTAATGGCAAACTTGAATCTGCCAAAGGCAAATAGACACTAGCGCGATTTTTTTCGGTTACAAACCGGCAAGCAGCTTGCAATAAGTGGGTTTTGCCTGTGCCAACCTCGCCATACACATAAAAAGACTCATCACTCTGTCTATCTGACAAACTCTGCTGAAACTGTGCTAACTTAAATGCAACCCCTTCTTCTTCAGCGATGTAGGTATCAAAGCAGACCTCTTCTCTCAAGCCAATTTTTAACGGTAATTGCACAAACATGTTGGAGGCCCTTACTCAGAAGCTGGTGACTGCGATTGCCATTGGAAATCCACTCGTCCAATTAACGCATTATCATCCACTAGTTTTAAAAAGGATAAGGCTTGTAAACGTTCTAATAACTGGGTATAGCTCCCCTGGTATTCAACTTCAAATACAACGGTTGCCTCTTTCAACGAGACCAACTTAACCTGGTGAACCATTGGCTTAATTTTTTTCAAGTAACTTTCTAATTGGGTAACTTGAGCAGCTGAATAAATATCGTCAAATCGCAAAGTCACAGCGCCCAGAAAATCAGCCTGTTGACGATAACTCGCAGAGTATGCCTGAATCAAGGTTAAAAAGATTTGATCATAAAAAGCATCCACTGAAACAAAGTCCATATCCTTCACAAGCGGAATGACACTCTCTCCACTGCGGCTAAACACTTGCCACTTGTAATGTTGACGTCCATTAATCAAGGATTCAACCTGAAAGCTTAACAAATAATCTGCCGAGCTACTTTGTAAACGATCAGCAACGGCCTGGCTATGACTTTGTCCCTCGGGATAAACCCAAACTTTCCCTTCATGATCCAGCTCAATTGGTAATCCCAACTGCTCCGCACTATGCCGAAAATCCATGTCAGCGGCATACTCCATATTTTGAGAAGTTAACTTCACCAAAGTACCCGCCATCATTCGAGATCCCATCACCAAGGTTGTTGGGCGATTGCGATAAGGCCAACTGACCCAACCCTGTTTTTGAAACGTTTTATATAGCCGCCCCTTATCAAACTGAAAAACTAAATAGCTCCCCACTTTGACCCCTTCCACTTCATAGGGTTCATAACGATAACTTTTTAGCCATACTTTGGGTTGATTGAGAAGATCAGCCACTTCTGCTTGATTCAAGATATCTTCACTACCCGTCAAACGGATTAATACGCGACGCATGGCATTCTGCAAAACACGATCAAAAGCGCTTTCTGATCGCACTCGTTCACCATCCTCTTGCAATACTTTAATTTCAAATAAATCAGGTACCTTCACTTCCAATGACGCAGGTTCTGCGTAGGCGCTTCCAGTCAGCCACACGCCAATAACGATAAAAAAACCACGCAAGAGAAAACTTCTCATAATCACTCCACTATTTTTAGTTACAATATGTTATCCGATTTTGCCGACAATCTCAGGTTAATTCCGATGGACACAACGATTAACGCCTGTTTGAGTGATCCATGTCTTGTTGGCGCTATTTTCAAGACGAGACGCGACAAGCAGTGTTAAATTGCTGCTCAAACCGTCTCTTAAAAAAGTTACGACACAATCATATGACTAAAAAGACCCCTTCTATTAGCTACAAAGATGCCGGCGTTGATATTGATGCAGGCAATGCACTTGTTGAAGCCATTAAACCCATTGCTAAAGCCACTGCTCGCCCTGAAGTTTCAACTTCATTAGGGGGATTTGGTGCCTTATTTGAATTACCAATGGGAAAATACAAAAACCCACTTTTGGTTTCTGGAACCGATGGTGTTGGCACCAAGCTCCGATTAGCAATTGAAAGTGGTAAACATGATCAAGTCGGTATAGACCTAGTTGCTATGTGCGTTAATGACCTTATTGTTCAAGGTGCTGAACCCCTATTTTTCCTTGACTACTATGCAACAGGAAAGCTCGATATCTACACCGCTCGTGATGTTGTAAAAGGAATTGGTGAAGGCTGTAAGCAATCAGGTTGTGCATTGATTGGCGGCGAAACTGCAGAGATGCCAGGAATGTACCCAGATGGCGATTACGACTTAGCAGGATTTTGTGTCGGTATTGTTGAAAAAGCTGACTTAATTGATGGTCAAAAAGTTAAAGCTGGTGATGTATTGCTTGGACTCGCCTCATCTGGTCCTCATTCAAATGGGTATTCACTCATTCGAAAAATTATTGAAGTCAATGGCACCCAGCTGCATCAAGATTGTGATGGTCAGCCATTAATTGATGCTCTGATGGCACCGACTAAAATTTATGTCAAATCCATATTAGAGCTGATGAAGCAGGTTGAAATTCATGCTGTATCCCACATTACCGGTGGTGGACTATTAGAAAACTTGCCGAGAGTGATGCCCGAATATACACAAGCGGTGATAGATTCAAAAAGCTGGCAACGGCCTGCTGTGTTTGATTGGATTCAAGAACACGGCAATGTTGAATTTTTAGAAATGCATCGCACTTTAAACTGTGGCATTGGTATGGTCGTTGTGGTTAGTGAAGAAAACCAACAAGCTGCTATGGACAGCTTAACCGCGCAAGGCGAAACCGTGAGCGTTATTGGTAAAATTGAACAAGCGGAGTCGCAAGAGCCCAGTGTTCAACTTAACTAATATTGAAACTGGATGCCCTGCTCTATGAATCAACCGCCTAAAATGCGTATCGCAGTACTGATATCCGGTACCGGATCTAATTTAAAAGCATTAATTGATCATCAATCCACCGCACATTATCAAATTGGATGTGTGCTTTCAAATCGCCCTGAGGCAAAAGGGATTGTGTTTGCTCAACAGGCAGGTATTGCCACTGAAATTTTAGATCACACCCATTTTGAATCGCGTGACGCGTTTGATCAGGAAATGATTTCAGCTCTATCACGTCATCAAATCGATGCGATTGTTTTGGCAGGGTTTATGCGCATTCTCACGCCGAACTTTGTCAACCATTACCTGGGAAAAATGTTAAACATCCACCCCTCTTTATTGCCCAAATACCCCGGACTGAATACCCATAAAAGAGCTTTAGAAGCAAATGATGCTGAGCACGGCATTAGCATTCACTTTGTGACATCTGAACTCGATGGCGGTCCAGTTATTTGCCAATCAAAATTTAACATTACCGAAAATGACACAGTAGAATCCTTACAAAAAAAAGCGCACCAATATGAACACAAAGCATACTGGCAAGTGGTTGAATGGCTAGCGACTGGGGATATTGCGTTAAAAAATGGCCAGGCCTGGTTTAACAACCAACCATTAAACCAGCCTCTACAGCTATCCCCTACTTCGGATCCGTTGTGATGATAACTACATCCCAAAATACAGCGCCGAGAGCAATATGTACTGGACTCTTTGCTGTATTATTGAGTAGCTTTGCAAGCATAACGAAAGCCCAACCCTTACCTGAATTCAAAGCACAGTTTGACATCTGGGTAATGGGATTTAATATTGGTGAAGCCCAGCATAAAATGACCTGTCAGCAACAAGATTGTTTGCTTACCAGCATTGCTGAACCCCCTGGCTGGGTTAAACGCTTTATTAATGAATCCGCTGTTGAAAAAATCAAAATTAAACAGTCAGATACCGATTTCAAATGGTTATCGTACAAAAAATTTCTGACTCGCCGAAAGAGTGGCGATACCATTAATAAGACCGAAACACTGGTGCGTAACCAAGCCAACAATCAAATCGATTATGTTGAAGAACAACGTTCATGGCCCAACCCTGAACGAGTTTATGATGTCATTTCCATTGCCTATGGCCTCCAATTCTTAGTGTTAAACGAGAAACCTTTAGATGACATCTATCTACAAGACACCAAAGGCCAACAAAAACTTAAATTTTCCACTTCGGCCAAGCCAGAAACCCTAAATTTGCCGTTTAATTATCGAGCTAAAACGCAACGCTACCATTTTCACAATGATAAAATCGATGCCAAACTTTGGTTAATGCCCAGTCTAAACTACTTTCCCGTTAAAATGATTGTGCTAAATAAAGATACTGATCGTAAAATTGAACTCGAACTTAACCAGAAGCTAAAAAGACCATGAAACTAAGCGACCGTGATATTATCCAACATTTAAAAATGGGCAAAATCGGCATAGAGCCGATGCCGGAACAACACAAAATCAAAGGCATTAGCGTTGACCTAAGACTGGCAGATAAATTCCGGGTGTTTAACGATCATACTGCACCTTTTATTGACCTCAGTGGCCCATCAGAAGAAATGCAGAAAATCATGGATCGAATCATGGGCGATGAGGTGGTTATCCCAGAAGGCGAAGCATTTTTTCTACACCCTGGCGAACTGGCTTTAGCATCCACCTATGAGATCGTCTCCATCCCAGACGATTTAGTCGGATGGTTAGATGGGCGTTCGAGCCTCGCGCGCTTAGGCCTAATGGTTCATGTTACGGCTCACCGTATCGACCCCGGCTGGGAAGGCCAAATTGTGCTAGAAATTTTTAACAGCGGAAAACTACCGCTCGCCCTTCGTCCAGGGATGGATATCTGTGCCATTAATTTTGAAACGCTGTCCAGCGCCGCCATTAAGCCCTATAACAAAAGAGCCGATGCCAAGTACCGAAACCAAAAAGGCCCTACCTCAAGCCGAATCACTCAAGATGCCCAGCTTTCCCACAATGAACGCCAACTTGATCTGCTACCTTAGCCTTTAAAACCGCTGTTACAGACAAAAGAGTCCAGTATTCATTCACAGCAATGTCCTTGAATTTTTTATGGATGAAGCCGACGCTTTAAAGGTTTAAAATAGCGCAAAAACGACCAGGCCTGGTCGTTTTTAAATGAAATGGAATCGACACTATGCAAATTCTTAAGAATCTTTTTGCCTCACAGCTACCTGAAACGGAACAAGCTTTACTCTCTCAAAGCTTGCAGTCGTTAACGTTTGAAAGCTTAGCTGAGGGCAGCTTCTCAGAAAAAAACATTGAATCCGCTCACTTAAAGAAAGGTCAGCTGAAACTAAAACTAAAATTGCCTTTTGCCGCTAAAAGCTTATGGCCTTCTATCAGCCAAAAGCTTCAGAAACAACTAACCGATCAGTCTAACGTCATTGAATCAGTCAGCTGTGATTTTCAAACTGAAATTGTTGCCCACTCGGTCCAAGGATCCATTCAACCCCTGTCCGGAGTTAAAAATATTATTGCCGTCGCCTCTGGCAAAGGCGGGGTTGGCAAATCCACCACCAGCGTTAACCTGGCTTTGGCATTGCAAAGTGAAGGGGCCAACGTCGGAATATTGGATGCCGATATATATGGCCCAAGCATTCCAACCATGCTTGGCGTTAATGACAAACCTGAAACCAAAGACGGCAAGTCGATGGAACCCATCTCAGCCTACTCACTTCAGCTGATGTCAATTGGCTTTCTGATTAACCCTGAAGATGCGATGATTTGGCGAGGCCCTATCGTGACCTCAACCCTAGTTCAACTGCTGAAAGAAACCAACTGGGCTGATTTAGATTATCTGGTTATTGATTTACCCCCCGGCACTGGGGATGTTCAATTGACCTTATCGCAACAAATCCCTGTTACAGGCTCAGTCATTGTCACCACACCTCAAGAGGTTGCGTTGATTGATGCACGTAAAGCACTGCAAATGTTTAATAAAGTCAATATTCCTGTGTTGGGCGTGGTCGAGAATATGAGCACACACATCTGCGGACAATGCGGGCATGAAGAAGCCATTTTTGGCCATGATGGCGGGATGCTATTGGCAGAAGATAATCAGGTCGATTTTTTAGGCGCCCTACCTTTAGATGCTCGGATTCGCCAAAATATGGATGTCGGCGAACCCACCGTCATTAACGACCCTTTAGGGGAACTCAGTCAAAAGTATCATGCCATCGCCACACAGGTTTCAAGCGCTATCGCGTTAAAACGCAAAGACTATGGCCATGCTTTTCCCAATATTGTGATTGAAAGTAACCCCTAATCGGAAAATAAACGCCCTTTAGGGGGCGCTACTACCTTGCATCATTTGCATGGCTTTCTGACGCAAAGTTTTTAACTTTTTCATTTGCTCTTCTAAGCGAACTAATAAGGATTGCCCAGATTCTCCGGACTGTTCAATAGCCTTGCGAAGGCGAACTTGTAGTGCTTCTGCTTGCTTTTGAATGTCTGGGTTTTGAAAGGCTGCTCTTTGTCGTTGCTGAAAGGCCTGCTGTTTCGCTTGAAAGTCTGATATCTGTTGCTGTGTCGGCTGTTCTTTTGTGTTTTGATATTTCTCAACCAATTGATTTAATGCTGCCAGCTCTGATTCGGCATTATAGTCATCATCTGACATTGCCTGCGCAATGCTTTTTTGTAAATCATCTCGTTGAGATTTTAGCTTTGGATTATCTTGATAAACTTTTTGCTGGATTTTTTGTAATGCTTGTTGGGTTTGTTGCAATGACTGTTGAACTCGCTGAAGCTCCATCATCATTGCTTTTTGCTCATCATTCAGTTTCGGCATTGCATTTTGAGCTGCAGGTGGTTGGGCCTGCAACGTCATGGGCGTCAACACCCACATCATGCTCGACAGGACACTCAATAATAGCGCTTTTTTTAACAACATAAAAATCCTTTTTATACTCAACGAATCAACTCAAAATACTTTTAGGCTAACCCATTCAAACAATTAACATAAATAAAAGTGAAACCCTATCATAATCATATTTAAAGTAAAAGCATTGTTTACTCACAACAGTTAAAAACGACTCACCTAGCCAAAGAGATACTGCCCATTATTTTGATAAGGGGATTTCAACTTCAATCGAATTTACATTCACCTTATTTTCATCGACTTGAACGCCTAGTTTGAACTGAGTTGAGTTTTCAGTCGCACCTAACTCTAAACGATGGCCTTGTTTATCTCGTCCCTTATAGCCATATTCCAATTCAAGCGGTGATGGTGGCGACTTAGGTAACGTGCTATTCTTCTCAGTCGCTGCTGACTCGATTATGTCGTCGACCAGTATAGGGCCCTCTTCACGGCCATCCTCTACTGGCGCAATATTCAGGTTTAAAGGTTTCGAGATAGGCTCTGATACGGTTCGATTTGCTTCTTCATCTGTCTTTGCTGGAGCAGTCATCCGCTCCTTAGCTGGTGGATGCATCTCAGCTGGATTCACTTTTTCTGATGGGGCATTGACTGTTTTGTATGCAACCCAAACCGCACACATCATCACTAGGGCGCCCAGAATCAAGATCAAACGTTTCCAAGCAATAAAACGGCCTTGCGTATTGGGCTGATTAAAGAGAGAAACCGCCATTCTAATTTACCCCTAAAGCTAAACAACTCACCTAAACAAGCGTGAAATGATTAGAATAATAAGCCTAGCATTGTTATAGACGCTTTAAGGAATTGCAAGAAATGTTTAGTATTGAACAATGGGCTTTATTGGCCTACGGAATCAATTTACTGCTGGTATTAAGCATTTTATTTTTTATGCTCTATCAACGTCGTTCACCGCAAAGCCTAACAACCTGGGGACTGACACTATTTCTATTGCCTTTTTTCGGAGTACTATTATATTTAGTATTAGGTTCACGAAAATTACTCTATAAAAAGAATAAACCCAATATTTTATTACACCCTTTAGAATCGCCACCCTCCAATCCCTCATTTCACGCACCTTTGCCCAGCGCCATTACACAGTTACTCTATGCCAACCAAATAGACAGTGTCACTTATCACAACACGATTGCCTTTATTGCAGAACCAGAGGAAGCCTATCAGCAATTGCTAAAGGCCATTCATTCAGCCAAAACCGCTATCTATATTGAAACCTATGTATTTGAATTGGATGAAACAGGACATGCCATATTAAATGCTCTGACTGAAAAAGCCAAACAAGGGGTCGAAGTTCGCATATTATTCGATGCGGTCGGCACACTTAATCTATATTTAAACGCACGCTCTTTAGCCGAATTTAAACGCGCTGGTGGGCGTTATGGCTTCTTTCAACCGCTTTTCAAAGGGTTTTTAAGCCGACAAATGAACCTTAGAAACCACCGAAAAATCTTTATTTTTGATGGTCAAATCACCTTTACGGGTGGTATGAACCTCTCTCAAGATTATATGGGACAAACAAGCTCCTCAGAAAGACCTTTTTGGATTGATACCTTATTTAAAATAAAGGGTGCCAGTGTCAACCATCATCAAACCATCTTTATGGAAGATTGGTTTTATACCAGTCAAGAAAGACTAACGCCAATCGCGCAAGATTCAAGTCACCAAATCGACCACAACCATGCCACCTCTATCACAACCATTCCCTCGGGACCCGATATTAATAGTGATGCACTATTTGAAAGTTTTTTGCTCAGCATTCATGCCGCACAGAAAAATTTAATTATCGCCAGTCCCTACTTTATTCCAGATAGTGCGATTATGAATGCACTCATGATGGCGCTCAAACGGGGGGTCAATGTCTGCTTAATCACCAATCAAACGTCAGACCACCTCATATTTGACCTAGGAAGCGCCTCCTTTATTAGACAGCTTTTGGAAGCCGGCGGAAACGTCTACTGCTTCCCATCTCGAGTTATGCATGCTAAGTTAATGATCATTGATCAGCAAGCTGCTTTTTTTGGTTCGGCCAATCTGGACTACCGTTCTTTGTTTTTAAATTATGAAATCAGCCATTTTGTATCTGATTCCCAACTGATTAAAACCTTAATGGAATGGGTTGAAATAAAAATACAAGAAGCCGAGACTTATCAACCTTCTCAGCACAAAGTCCATCGTTTTTTTGAAAACCTCACCCGAGTCTTTGCGCCGCTGTTATAGGAGCAGGTTGTTTAAATGTATAAACCCAAGCTCACACCCCTATCAATCCCTTCAGCAACAGCAAGGTTTTTACCCAACCCTTTTCGGTTAATCGTCTGGAACTGCCATAAAGTCAATTTTGATCGCCACCATCATCAACCCATTGAAAAGCTATTAAACATACCTGCGCCTCAGATCCTCTCACTTCAAGAAGCGACCTTAACCCCAGAACAACCGCACTTTTTTCAACTTCCATACATCATGACACCGAATATTCAAACCACTAAAAATCTCTATGGTGTACTCACCGCGTCGTCTCACCATTTCTATCCATTACGTCAACAATTGACAAAAAGTCGAGAGCTGGGCTTTTTAACCTATAAAGCCTCTCTTATCACGCTTCACCCACTATCAAGCGGTGAGATACTCACCCATTTAAATATTCATGCCATCAATTTCGTACCCCATTTGCTCTTTAAGCGCGAAATCGAAGCCATTAGAGCGCTTTTAGAGCAACTAACTGGCCCAATGATTTTAAGTGGCGATTTCAATACATGGAATAAAAAGCGCGTTGCAACCCTATTTAATTCTATGGGTGCCTTAGGTTTAAAACGCGTAACGTATCCAGATGAACGCCCTATTAAAACCTTAAACCGCCAACCCTTAGATTATATTTTTTATCGCGGATTAGAAATCGATTCAGCACAAGCGATGCGGGTACCTAATATCTCAGACCACAACCCCTTGATTGTCGATTTCAAACTTAACCAATAAGCAACAACTTATATCCAATTTGTTTATTGGGTAAAAAAGAGGGATAATGGCCACAAAATCATAGTTTGAGAATTATCCTCAAATCTAAATAATTACTGAACCCTCTCAGCCTCTCATGTTGCTTAAGGAGATCGCCATAATGAAAATACGCCAGCTCTTTGATTACGAAACTTGGACCTATACCTACCTTATTTGGGATGAAATCACCAATGAAGCCGCTGTCATTGACTCAGTAATCGAAAATGCCGAAAGAGACGAAAAGCATATAAAAGAACTGGGGTTAAACATAACATACCTGCTTGAAACTCACATTCATGCCGACCACATTACGGGTGCAGGAAAATTACGACAGCAGGTTGGTGGACAATTGGTTGTCCATAAAAATTCAAATTCTGAGTGTGCGGATATTTTAGCCGAGGAAGGTGATATCTTTTATTTAGGGCAGCAACCCATCCGAGTCATCCACACGCCCGGGCACACCAATAATGACATTAGCTATCATATCGAAGGTGCGGTTTTTACTGGAGACACTCTATTGGTCAGGGACTGTGGACGAACCGACTTTCAACTCGGAAATAACCAGGCCATGTATCAATCTATAACAGATAAATTATTTAGTCTCCCCGAAGATACCAAAGTATTCCCGGCACACGACTATAAAGGGTTTAGTCAAAGCACGATAGGAGAAGAAAAGAAATTCAATGTACGAGTTGGTGATGGGAAATCTTTTGAGGATTTTTCTACCATTATGGACAACCTCAACCTACCCAACCCCAAACGAATAGATATTGCCGTCCCAGGTAATATGAAATGTGGGTTAGTCGATTAATAACCATTGAGCCAAGCCTATGCTTGGCTCAAATCACATTACTGAAGCCAACAACCGCCTAAGCAACCTCGATGACTTCCACTTTATACTCTAAAGTTTGGTTTGCTAAAGGGTGATTACCATCTAAATAGACCTTATCTTCATCAATATCAACAATTCTAAATTGAATTGGATTGCCATCTGGGTCTTCTGTTTCAACGACTTCACCGACTTCTAATTCAACCTGATCATCAAAATTTTCAGGCGCCGCAAACACAACCAAATCTTCGCGCGTCACCCCATAAGCCTGCTCCGGTGGCAAGGTTACTTTTGCCTCAAACCCAGGCTCTTCACCTTCAAACAAGGTTTCGAGTCCCTCAATAATATCGCCATCGCCATGGACATAATGTACTGGCTCCCCATCAAAAGTTGAATCGATCAACTCCCCTTTGTCATTTCTTAGTTCATAATGGAAGGTCACTTCGCTGCCTTGTTTAATTCTCATACTTTTTGCCTATCAATTGCATTAAAATATTGTTTGGTACTTATTTTACCTGAAAACCCTCACTGGATTACGAGAGAAAAACCCTCTATGCGTCAAATTGTACTGGATACTGAAACCACGGGATTCGATCCTAAAAATGGCGACAAAATTATTGAAATTGGTGCCGTTGAGCTCTTTAAACGAAAACTAACGCACAATAACTACCACCAATATATTCAACCAGAACGCGAAGTGCCGATGGATGCTATTGAAGTGCACGGTATCACCAATGAATTCTTGATCGACAAACCCATCTTTGCCGATATTGTGGAAGCATTTATGGAGTATGTGTCAGGTGCTGAGCTTATCATTCACAATGCCCCCTTCGATGTTGGCTTTATTAACCATGAATTATCTCAACTTTCTAATAATCATTGGGGCAAAATTGAAGACCATTGCACCATTACTGACAGCCTAAAAATTGCCCGTAAATCCTACCCTGGCCAAAGAAACTCACTAGACGCACTTTGTAAGCGATTGGGCATCGATAACAGTAACCGCACATTACACGGTGCCTTGCTTGACTCGGAAATCCTTGCCGATGTCTATTTAACGATGACGGGTGGACAAACCGACTTAATGCTCACCAAAACCGAAAACACCTCCAAAAATCTGACTAAAACGGATTTTGAAAAACCCAAAGGTCCTTTAAAAGTCATTCGTGCAAATGCAAATGAACTGGTTGCACATCAACAAAAGTTATCAGAACTCAGCAAAGCAACCTCAACGCAAATTGAGTGGTAATCCGCGGTAAAATTCGGCCAGGCCTGGCTGAATTTGCTATAATTCTTCTAATTTTTAAGCGGCATTGCACAGCAAATTCATAACTTGAACAAAAAGATGAATACCCCTTATCAAGTTGAATTTTGCGACCTAAGCGAAGCAAAATGACGCCCGCACTAACCATAACCACTCAATATCGGTTATAAACTAGTCAATCAATTACAAGAAGACACAAAACCATAATGGAAAAGCATTTTAATCCTCAATCTATCGAAACTAAGTGGTACCAAATTTGGGAACAAAGTGGCTATTTTAAGCCGCAACAAAGCTCAACAGGCCAAACTTACAGCATTATGATCCCACCGCCCAATGTGACAGGAAGTCTTCATATGGGGCATGCTTTCCAAGACACCATTATGGATACTTTAACGCGCTACCACCGAATGAAAGGCGACGAAACATTATGGCAACCAGGAACAGATCATGCCGGTATCGCAACCCAAATGGTGGTTGAAAGACAACTAGCTGCTCAAGGCTTAAGCCGTCATGATTTAGGACGCGAGGCCTTTACCCAAAAAGTTTGGGAATGGAAAGCGCAGTCAGGCGGTACTATTACCCAACAACTCCGAAGATTAGGCGCTTCTCCAGATTGGAGTCGCGAAAGATTCACCATGGATGAGGGCCTATCCAATGCTGTCAAAGAAGTCTTTGTCAAACTCCATGAAGAAGGTTTAATCTACCGCGGCAAGCGCCTTGTTAATTGGGACCCAATTCTACATACTGCCGTTTCAGATTTAGAAGTCCTCTCTGAAGAAGAGATGGGCAGCTTATGGCATATGCGTTATCCATTATCAGATGGCTCCGGCTATTTAGTTGTCGCCACCACTCGCCCAGAAACCTTGTTTGGAGATCAGGCTGTTGCCGTACACCCAGATGATGAACGCTATCAAAGTTTAATTGGCAAAACCATTACCCTTCCTTTAGTGGGGCGTGAAATCCCAATCATTGCAGACGACTATGTCGATATGGAATTTGGAACCGGTTGCGTCAAAATCACCCCAGCTCACGACTTTAATGACTACGAGATGGGCAAACGTCATAATCTACCAATGCTCAATGTCATGACCATCGATGCGGCTATGAACGATGAAGTTCCGGAAAAGTACCAGGGACTTGATCGCTATGAAGCAAGAAAACAGGCTGTTGCCGACTTAGAAGCAGCCGGCTTAATGGATAAAATTGAGCCACACAAGCTCATGGTGCCACGTGGAGACCGCACTCATGCCGTTATTGAGCCCTTCCTAACTGATCAATGGTATGTTGCAGTACAAGAATTAGCCAAACCCGCCATTGATGCGGTTAAAAACGGCGATATTCAATTTGTCCCTAAAAATTGGGAAAACACCTATTTTGAATGGATGAACAATCTTCAAGACTGGTGTATTTCACGACAGATCTGGTGGGGGCACCGTATTCCAGCTTGGTATGATGACCAAGGCAATGTCTATGTTGCCCGTACCGAAGCAGAGGTTCGCAAAAAATATCAACTATCCGATACTGTCACTCTACAACAAGACAGTGATGTTTTGGATACTTGGTTCAGTTCAGCGCTTTGGACCTTTTCAACCCTCGGTTGGCCGGAGCAAACAGCCGAATTAGCAAAATTCCACCCAACCTCCGTTTTAGTCACTGGCTTTGATATTATTTTCTTCTGGGTTGCCAGGATGATTATGATGACCCTTAAATTTACGGGCCAAGTTCCCTTTAAACAAGTTTATGTTCATGGTCTGGTTCGGGATGGCGAAGGTCAAAAAATGTCCAAATCGAAAGGGAATGTATTAGACCCGATTGACTTGATCGATGGCATTGATCTTGAAAGCCTTGTAACCAAACGAACGTCAGGCATGATGCAACCAGAAAAGGCTGCTCGCATTGAAAAATCAACGCGAAAGCAATTTGCAGAGGGTATTGAATCTTATGGCACCGATGCTTTACGGTTTACCTTTGCTTCTCTGGCTTCAACCGGCAGAGACATTCGATTTGATCTTAACCGATGCGAAGGCTATCGAAACTTCTGTAACAAATTATGGAATGCCACTCGATATGTACTAATGAATACCGAAGGTAGAGACACAGGGGTTGATGAGAAACTGCCTTGTACCCTTTCTCTCGCTGACCGTTGGATTATTTCAAAAATGCAAGCTGTTGAATTAGAAGTGGCAAAGCATTTTGATCAATATCGTTTTGATTTGGCTGCTAATGCACTCTACGAATTCACGTGGAATGAGTATTGCGACTGGTACCTTGAGTTAGTCAAACCTGTACTGAATTCTGACACGGCAACCCTAGATGCGCAGAGAGGCACCCGAAAAACCTTAGTACGTGTTCTCGAAACGATTCTAAGACTGCTGCACCCAATTACTCCTTACATTACCGAAGAAGCTTGGCAAAGTGTTGCTGGCCTAGCTGGCAAGGATGGTAATACCATCATGCTACAGCCATATCCAAAATCAGACGATGCATTAATCGATACCTATGCAGAAGCTGAATTGGAATGGGTTAAACAGTTTATTATGGGAATTCGCAAAATTCGTTCAGAAATGGACATAGCGCCCAGTAAAAAGTTAGATATTCTCTTATCAAATTTATCGACACAAGATAAAATTTGGTTGGAAAATAATACCCATTCTTTAAACAGTTTAGCTAAACTAAATCACATCACGTTACTGAATGAAACTGATGAAGCACCTGAATCAGCGGTGGCACTTGTTGGAGAAATGAAAATCCTGATACCGATGGCAGGGCTCATTGACAAGGATGCTGAACTGAAACGCCTAACAAAGGAAATCAATCGATTAGAAGGCGATATAAAACGATTCTCAGGTAAATTATCCAATGAAAATTTCGTTGCTAAAGCACCAGAAGCAGTTATTGCAAAGGAAAAGCAAAAGCTCGAAGATTCAGAAAAAGCACTTACTAACCTAAAGGAACAGTATGAAAAAATTAGTCAAATCTAACCACAGCATTCTACCCCTATTAACTATCAGTGCTCTTCTGACAACATTAGCACCTAGTGTTCAAGCAGAATCAGAAGCTGGCGGCTACACGAACTATGTAACGGATTCTATTGAAATACCTTTTAGAAGTCAGCCAGGTTACAAATACAAGATTCTAAGAATGCTACGCTCTGGTAGCAAAGTCACTGTTGTTGAAGTGAATGAAGATGGTTGGGCAAAATTGCTCTATAATCACCGAGGTGAAGATATCGAAGGTTGGATGCCATCCATTCTACTGCAGGCACAGCCCATAGCGAGAGAGAAAGTTGCAGATCTAGAGAAAAAGGTCGCCTATGTTGAAAAGCAACTAAATCAAATCAAGCTCGAAAAACAAACATTGCAAAGCCGATTTAATGAAACGGATGAATCTCTAAAGTCTGCAAAGAAAGTCAATTATGAGCTGGAAAAACAGCTTGAAGAAATCAAAAAACTCTCAGGCAATGCCATCCAACTTAATGAAGATAACCGTCAAATGGCACAGCACATTCAAAAGCTTGAAAATGAAAACACCATTCTCACTGAACAAATTGACCAATCTGAAGATGTTGTTAAGCGCCAATGGTTCTTAACCGGCGGTGGTGTACTCCTACTCGGCTTAATTATTGGGCGCTTATTCAGAATGCCTGGCCGTAGAAAATGGAATACACTCTAACACAAGAATAAGAAGTAAAAAATCATCTTAGCCCGCTCAAATGCGGGCTTTTTTGTACAGATCAACCCTTGATTGTGTAGATATTGATATAGA
>NZ_PKGB01000016.1 GCF_002848135.1 Hydrogenovibrio sp. SC-1
GGAAATGGTATTTCCTTGATTATTTTCGCCGGGATCGTTGCTGGATTACCTTCTGCACTAGGTGGTACATTTGAGCAAGTTAATACAGGTGCAATGCATGCCATAACAGCATTTGTTCTATTGGCTTTGGTCTTTGTTGTGATTGCATTTGTTGTTTTTGTAGAGCGTGGACAAAGACGTATTCCTATACATTATGC
This sequence comes from Hydrogenovibrio sp. SC-1, assembly GCF_002848135.1. Lineage (GTDB taxonomy): Bacteria > Pseudomonadota > Gammaproteobacteria > Thiomicrospirales > Thiomicrospiraceae > Hydrogenovibrio. Next base: position 198 of record NZ_PKGB01000016.1, read on the forward strand.
GCAGCGCATGCGTGGTCGTAAAATGTATGGCGGTCAAGAAGGTCATCTGCCACTAAAATTAAATATGGCGGGTGTTATTCCCCCTATCTTTGCTTCAAGTATTATTTTGTTCCCAGCAACACTGGGTGGTTGGTTCGGTACAGCTGAAAACATGGGATGGCTTAAGGATATTGCCACAACGATGTCTCCCGGTCAGCCTTTATATATTATGTTTTATGCAATGGCGATTATTTTCTTTTGTTTTTTCTATACAGCAATTGTTTTTAATCCCAATGAGACAGCAGACAACCTTCGAAAGTCTGGAGCATATATTCCTGGAATTCGACCAGGACAACAGACTGCCAGAAGAATAGATACCATTATGAGTCGATTAACTCTAGCAGGTGCAATTTACATTACGCTTGTATGTTTATTGCCTGAGTTTTTGATCTTATATTGGAATGTACCTTTTTATTTTGGGGGTACATCTTTATTGATTATTGTGATTGTTGTGATGGATTTTATGACGAACATTCAAGCCCATCTTCAATCTGGTCAATATGAAAGTATGATGAAAAAAGCAAATCTAAAGGGTCGGTAAGTTTTAATTGGTTGATAATTAAAGGTTACTACTAGTAATTAATCCATAAAATGAGTATAATCGCTCGTTTTTTGGTAGATGGATAGTTAAGGAGCGCAAAATGGCTCGTATTGCCGGCGTAAATATACCAGTTAACAAGCATGTTGTAATTGGATTGAGATCGATCTACGGTATTGGACAGACCACTGCACAGAAAATTTGTTCAGATGTCAAAATTGATCCAACTACTAAAGTTCGTGAACTGACAGAAGAACAGTTAGAAGCACTTCGTTCCGAAGTGACTAAGTTTAAAATTGAAGGTGATCTTCGTCGTGATGTAACTATGAATATCAAGCGATTGATGGACATGGGATGTTATAGAGGAATTCGTCATCGTCGTAGCTTGCCTTTGAGAGGCCAGCGAACCAAAAATAATGCTCGTACTCGTAAGGGTCCTAAAAAACCTATTAAGCGTTAAGCATAAATTAGAGATTAGATATGGCAAAAGCAAATTCACGTGTTAAAAAGAAAGCAAAACAAGTTGTAACTGACGCAGTTGCACATGTACATGCAACCTTTAATAACACCATCGTGACAATTACTGACCGTCAAGGGAATGCCTTATGTTGGGCAACATCTGGTGGCAGTGGTTTCCGTGGTTCACGAAAAAGTACGCCTTTCGCGGCTCAGGTTGCAGCAGAGCGTGCTGGTCAGATGGCCACAGAGTATGGTGTTAAAAATATGGATGTTATGGTTAAAGGGCCAGGCCCTGGACGTGACTCAGCAGTTAGAGGACTTAATAGTGTAGGTTTCAAAATCAGTTCAATTTCTGATGTAACTCCTATTCCTCATAATGGTTGTCGTCCACCTAAAAAACGTCGTGTTTAAAATTCAGAGGTAGAAGATGGCTAGATATATTGGTCCAAAATGTAAACTATCACGTCGGGAAGGTACAGATCTTTTCTTGAAGAGCGGTGTGAGAAGCATCGAATCTAAATGTAAAATTGATCAACTTCCAGGGCAGCATGGTGCGGGTCGTAAACGTGTTACAGAATATGGTTTACAGTTAAGAGAAAAACAGAAAGTTCGTCGTATGTATGGCGTTCTTGAAAAGAAATTTCGTTTGTATTACAAAGAAGCTGATCGACGTAAAGGGTCAACAGGTGTTAACTTGTTACAACTTTTAGAAAGTCGCTTAGATAACGTTGTTTATCGTATGGGATTTGCATCTACACGTGCTGAAGCACGTCAGTTGGTATCTCATAAGTCGATTCAAGTGAACGGAAAGGCCGTGAATATTCCTTCTTTTGAAGTTTCGGCTGGTGATGTCATTAGTATTAGAGAAAAATCACGTAATCAAACTCGTATTGCTACTGCATTAGAACTCAATGCTCAATCTACAAATGTTGGGTGGGTAGAAGTGGATGCCAGTAAGTTTGAAGGCGTTTTTAAATCTGTACCAGATCGTACTGATTTATCTGCGGATATTTCTGAGAACTTAATCGTTGAGCTTTACTCTAAGTAACCCATAGAAACGGAGATAACTTCTAATGCAAGAGATGTTAGAGCAGCTACTGACACCACGTCTGGTAGATATTAAAACAATTAGCGGTTTTAATAGCCGTGTCACTCTTGAGCCTCTAGAGCGTGGTTTTGGTCACACTTTGGGGAATGCTTTAAGAAGAATCTTATTATCTTCTATGCCGGGTGCCGCCATTGTTGAAGCTCAAATAGATGGCGTTTTGCACGAATATTCTTCAATTGAAGGTGTTCGTGAAGATGTTCTAGAGATCATGTTAAATCTCAAAGAAGTCGCAATTAAACTAAACGAATCGTCTGAGGCAGAACTCACCTTATCTAAGAAGGGTCCTGCTGTCGTTACAGCTGGAGATATTCAGCTAAACCACGATACTGAGATTATGAATCCTGACCTAGTGATTGCTCACTTAGGTGAGGGTGCAGAGCTTTCAATGAAGTTGAGAGTGGAGAAGGGTATTGGTTATCGCGCTGCTGTTCAATCAACGGATGCGGACTCTTCTAGTATCGGTGCTTTAAAACTCGATGCCAGTTTTAGCCCTGTTAAAACAGTCAGCTATGAAGTTCAAAATGCGCGTGTTGAACAACGAACGGATCTTGATAAGCTTATTCTTAATGTTGTCACTGATGGGACACTTGACCCAGAAGAGGCTATTAGACAAGCTGCTACGGTTCTACATTATCAATTAATTGCATTTGTTGACCTTAAGCACAAAGAAATTGTGGTTCAAGAAGAAGAAGAGAATGAATTTGATCCCATTTTCTTACAGCCAGTTGATGATTTAGAGTTAACAGTTCGTTCTGCTAATTGTTTAAAAGCAGAGCAGATCTACTATATTGGTGATTTAGTTCAAAGAGCTGAGTCAAGTTTGTTAAAAACCCCAAACCTTGGTAAGAAATCTTTGCAAGAAATTAAAGATGTTCTTGCACAACGAGGACTAGGTTTAGGTACCAAGCTCGAGAACTGGCCACCTTCAAGTTTGGTCAGTAGAGAGTCAGTATAATTTAAAGGAAACTACCATGCGTCATCGTAAAAGTGGTCGTAAATTAAATCGCAATAGTTCACATCGTAAAGCGATGTTTAGCAACATGTCCGCCTCTCTCATTCAACATGAGTTGATTAAGACAACGGTTGCTAAAGCAAAGGAATTGCGTGGTGTTGCAGAGCCGCTAATTACATTAGCGAAGCAAGACAGTGTTCATAACCGTCGTATCGCTTTTTCTCGTTTGAGAGATAAAGCTGCTGTCGGGAAATTATTTTCAGAGTTAGGTCCTCGCTACGAGGCTAGACCTGGTGGGTATATTCGCATTTTAAAGTGCGGTTATCGTCCAGGTGACAATGCCCCAATGGCTTATGTTGAACTGGTTGATCGACCAGAAGCAACAGATGAAACATCTGAAGATTAAATTATAAACCAGCGAAAGCTGGTTTTTTTATGTCTAGATTATTTGATACCCATTGCCACCTTCTTGCCGTACAATTCAATACTGATTCAGGAACATCCTTAATCCTTCCTTCAGATATTGATTTCCTTAGTGTCGGTACGGAGCCCAAGGATTGGCAAAACACTCTTTCACTCTCTAAAACATACCATCAAGTCTCTGGGGCTATTGGCTTGCATCCTTGGTTTGTAAATGATAACTATCGCTTACATTTACAGTCACTAGAATATCTCATAGTTAACAACTCAACAATAAGCGCAATAGGTGAAATTGGTTTAGATTTTTCAAGCAAGTTCCTGCCCTATAAAAAACAACAATTATCAGTATTTGAACATCAGTTAAGATTAGCTGTCCAAAATGACTTGCCAGTCTCCATTCATTGCTACAAAGCACACAATGAAACGTTACATCTACTAAATGAATGTGCAGGGTTCGGATTTATGCATGGTTTTGCTGGCGGTAGCCAGATGGCCAAGCAATTTATCAAGCAGGGAATGCTTATAGGTGTCAATGGCGTGTTACTCAATCCAAATGCAAGGCGCTATCATCAAATGGTACAAGAGATAGGGTTAGCCAGCTTGGTTCTTGAGACAGATGCCCCTTATGGAAAAAACTTGCCAGCGAGTAACCCATTTGATGCTTTATTACTAATAGCCGAGAAAGTAGCAAGTTTATTAAGTTGTTCTGTTGATGAGGTGATTGACCAAACACGTTATAATGCGCAACAAGTTTTGATGAGGAAGTGATATGCAGGCATTATTTGAAAGAAGTTTATTGGTTTTTGATGAACAGGGAATTGCTCAGTTACAAAAATCACATGTACTCGTTGCGGGTGTTGGCGGTGTTGGTGGTTTTGTTGCAGAGGCTCTGGCAAGAGCGGGTATTGGCAAATTAACGTTGATTGATCATGATGTTGTTTCACCCTCAAATTTGAACCGTCAAATTGTGGCCTTAAATTCTACTTTGGGACAGCCTAAAGTCGAAGTCATGGCGAAGCGTATTTTAGACATTAATCCACAGTGTGAAGTGACGTTGGTTAAAAGCTTTTTAAAGCCAGAGGATATGACATCTGTCTTATCTAGTCAGTTTGATGCCGTTGTTGATGCCATCGATAGTTTGAACTGCAAAGTGGCTTTGGTTGCAACGGCTTATCAACAAGGATTGAAAGTCTATTCAAGCATGGGGGCCGGCCGCAGAATTGATCCTAGCCAGATCACAATAACTGATATTTCAAAAACGCATACTTGTGCTTTAGCTCGTAATATGAGGCAAAGGTTAAAAAAACAGGGGATTAAAAAGGGGATTCCAGTTATTTTTTCACAGGAACTTCCTATGCGCCCAGGGCCAATGGAGTCCATTGAGGGGGCTAGAGGACGGGTTGTTAATGGAACGGCGAGTTATATGCCAGGTATATATGGTTTGATGCTTGCAGGGTTGGTTATCAAAGATATTGCCTCCACAGCTCAGCAGAAAACTTAGTTAACTAACGGATAAAGGCCTGAACGATTGACAATAAAGGGTGCGCGTTTGATGGTTCGGTTTTTTTCCCATTTAATCAACATCTTCTTAATAATCGGTTGGATTTGTTGAGCTTTCATACCCGGTGAAAGTGCTTCAGAATATAGTAATTTTAATAAGATATAATCCAAGCCAGTGAGTAACTCAATTTTACTTTTATCATTTGCAATGCTTGGGAAGACCCAGTCAGAATCATTTGGTAAGCCCATAATCTGTGTCGTCTCTTCAACGATACAGGCAACTAATAGTCCATCCCCCATCACTCTATCAACCGGAATAATAACGGTAGCATGCGTGATTTCACTACGTCGATTGACTTGGAAACTCCCCATGCAGTTACTGTCCTGTGCCAAATTTTTGATCGCACTTTGGGTAAAGCGTTTGATCGCAGTCGCGTAATAATTTCCCTGAGTAAAAATAATATTCAAATTAGCAGTTGTCTGTGAGGGCTGGATGGGGTGTTTAGTGATTTTCTGTAAATGTTTGAGTTGAGCGGTGATTAAATTATTGATGAGAGGGTTGGGGGGCATTTTCAAAAATTCTACAGAATAATGTATTGGCTTTTGCCATCGAATTAACTGTTGATGGCTTGGGTTAAACTCATTTTTGAGTGCCACTTCCAGAAAGGCTTTCTGAATATAGTCAATGGATTGCCATTTTTCGTAGAGGGGCTTGGCAGCCAATTGACTACAATAGAGTAAGGCGCAAAATAAAGGAACGAGTTTAATGGGCATTCACCTATTGCCCTAAAAAGCGTTTTGAATTTGAAGGTATTGAAATCAACAAATCGTATCCTAGCTTTTGCGTTTTAGCCCGCAAAAATGACCAGGCCTGGTCATTTTTGAGAAGGGGGTTTATTGAGCATGATATTTAAGTAATACCCCGTGTGAGAATCGGGTTGGGATGCAAGCATTTCTGGTGTGCCTGTCGCAATGATATACCCTCCGCCTGACCCACCTTCCGGCCCAAGGTCAATAACCCAATCTGCCGTTTTGATCACGTCCAAATTGTGTTCGATAATGACAATAGTATTTCCTTGATCACGTAGATTTTTAATGACTTTCAATAATAACTCTATGTCATGAAAATGCAAGCCTGTTGTGGGTTCATCTAAAATGTAGAGGGTGTTGCCGGTATCTCTTTTAGATAGTTCCTTAGCAAGCTTAACTCTTTGAGCTTCCCCACCAGAAAGTGTCGTCGCGCTTTGTCCCAGTTTTATATAGCCTAAGCCCACTTCCATGAGCATATTCAGCTTTCGAGCAAGCACAGGGATGGCATCAAAAAAGGCGCGGGCATCTTCAACCGTCATGTCGAGAATCTCATGGATGTTCTTACCCTTGTATTGGATCTGTAAAGTCTCGCGGTTATAGCGATGACCATTGCAGACATCACAGGCGACATATACATCCGGCAAGAAGTGCATCTCCACCTTAATCACACCATCGCCTTGACAAGCTTCACAGCGTCCACCTTTAACATTGAAGCTAAAGCGTCCAGGGGTATAACCTCGGGTGCGAGATTCAGGGGTGGCAGCTAATAATTCCCTGATCGGTGTAAAAAGGCCGGTATAGGTCGCTGGGTTAGATCGGGGAGTACGTCCAATCGGGCTTTGATCAATATTGACCACTTTGTCAAAATGTTCAAGACCAGTAACCGCTTGGTAGGGTGCAGGCTCAAGTTGCGCTTTATTAAGGGCATTTGCGGTAATTTTATAGAGTGTTTCATTAATAAGGGTCGATTTACCTGAGCCAGAGACGCCTGTAATACAGGTCAGTAATCCCGCAGGAATTTCCAAATTGACATCTTGTAAATTATTTCCGGACGCCCCTGTGATTTTCAACCAATTTTGGGGTAGGGACAGGCGCTGTTGTGGGATTTCAATGGCCTTTTTGCCGGTCAGATACTGCCCTGTTAAGGAGGCCTCTGTTTGCATCACAGCTTCTGGCGTGCCTTGTGCAATGATGCGTCCTCCATGAATACCCGCACCAGGACCAATATCCAACACATAATCGGCTGAACGAATCGCATCCTCATCATGTTCGACCACAATCACAGTATTGCCCAAGTCTCTTAAATGATTGAGCGTGCTTAAGAGGCGGTCGTTGTCTCGTTGGTGTAATCCAATTGAGGGTTCATCGAGTACATACATTACGCCAACCAGTCCTGCGCCGATTTGGCTGGCAAGGCGGATGCGCTGTGCTTCCCCTCCTGAAAGGGTATCCGCACTTCGGTTTAGATTCAGATAGTTTAAGCCGACATTGACTAAAAAAGATAAGCGACTGTGAACTTCTTTAATAATTTTTTTAGCGATTTGCCCTTTGCTACCCTCCAGTGAAAGTTGTTGAAAAAACGCATGGAGCTCACCAATCGGTTGAGAGGTTAACTCAGGTAACGTATTTTCTGCCACAAAGACATTGCGTGCGGATTCATTTAGGCGAGTTCCACCGCAGCTATGGCAACGGTGGGAAACTCGGAATTTTTCCAACTCATCACGAACGGATTTGCTTTCCGTTTCTAAGAGCCGGCGCTCCATATTGGGAATAACCCCTTCAAAACGGCGAGTATCAGCATAGCGGCCGTGGGGTAACGGCAGTTTTTCCTTACCAGAACCATACAATATTATCTCTTGCTGACCAGCTGTTAGTGCTTGCCAAGGGGTTTCCATATCGAATTGGTAATAATCAGCAACGGCTTTGAGTAGGTCGTAGTAGTATTTGTGGCGACGATCCCACCCCCGAATAGCCCCCCCTGCAAGACTAAGCTCAGGGTGTATGACAATTTTATCGGCATCAAAGGTTTGTTTGACGCCCAATCCGTCACAAGCAGGACAAGCTCCATGCGGGTTATTGAACGAAAATATTCGGGGTTCCAACTCAGCAACAGAGTAACCGCACTCTGGACAAGAAAAACGTTCTGAAAACACCAAACGGAAATCGTCATCAGAATCCATAGGCAGTACCAGTGCAATGCCTTCAGCCAAGTGGAGTGCCGTTTCAAACGATTCTGCTAAGCGTTGTTTAATGTCTTCCCGAACTTTAAATCGATCGACCACCACTTCAATATCATGTTTGAGGTTTTTATTGAGCGCAATAGACCCATCTAGCTCCATGAGTTTGCCGTCAATGCGGGCGCGTAAGTAACCTTGTGCCTGTAGTTCATCAAGCAAATTTTGATGCGAGCCTTTTTTGCCTCTGACAATGGGTGCAACCAAAAGGCATTTACTGCCTTCCGGTAAGGCTAACGTGTGGTCTACCATTTGGCTAACGGTTTGTGCGACTAAATCACAATGGTGTGTTGGGCAGCGAGGAGTGCCGGCTCTTGCATAAAGGAGTCTTAAATAATCATAAATCTCCGTGACGGTTCCGACCGTAGAGCGGGGGTTATGGGAGGTTGATTTTTGTTCAATCGAAATCGCGGGAGATAACCCTTCAATATGGTCAATATCCGGTTTTTCCATCACTGAAAGAAATTGGCGTGCATAGGCCGATAATGACTCGACGTAACGTCTTTGACCTTCTGCATAAATCGTATCGAAAGCCAATGAAGATTTTCCTGAACCCGACAAGCCAGTAATGACTATTAGCTTATCCCGTGGTAAGGTCACATCAATATTTTTGAGGTTATGGGTGCGAGCCCCTCGGACAATAATTTCTTCTAGCATTCGTCGCCAGCCTTATGGTGAAGCAAAACCGTTATTATAGCAAAACCAAGTGTTGCACAGGGTTATAAAGCAGTGCCAAACGATAGGCTGATATTCCAAATAATAGGGGTCGATTTTTAATCAGAAGTTTGAGTCTGGGGCAAAATGTGTTCCCATACCTAAAATCCCTTTAACAGTGATATAATGCCGAACTTTCAATGTGCCGATATCGAAGGGTAGAGTATCAATGATCATTCTAGACTCGATGACAAAAGGTGTTAGTTAATTTCGCCATAAATAGGACCGTATTTGATGTTAGAACAGCGTCGCCAGATGAACCCCGTTGAGAGAAGGGCTGCCTTCTCTATTGCAGGAATTTTTTCAACCCGAATGCTAGGGTTGTTTATGATCTTTCCCGTTTTCGCACTGTTTGCTCAACAAGAGTTCGAAGGGGTTACCGGAACTCAAATTGGGATAGCCATTGGTATTTATGGATTAACGCAAGCGGTATTGCAAATCCCTTATGGAATGTTGTCAGATCGGTTTGGTCGTAAACCGCTCATTATTGTTGGTATGTTGGTGTTTATGGCTGGTTCCATTATCTGTGCCTTAGCTGACTCAATTGAGATGATGATTTTAGGTCGTGCAATCCAAGGGATGGGTGCAGTCGCAGCTGTTTTAATGGCAACGGTCGCGGATTTAGTGTCGGAACAGTTCCGGTTACGGGCTATGTCGATTGTGGGTATCACGATTGGTTTGTCTTTTACCGCCTCGCTGGTTGCTGGCCCTGTTTTGGGAGAGCTTTTTGGTGTTAGAGGGATTTTCTGGATTATTGCAGGCCTGGGCGTTTTAGGCATCTTTTTAGTCCTGTTTGCAGTCCCTGCGATTACCAGTCAATCCTTTCAAAGAGAGGCTGAAGCCGACCCGAGTCAATTTAAAGACGTCATCAAAAATCCACAATTATTGCGTTTAGATATCGGTGTGTTCGTGTTGCATGCAACCTTAACCGCCATGTTTATTGCGGTTCCTTTTATGATTCGTGACCTGGCTGGTCTCAACTCATTAAGTCATTGGGAATTGTATTTGCCAGTGATGTTGTTGTCGTTTGTTTTAATGGTTCCGTTTATTATTCAAGCAGAATCTAAAGGTAGAATGAAACCCATTTTTGTGGGGGCTATTTTAACCATCGCCCTAATGCAGCTGGCGTTGTTGTATGGTGCATCTGGGTTTTGGACGCTTTTCTTGTGGTTATTAATCTTTTTTACCGCTTTTAATTTGCTTGAGGCATCGCTACCTTCTTTGGTTGTTAAGCTGTCGCCAGCTGATAAAAAAGGAACGGCCAGTGGTGTCTATTCCAGTAGTCAATTCTTTGGCGCTGCGGCGGGAGGCTTTATTGGCGGCTGGTTTTATGAGATGTATAGCCTGGAAGGACTGTTCTTATTTACCGCGGCTATCGGATTCGTCTGGTTTGTTATGGCTCAGTCCATGGCCAATCCATTGCCGTTAAGCATTGCCTCAGTACATTACTCGGTCAAATTATCTGATGCGGAACAGGAGCAGCTTAGCGAAAAACTGCTCTCTTATGATGGCGTGCATGAAGTGGTGTTTGTGATGGCTGATCAGCGCGTTTACTTTAAAATTGATCGAAAGAAAATAGATGAAATAGGTTTGGTTGCCTATCTTGAAAAAGGATTGAACGAAGCTTGATTTAAAATCGCATACCCTTTTTGCTGTTAAAAAGGTATGATTTAACACTTAAAAAAGAACATGGAGAAGAACGATGGCAAGAGGTGTCAATAAAGTAATCTTGGTCGGAACCCTTGGTAGAGACCCAGAGGTCAAGTATGCGGCAAATGGAAACGCGATAGCGAATTTAAATGTTGCGACCTCTGAGCAGTGGAATGATAAGGCCACAGGGCAAAAGCAAGAAAAGACCGAATGGCACCGAGTGGTCATCTTTGGTAAGTTGGCAGAGATTGCAGGTCAGTATCTAACCAAAGGTGCTCAGGTTTATTTAGAAGGGAAACTACAAACCCGAAAGTGGCAAGATCCGAATACCGGTCAGGATCGCTATTCCACCGAAGTCGTGCTCGACTTCAATGGTCAGATGCAAATGCTGGGCGGTGGCAATCGTCAAAGTGGTGGTGATGCGCCCTATGATGCAGGTCAAGGTCATGATAATTTTTCAGCACCTGGTGCAGGTATGAATGCGCCGGGTGGTCAGCCGAGACCACAGCCGCAACAGCAGCAGGCTGGAGGATTTGGTCAAGTCCCTCAGCACCAGCAGCCAGCACAGCAAAATTATGGTGGCCAACCACAACAAGCCTCACCAGCGCAGCAGGTTCCTGCTTACACGCCCAATGACTTTGACGATGATGATGTTCCATTCTAGGGTTGCATGGCTCAATGGTTGAAAAAGAATTACAAGAAACCCCTTTTAAAGGGGTTTTTTTATGGATGATTTGACTCAAGCTAGTGGGGTTTTGGCCGATATTGTACATAGAGGTCACGAATTATGAGTAAATCGAATATCACACCGGCATTACGGTATTTTTTCAAAAAATTAGAACGTAAATCGGACGAGTTTTATCAAGTCGAACAGGGTCGAAATGTCAAAGCGAACGAAGTGCCATTTGATGAGGTTGAACGGTTTGCAAGAGCCATTATGACTCAGAATATCTTTATTCATACGGTGGGCATTAATGGAAAGCATGAGTCCACTATTTTAACCAAAGCCATGTTTAGTATTAATAAAGTGGTTAGGCTTTATTACAGTACAACCTTGGATGAAAATAATCAGGGGTATATTCGTATTCGTCCTGATAGTGTTCAACAGCTGATTCTGGTTGAACGCTTGCATGGTTTTAGGCCAACACCAGAATTGCTCTATGCCAGTCTGGATGAATGTCATGTGATCCGGTTTTTTATCAGTTGGCTAATGCGTCGCATTGATTGGGATAAGACGAAGGTGTCTAATCTAGACTTGTATAAAGAGTTTGTGGAAATTGAGCGTAAAGAAATTGAAGACGAAATTGCGGTTCAGCAAGTGGAGAAACAGCAGGCTGAATTAAAGTCGGCAATTAAAAAGCATTTCCCCGATCAGAAAAAGGTGCCGACTAAAGTCTTGTCCGACAAATAACGACTTCAGCTGATGGAGAGCTTAGTGGTTGCGATGAATCGCAAGGTTTGCTAACGAGATTAAAGCGTTTTTGTATGAAGAGTCAGGAAAATCTGAAATGGCTTGTTTGGCTTTTTTCACCTCTTCAGCAGCAACTTGTTGGGTGTAATCAATCGCGCCAGTTCTTTGAATAGCTTCAGTGACTTCTTTTAATAGCGAAATGCCTTCTGTCTCAATGGCTCTACGGACTAGTAATTTGTCTGCTTCTGTGCCGGTTTCCAAGACATAAATTAACGGGAGCGTGGGTTTGCCTTCGGCTAAATCATCGCCTAAATTCTTACCAAGTGTAGAGGCATCCGCCATATAATCGAGAGCATCATCGATAAGCTGAAAGGCGGCACCTAGGTGGCGTCCATATTCAGTTAAACAGTTTTCGAATTCCGGTGTTTCGGCAAGGACGGCGCCAAGATGGGTTGCGGCTTCAAATAGTTTTGCTGTTTTTCGATGAATGACCTCCATATAGCGCTCGGTTGAGGTATCTGCATCATGACAGTTTAAAAGTTGGAGTACTTCGCCTTCAGCAATAACATTGGTGGTTTCGGATAAGATTTCCATGACGCGCATATTGCCGGGTTCAACCATCATTTCAAAAGAGCGCGAATACAAAAAGTCTCCAACAAGTACGCTGGCCGCATTGCCCCAGACTTCGTTTGCTGTTTGGTTGCCTCGACGGGTCGTTGATTCATCGACCACGTCGTCATGTAATAAGGTAGACGTATGGATAAACTCAATCACGGCTGCCAGTGTCAGGTGATGTTGGCCTTGGTAGCCACAAGCTCTTGCTGTGAGTAGAACCAGTAATGGTCTTAAGCGCTTGCCGCCACTATTAATGATGTAATGACCAATTTGATTGATCAGGACAACATCGGAAGCCAATTTTGACAAGATCAACTGATCTGTGGCTTGAATATCATCTTGAATGAGGGCGCGTATTTCAGAGAGTGTCATAGTATTATGAGTTTAAATTAAAACCAATCTCGTTAAAACGCTAAAGTGTAGTATGAATTGCATGATAAGCAAAGCTGTAATTGTTTTTTTGTCAAAAAAAATCATAGCGAAAGCAAGCCTGGTCCGAAAAAGAAAATATTTTTATAATGAAGTTTGACCTGGTGCTTAAAACCATATATAATCCCGCCTTTGCCGTTTCTGACGGTGTGAAAAACAGAATTATTGAATTGGAATATTAACAAAACCGGGAGTTTCCAAATATGTATGCGGTAATTAAAACCGGTGGTAAGCAATATCGTGTTCGTGAAGGACAAGTGATACGCGTTGAGTCCCTAAATGCAAACGAAGGGGATACCGTAGAATTTGATCAAGTCATGATGGTTGGAGAAGGTGCTGACATTCAGTTGGGTGCACCTCTTGTTGAAGGGGCAAAGGTTGCAGCGACTGTTAAAGAAAACGGTCGTGGTAAAAAAGTCACCATTATCAAGTTCCGTCGTCGTAAAAACAGATCACGCACTAAGCAAGGCCATCGTCAAAACTATACTGAAGTTGAAATTACAGGTATTTCAGCTTAATTTTAACGTTTTATTTTTTAGACGTTATTCGATTAATTGAAACTTGATCTTGTTTCTGAGTAGGGAACAAGCAGGTTAAATAGGAGATGTCACCATGGCTCATAAAAAGGCTGCAGGTAGTACTAAAAACGGTCGCGATTCCAATGCCAAACGATTGGGTGTAAAACGTTTTGGTGGTGAACAAGTTTCAGCAGGAAGCATTATCGTACGTCAGCGTGGGACTAAGTTTCATGCGGGCACGAACGTTGGTCGTGGCAAAGATGATACTTTGTTTGCAAAAGAAAGCGGTGAAGTTGCTTTTGTTACCAAAGGTAAGCCACTTCGCACTTATGTAACCATTCAAACAAACTAAGAAATCTGTTTAAATGGTTCTAAAAAAACCCCGGCTGGTTCGGGGTTTTTTTGTTTCTGATCAAAAAATTTGTCAAGGTTGGTTAAAATAGGGCTTTACGGGGTTCTTGTAGCGCTGCGGCGTAGTCGAAGCCTTATAACGATTTCAATTCACTTAGGATTTATATCATGCAATTTGTAGATGAAGCCAGTATTCGGGTTCAAGCGGGGCGAGGTGGAAATGGCGTCGCCAGTTTTCGTCGTGAAAAATACATCCCGTTTGGTGGGCCAAATGGCGGCGATGGCGGCGATGGTGGCAGTGTCTATTTAATTGCAGATCGTAATATAAATACATTGGTCGATTTTCGTTATACGCATGATTACAAAGCGCAAAATGGCCAATCGGGAATGGGGCAGCAAAAAACCGGAAAGGCAGGTCAGGACTTAGAAATTCCTGTACCGGTTGGAACCATTGTTCGAGATATTGATACTCAAGAAGTTATTGGTGATTTGGTCGAGCACGAGCAACGGTTATTGGTGGCGCAAGGCGGGCGGCATGGACTAGGTAATATTCACTTTAAAAGTAGCACGAATCGAACGCCTCGCCAATTTACACCTGGTGAACCAGGGGATGAGCGGAATCTTGGACTAGAATTGGCGGTGCTAGCGGATGTGGGATTACTAGGTCTACCGAATGCTGGAAAATCGAGTTTAATTACCGCGGTTTCGGCAGCCAGACCTAAGGTAGCCAATTATCCTTTTACAACGCTCTATCCTAACCTAGGTGTGGTGAGAGTTTCTCCAGAATCCAGTTTTGTCATTGCGGATATTCCTGGACTGATAGAAGGTGCTTCTGAAGGCGCTGGACTTGGGGTGCAGTTTTTAAAGCACTTGTCTCGTACGGGGTTGCTGCTGCATGTGGTTGATATTGCGCCCATGGATGAGTCTGATCCAGTGGAGGCGGTACGTATTATTGAAAGAGAATTAGAAGCCTATAGTCATGAGCTGTCCGATAAGCCCCGTTGGTTGGTCTTAAATAAGACCGATCTGTTGCTAGAAGAAGAAGCGAATGAAGTTTGTGAGCAAATTATTGACCGTCTAGACTGGACCGATCCCGTCTTTCAAATTTCAGCAGTGAATCGTGAAGGAACCGAATCCTTGGTGAAAGAAGTTGCTTTTGGCTTGGAACAAAACCGGTTGAAAGCACTTGAAGAAGCGCATTCGGAGTCTCGCTAACCATGTTAACTCGTACCGATATTTCCAAAAAATCCCGTCGTTGGGTGGTTAAAATTGGCAGCGCATTACTCACCAATGATGGTCAGGGTTTAAATCGCGCCGCTTTGGCGCAATGGGTTGTGCAAATGGTGGCGTTGCGTGAACAGGGAATTGAATTGGTAATCGTTTCCTCGGGTTCAGTTGCAGAAGGTATGCAACGTTTGGGTTGGGTAAAGCGTCCCTCGGCCATTAACGAGCTTCAGGCAGCAGCAGCAGTTGGGCAGATGGGGTTGGTGCAAGCCTATGAATCGGAATTTGCAAAAAATGGTATTCATACTGCACAAATCCTGATGACGCATGATGACTTATCCAATCGGGCACGTTATCTCAATGCCTCTAATACCCTTCAGACACTACTAGAACATGGTGTTGTTCCTGTCATTAATGAGAATGATACGGTGGTGACGGATGAAATACGGTTCGGAGATAATGATACGCTTGCAGCATTAACGGCGAATTTAGTTTCAGCGGATGTTTTGGTTATTCTGACCGATCAGCAAGGCCTTTATGACGATAATCCCCGTTCAAACCCTCAGGCCAAGCTCATTACTGAGGCTCAGGTCAGTCGTAAAGATATTGAAACCATGGCCAGTCCTGAAGGCGGGCATTTAGGTAAGGGTGGGATGTATACCAAGGTTATGGCTGCGAAGCGTGCAGCGCGCTCAGGTACAGCAACCTATATTGCCTCTGGTCGAGAGGATAACGTCTTGCCTCGGTTGCTTTCCGGTGAAGTCGGTTTGGGAACCTTGTTGATTCCAGACTTAGAGCCAATGACGGCTAAAAAGCGTTGGTTAGCTGGACACTTGCAGGCGAAAGGACAGTTGGTGCTAGATGAAGGTGCTGTCAAAGCACTGCAATCCTCAGGAAAGAGTCTATTGCCAATTGGGGTTGTGGGTTTTTCTGGGCAGTTCAAACGAGGTGAATTGGTTATTTGTGTGAATGAGCATAACCAAGAAATCGCTCGTGGTTTAGTGAACTACGCTTATTTTGAGGTGAAGCAGATTATGGGGCATGCGTCTGCTGAAATTGACGGTTTATTAGGTTATAGCGAAGGTGAGTTTTTAATTCATTGCGATAACTTGGTGATAGCTGAACAGTAAATTTTCTTTTTTGTCGTGAAATCCGCTTTAGCATTTTCTATTTGTCAATATCTATAGTAACCAGGCCTGGTTACTTTCAATGCCATTTTTGCCGGTATTCCACTCTTTTTTCGCTCTGAGCTGGTTCGGAGTCCGCATAAATCAGTTATTTTTTCAATCTGTCTCTTGAAAATAATTTGTTTGTCACTATAAGGGTTGACACTGATTCATCAATCAATAAAATAATTAGCACTCTCTGTGATAGAGTGCTAATTTAACTGTATTTGGTAGTCTAACACCTTGAATTATTTATTTTATTAGGAGAAATACATGAATATTAAACCGCTACATGATCGTGTTGTGATTCGACAAGTAGAAGAACAAAAAGAATCAGCTGGTGGGATTTTATTGCCCGGCTCAGCACAAGAACAAGAAAATATGGGTGAAGTGGTTGCCGTTGGTCCAGGTAAAGCAGCTGACAGCGGTTCGATTGTTGCCATGACGGTCAAAGTGGGTGACAAAGTCATGTTTGGACAATATTCTGGTCAGGAAGTAAAAGATGATAAAGGCGATACGCTAAAAGTGATGCGTGAAGACGATATTATCGCAATCATTGACTAAGTGACCTATCGATTCATAATCGGTTAACGAATTAATAGAAAGGATTTAAAAGATGGCAAAAGATGTAAGATTTGGAATGGATTCCCGAGAAAAAATGGTTGAAGGTATCAATATATTAGCGGATGCCGTAAAAGTCACGCTAGGGCCTAAAGGTCGTAATGTGGTGATTGAAAAATCATTTGGCGCGCCTGCAGTGACTAAAGATGGTGTTACTGTTGCCCGTGAAATCGAACTTGAAGATAAGTTTATGAATATGGGCGCACAAATGGTTAAAGAAGTCTCTTCTCAAACCAATGATGTCGCCGGTGACGGGACAACCACTGCAACCGTATTAGCACAATCGATTGTTCGCGAAGGAATGAAATCCGTTGCTGCCGGAATGAATCCGATGGATTTAAACCGTGGTATTCATAAAGCGGTTGATGCTGTTGTTGAAGAAATTAAACAAATGGCCGTGCCTTGTACTTCTTCGGCTTCGATTGCTCAGGTCGGAACGATTTCTGCAAACTCAGATGCTGCGGTTGGTAAGATGATTGCTGATGCAATGGAAAAAGTTTCCACTGAAGGGGTTATCACCGTTGAAGAAGGTTCTTCACTCCATGATGAATTGGTTGTGGTTGAAGGGATGGAATTTGACCGTGGTTATCTATCACCTTACTTTGTGACCAATCAAGAAAAAATGGTTGCCGAGTTGGAAAATCCATATATTTTGTTACATGACAAGAAAATCTCCAATATCCGTGATTTATTGCCAACCCTAGAAGCCGTTTCTAAAGCTGGACGTCCGTTATTAATTATTGCGGAAGATGTCGACGGTGAAGCGTTAGCAACATTGGTTATTAACAATATGCGTGGCATCGTTAAGGCCACCGCAATCAAAGCCCCTGGTTTTGGTGAGCGTCGTAAAGCGATGTTGCAAGATATGGCTGTTTTAACTGGCGGAACCGTGATTTCTGATGAAGTTGGGTTGACACTGGAAAATGTCACCTTAGATATGCTAGGTGAAACTAAGTCTGCTGTTGTAGCGAAAGACAGTACTAAGCTGATTGATGGTGCCGGTGCTAAAGCCGATATCGAAGCACGTTGTGCACAGATTAAATCTCAAGTTGAAAATACCACTTCAGATTACGATAAAGAGAAGCTTCAGGAGCGTTTAGCTAAATTATCCGGTGGTGTGGCTGTTATCAAGTTGGGTGCAGCGACTGAAATGGAAATGAAAGAGAAGAAAGATCGTGTTGATGATGCATTGCATGCCACACGTGCTGCGGTTCAAGAAGGTATTGTTGCCGGTGGTGGTGTTGCCTTGGTTCGTGCTCGCGCTAAAGTAGATGTGAAAGGGGATAACGATGACCAGCAAGTTGGGATCGAAATTGCCTTACGTGCGATGGAAGAGCCTATGCGTCAAATCGCTGCAAACTGTGGTCTAGAAGGGTCTGTTATCGTAAACAAGGTAATGGAATCGGCTGAAAACATTGGTTTTGATGCTGCATCTGAAACTTACGTTGATATGGTTGAAGCCGGAATCATTGATCCAGCTAAAGTCACGCGTTCTGCATTACAAAACGCTGCGTCTGTTGCTGGTTTAGTGTTAACAACTGGTGCAGCCATAGCGGATTTACCATCTGCTGATAATGGTGCAGATGCCGCTGCCGGTGGTATGGGCGGCATGGGTGGTATGGGCGGCATGATGTAACTTAATCGCTCATCACTTGATGTTCAAAAAGCCCCTCTTGGTTGAGGGGTTTTTTTTGAACTCAAAAAGCTGAGATTTCGTTAGAAACCTATCAGTGATAGAATAAGGCTTCATCTAAATGGAAGAAACCGAATGGAACAAGTGACATATAAAGTAGGAATTGTTGGGGGGACTGGCTACACCGGTGTCGAACTTTTGAGATTACTGGCAAACCACCCTGCAGTGGACGTGGTCGCCATTACATCGCGCAGCGAAGCGGGGATGTCTGTCTCCGATTTGTATCCAAATTTACGAGGCTATTACGATTTGGCTTTCTCGGAGCCCTCTGAAGCCGTATTGTTAGGGTGTGATGTGGTGTTTTTTGCAACCCCTCATGGTGTTGCGATGGAGATGGCCCCGAAGTTAATCGCCGCTGGCGTCAAAGTCATCGATTTAGCGGCTGATTTCCGAATAGAAGATATGGAAACCTTTTCCAAATGGTATGGTTTAGAGCATAGCTGTCCTGACGTTATGTCAGACGTGGCCTATGGATTACCAGAACTCTTTCGAGATCAAATTCGGCAAGCCAAAGTGGTTGCGAACCCTGGGTGTTATCCGACCAGTATTTTGTTGGCTGCTGTGCCTTTATTGCGGTCAGGCCTGGTCAGTTTAGATGGTGTTGTTGCTGATGGTAAGTCTGGTGTCAGTGGTGCGGGTAGAGGTGCCAATGTGGCGATGTTGGGTGCGGAAATGAGTGAAAGCTTTAAAGCTTATGGGGCAAAAGGGCATCGTCATCTACCTGAAATGAAAGAAAAGCTTCACCAACTTGTCGATCAACCCGTTGATTTGACCTTTGTGCCGCATCTGGTACCGATGGTTCGGGGAATGGAGTCGAGTGTGTATTTGACGTTAACTGCCGATGCCAGTGAAGCGGCACTACATTCAATATTGGAGACCACTTATGAAGATGAGCCTTTTGTGGATGTGATGCCATTGGGGAGCTTGCCAGAAACAAGGATGGTCAAAGGGTCGAATATGTGTCGTTTGGCTGTTTATCGTCCCCAAGGTGGTTCAAAGGTTGTGGTGTTGTCCGTGATTGATAATCTAGTGAAAGGCGCAGCCGGTCAAGCCGTGCAGAATATGAATATTCTCTTGGATTTGCCTGAAACGCTTGCCTTAGAACAGGTTGCACTCATGCCGTAGTGGGTTGCTTGTGGTGGCAAGACTCTCAGGGTGTTATCACTTTATTGTGTTTAGATTCGTGACGGCTTGCAATGCATTTGTTACAATTGTTTTTTAGATTGCCATTCAGTTAGGAGACGATCATGTCTGAAATGCCAACCCCTGTTAACTTTACCGAAGCAGCTGCTGAGAAGGTCAGTGGATTAATTCAAGATGAAGGTAATCCTGAATTAAAATTACGTGTCTATATTACGGGTGGGGGCTGTTCTGGATTCCAATATGGCTTCACGTTTGATGAGTCCCAAACAGAAGATGATACCGTTGTCGAAAAAGAAGGTGTGAAGCTTATGATTGATCCAATGAGCTTTCAGTACCTTGTCGGTGCTAAAATTGATTATGTTGAAGACTTGCAAGGCGCGCGCTTTGTGATTGAAAATCCAAATGCCACCACCACCTGTGGTTGTGGTTCCTCTTTTGGTGTTTAACGAAACTCAGTACACCAAGGCAAATCGATTATTTTAACCAAGCGCACAGTTTCTCACTAGCGCTTTATGCTTGGCTCATGCCTGATTGAAAGCAGCCAGCATTTTCACCAATGATTAGGGTTTAGTTATGGAATACATTCCTGGTTTAGCAGGCGTTCCCGCCACCGAGTCTGAAATTTCTTATATTGATGGACAAAAGGGGGAGTTAACCTACCGGGGTTACAACATTATGGAGTTGGCTGAGTATTCCTCATTTGAGGAAACGACCTTACTATTGTTGTTTGGGAATTTGCCAACCGAAACGGAATTAGCCGATTTTGAAACGAAACTGCGAAATGCCAGGCGTGTTAAATATAATTTAAGAGAAATTATGAAAAACCTGCCGGCAACGACGCACCCGATGCATATGCTACAGGTTGCTGTGGCTAGCTTGGCGAGTTTTTATCCCAGTACTGAGTATATGAAGGGTGGGACAGAGAACCAAGACTATATCAACGAAGTAACGGTCAATATTATTTCTCACATGGGAACCCTAGTCGCGATGTGGGAGCATATGCGTAATGGGTTTGATCCGATCGAACCGCGCAAAGACCTGACCTATGCTGAGAACTTTCTGTATATGGTGACGGGTGAAGAACCGGATAAAGATTGGGCAAGACTGTTGGATGCTTGTTTAATTTTGCATGCTGAGCATACCATTAACGCCTCAACTTTTACGACGATGGTCACCGGATCTACCTTGGCGAATCCTTGTTCTGTCATCTCTTCTGCAATTGCTTCTTTATCGGGGCCGCTTCATGGGGGTGCGAATCAAAAAGTCATTGAAATGTTAGATGAGATCGGGTCTCCGCAAAATGCCCGCGCTTATATTGAAAAGCGGTTGTCAGAGAAGAAAGTGATCTGGGGAATGGGGCATCGAGAATACAAAACCAAAGATCCTCGTGCGACGATTTTGCAAAAGTTGTCATCTCAACTGCTGAAAAATAAAAGTCAGCAGGGATCTTTGAGCAAGGCTTTTGAAACAGCAATGGAAGTCGAAAAAGTGTGTGAAGAATTGCTGAGCCATAAAGGGGTTTATCCGAATGTAGATTTTTATTCGGGGATACTTTATAAAGAGATGGGCTTTGATGCGGGGCTTTTCACCCCCATTTTTGCCGTAGCACGTTCAGCAGGTTGGATGGCGCACTGGCGTGAGCAATTACAGAATAATAAGATATTTCGTCCGACTCAAATCTACAAAGGGGTCGGCAACTCTTGTTATTTGCCAATGGAAAAGCGGACAGTTGGATTGCGGCAAGCATTTTGTGAAGACGAGTAATTAACTGGGGATGTTTATTTAAGGCGCCCAGATACCGCCTAGTATTGAATCCGTCTCAGCACCAGTAATGCGTTTTAATGCGATTGGGGTGTTTGAGAGCCGTTGTTTGGCAAGCCAGGCACACATCATGGCCTCAATCGCATCGGGGTCAACATTCAGAGCCTGAGTTGTTTGTACTGAATAGGGTAACTGACCTTGTAATCGGTCGATCAAGGTTTCGTTATTGGCCCCACCCCCGCAAACCCATAGTGATTGAGGTTGTTTCGGTAGGGTTAACAGCGCCATTAATAGCGTTTCAACCGTTAACTGAGTTAAGCTGCTTAGTACATCTTCAGGTGCATAGCGCGCTAGTGAACCGGCAGTTTCTTTTAACCAGTTGGCGTTAAAATATTCTTTACCAGTCGATTTGGGGGCAGGTTTAGAAAAATATGGGTCTGCCATCCATTTCGATAGCAACTGCGGCTTCACCTCGCCTTTCGCTGCCAAAGCACCATTTTTATCAAAGGGTCGCGCTAATGCGGTTTGACAGTAACTGTCCATTAACCCATTGCCAGGCCCTGTGTCAAAGCCAATGACTTGATCATTTTCTAAATAGGTTAAGTTGGCAATGCCACCGATATTAACCACGACGGTGGGTAAATCGGTGTCAAATATAATGCGATGAAATGCTGGTGCAAGTGGTGCGCCCTGACCCTTTTTAGCAAGGTCATCGATTCTAAAATCAGCAACCGTACAAATTCCCGTATTCTTAGCGATAAAAGCAGGGTGACCCACTTGCAAGCTCATAGGGATCTCTGGAGCATGGTATAGGGTTTGGCCGTGACTGCCTACAGCCTGGATTTGCTCAGGTTGTGTCTGAGTAGCCTCTAATAGCGTTAAAGCTGCTTGGCTAAATTGCTGTGCAACTTGATGTTCCAGTTGGCACAAGCTTTTTAGAGAAAGGGTTGGGTTATGGTTTAAGTCATCCAATTGCTGTTTAAGGCTGTCTGGATAAGGGATAGTCATAAAGCCTTTTAATACCGGTTGATGGGCTTGAAAGTCAACCAGTGCCGCATCAACCCCATCAAGGCTGGTGCCAGACATTAAGCCAATATAGAGCGATGATTTATTCAAAATTGGCGGCGATCTGTGTATGCGGGTCAAGTCGACTGAGTTGTGCTGACATTAACCCAGAGAATTGATCAAAGCGGTTTCGATGTTTTCTTGGAACGGGGCTGGCGTCCGGAAACTTCACTTTTAATGGGTCAATATAGCGTCCATTTTTTCGGAATTCATAATGCAAGTGGGGGCCGGATGCCATGCCCGTTTGACCAATATAGCCAATCACTTGGCCTTGTTTGACCCATTGTCCCCGTTTGAAATGACCAAATTTTGACATATGCGCATAAACGGTTGTGTATTTATCGGCATGTCGGATATAAATCACCCGGCCATAGCTGCGGCTCCAATAGCGTTTAATAATTTGTCCATCACCCGTAGCGCGGATGGGGGTACCCGTTGGACCTCCATAATCAACGCCGCGGTGCGCCCGCCATCTTTTTAAGACAGGATGAAACCGTTTGGGTTTATAGCGAGAGGTAATTCGGACATAGTCCACTGGGTTTCTGAGGAAGGCTTTCCGTAAGTTCTGTTTGTTGTGGTCATAGTAGCCTACAGACTGCCCTTTGGCGTCTTTTAGTAAAAATGCAGTATGGCGCTCATCGCCCCCTGTGATGATTTCTGCGGCGAGAATATTGCCATCGCCAATATATTCACCTTGAATATAGCGTTTTTCATAAATGACCTTAAAGGGGTCTCCTGGTCTTAACTGTCGGATGAAATCAATTTCCCAAGAAAAGATGTCGGCCAAGTTCATAATGGTTTTGGCGCTTAATCCTTGTGCTTCTCCACTGAGATAAAAAGAGTGTTGGATTAAACCGCTAGCCGTAACAATCTTGGTTTCAATTGGGTGCTGAAGCTGCTCAATTTTAAAGCCTTCATCATTTGATGTTAATTGATAGTGTGTCTGCTCTGTTTTGGGGTAGAGAATCTTTTTTAACTGATTGTCGCTGTCTAACCAGATTTCTAATGCATCTCCAGCAGCAAGTTGAGTCAGCCATCGGCTGTTCGCAGTTTGGGTGATTTGATAGGTGGTTCTCGGGTCAATACCAACTTCATTTAACACTTCAGAAAGGGAACCATTGGGCTTAACTTGAATCGTCTGCTTTTGCCAGTGTTTTTCAGTCTTATGGGGTTCAGTAGAGATAACTTTTGCCAATGGAGGAAGTGGCATCAATGTTTTTTGAGGTGATTCAGATGCCGTAGCAAATTGGATTGCTAACAAAGATACGGAAATAAAAAGTAGCAAAAAATGCATTAGTGTTTTGTAACGGCTCACAATATCTAAGGTTCGCTTTAGTTGGTTTGATTGATATTTTGGCTGATAATTCTTAAATTATACTGAAAATCACTTGATATTTAAGCCTTTTAAACCAATCTTCCTTTGCTAGTCCCACTTTAAAGTAGTCGACTAACTTTCTTTTGCGTTGACTCTAATGGTCAATAACTGATGTTGAGAGAGGGTTTCGATGCTTAAAAAATCATGTCTATTCAGGCGACACCAACTTCGAACGTCTTTTTCAGCGGCCTTATCCGTGGTAAGCAGTTTTAAGAGTTGACCCGGCTCACAGCGACGGACCTGTTGCTGCAGTTTAATCACTGGCATTGGACATTTTAAACCAGTTGCATCAATCTCAAGGGCTTCAGGCATATTTTTTATTCGTAACTTGTTATAATTGTCGCTATTTTACGTTACTTTCAAGTGTATGGCGACTCTCAAAGGAGAGAAAGGCCACTTATAATTTATTGAACAGGAATCAACAGTGTCAAATAATGCGGCAACCGATATTTCAACATTTCAAGGACTGATCCAAACGCTTCAAGCCTTTTGGGCGGAGCAGGGCTGCGTGATTATGCAGCCTTACGATAATGAGATGGGAGCAGGGACTTTTCACCCATCGACTTTTTTAAGGTCAATTGGGCCAGAGCCTTGGCGAGCAGCTTATGTGCAACCTTGTCGGCGACCCACGGATGGTCGTTATGGTGAAAACCCGAATCGACTGCAGCATTATTATCAGTTTCAGGTGATGTTAAAGCCATCGCCTGATAATATCCAAGACTTGTATTTGGATTCATTAAAAGCGTTAGGCATTGACCCATTAGAGCATGATATTCGTTTTGTGGAAGATAACTGGGAATCGCCAACCTTAGGTGCTTGGGGGTTAGGCTGGGAAGTCTGGATGAATGGCATGGAAGTGACCCAGTTTACCTATTTTCAGCAGGTTGGCGGGTTAGAGTGTCGTCCAGTCACTGGAGAAATAACCTATGGCCTAGAGCGAATTGCTATGTATTTGCAAGGGGTCAATAGTGTCTACGATTTGACCTGGGTGAATGGCCCAGCTGGCAAAGTGACCTATGGCGATGTGTTCCATCAAAATGAAGTGGAGATGTCGACCTACAACTTTGAAAAAGCCGATACCGATATTCTGTTTCGAACTTTTGATGAATGTGAAGCGACGTTCAGTCAATTGGTGTCTGATAAGTTACCCTTACCCGCATATGAGCAGGTATTGAAAGCCTCTCATGCCTTTAATTTATTAGATGCAAGGCATGCGATTAGTGTGACAGAAAGAGCTCGATTTATTGGTCGCGTGCGCAATATGGCCAAACAAATTGCGGAAGCTTACTATGAAGGACGTGAAACACTTGGGTTCCCTTTGGTAAAAACAGTCGAAGCGGAGGGGAAATAATATGACAATGAATACAGCAGATTTTTTAGTTGAAATTGGAACCGAAGAACTTCCGCCAAAAGCGTTAAAAACCCTTTCTGATGCGTTTATGAAGGGTATCACACTCGGGCTAGAGGAAGCAGAGTTAAGTTTTGAAACAGTGACCGCTTTTGCATCCCCCCGTCGTTTAGCCGTGATGGTTAAAGCGTTACAAACCAAACAAGCTGATAAAACGGTTGAGCGTAAAGGGCCAGCAAAAAAAGCCGCGTTTGATGCCGAGGGGGAACCCACTAAAGCCTTGCTGGGCTTTGCAAGAGGTTGTGGCGCAGAGGTTTCTGACCTATCGGAAATTGAAACCGATAAAGGCATTTGGATGGTTTACCACCTAGCCCAAAAAGGACAGATGGCCGCAGAATTATTGCCGAATATTGTCAACAAATCACTGAGCCAGTTACCCATTCCTAAGCGGATGCGGTGGGGAAGTTCGGACGTCGAGTTTGTGCGCCCTGTGCATTGGGTTCTGATGCTGTTAGGGAATCAGGTTGTGCCAGCTACGATATTGGGACACACCGCATCGAATCAAACTTATGGACATCGTTTTCATGCCCCTGGTGCAATTGGCATTGAACAGCCAACTGACTATGTCGACGCGCTTAAACAAAAAGGCTATGTTCAAGCAGATTTTGCCGAACGCAAAGCCGCTATTCGTCAGCAAGTTGAAGCCGCGGCAAAAGCAGTGGGAGGTGTTGCTGAAGTGGATGACGACTTATTAGAGGAAGTCACCGCTTTAAATGAATGGCCGACGGCGGTAGTAGGAGAGTTTGATGAAAGTTTCCTAGCGGTGCCGCCAGAAGCCTTAATATCAGCGATGAAAGGCCATCAGAAGTATTTCCATATTTTAGATGGCAATGGCCGTTTGATGGCGAAATTTATTACGGTTTCGAATATTGAAAGTGTGAATCCAGATTCCGTAAAACACGGTAATGAACGCGTGATTCGACCAAGATTGGCGGATGCCACTTTCTTTTGGAATCAGGATCGAAAGCAACCATTAGATGATTTCTTGCCTCGATTAAAAACTGTCGTGTTTCAGCAGAAGCTTGGTACCCTATATGACAAGACTGAGCGCTTGGAAACCTTAGTGGTCAAAGTTGGACGGTCATTAGGTGAAAGTGCAGAAATCCTAGAAAGAGCGGCACGCTTATCTAAATGTGATTTGATGACAGAAATGGTCGGAGAGTTCCCAGACCTTCAAGGCATCATGGGACGGTATTATGCACAAGCCCAACACGAAGATACCCGCGTGGCTGAAGCTCTGGATGGGCAATATCAACCTCGTTTCGCCGGCGATGATCTGCCGAATGGTGCAGTTTCCCAAGCTCTGGCGATTGCCGATAAGCTAGATACCATTACCGGTATTTACGGCATTGGTCAGATTCCTACTGGAGATAAGGACCCGTTTGGATTGCGCCGTTCGGCCTTGGGTCTGGTGCGTATTATTATTGAAAAAGCGTTGGATTTAGATTTGCAATTAATGATTCGTTATAGTCTTGAATTGCAAGCAAATATCGATGTCAATGATACTTTGGTAATGGATATTTATGAGTTCATTATCAGTCGATTAAAAGCGTATTATGCGGACCAAGGTGTGAGTGCCGAGCAGTTTGAGGCAGTTCGTGTTTGTGGGCCATCACATCCATTGGACTTTGCAAAACGGATTGATGCGGTCTGCCAGTTTAGCAATATGGAAGAAGCCGCCAGTCTCAGCGCTGCCAATAAGCGTATTGCGAATATTCTGAAAAAAGTGACGGTGGCGTTACCGGAAGAGGTTTCTGCCGAACTGTTTTCGGAAGCGGCTGAACAGCAATTGTTTAGCGCATTGGATGCCTTGCGTGAATCGGTCAGCACGAAAATTGCAGAGCGAGACTATACTAGCGCAATGCAGTTATTGGCAACCATTCGTCAGCCAGTCGATGCATTCTTTGATGGTGTGATGGTGATGGCGGAGGATGAAGCGGTCAAACTCAATCGACTGGCTTTACTCAACCAGATTTATCAACTATTTAGACAAGTGGCAGATATTTCAAGGTTGTCATAACCTAAACAGGACTTTTCGAGGTGTTGAACAAAGCATGCTCGGATTTATTGACGGACTCACAGCATTGCTTGCTGTTGAGTCCGTTTTGTTTTGTTTTCCCAGTTATTGGTAGCTTAAAAAGTCAAGAATAACCAGGCCTGGTTATTTTTTTACTGGTTTGAAGGAATAAACCCTACTATGAAAATCATTGTGTTAGATCGGGACGGCGTCATCAATGAAGACTCCGATGACTATATTAAACACCCGGATGAATGGCATCCAATTTCAGGAAGTCTTGAAGCCATAGCCGTGCTGAAACAACGCGGTTGGACCGTAGCGATTGCGACGAATCAGTCTGGCATTCGACGAGGGTATTACAATCGACAAACTTTGCATGCGATGCATCAAAAGTTTCAAGCGTTATTGAAATCGCATTCGGTCAGTGTGGATTGGATTAGTTACTCACCGTATGTCGCTGAGGATTTAAGTCCTTGTCGTAAACCGCAAACGGGCATGTTGAGAGCCATCGAAAACCGATTTGGCTGTGCGTTAAAAGGACAACCAATGGTGGGCGATTCATTGGCCGACATCCGTGTGGCGAAAGCCCATCAGATGCGCCCTTTTTTGGTTAAAACCGGAAAGGGGATGCGAACGCTGGCTTCTAAGGCACCTGAGCTGCAAGGTGTTCCTGTCTATGAGTCCTTGGCAGCAGCCGTAAAGGAAAATTGGTTATGAAATTGATTTATTTATTGCGCTCACTGGTGTTTTCGATTGGTCAAATAACCACCTTAATCTTTTTTTCGGTGTTTGGGTTGTTGCTGTATCCTTTTTCTCACCAGGTCCGCTATCGCTTTATCCATTACTGGGCGCGGTTTTGTATTGTATGGTTGCGATGGACTTGTGGGGTCAAATATCGTGTATTTGGCTCAGAAAATATTGATTTTTCTAAGGCTGGTTTGGTTTTTGCTAGACACGAATCGGCATGGGAAACGTTCGCGTTTCAAGCAATTTTCCCGCAACTGACCTTCGTTTTGAAAAAGGAACTACTTAAAATTCCTTTTTTTGGTTGGGGACTGGCGATGCTGAGTCCGATTGCGATTGATCGGAACGCTGGTCGCAAGGCGATTAAACAAGTGGTCACGGAAGGCTGTCAAAGGATTGACGATCAGGTGTGGGTTGTCATCTTCCCCGAAGGTACGAGAATGCCTGCGGGGGTGCCGGGCGACATTAAGTCCGGTGGCGCTATGTTGGCAAAAAAGGCGTTGGCCCCCGTTTACTTGGTTGCACATAATGCTGGCAGTTGTTGGCCTAAAAATAGTTTTATAAAAAAACCAGGAACGATTGACGTTTATATCAGTCCACCACTGGATGTTGCAGCTTTATCGGTTGCAGAAATTAATCAAAAAACAGAGGAATGGTTGTTTGCGCCTCATAGACCTCCTAAAAAGGAGGCAGTTTAAGTCGGCAAAAGCACTTTGATAATAAATGAGTAAATTGGCAACCTTCATTGGCGTCATTTTAGGACTGATTATTGTTGGTATGAGTATGTTTGACTTTGAAAAAGGTCAGATACTCATGGCTTTTTTTAATTGGCAGGGGTTGTTGGTGGTGCTGGGCGGCACTTTTGCGGCAACCTTTATCAACTATCCTTTAAGTCAAATGGGTTGTGCGTTTAATGGTTTAGGTAAAATCTTTTTTTCAGAACCGCCTTCCGACAATGAAGCCATTGAGCAAATTCTCTATCTAAGTCATATTGTCCAGAAAAAAGGCATTTTAGGCGTTGAGCGTGAAATTGACTTGCTTTCTGATCCTTTCCTGAGGTTTTCGATATCAGAGATGATGGTCTATCGAGATATTGATCTGCTCCGTAATAGTTTAGAAAACCGTTTAAATTCGATGCGACTACGTCATCTGACTTGCCAAGATATGTTCAATAATATGGCCGCATATGCGCCTGCATTTGGCATGATGGGAACGGTAATGGGGTTAATTATGATGATGACGGCTCAAATGGCTCCGACCGACCCTACTGCCTTTTCGGGCGGTACAGATAATATGCTTGCTAACTTGTTGCAAGGGATGGGGTTAGCTCTGGTAACCACCTTCTATGGCGTTTTATTTGCTAACTTTGTATTCATTCCTTCCGCAGGGAAGTTAAAGGTATTGTCTGATGCGGAAATATTTAAAAACGAAATTTTGATTTTTGGGGTGTTGGGTTTAAAACAAGAGCAATCGCCACTGCTGTTAAGAGAAAGCATGATGGCCTTTTTAAATGAGAAAACCAAACAAAAACTGGCTGATGCGGCCTAGGCGAGGCGCCGATGAAAGCGCAAGACATTATTCAATCACAGGAAGGCCAAGCACTTAGACAATTACGCCGCAATAAATCGTGGCAACTGGTTTTTGTGGCCTTGTTTACAGCACTGTTAGCTTTTTTTGTGCTGATTGTCGCGATGATTGAAGTTGAAACCAATGCCAAAAAACGGGATTATCAGCGTCTTGTGAATAGCCTTTACCAAGAAATTAACTTTGAAAAAGAGCGCATGGGGCTGAGTTGGCTGCATACTGAAAACACGCTGACCAAAGGGATTCGGTTGACGATTGCTTCAGAGGTTTTTGAAGAAACACCGTTATTTATGTCTGCTAGAGCTAGGGTCAATCCACGCTACATGCCTTATGTTAACCGCCTAGTCGAATTACTCAATCGAATGCAACTGGAGACGGTTCGGCAACGCTATCCAAATTGGGTTGCGACCTTACGAGAGCCGGGCGATGACTTTGTTGTGACGGTTCGTGTTGAGGGGCATACGGATGCCAATCCCATGACGGGTGCAGGGATGTATCGATCAAACTACGAATTGAGTGCGTTGCGTGCCTATGCCATTATGGAGTTGCTTAGAATCTACACACAACTTCCGAGCCGGCAATTCGCGATAGCAGGTTACGGCCCTTTCTACCCTTTGAACCCGCAGGATCCTTTTGCCGCAGAAAACCGTCGAGTTGAAATCTATATCGTGCCACAAGTGATTCCAGAGGCGATAGACGATGTCAACGGTTAGATCTGAAAAAGCACGGTCTGCTTGGCTATTTTCATTTGGTGATGTGCTCACTTTATTGATTACCTTTTTTATTATGATGATCGTATTGAATAAAGGGGAAATCACGAAGGTGCAACGCTGGAGTGATATTCAGTTAAAAATGGTGTATGACGGCCTAGCAGACGAGATGCAAAGTGCTCAGTTTGTCGAAATCGATTATCAAATGCAGGGTGCAATGATTAATGTCAATAATCCCAATGCGTTCTTGAAAGGGGGGTATGAGCCTTCGCCAGCTTTTGAGGCCGAATTAAATCGGGTTGGTAAAAGGCTCAAAATGATGGGACTCTTTAAGATTCAACCGAGTGAAATGCCCGATTATGTTCAAAACTATATGGAATCCGACGACCTGATCTGGCGGCCGGAAATCGCCATTGAAGGGCATACGGATAGTGATGCAATTGACCCAAACTCTGCATTACGGAATAACTGGTTTCTCAGTACCATGCGAGCTCAAGCGGTGATGCAGATTTTGTTTAATGCCAGTGAGCTTGATCAATCGTTATTTGGTATGGCGGGCTATGGAGAACACCGTCCTAAGGTCAATAATGACAGCTTTCAAGGTAAAGCACAAAATAGACGAGTGCAAATTTTGATTTCTGCAACCTTCGAAAAGGCCTCACAAAGTGGCCGATCCGATTTAAAAAACACTAGATAGGTTTATTTAGGCAGTTGCCAGTCAATCGGCGTCTGTTGGTGATGTTGCAGATAGGCGTTGGTTTGTGAAAAGGGACGACTGCCAAAAAAACCACGGTAAGCTGATAAAGGCGAGGGGTGAGGACTTCGAATAATGAAGTGTTTATCCTTTGGGATAATTTGTCCTTTCTTCTGAGCGTAAGCCCCCCATAAAATAAAAACTAAGTGTGTTTTCTGAGTTGCCAATGATTCAATAATGGCATCTGTAAAGGTTTCCCATCCTCGGCTTTGATGAGAGTTGGGTTTACCTGCTTCGACCGTTAGCACTGAATTGAGTAGTAATACTCCCTGGTCGGCCCAAGGTTGTAAATAGCCACTGTGTTGATTACTGATATTTAAATCGGTTTGTAATTCTTTATTAATATTTTGCAGCGATTTTGGTAACGGCTGAACATCCGGCAATACTGAAAAGCTTAACCCATGCGCATGGCCTGGTGTTGGATAAGGATCCTGTCCCAAAATAATCACTTTCACCTTTTCGAATGGCGTTGAGTTTAAAGCATTAAACCAAAGCTGAGACTTGGGCAAGATTTGTTTGCCAGCCTGCTTTTCAGCGATCAAAAACTGTTTTAACTGTCGCATATAGGGTTTTTCAAATTCCGGTGCTAAAACATTTAACCAGGAAGGCGTGAGTTGAATGGGTTTATTTGGCATGAGAAACCTTTAAGCAGAGTAAAAATGACCAGGCCTGGGCGTTTTAATGAAGCTCTGGTGACGACGAGGTTAAAATTGTACTCGGTAAGTGGTTTGAATCCAAATGTGTTACGGGGTAATATAGCGCCTTGTCTTTATTACGTTTAGATAGACGCAAATAGAATTTCTGACGACTGGGAGAGTCACCAAGTGAGTGAAAAATATAATGCTTCGGAAATTGAGGTTTTAACCGGACTGGATCCTGTTCGAAAAAGACCTGGCATGTACACCGATACCACACGGCCAAATCATTTGGCACAAGAAGTCATTGATAATAGTGTGGATGAAGCGATAGCAGGCCATGCAACACAATTGTCGGTAACACACTATGCGGATGGGTCTATGTGTGTTGAAGACGATGGTCGCGGTATGCCGGTGGATATTCACCCGGAGCAAGGCATTTCAGGCGTTGAAGTGATTCTCACCAAATTGCATGCAGGGGGGAAATTTTCCAATAAAGCCTATCAATTTGCCGGGGGCTTACATGGGGTTGGGGTTTCAGTCGTTAATGCCCTCTCTAAACGGATTGAGATTGAAATTAAACGGGCTGGCAAGCTCCATAAGATTGCGTTTGAAAATGGTGTCGTGGTCGAACCTTTGTCTGAGGAAGGCAAGGTTGGCAAAAAGAATACCGGCACAAAATTACGCTTTTGGCCAGATGCGAGTTTTTTTGACACGCCAAAATATGCATTGACTAAATTAAAACATTTACTGAGAGCTAAGGCCGTTTTAAGTCCTGGATTGAAGGTTTCTTTTTTTGATGAAGCCAGTCAGGAAAGTGATGAATGGTGCTATGAAGACGGATTGAGAGATTATTTGAATCAAGCATTATTGGGGCGGGAGTATGTTCCTAGTGATGGGTTTGTCGGTGAAGTCAATGCAGAGAATGAAGGCGTTTCTTGGGCAATCGCCTGGCTGGTGGAGCCTTCAGAAACGTTGTTGGAAAGTTATGTCAATTTGATTCCTACGCCGCAGGGCGGAACCCACGTCAATGGTTTGCGCGCGGGGGCGACAGATGCCATTCGTGAATTCTGTGAATTTAGAAATCTGTTACCGAGAGGGGTGAAAGTCACGCCGGAAGATGTGTGGCAAAATGTGGCGTTTGTGCTGTCAGCCAAGGTGCGTGAACCGCAGTTTGCTGGTCAAACCAAAGAACGTCTTTCCTCACGAGAATGCGTGCCATTTATTTCTGGGGTCGTTAAAGACAGTTTGAGTCTTTGGTTGAACCAGCATATTGAAGCGGCCGAACGTATTGCTGAAATAGTCATTAATAATGCACATAATCGAAACAAGAAAGCCAAGAAGGTGACTCGTAAAAAAATCACCTCTGGTCCAGCTTTGCCCGGTAAACTTGCGGATTGCACGGAATCGGATTTAACGCGTACAGAATTGTTTTTGGTAGAAGGGGATTCTGCCGGTGGCTCAGCAAAACAAGCCAGAGATAAAAACTTTCAAGCGATTATGCCGTTGCGGGGTAAAATTCTCAATACCTGGGAAGTCGATTCCAGCCAAGTGTTGGCTTCCAATGAAATTCACGATATCAGTGTGGCCATTGGCGTTGACCCTGGATCGGATGATCTTTCTGGGCTGCGCTATGGAAAAGTTTGTATTTTAGCGGATGCCGATTCAGACGGTGCCCATATCGCGACCCTTATTTGTGCGCTATTTGTAAAACACTTCCCTAAGATGGTTGAGCAAGGCCATATTTATGTCGCTATGCCGCCCTTGTATCGGATTGATGTTGGTAAGCGGGTTTTTTATGCCTTGGATGAGTCTGAAAGAACCGGTATTCTCGACCGTATTGAATCTGAAAAAATTCCAGGCAAAATTCAGGTGACGCGCTTTAAGGGCTTAGGAGAAATGAACCCTAAGCAGCTAAGGGAAACAACCATGATGCCGGAGTCTAGACGATTGATTCAATTGAGCATGCCGGTAGAAGAAACCGATTTGATTATGGATAAGCTATTGGCTAAAAAGCGTTCGGCAGACCGTAAGGTTTGGTTGGAGCAAAAAGGGGATTTAGCAGACGTTTCGTAAGGCTGGTTTGATGGTTATTTCGGTTTGGTTTTTAAGCTTAACTCATGAAGCCGTTTTTTATAGTTTATAAAGTCTTCAATAATCGCTTGTTCATGTGGCGTGGTTTCGATAAATTCGATGGCTAAAGAGTACCCATTGGGGGTATCATGCACCGCTCTAACATAGCCGAATAAGTCCATATCATTAAATATCTTGAGCGCTGGGAGTTCGAAAAAGACTTCCAATCGAGTACCGACAGAAGCTCTTTTGTTTGACTCAGCTTCAATTCCGGTTTTGGATATGGCTTTCAACCGACCTTGTGCCGTGACAGTATGACCTTTTAATTCAATGTGTCTATCGGTAGCAACGGATGGTGATTGAAATAGCATAGGCGCTTCTTATTGGTCGTGTAAGTGTTTTCGGACAAAGTCATCGAGAACAGAGGTTAAATAATTCGAGGCATCTTTAAATTGAACACCAATAAGATATTGGTGTTGTACATGTGCCGTTCGAGCAACTATGCCGCATAGAATGATATCTTTGTTATTGATGTTAGGGAGTGAAAAGATGAGTTGTATTTCATTTCCCTTTTCAATCAAGGTATCACTTAGAATGCCGACCCCGATCGTCGATAGGTCAATCATTTTAGCGGTAATGGTTGCTTGAGCAAGTTGTAGAGTGATAGGGCGTTCGGTTGAAACTCTTTCGGCATTTCTTTTCTCAATGTCAAAAGTGGGCTGAGTCATAGCGAAGGTTTAACCTTTAACGTTTATTGTCTAAACCGATATGATAAATTAACTGATCCTATTTGGAAACACATTAAATTAGCTGAAATCGAAACAGCTATTGATTTATGTTGATAGCCGTTTTTAGATTACCTGTTGTTTTGCATGCTGGTTTTGGCATCTAAACAGTATTTGATTGCTCGTGTAGGCACCCCCGAAGAATCATGGGTGTTTACTGGTAGCGTTGGTGGGAGTGGATAAAATCATTTATGACAGATTGAATGTAGTTAGAGAGGTCTTTAAACTGTATGCCAATTAAGTATTGGTGTTGAACGTGGGCAGTTCGAGTGGCAATGCCACACAAGACAAGCTCTTTATTATTAATATTTGGCAGGGAAAACGTAATTTGAATTTCATTCCCTTCTAAAATAGGCTTCTCACTGAGAACCCCAATGCCGACTAAGGATAAATCGATCATTTTGGCGGTAATGGTTGATTGATTAGATTGGACGGTAATTGGGCGTTCGGTTGAAACTCTTTCGGCATTTCTTTTATCGATGTCAAAAGTTGGTTGTATCATAGGGCGGTTTAACCTTTTAAGTTTATTTCCGAAACCGCTATGATAAAGTAACTGAACCAATTTGGGAATAAATTATCCGTTCTAAAATGACTGTTTGTGCAGGTTGTTGGTTTATTCAAATGTGGTGACTTGAGTTGATTCATATTGTCACTAGGAGGTAATCATGTATTTTGAAGTCGTAGTGGAAAATATAAAATGTGGTGGTTGCGCTAACAGCATTCAAAACCAGCTAAACAGTTTGGAGGGGGTGAGCGATGCCCAAGTTGATATCGAGGCTGGAAAAGTCAGCTGTACTTTAGCGACAGAAGCGTTAAAGGAGCCTGTGAAGCTCAGTTTGCTTAAACAAGGTTATCCAGAGGTTGGAATGGTTGAAGGGTTAGGCGCAATGGGTGCCAAAGCAAAGTCCTATGTATCTTGTGCAATCGGAAAGATGCAGAAATAAGTTTAACTGAATCAATTAAGAGAAAGAAATGAGTCAGCAAATGATTAATTATGAAGGGATAGAGCAACAGTCGGTCGCACAGTTTACAGAAAAAGCGTATTTAGACTATGCGATGTACGTTATTTTGGATAGAGCCTTGCCGCATATTGGGGATGGTTTGAAGCCAGTACAACGTCGTATCATATTTGCCATGTCTGAATTGGGATTGAAATCAACCGGCAAGCATAAAAAATCGGCAAGAACGGTTGGGGATGTCTTAGGTAAATTCCATCCACATGGCGATTCGGCTTGTTATGAAGCGATGGTGCTGATGGCTCAATCTTTTTCATTTCGTTACCCTTTGGTTGATGGTCAGGGTAACTGGGGGTCGGTTGATGACCCAAAATCATTTGCAGCGATGCGTTATACCGAAGCTAAACTGTCAAAATTTAGTGATGTTCTGTTGGAAGAAGCCGCCCAAGGAACCGTTGATTGGGTGGCGAACTTTGATGGGAGCTTAGAGGAACCCTCGGTCTTGCCAGCAAGGGTGCCACACGTATTGTTGAATGGCACTTCAGGGATAGCCGTCGGGATGGCGACCGATATCCCACCGCATAATTTAAATGAGGTGGTGGCAGCCTGTATTGCATTGTTAGAGAATGATCAATTAACCGTTGAGCAACTGTGTGATCATGTTCAAGGGCCCGATTATCCAAATAATGCATGGGTTATTACGCCTAAGGCAGAACGCTTAAAACTTTATGAATCGGGCAGTGGTTCGATTCGTCAAAGAGCGCGCTATTTTGTTGAGGATGGCGTGAACGTGGTCATTGATGCGTTGCCTTTCCAGGTTTCAGGGGCAAAAATATTAGAGCAGATTGCGTCACAGATGCGGGCTAAAAAACTGCCAATGGTGGTGGATTTACGAGATGAATCGGATCATGAGAATCCCGTTCGATTGGTCATCGAATTACGATCCAAGCGAGTGGATGCCGAAATGGCAATGTTGCATTTGTTTGCAACTACGGATCTTGAAAAAAGCTACCGAGTGAATTTGAATGTGATTGGTCTCAATGGCCGTCCACAAGTAAAAAGCTTAAAAACCATGCTTTCCGAGTGGTTGGTGTTTCGGACAGAAACTGTTCGTAGGCGGCTACAGTATCGCTTAGATAAAGTGTTAGCACGGTTGCATATCCTGGATGGTTTGTTGATCGCTTTTTTAAATATTGATGAGGTGATTGCCATTATTCGTGAAGAAGACCGCCCCAAGCCGGTTTTGATTGAACGATTTGGTTTGTCGCAAATTCAAGCAGAGGCCGTATTAGAATTAAAACTACGTCATCTTGCTCGATTAGAAGAGATGCGAATTCGTTCTGAGCAGGAAGACTTGGAAAAAGAGCGCCAAAAAATTGAAAAGACGTTGGCTAGTTCAGCTCGAATGAAAACCTTGGTGAAAAAAGAATTATTAGCAGATGCGGATGTGTATGGTAATGAGCGCCGGTCTTTGATTCTAGATGCCCCAGCGGCCCAGGCGCTTAGCGAACAAGATTTGTTACCTTCAGAATCAATTACAGTGGTGTTATCGGATAATGGTTGGGTTAGAGCTGCGAAGGGGCATGATGTTGATGGTCGTTCTCTCAGTTATAAATCCGGAGATGCATTCCGAGCACAGGTATCAGGGCAAAGTCGTCAAATGGCGATCTTTTTAGATTCTACGGGACGAGCTTATAGTGTGGCAGCGCATACGCTACCGTCTGCAAGAAGTCATGGTGAACCTTTAACCGGACGACTCAGTTTAGCGAAAGGTGCTCAGTTTACCCAGGTTTTACTGGGAGCTGGCGAAGAAAAGGTCGTTTTGGCCTCCAGTGGTGGCTATGGTTTTATTACTCAGTTAGCGAATTTGATCTCAAAAAACAAAGCAGGAAAGGCGGTGATGACCTTACCTAAAGGAGGAGCCCTATTGCCTCCTGCAGCATATCAGCAAGGAGACTGGATTGCCGTTGCGACCGATGAGCCTAGGCTGCTGGTGTTTGATGGACAGGAATTGCCGGAACTTGCAAAAGGTAAGGGCAATAAGTTAATTCAGTTGCCAAAAAATTGTCAGGTTACGGCTGTGTTTGCCTTCTCACCTGGCCAAAAGATCGAGTTGGTGGCAGGAGATTATGCGAAGTCGTTTGGTCTCAGTGCGATTGAAGAAGCTTACGCAAATCGGGCAAAACGCGGGATTCCTTTGCCTAGAACTTTAAAGAAATGTACACAGATACGACTCCAAGAATAATATCCATCCAGTTGGTATTGATATTGCTTGTATTCGGCTAGTTTATAGAATACGGTTGAAAAGTAGCCATTATGATTTCAAAAATTATTGCAATACTCATCATTATTGGGAGTTCCGTCGGCGGATTTATCTGGTCCGGCGGATCGCTTGGTTCATTATGGCATCCTGCTGAATTGTTGGTGATACTTGGGCTTGGATTAGGTGTATTTTTAAGTTCAACACCTGTTTATATCTGGAAAAAAACACTGGTGTTTACTGGGCGTTTTTTCAGTGGGGGGCGGGTTAATAAAAAAACCTATGTTGAAGTGCTGAGTTTGTTAGATGATTTGGCCAGATTAGTACGTGCAGACGGTCTTTTGGCATTGGATCGGCATATGGAGGATCCTGACAACAGTACTATTTTTACCAAATACCCGCTTATTATGAAGCATCGGGAGTTGAAGAAATTTATTGTTGATAATTTTAGCTTTCTGCTTTTAAACCCACCGCAGTCACTTAATTTTGAAAACTATCTAGATAATCAGATTCATGATGTTTATCAGTCTATGATGGAAGTTCCGAAAGCGACAGGAAAAATTGCTAACTTGATGCCTGGTTTCGGGATTATTGCGGCGGTAATGGGGGTCATCTTGACAATGAATTTGCTCGGTGGCGATATGGATGTGTCTCTGATCGGGACATCAATTGGTGCCGCATTAGTCGGTACCTTGACTGGGATATTCTTTGCATTTTCGGTGATCGCCCCGTTCACCCATGCGGTTGAAATTATGATTCGCCAGGATAAGGCGATGTTTTCTGTGGTAGCGTCTTTTTTACTCGCCTTTTCTTATGGGGTTTCTCCTGCATTAGCTTTTGAAGTCGGTCGGCAACGAGTGCCGCCCGAATTTGAGATAACTCGGTCAGGAAATGAATAATGTCAAGAAAGGATGACCATGATGTACATGATGAGGGCGGCGCTTGGGAAATCGCTCTAGCCGACCTAATGACGACCTTGATGGTGTTCTTCTTGGTCATGTGGCTGTTGTCCATTGTGGATACGGACAAGCGTAAAGCATTTGTGAATGGCTTAATGGGGGCGGGAACCTCTGGTGATGTCCTTGTGGAAGAGATTACCGGTAAACACGTTCAAACTGACTCTATTGAACCGATTGCCGAGTTAAAACAGCCGATTACCACTGATGAAATTAAGGAAGTCTTGTCTGAAGTTGATCCCAAGGATATCGATGTTGAAGAAACTGAGGACTACACCAAAATTACTTTGCGATCGGATAGCTTTTTTGAAAGTGGTCGCGCGTCAATTACCGATAGTACCCGTGAGCAACTCGAACAATTGGGTGAGTCTTTGGCTGGCCGTGAACAAGGGCTAACGATTACCGGTTATACCGATAGTATTCCGATTAATAATTTACAATTCCCATCAAACTGGGAGCTTTCTGCCGCTCGAGCGGCAACCATCGCTCGTACCTTTATTTATATGGGGGTTGAAGCCGGGTTGGTGACGATTGAAGGGAAAGCGGATAATGAACCCGTCGCGCCCAATTCAACGGCTTATGGTCGATCATTAAATCGTCGTGTTATTATCCTGGTGGATAAGAAAGCTAAAGAAAAGCTCCCTGAAGCGTCTTCAAACAGCAGACCCACTGCTGCGCAAATACCTGCCGCTCGATCAAATAGCATTCGACCTTAAGAACAGGTTGGGCATTGCGGATCTTGTGGTAGTTTTAAGGTGCGGATTTGCATCGTAAGACCATCAATTATCATCAATTTTCCTGTTAGTGTAGGCAGTTTCAACAGGGCTTTAATGGCCTCCATTGCCTGCATGGAACCAATCATGCCAACTAAAGGCGCAACGACACCATTTTGGCTACAGGTTTCATTTTCTGTTGATGATGATTTGTAGAGACATTGGTAGCAGGGCGTATTTTCAACCCTAAAATCGTAGGTGGTTAATTGTCCTTCCCAACGAATTGCAGCACCAGAAACTAAGGGCTTTTTGTGCTGAAAGCAGGCCTTATTCAGAGCATAGCGACTGGTAAAGTTGTCGGTACAATCCAATAGGATGTCGGCTTGCTGTACCAAGTCATTGAGTTCGGTTTCGTTGAGTTGATGGCTGATTGTGTGTATTTGAATATGTCGATTTAAATCTTCTAGTTGTTTTTTGGCAGAAATTACTTTGGCTTGTCCTAGTTGGTTCTCAGTGTGAATGATCTGGCGCTGTAGGTTAGAGTCATCAACGGTATCAAAGTCTACCAATGTAAGGGTACCAATGCCTGCTGCGGCTAAATAGAGTGCTGCGGGAGAACCTAACCCGCCGAGACCAATGATCGCCGCATGAGATTGAGATAGTGTCAGCTGGCCCTGGTAGTCAATTTCAGAGAGTAATACTTGGCGGCTGTACCGGCTAAGTTCGTCATCATTCAGTTCAGTTTTCTGGCTATTCATGGTGGGGGTGTGACTTCCATAAAAAATTTCGGGTGAAAATTACATTTGTCCAAGGGTTATTCTAGGACGATGGCCATAGTCTTGTCGAGTTTCAATGTGCCTAAATCCGGCTTGCTGAAAAAGTGCTTGAACGGGCTTAGCTTGCTGGTAGCCATGTTCAAGAATGAGCCAGCCATTGGCTTTTAAATGCATAGGTGCTTGAAAAATGAGTTTACGAATGTCTTCAAGACCATCTGAACCCGAAACCAATGCTGTTTCAGGTTCGAAACGGACATCGCCTTGGTTTAGGTGGGGGTCTTCGCTTTCAATGTAGGGCGGATTCGATACGATTAAATCAAAAGATTGATCAATCACAGGTTGAAACCAATCGCCTTGTTTAAACGAAATACAAAGTTGGTGTCTCTGAGCATTTTTTTGTGCCACTTCCAGGGCCGCTTGGCTGAAATCAATGGCGGTCGCGTCACAATTCGGCTGTTGGTGCTTGAGCGCGCAAGCGATCGCGCCAGAGCCAGTTCCAAGGTCACAAAACGACCAGGCCTGGTCATTTTTAATTGCCATTTTCTCTAATGCGGTCTCGACCAGTATTTCCGTATCGGGCCTAGGAATTAATGTGGCTTCGGATACATAAAGGTCTAAGCCAAAAAAAGCGCGCTCACCAGTCAGATAGGCGATAGGTTTGCCTGCAAGACGTTGTGCCAATAGCTGTTCGTACTGGGTGTGTTGAGCTTCAGTCAGCAACGTCTCTGGCCAGGTGTAAAGATAGGTTCGGCTTTTATTGAGGACAAATCCCAGTAATAGTTCAGCGTCTAAAGCAATGGTATCCGATTGGGATGTGGACAGTTTTGATTTGGCGTGAACTAACGCCTGGTCAATCCGCATGAAACCTGGATGTGCACTAGCCTTACTCTTCATCGCTTAATTTAGCAAGTTGTTCGGCCTGGTATTCGTTAATGAGTGGATCTATGACTTGGTGAAGTCCACCTTGCATGACTTCATCAAGCTTATAGAGGGTTAAGTTGATGCGGTGATCTGTTACTCGCCCTTGTGGATAGTTGTAGGTTCGAATCCGTTCAGAGCGATCGCCACTCCCCACTAGACTTTTTCGCTCTTGCGCAATTTCTTGGTCGTGAACACGCTGACGTTCATCCATAATTCGCGAAGCCAGTAAAGACATGGCTCTGGCACGGTTCTTATGTTGTGACCGTTCATCTTGGCATTCAACCACGGTGCCCGTTGGTAAATGAGTAATACGAATGGCTGAATCAGTTTTGTTGACGTGCTGGCCACCTGCGCCGGAGGCACGAAAGGTGTCGACTTTTAAATCGGCAGGGTTGAGGTCAATTTGTTCAACGTCCGCCGCTTCAGGCATAATAACCACTGTTGCGGCAGAGGTGTGAACCCGGCCCTGTGTTTCGGTGGCTGGAACGCGTTGTACTCGGTGAGCACCCGATTCAAATTTGAGTTTTGAATAGGCTCCATCCCCGATGATTCGCACAATAATTTCTTTAAAGCCACCATGCTCACCTTCTTGCGAATTGATGATCTCAACTTGCCAGCGTTGGGTTTCGGCATAACGGCTGTACATTCTAAAAAGATCCCCAGCAAAAATGGCTGCTTCGTCGCCACCGGTACCGGCACGTATTTCCAAGAAAATATTCGCATCATCATTGGGGTCTTTAGGCAGCAGCATTTTCTGTAATTCGGACTCTAAAGCAGTTTGATTTTTCTCAAGCAAAGGGAGTTCTTCTTGTCCCATTTCTTTTAATTCGGCGTCACCAGACTTAATCATTTCCTTCGCTTCCTGAAGGTCTGATTCATTTGCTAAAAAGTCGTTAAAAGCGGTCACAACCGGGGTCAATTGAGCATGTTCCTTGCTCAAATTACGAAATTTATTTTGATTGCTGATCACTTCAGGGTCTGAAATGAGGTAGTTAATTTCATCAAGGCGTTCAATCAGGCCTTCAAGCTTAGCGCGAATGGATTGTTTCATAGGGAGTCGTTAGTTTTCTTTTTGCATCGAATTTTTGGATGGTGCAATATCAGGCAGTAACAATTTTTTTGCGGCCTCTAATACTTCGATTTCGCCATTTAACCCTGCTTGATTCAGGTTGTGGGTTGAGGTGTGTAAAATTTTATTGGTTAGTTGATTGGCTAACTTCGTCAGTAGGGTTGAGGGATCAGCACCCAGCTCAAGTTGGTGGTGGGTTTCGCTGAGTAGCTGCTGTTTTAATTCGTGGGCCTGTTGACGGTAGCTCTGAATGATCGGGCTGACCACTTGGGTTGCCTTGTATTGATTGATAAAAGCTTGCGCCTGAGCATCGACAATTTCTTCCGCCGCCAAGGCTGCATCTTGTCGAGATTGTTTGTTTTCTTCGATAATCTCTTGTAAATCGTCGACACTATAAAGATAGGTGTCACTGAAATCCCCAACTTGCGCTTCAATATCTCTCGGAACCGCGATATCGACCATAAACATCGGTTTGTGGCGACGCTGCTTAAGGGCATTTTCAACCATCTTGGTTTTAATAATGGCATCTGGGCAGGCAGTTGAAGCGATAACGATGTCTGCCTCATGCAGGTGATCTTTGATTTCTGCGAGGTTAATAGCATAGCCACCCAGTGTTTCTGCAAGTTGGTGCGCCTTAGAAAGGGTGCGGTTCGCAATAATCAAATTGCCAACCTGATTTTCTTTAAGATGTCGCGCTACCAGTTCAATGGTTTCTCCAGCGCCAATTAACAGCGCATTTTGTTCTTTTAAACACCCAAAAAACTGTTTGGAAAGAGCGACGGCAGCAAATGCGACAGAAACGGGGCTAGATCCAATTTCGGTATCGGTTCTGACTTGTTTTGCTGTCTTAAAAATACACTGAAACAACGCATGTAATGTTTGGTGAATGCTGTCATTTTTGTGAGCGAGCTGAAAGGCATCTTTTATTTGACCAAGGATTTGCGGCTCGCCCAGTACCAGAGAGTTTAGCCCACTTGCCACTCGCATAATATGCTTGATTGCATCCAAGTCATTGTATTCGTATAGATATTGCGAAATGCTTTGTTGCTGCAATTGAAAAAACTGATGAAGCCAGTCGTAAATAGATTGGGTGTCTTCAGTATTTAAGGTCGCATAAATTTCAGTGCGATTGCAGGTCGAAAGGATAACGCATTCTGTGGCGAGCGATTGCTCTTTGAGTTCAGCCAATGCATGCTGTACTTGTTCAGGTGAAAAAGAAATTTTTTCACGAATATCCACTGGTGCCGTTTCGTGGTTTACACCCAAAACAAATAATTTCATAAGGAATCGTTTAGCCAAAAAGGAGAAAAATAATGCAATTTAAGGGATGTAATTTTGCTAAATTATAGCCTTAATTGCAAGTTTTACAGTGTGTTTTTACACTTTTATCAAATTATGGGGAAAGATTTGTCTGGATTCGTTGTATTCAAACCCGTTATTTTACGGGTTCTATTGTTGGTTATCGGGTTGGTTTTAAGTGGTTGTGCTCAACTGAAACCCAAGGTCGAGTCTGCTTTCGGATTAGATGCAGCTCAAACCCAGCCAGAGTCCGTATCAAAGCCAGAAGACTCCCAGCAGTCCGGTAAGGATGTGTCCAAAATTGAGTTGACCGCTGCAGAAATGTATCGTGTTATGTTGGCGGAAATGCTAGTGGTGAAAGGAGATGTGCGTACTGGGTTTTCAGTCATGCATGAAGTCGCAACGCTAACGAGACAACCGGAGC
Organism: Hydrogenovibrio sp. SC-1; assembly: GCF_002848135.1. Lineage (GTDB taxonomy): Bacteria > Pseudomonadota > Gammaproteobacteria > Thiomicrospirales > Thiomicrospiraceae > Hydrogenovibrio. The sequence continues at coordinate 44,078 of NZ_PKGB01000016.1, forward strand.
TGGCTGAGCGAGCTTTTAAACTATCAATGGCGACTTATGATTTAGCATCAATTGCTTCTGCGGCCGCTTTGTGGCGTGATGTTTCACCGGATGAACCCTTAGCTTGGAAAGCGTCCTATATTATGCAGGCGCGTGACGGTCGAATTGAAGAGGCTATTTCGAGTTGGTCACGCTTTCAGCAATTGTCGGGCAAGGATTTAGTTCATGTTCTGATGGAAACGGGGGTGCGTATTACCCAAGCCGTTCCGGTTGAGCATGGTACGGCTTTTTTACAGCAATTACACCAGAAGTATCCACAAAGCTTAGTCATGCGCTATGTGTTAGGGATGGCATCAGAAGCATATAAGCAGTATGCATTAGCCATTAGGCAGTTAGAAAGCACGATTGCGCAAATTGATTCTGAAACTTCAAATGAAATGGGCGCTGAGTTAAGGCAGCAGCTTTATCGAGAATCCCATTATTTATTGGCGAATGCTTATTTGAAGTCGGGGCAATCGGAGTTGGGGTTGGTCCGTTTAGCGGATTATATTAAGGCGCACCCTAAAGATTGGAAGTTTCAAGAGCGTTATGCGCGAATGGAAGTAAAGGTTGGGCGATTTGATTTGGCAGAGTCGCGTTATTTGAAAGTGGTCGAAAATGAACCCGATGCAAACACTTCTAAGTTATCAGCGGCTTTGTTGATGTTGGAAAGGGAAGCGTATGATAAAGCTGAGGTACTGTTGATTGAGCTGGAGTCCGTGTTGCCGTATCGCTCGAGTGCACTTTATTATTTGGGGGTGTCGGCGCAAAGACAGCATCAGTTGACTCAAGCAAAGCGCTATTTTCAGCAAATTACCACGCATGACTACTTGCTCGATGCACGATTGCATATGGCCGAAATTGATTATCCCGAAGTTGGTCTGGTCAAAACGCTTGAGGCGTTAGATGCAATAGATGTGACTGAAACGGCAGACAAGGTGAAATTATTGCAGGCCAAAGCCATCTTTTATAATAAAGCTGGTGAAAAGCAAAAATCGATTATGGTTTATGATCAGGCTATTGCATTGCAAGATCAAAAAGTAGAACTGTATTTGATGCAGGCGATGTTGTTTTATGATTTAGCTCAGTTTGAACAATATGAAGCGAATCTAAAGCAGGCACTTGCGATTGATGGCGATGATGTCGAAATAATGAATGCATTGGGCTACTTCTATGCCGAACAAAAAAGAGAATTCGTTTATGCGCAGCAATTGTTGGATAAAGCTCTGACCCTAGCGCCAAATCGCTATTACATTTTGGACAGCCGGGGTTGGCTGGCCTATCAGCAAGGGCAATACCAAGAAGCAGAAAAATTCCTTTCGCGCGCACTGGCATTGCAGGTAGATGAAGAAGTGTTGATTCATTTAATTCATGTCCTTTGGAAGCTTGAGCGTCAGGAAGAAGCAAAAAAGCTCTGGGTTGACTATCGAAATCAGTATCCCCAAAATGAAGTTTTACAAACTTTAATTCTGGATTTGATGAAATAAGACGGTTAGAGATGTTGGCAATATTATGTTTTTCTTGCATTTAAATATTATTGAAAGCTTGTTATTATGGGGTCTCTTAATTTTTTTAGTAAAAAACGCTTGATTTGCGGCTTTTAAAATGGATAATACGCACCTGTCTTAGATGACAGCGATAAACAGTTGGGCTATAGCCAAGCGGTAAGGCAACGGGTTTTGATCCCGTCATGCGCAGGTTCGAATCCTGCTAGCCCAGCCATTATCCTCCCTGAATTCTTCAAATCATTTTTTTCCTGGTTTTCGCCATAGGAGTTGCCATTCATGGCTTACAAAAATGTCCGATTATTTGCCGGAAACGCAAATGTCAGCTTAGCTGAAAAGATTTCCTCCTCGATTGAAATTCCATTAGGTAAAGCAGATGTCGGCCGCTTTAGTGATGGCGAGATTATGGTTCAAATTAATGAATCAGTACGCGGAAAAGATGTTTACGTTTTACAGCCTACCTGTACCCCTGAACCCGCCGTTAATTTAATGGAACTGCTGGTTATGATTGATGCGCTAAAACGCGCTTCTGCAAAGCGGATTACCGCAGTGGTGCCCTATTACGGTTTTGCTCGGCAAGATCGTCGTCCTCATTCAGCTCGTGTACCAATTACAGCGCGCTTAGCAGCGGATATGATTACGGTTGCCGGTGCCGATCGTTTGATCACAGTGGATTTGCATTCGGATCAAATCCAAGGATTTTTCGATATTCCGGTCGACAATATTTATGCCTCACCGACGCTTGTTGATGACATGCGTACTTCGGGTCATATCGCTGGCGATAATATGATGGTGGTTTCGCCTGATATGGGTGGTGTCGTGCGTGCTCGCGCTGTCGCCAAAGCCCTAGGGTGTGATATGGCCATTATCGATAAGCGACGTCCAAAAGCGAATGTCGCTCAAATTATGAATATTATTGGTGATGTATCCGGTCGTGATTGTATCTTAGTTGATGATATGGTGGACACAGCCGGTACGCTTTGCAAGGCTGCGGCTGCATTGAAAGAGCATGGCGCAAAAAGTGTAACGGCTTATGTTGTTCATGCCGTTTTGTCTGGCTCTGCCGTTGATACGATAAATAATTCTTGCCTAACAGAACTCGTCGTAACAGACACCATCCCATTGTCCGAAGCGGGTATGGAATCTAATCGCATTCGTCGCGTTTCAGTTGCTCCTGTACTCGGTGAAACCATTCGACGTGTCCATCAGGAAGAATCAGTTTCCGAGTTAATGCCTATTCGTTAAAGGCCTTATTGCACGTCAAAACGACCAGGCCTGGTCGTTTTGGCAGTTTAAGGTCTTGTTTTCTTACGTTAATCTCTTTTGTTTCTAAAAAAAATCGGTATAATACCGCTCTTTGTTTCTGTGCTTGGTCGCGAGCATGGAGTTTTGGGGCTTGCCCCGGTTTATTTATTAGGTGAACGACGCCTAAGATTTATGGAGTAATTAAAATGGATCAAGTTTGGACAGCAGAGCTGCGTACAGAGGAAGGGAAGGGTGCGAGCCGCCGTCTTCGTCTGGCAGGCAAAGTACCAGCCATCGTATATGGTGGTGAGCAGGAAGCAAAATCAGTTGCTTTGAAAAGTAATCAAATTGAACGTGCTTTAAGAATAAATGTTGATTTGTATAACACCGTTTTAACGCTAGAAGGCGAAGGTGTTGCTGAGCAATGTATTATTAAAGACTTACAGCGTCATCCTGCAACAGGCTTTATTTCTCACATTGATTTTCAACGTGCAAGTGATAAGTCAGCTATCGTAAAACGTGTTCCACTTAAGTTTGTTGGTAAAGAAGTTGCACCAGGTGTGAAAATCGGTGGGATTATGTCTTTCATGCAATCCAGCGTTGAAGTGAGTTGCTTAACTAAAGATTTACCAACTGCAATTGAAATTGACGTTTCTAATTTAGAAGCAGGTCAGAACTTGCGTCTATCTGAGTTAGAAATTCCTGCTGGTGTTAAGTTAACCGCGTTAACGCACGGTAACACTGATTATGATCAGGCCGTTGTTGGTATCAGCAAAGTAAAACGTTAATTTTAAGCGTTTAAGATAACAGAAAGCCCGCATATGTCCTGTATAAAGCTAATTGTTGGTCTGGGAAATCCTGGAAAACAATATGAGCAAACTCGACATAATGCGGGTTTTTGGTTTGTGGAGGAAGTTGCTCGTCAATATCAAGTGCAATTTCGTCCAGAGACCAAATTTTTAGGTGATGTGGCTCGAGTTCAGTCAAATGGCATGGATGTTTGGTTGCTTAAACCCATGACTTTTATGAATCGAAGTGGTCAGTCTATCCAATCTTTAGCCAATTTCTATAAAATATCAGCCGATGAAATTCTCGTGGTGCATGATGAACTTGATTTAGCACCCGGTGTTGCCAAGCTTAAGTCTAATGGCGGGCATGGTGGTCATAATGGATTACGTGACACCATTGCCGCATTGGGCACGCGAACCTTTCATCGTCTTCGGTTGGGGATTGGGCATCCAGGTCACAAGGATCAAGTGGTGGATTATGTCTTACGTGCACCCTCTAAACCGGATTTTCAAGCGATTGAAGATGCAATTTATGATGCTTCACACGTCTTGCCGGAACTGCTAAGTGGCGAGATGGAAAGGGCAATGCATCAACTTCACACGCAGTAATTCAATAAATTAATCATGACGCTATTAGGAGTTCAAAATGGGAATTAAATGTGGCATTGTTGGCCTACCCAATGTTGGAAAATCGACCTTGTTCAATGCCTTAACAAATGCAGGGATTGAATCAGCCAACTATCCATTTTGTACCATCGAACCCAATGTTGGCGTAGTGCCGGTTCCAGATGAAAGGGAAGATGCGTTGGCAGAGATTGTGAACCCTGAGCGCGTGTTATCAGCAACGGTCGATTTTATGGATATCGCAGGCTTGGTCGAAGGTGCTTCAAAAGGGGAAGGGCTTGGCAACAAATTTTTAGCCAATATTCGCGAGACCGATGCAATTGTTCAAGTTGTGCGTTGCTTTGAAAATGATGATATTGTGCATGTCGCCGGTAAAATTGACCCCATTTCAGATATTGAAATTATCAATATGGAACTTATCCTAGCAGATATGGAGTCTTTGCAAAAAGCGGTTCAAAAAGTACAGCGTGTTGCAAAAAGCGGTGATAAAGAAGCGGTTGCCAAGCAAGTTGTCTATGAAAAGGTGTTGCACGAAGTTGAAAACGGCAAGCTCGTTCGTCTGGTTGAATTGAATGAAGATGAACTTAAAGTCTTGCAAGATTTGCACCTCTTAACCATTAAGCCGATGATGTATGTTGCGAATGTGAATGAAGATGGGTTTGAAAATAATCCCATGTTAGATAAGGTTGAAGCGCTTGCTGCGGAACAAGGTGCCGTGGTGGTGCCAATTAGTGCGGAAATCGAAGAACAGGTTGCAGAACTTGATGATGAAGACAAGGCTGAATTCCTTGCGGAAATGGGGCAAGAAGAACCTGGTCTAAACCGAGTTATTCGTGCTGCTTATCAGTTACTCGGCTTGCAAACCTATTTCACAGCAGGCGTAAAGGAAGTTCGAGCTTGGACGGTTAAAAAAGGCGCAACCGCACCGCAAGCGGCAGGCGTGATTCACACCGACTTTGAAAAAGGGTTTATTCGTGCAGAAGTCACGGCCTATGAAGATTTTATTGCCTATAAAGGTGATGCCGGTGCAAAAGCAGCTGGAAAGCAACGCTTAGAAGGTAAAGAATACATTGTTCAAGATGGCGATGTAATGCATTTCCGTTTTAATGTTTAACGCTATCGCGCGCTTAAAATGACCAGGCCTGGTCATTTTAGCTGAAAAAGTGATAAAACTCCTGTTACAAGGTTGACAAGGCCGATAAAAATTCTATAATACCGCAATCTTTTTGGCTACATAGCTCAGCTGGTTAGAGCACATCACTCATAATGATGGGGTCCCAGGTTCAAATCCCGGTGTAGCCACCATATTTCTAAAAAACCCGCCTAGTGCGGGTTTTTTTATGTCTGTGATTTCTAGATTTTGGCTAGTATGGTTTAGTGATAGCCAATGTCATGGTGGTGTGATTGTGGAAGGTTCTCCGCATCAGGAAGCAGATACCAAATAAGGTAATCAACGACCATTGGCACGATTACGCTATGTTCATTACCGCTTTCTTGAAGTATTTTTCGGATGTTTTGTTTTATTTCAGGGCGGTTTGAGGTATCCATAATGATGTCTATATCGGATCCGAAGTATTCAATAGCCTCTTCATATTTTGGGTAGTTCGGTATGCCTCGGTCGAGCGCGTCATCAATGAGTGCATTTTCCATGTTGGGTTCACTGATCGCTAGAATTTCCACTTGATCAGGGTTTAGGGTGGTAAACTTTTGATAGAATTTACCGCCGACTCGACCAAGACCGATCATTAGAATGTTGATTTTTTTCATGAGATTCCTCTTTTGTTTTTTTGTCATAAACGTAAATCGGACGTCATTAAGTATAGAATAATCAATAGGTTTTTGCTAGCTGAGTCAATAAGTTGATTCAGCTAAGTAATAGAAGGGCTGAACAATTTATAATTGAGTGAGGAAGTTTTGAAAAATAGAATTCGATTCTTGGTGTTGAATGTATTGCTGATTGTTTCTGTCAAAAGTTTCGCTTTTACTCAGTCGTGTCAGCTGGTGGCAAAAATGGCTGGAGATGCGTATGAAGCTCGTCCAGATTGGTTTGCTAGCTTATCTTCCCCATCCTTGTTAAATGGTCAGCTAGGGTCGTTAGTGGAAAGGAATGGAGCTTGGTATATTTATAAAACATCGGCAGTAAGTTTTAAGCAAGAGCAATGCACGACCCAGAAGTTGGTTGTAAATGGTCACAGTGTGGAGATAGTTCCTGTTTTATATAATAGAAAGACGCACCAGAGCGCAGTTATTAATGGGCGGTTTTTGATTAAGGTTTATCGTGTAAAGAATCTGAGTCAGTTGGTTGGCCGGTATGGATTTAAAAAAGTTTCCGTATTACCAAATCGGTTTACGGCCATTTTTGATGTTAGACCACAAAAATCTTACGATTATTTAATTGAGCGTTTAGATCAAGATCGAGACGTTGAGTGGGTTGCCCCTATATTAAGTGAACCTAATTAACAAATAAGCTAGATTGTTCTATTTTGTTAAAACAAGGTAACTGACTGGCATA
>NZ_PKGB01000017.1 GCF_002848135.1 Hydrogenovibrio sp. SC-1
AGTTTTACGATAACTTCTCAAGTGGGATCCTAAATATTGAGAAACTACTAGAAACACCAATTGATTCGGCTTATGCCAATTGTTTTTATCGCCTTTTGTTTGTAAATGTAATAACTGCGCTTGAAACATATTTGTCAGATGCATTCATTCAGTCAGTGGTTCCAAACGACAACCTGATGAGGAAGTTTGTTGAATCAACGCCAGAGTTTAAGTCGGAAAAAATTCCACTTTCCTTAATTTATAAAGCAGTAGAAGAAATAGAGCAGAAGGCCAAGTCATACTTGGCCGACGTGGTTTGGCACAACTTGGGAAGAGTGAAGCCGATGTATAAAGATGTCTTGGGTATAGAGTTTGAAACAGATTTAGGTGATCTCACCAGGGCAATACTTAAACGACATGACATTATTCATCGCAACGGGAAAACTAAGTTGGGCGAAGAAATATTAATTACCAAGAAAGATGTAACCAGTTTGGTTTCAAAGGCAGAGCTGTTTGCTCAAGAAGTAGATCAAAAAATCAGTGAAGCTAGAGCTAACAATACAATTCAGACGACCGCTGACTCGTCGTCTGATTTTTGACGTTAGCTGCTAAGGAAAGATATGAGCATAGATTGGAATGCAATTTTAAACGGAAGTATCACCTTTGTGCTTCTTATAGTATTGAAAACTTTGCTTGATTTTCGGTTGGCTCAATTTTTTGTCAAATGGCTTTCGTGGATACCTTTGAGGGGTTTCTTCCGTGATAAACCAACGCAAATATCCGGTAAATGGGATCAAGTTTGGGGTTCAGCAAATAGCGCATCGTTTCAATCAGAGGTTGATCGTCATGGACATCCTGACATAAAACAGCTGGGCTCGTATTGCTATGGTGAATTTATTTCCAAGAATGTTACATATGTCGTATTCGGCAGAGTCATAGGTGATTACTTTGTTGGTGACTGGTACGACAAAAATGATCCAAAAGGGTATTTTGGTGCATTCCAGCTTCAAATTCATGATTCAAAGGACATGAAAGGACGGTGGGTTGGTCATTCCAAAACAGTTCATGAGGTGAAAGGTGATGAATGGGTTTGGAAAAAAATCAGCTAACAAGTCAATCAACTACGCGCCTTCGGCGCCGGACGCAGCAAAGCTGCGCCGGTTATTGAGGCGTTAATTTTCAAAGGTGGCCATGACTGACTGGAAGAAGTATGAGCGTTTCATCGCGGAACTTTGCTCTGAGGACTATCAATCTCAAGATGTCACGGTCATCGCAAATGCCAAAATCAAAGGTTGCTTAAGTCAAACGACTAGGCAAGTAGATATCTTAATAGACTCTCGCTTTGGTGACGATAGAAATCGCAGGGTTATTGTAGATGCCAAGAAATATAGCCGCCCCCTAAATGTTAAAGACGTTGAAAGTTTCCATGGAATGATGATGGACTGCTCTTCAAAAGCGGGTATTTTAGTATGTCCAAACGGCTATAGTGAGGCGGCAAAAAAAAGAGCACAAGATTATATTAATTTGAAAATTGTTGCTCTCTCTGAATTGGAAAACGTCGATCTCTCGCTGTGGGATGATTGTATAAGTGATAGTTGTAATGGGAGAAAAGAGCGAGGTTTAGTACTTTGGGGATCGCCTATGGGTATAGGAGCACCATCTTCTCCAGTATCAATTACTACTATTGGTAAATGCGATGTCTGTGGGGATTTTCATATTTGGTGTTGGGACTGTGGTGGTAAATTTTGCTTGGGCGATGAAAGTGAGTTGAAGTGCAATTGCAACCACCCTTGGTTTTGGCTTACCGCCATCGAAGAGGATGAAAGTAGTGAAGGTGACAACGAAGTATTGAAGTTTGTATACCTGCTTTTGGTGACATTAACGGATGCATTAATCGCGGATAGAAAGCCGCTAAATTGAAATTAACAAGGCATTTAAGCGGACAGCCCTTATGAAAATAAATTTTCAACGGACATATGCCGTTTATCCGCAGTCCGCTAAGTGCAATAACTGATTATGAATAAACCTTTTCAAAGAGTTGGGTCATCATCAAACGCTCAAGCTGGACGAGATTTTGAAATATCAGCAAAAAACTTTTTTCAATCCCAAGGTATGAATCTTGATTTAAATGTAAAAGTTCCCGTTGGGATCAGTGCTTTAAAAAAAGACCATGCCTTTGATTTAGGGTGCCTAGAGAAGAAAATAGTAGTTGAATGCAAATCTCATAAATGGACATCAGGTGATAACGTTCCGAGTGCAAAACTTACTGTTTGGAATGAAGCCATGTATTATTTTTTGCTCTTCCCTCTGGCTATCGAAAAATTATGTTTGTGCTTCGTGATTTCAGTGCAAAACGAAATGAAACACTGGTTCAATATTATCTCAGAACATATCAACATTTAATTCCTGATGATGTAGAGTTCTGGGAATATGATGAAATTACAAAATGTGCTAACCAAGTTCAGTAGTCCATTATTGACCAGGCCTGGTCAAATTTGCTGTCAGACGATAGAGATTTCAAAAGCGTAACCCGGAATCAGGTAAAATGTGCCCATTGTATGAATTGGCTTAAGTTTATGGGATGTACGTTTTATGTACGCAACGGATTTTTGCCAAGGTGACTATTAGGAGAAACTATGTCCCGACAACCCACTATTGGCATTGTGAGTTTAGGCTGTCCAAAGGCGACAGTGGATTCCGAGCGCATTTTGACGCAACTGAAAGCAGAAGGCTATCAGTTAACCAATTCCTATGAAGATTCCGATGCGGTGATTGTGAATACGTGCGGCTTTATTGATAGCGCAGTGCAAGAGTCTTTAGATACGATTGGCGAAGCATTAGAAGAAAACGGCAAAGTCATTGTCACAGGTTGTTTGGGTGCGAAGGAAGGGGTGATTGAAACCGCGCATCCGCAAGTGTTAGCGGTTTCGGGGCCGGCAGCTTATGAATTGGTGATGGAACAGGTTCATCAAGCTGTACCACCGCCAGTTCATAACCCTTATGTTGACTTGGTTCCGCCACAAGGCATTAAACTAACACCGAAGCACTTTGCTTATTTAAAAATTTCTGAAGGCTGTAATCATCGTTGTACCTTCTGCATTATTCCGTCAATGCGCGGCGACTTGGTCAGTCGTCCGGTCGCGGAAGTCTTAGCAGAAGCTAAGCGTCTAAAAGAAGCCGGAGTAAAAGAGTTATTAGTGGTGTCGCAAGATACTGCGGCTTATGGCGTGGATGTCAAATATAAAACGGACTTTGCAGAGGGTCGCCCGACTAAAACCTCCATGTATGGTTTGGCTGAAGCGCTGGGTGAGTTAGGCGGCGTGGATGAATTTTGGGTTCGATTGCATTATGTCTATCCTTATCCCAATGTGGAAGAAGTGATTCCGTTAATGGCCGAGGGCAAAATTCTGCCTTATTTAGATATGCCTCTTCAGCATTCACATCCAGATGTTTTGAAAGCGATGAAGCGTCCAGGCAATGTTGAAAAGACTTTAGAGCGTATTCAGAAATGGCGTGAACAGGTGCCGAATTTAACCTTACGCTCCACGTTTATTGTGGGCTTCCCGGGTGAAACGGAAGAACACTTCCAGCATCTATTGGACTTCCTACAAGAAGCTCAACTAGACCGAGTGGGTTGTTTTCAATATTCGCCGGTAGAAGGCGCGGTTGCCAATGAGTTGGCTGAACCCGTTCCAGATGACGTTAAACAAGACCGCTTTGATCGTTTTATGCAATTACAGCAGCAAATCAGTGCGGAAAAAATGCAAGCCAAAATTGGTCAAACCCTTCAAGTGTTGGTGGATGAAGTGGATGAAGAGGGCGCGATTGCCCGTTCACAAGCGGACGCTCCTGAAATTGATGGCATGGTGTTTATTCCAGAAGGGCATCATCTGAATCCAGGTGATTTTGTCAGGGTTGAAATTTTTGCGGCCGATGAATATGACTTGTGGGGAACGCCCGTTGGCGATTTTGTGCCACAACAATCGTCTTATATTGAACTCGGTTAGTTGCTGCTAAAATGCAATGCGCTGGCTTTGACCCCATTGTTGCAGCGAACCCCAAGGTTTTAATCTTGGGTACTATGCCCAGCGTGGTATCGTTGCAAGCCGAATTTTATTATGCGCATCCGCGTAATGGGTTTTGGCCGATTATGGCGGATTATTTTCAGTTGCCGATAGATACGCTTCAACAGAAACGCGCATTAGTTGAGCAATCAGACTTGGCTTTATGGGATGTCTTGCAAGCCTGTGAACGTTCAGGCAGTTTGGATGCGGCCATTCGTCAGCCAGTGGCCAATGCCTTTAGCGACTTATTTGAGCAGTATCCCAGTTTGAACACCGTGCTGTTAAATGGCAAAGCTGCTGAAAAACACTTTAAACAAGCCGTTTTAGCCAAGCAACGATTACCCGATTCGTTGCGGGTGCAAGCGTTGCCTTCCACTAGCCCTGCGAATGCCCGAATGCCCTTTGAAACCAAGAAACAGATATGGCATCAAGCGCTTAATGAGGTTTTTAAAACGAAACCATAAGCCGGTAAGTGTCCGAAAATAGAAATGTTTTTTGGATTTATCGACATCCGTATCATGCAAAAAAATCAGAAATACAGTAAAATACCAACCAAATTACTCGGATATTTAATAAAGAGACCTTTGCCTTGAAAGCAGCACATTTTTCACCAGAACTCCTCTCGCCTGCGGGCACGTTTAAAAATATGGAATATGCCTTCGCCTATGGCGCGGATGCCGTTTATGCGGGGCAACCACGCTACAGCTTGCGGGTGCGTAATAACGAATTTGATGAAGAAAACCTTCGCAAAGGCATCGACTTAGCCCATTCACTGGGCAAAAAGTTTTATGTGGTCAGCAATATCGCGGCTCATAACGCCAAAATCAAAACCTATATGCGTGATATCGCCCCCATTATTGCGATGAAGCCGGATGCCTTGATTATGTCTGATCCTGGGTTGATTGCGATGGTACGAGCGGAATATCCCGAGCAAGAAATTCATTTATCGGTGCAATCCAATGCGGTGAACTGGGCAACCGTCAAGTTCTGGTATGACCAGGGCGTGAGTCGTGTCGTTTTATCTCGTGAGCTGTCTTTGCAAGAAATCCGAGAAATTGGTGAAGCCGTTCCGGACATGGAATTGGAAGTCTTCGTGCATGGCGCTTTGTGTATCGCTTATTCGGGTCGTTGTTTATTATCCGGCTATATCAATAAACGCGATGCTAACCAAGGCACCTGCACCAATGCCTGTCGTTGGAATTACAACACCTATGAAGGCAAGGAAGACGACAGTGGTGATATTGTTGGTATCCCCGCCGATCAAGTTTCGAATATTACCGATTTAACCGAGGTGGAATCTGAAGCGAGCCAACCGGATATCACCATTGGCGCGGGCAAGCCCACGGATAAAACCATGCTATTGGAAGAAGAAGGGCGTCCCGGTGAATACATGCCCGCTTATGAAGATGAGCATGGTACCTATATTATGAACTCCAAAGATTTGCGGGCGGTGGAACTGATTCCTGAATTGGTCGCAATGGGCGTGGATTCTTTAAAAATTGAAGGGCGTACCAAATCGCATTACTATGTGGCGCGTACCGCTCAAGTTTACCGCAAAGCGATTGATGATGCGGTGGCAGGTAAGCCATTTGATAGAAGTTTACTGGGGGAACTTGAAAGTCTTGCCAGTCGCGGTTATACCGAAGGATTCCTACGGCGTCATGTGCATTCTGAATACCAAAACTATGACTATGGCGTTTCTAAATCCGATCAACAGCGATTTGTCGGTGAAGTGATTGATGTGGTCGAACGCGATGGACAAAGTCTATTGGAAATTGATGTTAAGAATAAATTCTGTATTGGTGATTCCATTGAAATTATGACCCCCTCCGGTAATGTCACATTGGAATTGGCGGCTATGCAAGATCATCACGATAAGCCAGTGGACTGTGCGCTTGGCTCAGGTTGGATTGTGCGTATTCCCAATCCGTTTAAAGACTTGAGCTTAGAAGTGTTGAAATTTGGTTTGGTGATGCGTAATGAAGCCTGGGGTGGTGACTTAAAACGCGATGCTGCTGCCAAAAAGCAAGCAGATGGTAAAAAGGACGCTCCAAAAGGGGCTTAAAGGTAAAGCAATATGGCGCTTAAAATCATTGAAGGCTGCACTAATTGTGATATGTGCGAGCCGGAGTGTCCAAACCAAGCCATCTATTACGGTGAAAAAATCTATGAGATCAATCCAGATTTGTGCACTGAATGCGTCGGCTATTACGACACGCCAACCTGTTTAAGCGTCTGTCCAGTGGATTGTATTATTACCGATCCGGACCGCGTTGAAGACAAAGAAACGCTGCTGGAAAAGTTTGAGCAATTGGTACTGACAGATCAAATCTAGCTGATGGCCTCGAGGAGGCTGCCAGCTTATTGCTCAGACCTGTGATTACACTTTCACGGTGAGTGGCATGCCTTCAAATTGAACCCCATCCCAACCCTTTGCCATTAATTGGCGAATGTTTTGATGATCATCCCCATTCACATTTCCTAATACATCGTCACGATAATACCGGCCAAAACAGGCAAGGGTTTGCGCAACCGTTAAATGGTTTTGCTGACCAAAGGCCAAAATTTTGCAAGACCCATTGTTTTGATTGGCCTCATTGTGAACCGAACCATTTTGAAAGGCCGTTGGGGTGAAATCATAGTTTTCATCAATGACCGCCATGCTGTCTTCAAATTTAACCGTATCAGGGTTTTCGGTTAAACGGTTTAAAAAATTCTGTAATGTCATTCTGTATTCTCCTAATGAATTATTATGGATTTAAAGTTCACTCAAAATTTGACCAGGCCTGGTCATTATTCTGCAAATGAGCTTAGTCGACTAATTGATACTTAAGTTTCAAGTCAATAGCGGTCGGTTTTGTTAGGTCTGCTTCAGGGCATAGACTCAGCATATCCTCAACAAAATATCTTAAAGCTCGGCGTTCAATTTGACGGATGGCGTCTTGCTGATCCTCTGGTAAATGATCATATTTTGAGGCAGCGCCAAAGTCACCAAACAAAATATGACCCTCGTCACTGATCAACACATTGTGTGCATACAAATCCCCATGACAAACCTGCTTAGACTCTAAGTGGGCAACCAGATCTTCCATCTGATGCACAATATTGACCACCTCATCAATTGAAAAACTTTGCGACTCATCAAAGGTATCTCGAGAGCAAGTTTCTAGCGAAGGGGGGAGACCAAGATTTTGATAATGGTCGGGAATTAATTCCATGACTAAAGCCGACTTTTCAGCTTCCTTGATGCGCGCCAAAGGTCGAACCAAGTTTGGATGGGCTTCCACCGACAAACACGCATCCAACTCATCCTGAGGGAAACCATCACTGGTCACTTCGCCTTTAAAAACTTTAACGGCCACTTGTTCAGGCAGTTCCAAATGATTGTCGTGCCAATGCGCTTCAAAGATTTCACCCGAAGCCCCTTGACCTAATAAATCACGGAATCTCAGTTGCTCAGAAGTCACTTGTGGAAAGCTTGGGTGATCTAATGTCTCAGAACAAAACGGATTTCCAGAAAAGGCCAGCCAAGCTAAATTAGGTAAGTTCATCAACTGCTTGGGAAACTCTGTTAAAGCATTGGCTGAAATTCTGATTAAGGCCAACTGCTGGCAATTAGATAAGCTTTTCGGTAAAGACGTTAACGCATTGCCTGCCAGCGCCAGTTTTTCAAGCCGATGTAATTGACCGATGCTTTCTGGTAATTGTGTCAGGCGATTGTCGGTTAAGATCAACCAACGGGTATCTTTTGGTAAACAGGTTTCAGAAACCGTTTCCAGCTGATTGTGCTTAAACCCAATCATGTCCAGTTTCGGGCATTTAGACAAACATTCTGGGACATGTCGAAACTGATTATTCGCGCAAAAAAGCACTTTTAAATGAGGGAGTTTATAAAGGTCTTCCGGTAAATCTGACAATTGATTGTTTGAAAGATCCAGAATTTCCAGAGAGTCAGCAAGTGAAAATATTTCTTGAGGAAAGTGGGTTAAGTTTTCAGAAATCTGTAAGCGGCGTACCCCTTTTAGGTCGCCATTCTTTAATTGTTCAAGCGTATGCATGGTTTTATCATTTTAAATTATCAAACGCGCATTATAACGATGTCTGATCGGTTTAGCGGCCTAAACTTGGCTAGGCTGGTCTTAAAATGTCCAGGCCTGGGTATTTTTAGTGAGTTTTACGGAAAGACCTTAGTGGTTCATAGTTTCTTTTCTTTCTCGTTCATATTCATCGTAAGGCTTGTTGGCTTTCGCCATATATGACCCCATTGGTTTCCTAAGAGGCGTGAAATGCTTGGCTATAATTAGCGACGAAGGAGCGCAAGCCAAGCGTTCTACGTCCTCTTGAGTAACTTGTTATAACTACTTTCGCACAAAAGTAGACAACAGATAAGCCACCTTATCTTCTGGGTAGTCTAAGTTTGCAGCTTTAAATGTATCGGCCGTCATGAGTCTAAATGATGGTTCAACGGCTCTTAGCTTTTTAATTGAATCTTTCTCAAAAGCTAGTAGTTCCCTAACACTTGTTGCCGCTTCAATATATGAAGCCATATTTGTCAGGTTTGATTGCTGATGTTCCCTCAGAACAAAGTCTTCTGAATATACGGTTGCTAGACCTTCTTCGATATTAGGCGCGCCTCTTTTACAGTCGGGTGCCAATAAATGAACGACTTCATGAGCAAGTTGGTAATGAGCTAAAACTTCGTTATCTAGTGCGTTGGTATTTAACTGAATAGCAATGTTGCCACAGTTACCAGGAAACCAATTCTGTGGACCGTTCCTTTCAAATTCAACACCTACAAATGTCCAAGACTTGTCCCGTTCCCCATACAAGCTTTCAACTTCCTGCAACATAGCACCTAGACGGCTAGCAAGTGTCCATGTGTACCCATCATCCGTAGGAAGTGGGTGGGTTAGATAATGGTTACGATTTAACACATACTTCCCTGGTAGTTATAACTCCGCGCTCTGGGGTAAACCGAAGCGCAGAGTAGGTTTGTCCCTAGCAGCGCTTTGTTATGCGCTGGCACTAATTGATTTAACAAATCCGGAATTCCCAAATGCAGAACGGTAATAGTTTCTTGTATTTAGGAGTAGGTCATTCTGTTTTTTATCAATTTCAAAAGGCATATGCTCTAGAAATTCATAGCGTTCAAGGAGCTGCTTATAGCGCCAGTATGTGCTACTTTCCCCGTCGCAATAACAGTTAATCGCAAGCACTTGCGAGACATCATAACTCAGAAAAGACCGGACCATATTGCTATACATTTTCTCGTTCTCTGCCATGCCCGAATTGACTATATTGTCTTTATCGAAACTGGCGCCAATTTCACTATCCGGGATGTTTGTGGCTATGAACTTAAGAAGTTGATATAGAATTCTAAAGTAATGGCCACAAAGCCCGTTTTTTTCTTCCAGTTTTTCCTTCGCCTCTTCGAGTGAGGCCGCTTCAAAAATAGATTCTCTTACGATATCGAGATCTGATCGCTCATCTGTCCAACGCCCAGAAGCTGTTGAAATTTTTTCAAGAGCGGCATTGTGCTGCTCCAAGAATGAGAAAAATGTTTGTTCAAATTGTTGTCTACTTAGTATGTCGGATTGTTTCTTCAGGCTGATCTCAGATTTCTCTTGAGCCGTTGCTGAACGCTTCAGTTCTTCTCTGGTTTCCTCTAACTCCTTGCTTTGAAGAATAATTGTAAGTAGTAGTGCAATGAGGGCGAAAAAACTAAGTATTGGATTCAGTGTCCCACCCATGAAATCACCAAACGTTCCCCAGCGCTCGTGCTCATTGCTTAACGAACCAGAAAAGCTCATAAAATAGAATAGGAATACAACTACAACTATCCCAGTTGCGATCGAAAATATCCAGACCAACCAAGAAAATAGCTGGTCGGAAGTAAGTGCTTTTAGCTTTTCTTTAAGATTCTTTTTGATCAAAATCCGACTCTCTGTGTACGCATAACGCCGCCAGCAGGGGCAGAAAAACCAGAGCAAAGCGGCGTTTTTTGGTCCCTCTGGCTGGCTCTGTTAAACGATTTTGGCATGGTGCTAGACAAGTGCTTTGATTTGATAGCCACTAACCTTAAGTTCTTTGGCTATCTCTGTTTTCCAAGCGCCGGCGATATCATGCCCGATATAGACGACACCACTAATATCATTGGGAGTTTCAATTTCCCCTTTGACTAGCGCGCATACATTCTCACGACCAAGCTTAGCCATTAAATAGCCATGCTCAAAAACTACATTTTGCCTTGCTCTTTGCCTTGCAGGAACTTTTGTTTCATGAGCACCGCGACCGCGATCACACCCGGTATAAAGGACTACAGCAAAGCCAGCTTCTTCGCTGTAATGCTCAATTTTTTCGATAATAGTTTTACCCCCACTTGCTTGCTCATGGAGGATTATTGGGGTTAACCCGATAACCTCAATAAAACGAGCCACTTCCTGCTTTGCCTCATTATCACGGCCGTGAACTATAAAAACCTTGTTCTTTTTTACTGGCTTGTTAAGGATAGGGGCTGGAGCCACAAAAGCTGGTGTTGGAAATGGCTGTGGCTTTTGGGGTACTGGTTTGGGCGCCGAATTCTGGTCAAACTCCAAGTAGTTACAAACCTCGGAAAACTGTTCTGATATATACGTTCGTCTCTCAGCGTATGTACCATATTGATTTTTTATGAAGCCCCAGAACGAACCTAAGTTCCGATGCAGCTTTAACCATTCAGGCATCATCGGGGACAAAGTCGGGTTCTTAAGAAGTTCATGGCGAAGTTGCATATATTCACCATCATCTGCTGAACCGCCAGTAGCATAATCCGTTAATAAATTACTTAGATAATTTACCTTGTCTAGATCACTGTCTAAAAATTCGATACTCATACCTTGAAATCATTCTTCCTTTTTATTGGGTATATTGGCGTTGTTTTCATGTCTATTTGACAGTATATTGATAAAAGCTGTTGATTTGACAGGTTATACGGTGTTATCTAGATTTACTGTCATTATGAAAAAGCATTTTTATGAATAATACACTAAAGAAATCATCGTTACTAGATGAAATGCGTAATCAGCTGCGCCGAGAGGGTTACGTATATTCTACCGAAAATGGGTTTTGCGATTGGGTGAGGCGATGTTAATTGATTTCTGATTAAAGGGTTAAAGAAAGGTTAGCAAAGTAGTGAGTCCATTTGATGTTTTGTAGTCATTGAAAAATACCCAGGCCTGGGTATTTTTAGTGAGTTTTAAACGAAAGACCTTACGGGTTCACAGTTTCCTTTCTTTCTCGTTCATATTCATCGTATGTTTTGCTGGCTTTGGCCATACATTCATCAAATTGATAGGGTGGGACTTTCGAGCAGTCATTTCGTTTACTCATTTGAAGCCCCTCATAAGCGCCTCTCGTTGAGCAGCCAGTTAAAATGAAAAAGACGATGATGAACGATAGATATTTCATGGAGTTATCCTAATTGTATGGGGGCGAAGCTCACTAAACTAATCGGGGAGCATTTAAGCTCAATTTTGTTTATATGATATTTGAATTGATGTCATTGTGGCAGTTCATTGGATGACTTTTGAAAAAAACTCAAAAATCGTCCAGTGACGTTCATTATATTGTTGAATCGGTATTCATCAAAACTCAGTGTGCATTTGATGCTTTCGCCATAAACTCAAACAGCTCATCATTGATGCCATGGTCTTTTCTAGCTTGAGGCTCGTTATGCAGCAACTCATTAAAGGCCTTCAGTTTCGCATCATCATTATTGGTGAGGTGCTTTGTCATTTCAACCCAATGATTCATTAATGTCTGAACTGTTTTCGATTTTGGGCTTTCACCCGAAGATAGTGCGGATTGCATTTTGGCAATCCAGTGATTCCAAGCATCTTCGAAATTTTCACCGTTTTCAGGGCTGTGCGGCTGCTGGTGCATTGCATCGATTTCGGTTTTCTTAAAATATTTTTCATACATAGCCATACTCTCCAAGGTTTGAAATAAAATTTCGTCCAAGTCAAAGGGAGATTGCGTTTGAGTCTCAAGGGTTTCAACGAGCATGCCTATCTTATTTTCAAGCTGTTGAATCGCTTCTCGCTGTTGTTGAAGCCTTGATAATTGCTGTTTAAGTAGCGGGGTTAACTGGTCTGTATCATTCAGCACTTTCGGCATATCCGATATTGAAACACCGAGTTGGCGCAAGGTTTTGATCTGTTGTAATCTTAAGAGATCTGACTGATTGTAAACCCTGTGCCCAGATGCATTTCTAAAGATAGGGCCTATAATGCCTTGCTCTTCATAGAAATGAAGCGCCCTTGCCGTTAGACTGGTTCGCTTAACAATTTCACCAATTTTCCAACCCATTGATTTCCCTCTTTGATAATGGACAATGGAAAGTTTAAAACCTTACGTAACGTAAGATGCAAGGGTTATTTAAATGATTTTTAAGATGCCTTGTCGAGCAAATTACAACGCATTGTCAGTCGGTAGCGAATACTCGATTACTCATACGCTACTTGATAGGTCATTTGAATAAAGTCATTTTCAAAAGCGATTGCCTTGGCATTGACCAACTTTATTGAGTTGTCTAGTTTACCAAACAATGGAATGCCATCCCCCAGCAATATCGGCACTTGAGTTATCGTCATTTCGGTAATGAGTTTGAGCTTAAGAAAAGAAGTAATGGTTGAACCGCCATCAATATAAGCATGTTTTAACCCTTGATCTTCTAGTGATGCTATCAAGTCATAGATTTCACCAGAAAATAGTGTTACCTTCGTTTGCAAGTTTTCAGGAGGGGCTTTTATCGTCTTGCTCAACACAATGATGGGAATATCGCCATAAAGCCATTGCTCAGGTGTTAGATTCATCTCGGCAATCATTTCCATACACTTTCGCCCCATAATCATACAGTCAACCGAATTCATAAAAGCATTAAAGCCCATGTCTGAGTGATCCTGCAAATTGGCTTCTGGGTTGCCAGCGGTATGGAGCCAGTCAACATCTCCCTTGGTTGTGGCGATGTAACCATCTGCACTTGTTGCGATAAAAACGGAGCATTTCATTTCATCATTCCTATAGATTTAAATCTGCATGGATTCGCCAATAAAAAAGGCGCAGTCATATTTATAAAAACCTCAACGAAGTTGGGTAGGCTGTCAAAGTTTAGCTGTAAAAAGTAGGTTGTGGGATAGATGCGAGGAATTGAGGTCTGTCATTCAGCCAGCACGACGGTTATCGCACTGGCTTTAAAATGATTAATCCTTTGGGTTTCTAAAAGAGATTCGGCAAAATAGCCCATCCTTTAGAACAAACTGGTGATATAAAGCCGCGATCACATGAAGTAAAACAAGTGCCGCCAACAGTTTGACAAAAAGGCCATGCGCAAGGCGAGGTAGGAACTCACTGAAATCTTCAGGTAAGGTGCCCTGACCATTAAATACTATATCGGGTAATCCTGCTTGAATAGCAATACCAACACCACTCAATGCAACCAGAAGGGTCAGTATATTCAACGCATAATGAGCAGCTACGCCAAGCTTATCCATAAGCGGGTTGTCTGTTGTAACATGAGCAGGCTGTTCACTCGCACGACGCCAGATAATTCTAACGATGGTTAGCAGCAGAATAATGCCACCAATGGTCATGTGGCCTCTCAACGCATCAATTTTCGCTGGATCGCTGTTGGGGGTTTCCTCAAGCACCGTCATACCCATAAAGAGCATAAGCAGCACAAGGATGGCAACAAGCCAATGTAATGCGACTTGAATATTATTGTATTTTTTCAGGTTACTCATAGCAGGGGTACCTCTCATTGTTTTTGGTTTATTCTGATTCAAAAATGATTTTACTCACAGTAAGTCATCATTTCATGCTTTTTTCCTTGTGATTGAAATTTTATTTGTAAGCTTAGTATTTAAGCTGTGCAACGGGATGTAAGAATAATCCGAATGAGCGCCTTGCTATACATGATTAGAAATAACGGGCATTTTTCCTTTCCATTCACGCCATAGCTCAGGATTTACTGCTAAATCAGACATGAAATCTGCAACATTGATGCGGCTGGTTTGACCTGCATCAAAAATTACATTTTTGATTGGGGAAATATAGACATCATATTTACTGACCTGATCATCATTTATAAGGCCATCAGGACGAACGGCTACCCATTCAATATTGGCGTTGTTTTGTCCAATTTGCATACGAAGAAAATCGGCAGCTTCTTCATTATCTACATGTGGAGGAAGTATTAAGCGTAAGAGTGAAACGACAAGCCTTTGGGAAAGCGGGGGCTTTTCTGGAATATCACGATTGCTATTACCAGCTGTGTTCATGAGGATAATTTTATATTTCTTGTCAGTATTCATAGATTCGATGGTTTTCGCTACTTTTTTAATTGCGTCAGTTACCAATCGTCTAGGGTGGCCATATATGCCTTTAAACGTTAAATTATGACCTAAACAGGAAAGGACTCCATCACAGTCTGTAAGATATTTGGCTAGATCACTCTCAGATATCTTGAGTATTTCTGCTTCAATTATTTGTAGGTTGGAGTGAGAGCTATCTATATTTTCCAATGATTTTTTATTACGAACCATGGCGACAACAGAAGCGCCTTTTTGAAGCAGTTTCTGTACAGCTAATCGACCGGTACTACCACTTGCGCCTAAAACCAAAACCTTACTCATGTCACCTCCTGGTAAATCAACAACGCTACGTTCAGTGGAAAATGTCCGCGTAGGAGGGCGCTTTGCCCAATTGCGGCGCCTTGTTAAGAAGCTCTTATTGAGCCTCTGACGCTCTTTTCAAAGCGTTCAGCCAAACATCAAGAGACTCATGGAGCTTCTTCGCCATCATCCCCTTTAGAAGTTTCACTAGCCAGCCGTCCATGGATTCAAATGTCCGCACCATAGTGTTTCCGTTCTCCAGTGCTATAAACTCCCAAGTATGGATTGCCGACGCGCCAAAGCCTTTGCCGCTCCAACCAATGAAGCTGTTTTCGGAAACCTTTCTAATTGTGGAGTTGAGCTTAAATCCTGCTGATTTCCAAACGAAAGTTGAATCCGGTTCAAGAGGTCCCATTAGCTTCGCCTTAGAGATTTCAGGCTGCCAACTTGGCCAAGAATTGATATCAGTCTGTATTTTCCAGACTGTCTCTAGAGGAGCACTAATTTCGATTTCTTTGCTAGTTTTCAACACAGCACTTTCGTTTATGTTCAAGATATTTCTCACTTTCTAATATTTAGTAAAAAGGGGGGACTTGCAATATTAAATGATTAGGATCAGATGAAAATTAAAATTCATCATAATTTTCTAGCCAATCAATAGGGTGGCTCCGCTTGCTTTTAGCCATGTCCGCTAAGCCCCGAATTAAATTAATCCTGTTAAGTCGAACGCCATTTTTTGTATTCACTCCGCAAGGGGAGAGGAAGAGCCTAAAGTTTCTTGTTAATTACATATTTTGTCGCTTGGCCGATCGAACATACATGTATATGCCTTGAGGAAGAAGTACAAATGTCATGCCGGATAACGGAACCATATAAGCTCCAACAAGCGATACAGCTATAAAAGTCTTTGCAATTGTCAGAGAAACGTAACCTTCTGATTTTTCAATTCGATCTATTGCCTGACCATACAGGAACATTATTGGCCCTGCATAGAAAAACCAGAACGCCGCAAATTCTACATAATTTAATGTTCCGTCGAAAAATGAAAAATCTGCAGCACCACTACTAATATTAAAAAACCAACTACGTGAAAAGTCTAAAAATTGGTCGCCAAAAACGCCAGGTAAAATAGCGAGAATCACATGTGCAATTCCTGTAGCCATCAGCAGCCTACCATGTATTCGGGGATTAGTCGTTTGCATGTGCGTTCTCAGTTTTTGGTTAATGTTTAATATAAAGTTATATTGACATGGTAAAAAATACTTTTATAAATCATACAGTAAACAAATTATCGTGGCTAGAATAATCCATAATGTATTGAGGTTTGAAGGTTATGTGTTTTTTGTGGTCAATCGTTACTGTGATTAGGTAGGCTGTTTAAAATACACAGGCCTGGGTGTATTAGGTGGGGTAAATGGGTACAGTATGTAACCATCTATCAGTCTATCAGCAGAACAGGTGCGATAGCGACTGTGCCAGCTGGAAGGCTTTGTTTGATTGTGAATTCTGTTTGGATTTTATTTTGAACCATCCTCAACCAATTTTTTCAATGCCATATTCATTTGTTGGTACCCTTCAGCAATTACGTCGGGAGGCAAGTCGGCAAATCCAATTGCAAAACCGGAGAAATCCTCATTGTGTTTTAACAGCGTTTTTCCATGGGCTTGCGACTCTAATATAAAGCTGTGCACACCGTAGAATATTCCTTTAATACCGCCACCCCATGTAATCTCTTGGTTTTCAACGATACGCATCATATGAGGAGGAACTTCAACTTCTTTCCCATCAGGCCGTAAAACAAATATTTTTAGTTCAGCGCCTTCCTCGAACTTTCCTACAACTTTACGGTGATACGGATTCCAATTTGGATATGAATCAAGGTCGGCGAGGATTTTGTAGACTTCTTCTTTTGGTGCATCTATTTCCACTGATGTTCTAATCGCAATACTAGAGCAACCTACTGTCATAAAAACGATCCCTGTCACTACAAATATCAATAAATATTTAAAGTATTCCATTGTACTCCCTTGAGGATTCTTCAAGCTAACGCATTTCTTTGGCGACCACTGGAGTGGCTCTTGATTTTGTGCCATGCGGCACAAAAAAGTGCCGCAGAGGTGCGTCGGCTTGAACTGATTGTTTGGCTTGCATCATCTGCTTTGATGTACCGCCTCTATAAAATTACACCAAAAACTAGAAATTTCCGATTCATGCTGTGGCTCCCGTAGAAGTTCTTCGATTTCTTCAGGAGACTTTCCGATTAGGGGAATGCGTAAAAATAAGTCTTCAAGAAAGTTGTCGCTAACTGTTGAAAGCACCAATCTTAAAGAGTTCAACATGTCGTCACCTCGGTGTGATGCATGCACCAACGCAACGGGTTTTCCAATAATTTCGAAGCGAGAAACCATCCAGTCGATTGCATTTTTAAGGCCACCTGGAATGGATCGTACATATTCAGGACTCGATATGATAATGCCATCCGTAGCAGAAAGCTTTTCCAAAAATTCGCTTACTACTCTTGGCGTTGCCTCTCCTTCAGAGTCTGGAGAGAAGACGGGAAGTACATCTAGCCTATGAAAAACCGACAACTCGACACCCTCCGGAGTGAGATCCTTCATAAACCTAAGCAAAGCCGTGTTTGTAGATGCCTCGCGTGCGCTACCTGAGATGGCTAGTATTTCCATAGCATTTCAAACCTATTGTTTTTATTGGCTATAAGGGTTTCTAAGTTACTGTCGTTATTAAAACACTTTTTAAAGATACGACTCAAAAAATCTCATTCTGGTTAACTGAAAATGAGTAACACTTTGTCGCTAGAAGGCTAGCTATATTTTGCGATTTTCAAATTTTGCTTTTTTATAACAAGAAAGCCAGTATGGTCACTTCTGGAAGATTGAGAAAATAAATTTTTGTGAGCAAATTTGTTTTGTAGTTATTCCAGTTGAAATTCCAATTTGATATTCCCATTGCATAACGTTTAACTTCACCCGACTGAAGTAGGTCGAGTGCAAGTTTTTGTTATGTGATATGTCTTCATTTTACTAATTGATGTAGTCTATATTTCACCATTTTGATGATGAGTTCCTTCGGGATGGGTTTGTTTATAGGAAATTGCACTGAACCTTTTACATATTTGTATTCAGAGAGCTGCTCAGAAAATGCTTTAATGGTTGAAGGGTGTGGATAAAACCCGACATGCTTTGGATATCCGGCAATCATAATTTGCTCTTCGCGTTTTCCACCTTCAACCAAAGCGAAGGCTGGAATATTGTAATTCATAAGCTCTGAAACATTAGGCGCAGCCTGCCATATATATGACCGTAACTTATTCAGCGCATTTTGCGCTTCAAGTGGCTGGTTAGCTATATACGCATCCACCTTCTCTGACTTGCATTTTATATCAGTCATAGGATTCCATTTGAGTCATGTTTTGATCACATAACGCTTAAGCTAACCCGCCGCGCGTTAGCGCGGTCAGGCTGAGTGAATTGTTAAGTATGTTATTTATTTGATTTGGCACTTTCATAACCTACACCCGCTATTACTCCACCGATAATAGCGGCAGAATGAGATAAGATTGATATGCCTAAATCAGCTTGATCTCGATAAAAAATCAAACCTGACGCGATTGCAACAATACTAAGAAGCCCACCTGTCATAAGCCAAAATTTATATTTGAAAACTGATTGATTATGGTCTAATTGCTTTTCCTTGAATTTTACTTCGCGTTCATGAAGTTTATTTTCACTTTTACTTTTTTCGCTTAAAACACCAATAAAGCTAGTCGCAATATCAGTCAAGTGATCCATGTCAGTTTTGGGGATGGTTACAACTTGTTGGTTTTCTTTTTTTTTCGATATCAGACAAAGTTTTACCTCTTCAATTATTGGAAAATACTTAAAGTTTAAGCTAACAAGCCGCGCGTTAGCACGGTCGGGTTGAGTGCATTGTTAAGCACTCTTTTGAATATAGTGCGGGGAGAGGGAATCGAACCCTCTCTCGTTTCTCTTGGTTCAGGTAGGTAATCAATAAAAGTGAATCTCTCGTTCGGATTGAAAGTGTCCCAACCAGGCCCGCAGAAACGCCACCCCGCACCAAACGCATGTGAAAATTACGATCAGATTTTCCATAACTACCTCCAATAGAGTTTTTAATTCCACTTTAATAATCACTTTCAATCCGAACAAGATACTCACTTTTACTTCAATATCTACCGTTACCTCCAAGCCTTAAAATTTTGATGTGCTTAACGTAGCAAATAACTGGGTATTAAAAGTGTTGCGCTTTTTTTCGCGACGCTTTTAACGATCCATGTTGATGTGTTTTGTTAGGCATTTATTTTGTACCGCTTTTCTGCTTTTTTAAAATGCTTAGTCTTTGATAATTTATAACCAGATGCCACCTTGAAATTTTCAATAACTTCACTGCTCGAATACCTGTAAAAAACATAGTCAACATCAAGCTCACCTGCCATACGATGTGCACTATTTTTACCTAAGACAATTATTAGTTCTTGATATTTATCTGGTTTACCAAGATCAATGTTTTTTGCGTCGCGCGAGTTGCTATACTTAATTTGAACCTTTTTGTTATTAAAGTATGCGTCATAACCTTCATTTGTTTTTTCAGTCATAAGCTGAAGGCCTGGAAAGGCAAAAGTGCACAGGAATTCACCAATGTCGCCAAGGACGACGTCTGACCTGACGATCCCCATTCTTTTCAGCACCTTTAAGCTCTTGAAGAAATTCTGTATTGCTTCCTTTTGTTCTTCAGTCATTTTTTATTCTTATACCTAACGCCGCAAATCAACGGAGACAAAAAGCAGAGCGCAGCGGCGCTTGTTGGCGTCCGAGTGAATTTGCCTTGTTATAGTGTATTGCACGTTATTTCGGGTTGTTTTGCTTTTATATTCTATAACCTGTCAAATTGACAGGTTATGCAGTATTACCTAGGTTTGCTGTCATAATGAAAAAATACTTTTATGAATAATACACTAAAGAAATCATCGTTACTAGATGAAATGCGTAAGCAGTTACGCCGTGAGGGGTACGCATATTCTACTGAAAATAGTTATTGCGATTGGGGGCTGCGGTTTGTGAAGTTTCATTGTCTTGCGACTATTTGTCTTCTATAAGTTGCCATTGTTATTAGCAGAATACACGTTGTAGCAATAACAGCTGGAAACAAAACGGTTGTTATTGAGTACGCCTCAAGCGCTCCAATAACAATTAGATTGCGTGTAGCGAACAAAGCGAAGAACAACAAAGATTCAGAGTGAGGGAAGGCATAGACCTTTCTGATTGTTGGACCGAATCCAAGAACATCAACCGTTGTCAGGATAATAACCGCCCACACAGGATCAGACGTGAGATACCAAAGCGGCAGAGAAGACAACGCAGAGATAAAAAATAGCCAATCGGTTTTAGTGATTGTGATATCAGAACGCTTTACGTAGGCTAATATCGCAATAAATATGGCAATACCGCCCGAAATGCCTATAGGCCAAGCGCCCACGCCGCCTTTCCCTTCAAGTTGTGCCAGAAAGACCACAAAGGTTGTTGTACCCCAAATGAACCATGAAAATACGTGTGGCTTGGTCGTGCCGCGAAGAATTGAACGGATATATGGAATGAAAGCTGCAAATGTCAGAACAATCGCAAAAGCGCTTAAGATTTCTTTGTATGGATAGGGTTCCATAATTTTATCTGTCTCAGATTAGTTCAAGGCATTATGGGGTATAAGGTTTTTTCAAGTTGCTGTCGTTATTTGAAAACCATCACTTTTTAAAGATACTACTCCAAAAACCTCATTCTTGTTAACTGAAAATGAGTAAGTCTTTATAGATTCGAAGCGATGCTTATTTTTCGGTATATGACTATTTGGTTGGATTAGGTGTTTAAAATTGACCAGGCCTGGGTGTTTTTGGTGGGGTAAATGGGCAATGTAGGTAACCATCCATTTAATTCTGTGTGCAGAATCGGTATGATGTTGTTATTTGTTTTTGAAATCAGGAGTTTTAGATGTCGGATAAGATGGAGTTGGTGAGTTTTAAACTGTGTCCTTTTGTGCAGCGAGCTGTGATTGTTTTAAAGCGCAAAAAAGTGGATTTCAAAATTACTTACATTGACCTCAGTAATCCGCCGGAATGGTTTGAAAGCATTTCGCCTTTGGGAAAAGTGCCGGTATTGAAGGTCGGTAAAGAGGTGTTATTTGAGTCGGCCGTGATTCAGGAGTATGTGGATGAAGTCACACCACCATCGTTACACCCGGAAGACCCATTGATTAAGGCCAAAAATCGCGCTTGGATGGTCTTCGGGGATGATTTAAATATGTTGGGTTTCAAAATGGTTCATGCGAAATCAGAGCAGGCGTTTAATGAATTTCACGAGACCTTGACCGGCAAGTTGAAACAGCTTGAAGGGGTTCACAGTGGCAAGGCATTGTTTAATGGTAAAACCTTTCATTTGATTGATGCAGCCTTTGCACCTTTCTTTATGCGGTTGGAGTTGATGGCGAAAGCCTCTGGCTTGGATTTCTTGTCGGATTTTCCCAAAATGCAGAAGTGGTCTGATGCACTATTAAGCGAATCTTGCGTGAAGAAGTCGGTGGTGAAAGAGTTGCCACAGATGTATCTCGGCATGATTAAAAATGTCAATGGTGGTTATCTAGCATCGATTTGTCGTTAGCGGTTTTGCACTGACATGACGGTTAGGCAGGGGCTGATTCAACGACTCTTGGTGGTTGGCTTGAGTGTGTTGGCTTGGCTTCCAGTTCAGGCATCGGTTTCGTTGTCGGATCAGATGCGTTCACTGTCGGATGCCGATTATCAGTGGGTGGCGCAAAAGCTGTTTCAAAACGAAGCCAATCAAAACCCAGCTTATCTAACCTTTTGGAGCGCGAAGGAGCCATTTCCTTCCTTGGGGATTGGTCATTTTATTTGGATGCCAAAGGGCGTTGATGCGCCTTTTGTGGAAACCTTTCCTGAGATGGTTGCATTTGTGTCAGCACATCAGTCGCCGCCAACTTGGTTGCAGGCTTTGCAGAATTCCTCTCAATTTAAGCCGCCTTGGCCGAATCGGTCTCATTTTCAGCAGGCACAAGATTCTATCGAAATGCAACAATTGCGTGATTGGTTATTCAATACCGCCGACTGGCAAGCACGGTTTATTGTGCAACGACTCAGCCAACAGTTCGCCGAGAAGTCGCAGCATTTAATTCAGCAACAACGGTCAATCTTTGAAAACCATTTACGGGTATTATTACAATCCAAGAAAGGGGTGTTTGCTTTGATTGATTACAGCAATTTCAAAGGAATAGGGTTGAATTCTAAAGAAACTTATCAAGGTGAAGGCTGGGGCTTAATAAATGTATTATTGGCAATGCCGGATGCGGTAACGGCTGAAACAGCCGTGCCAGAATTTGTCTCGACCGCGAAACAGTTATTACAAAATCGTGTAGAAAATGCCAAGCCTGATAAAAATGAAGCCCATTGGTTACCCGGTTGGCACAGACGATTGGAAGGCTATTTATCAAATGAGTAGGGCAGAATGTTAAGCCAATTAACCACAATCTGGCGCGCGATGCGACCGCCATTTTTACTGTTACCGCTGGTGCTGATGTTATTGGTGATGATGACGGCGTCGTATGATGGATTTGTGTGGTCGCCTTATTTAATGGCGTTAATTGCCATCAGTGCGGTTATAGCGCATGCCAGTGTGAATTTATTGAATGAAGCGGAGGATGCGTCTTCCGGATTGGATGACCGGACAGAAAGGACGCCGTTTAGTGGGGGTAGTGGCGCTTTGCAGACACACCCAAAACATTGGTCACGGGTGGCCGGGTTTGGTTATTTCTGCTTGGGAACGCTATTGAGTTTGGGCTTGTTTTTTATTCACCTGCGCGGCTTGGCGGTTTTTTATTTTGGCATCTTGGGCATTTTTTTGATTGTGGCCTATAGTCGCTTTATTACCCGCAGCCCTGGCTTTTCTTTGATTGCACCAGGATTAGCATTTGGCCCGATTATGATGGTGGGCAGTTATTATGTGTTAACGGGTGTGGTGTCTATCACCATTATTGGTCTGTCTCTATTGGTGTTTATTTGGGTCAATAACCTGTTGTTGTTAAATCAATTTCCAGATGTTGAGGCTGATCGTTCTGTGGGGCGTTATAACCGGGTGATTGCAAAGGGCACCGCATCTTGTTCAGAATTATTCCGAGCGGCGCTATTGCTTTCTTATCTTGGGTTGGCGGTATTGATTTGGTTAGGGAGGTTGCCTGTTGAAAGTTTATTGGGCTTTTTAACACTGACACTGGCATGGCCGTTACAAGTTGGCGTGAAAAACCATTATAATGAGCTTCAACAAACGCCGAGTTTACTGGCATTGAATGTGGCTGTGGTGTTATTAACCCCTGCTTTGATTGCGCTAGGGTTGTTTTGGGCAATGCAATAAAGATAGCCTTGGAGAGAAAATGAAAAACAGCTATTTAACGTTAATGGATACTGTCGGAAATACCCCTTTGGTTCGTATACAGCGGTTAGTGAACGCTGATACCAATAGTGTAGTGTTGGCTAAACTAGAAGGCAATAACCCGGCTGGGTCTGTTAAGGATCGGCCTGCGGTGAATATGATTCTACAGGCACAAAATCGCGGTGAAATTCAACCCGGTGATACCTTAATTGAAGCGACCAGTGGCAATACGGGAATTGCTTTAGCCATGGCGGCAGCGATGATGGGTTATCGTATGAAATTGATTATGCCCGATAATATGTCGATGGAACGCAAAGCAGCGATGGCGGCTTATGGTGCTGAATTGCTATTGGTTTCTAAAGAGACCGGTATGGAAGGGGCGAGAGATCTAGCGCAATCTATGGCGAACAAAGGCGAAGGTAAGGTATTGGATCAGTTTGCCAATCCGGATAACCCACTAGCGCATTATAAAACCACTGGGCCGGAAATTTGGCAGGCGACTTCAGCTGGCATTACCCACTTTGTGAGTGCAATGGGTACCACCGGAACCATTATGGGTACGTCCATGTACTTGAAAGAACAAAATCCAGACATTGAAATTGTGGGCGTTCAGCCACAGGATGGCTCTTCGATTCCGGGTATCCGCCGCTGGCCTGAAGCCTATTTGCCAAAAATTTATGATCCTAAAAGGGTTGATCGGGTGATTGATGTGTCTCAGCAACAGGCTGAATCCACGATGCGTGCGATGGCAGCACAAGAAGGGATTTTTGCTGGAGTGTCTTCAGGCGGTGCCATGACGGTTGCGTTGCAGCTAGCCAGTGAAATTGAAAATGCAACGATTGTCACCATTGTCTGTGATCGCGGTGATCGCTATTTATCGACTAATGTCTATCCGACCGATAAAATCACAAACGTGTCCATGGGTGAAAACTGAGCATTATGGCAAGAGAAATTGAACGAAAGTTTTTAATAACAGGCAATGCGTGGCGTGATCTTGTGCATAAAAAAGTGCACTTTGCTCAGGGGTATTTAAATGATATTCATCAAGCGGGTAGTAAAAGCTCGGTGAGGATTCGTATTGAAGGCGATCAGGCTAATATCAATATTAAGAGTTTGGAAATCGGTTTGAGTCGAGATGAATATGAATATCCGATTGATTTAGACGATGCGAAAAAGATGTTGGACACGCTCAGTGTGGGGCCTGTTATTGAAAAATTTCGTCATTATGTTACATTGGCGTCACATACTTGGGAAATTGATGAGTTTTTAGGCGATAATAAAGGCTTAATCGTGGCAGAAGTTGAACTAGGTTCAGAAGATGAATTGTTGGTTTTGCCTGATTGGGTGACGCATGAAGTCACGGAAATCCCTCGATATTACAATATTAGCCTTAGCCAAACCCCTTATTGCCAATGGAGTCCTGATGAAAAAGAAATTTAACCCCTTAGCGTTTAGCGCGTTAACCCGTCGTATTCGGCTCAAGCTATCTCCTTTGGCGGTGGCAATGGCATTGATGACCCCAACAGCTTGGGCTGCGCCAGGGTTAACGGATATTTTTGAAATGGCAGCCGCACATGATGCTAAATTGGCGCAGGCGCGTGCAACCTATGAAGCCAGTCAGCATGCCAAGGCGACGGCACGTTCTTTTCTCTTGCCCCAAATCAATGCCAGTGCCAATTACGTTCAAAATGACAGTAGCGTGTCAACAGCGGCAGTGACGTCTCAAACCTTGGCCATTGAATTAACCCAGTCTTTGTATCGACGCGATACTTGGACGCGTTATGACCAGGCAGATTTTCAGTTGAAAAAGGCCCAATACGATTTGAAACTGGCTGAGCAGGATATGATTGTACGGGTGGCTGATGCCTATTTTAAGGTGCTACTCGCACAAGAAGATATGGGGTTAGCTCAAGCCAAAACTGAAGCCGATAAAACCCAGTGGGAAAGAGCGAATGCATCAGCAGAAGTGGGCTTAGCGAGTAAGACCGATGTATTACAAGCCAAATCGACCTATGACCTTTCAAAATCTCAACTGATTCTAGCGCAAAACAATTTAGATGTAGCCTATGAAGAAATGGTGAAATTGACAGGGCGTTCAGTGGATTCGTTGAAAATGATTCGCTTAAATGTCAATTTACCCAAGCAGTCTTTAAGTATGACGGAGTGGGAACAATTAGCATTAGACCATAATCTACAGGTGCAACAGGTTGCAGAGATGGCTAATATTGCGGCCAAGGAAATTGAAGCGCAAAAGGCTGGTCATTGGGTCAGTGTGGATTTCAAAGCACAATATTCAAATTTATCCTACACCGATTATAAAGCGTTGTTTCCAGGTCAGTACGATAACCGAAACAATTTCTCAATGGGTATTTATGCCTCTGTACCGCTTTATTCAGGCGGTGGAACCAGCGCGCGGGTGGCAGAAGCTCGTTCGAATTATAAAGCGGCCACTGCGGGCTTGAGAGATGCGAAGGAAAGTGCACGTATCAATGCCCGAATTCAGGTACGAAATGTTTTAAGAGGCATGGAGTTGGTTGAAGCGAACCGTGCGGCGGTTATTTCAAACGATGCATTTTTAGAGGCAGCAGAAGAAGGCTATAAAGTAGGGTTAAAGAACCTGCTTGAAGTTTTAACCGCAAGAACCAACCGTTTCCAAGCTAGACGCAACTTAGCAGAGTCTTTACATAATGTGGTGTTGAGCCGCTTGAAACTAGAAGCCGCTGCAGGTCAATTAAACGCTGACAGCTTATCGAATTTTGATGCAGTGCTTTCGGATCCGACCGATAGCCAATTGCAATCGCTGTAAAGTAGGACGCATTGACTGACGTAATTCCAGTTGCATCAAGTGCCAGTTGGCATCCAATCAAGCGTCGACAGTTTTTAAAACTTGGACTGTTGGCGAGTGTTGCCACTACGGGGTGTGTCAACTCCAGTCCAAAACTGGTTGATAAAATTCGCATGGGGGTGACCTCTCGCCCCAGAATGCTAGACCCCCGTTTGGCAACCGATGCGTTATCAAGTCGGGTCAATCGTTTGATTTATCATCAATTAATTGATTTTAATGAGGCGTTTGAACCCGTCGCTGATTTAGCCACTTGGCAGCAGCTGAGTGACACGAAATACCTGTTCACTTTAACTTCTTCCCCCTTGTTTCATCATGGTGAATTGCTAACCGCACACGATGTTGCTGAAACCTATCGTTCGATTCTAAATCCTGATTTTGGCTCGCCCCATCGAGGGTCTTTAAAGAATATTCGTCAGATTACGGTGCTTGACGAACGGCAACTAATCTTTGAACTGATTGAACCCGATGCACTTTTTGTTGGGCGTTTAGTGATCGGGATTTTGCCCAAAGATTTAATTGCTAAGGGCCATCTTTTTCAACAGCAACCGATCGGCTCTGGGCCTTGTGTGTTTCAGTCTCAATCAGAGCAGCGTTTGGTATTACAACGGCCTGATGGCGCCGAATTACATTTTGTTCCCGTTAAAGATGCGACTGTGAGAGTGCTGAAACTGCGCAATCAGGAATTGGACTTGATTCAAAATGATCTTTCACCGGAACTAGCCGCCTATTGTGATGCTTTACCAGCCTTGACGGTGATTTGGCATCCGGGCACCAGCTTTGGTTATATCGGCTTTAATTTTGAAGATCCACTATTGGCTCAGCTTGAAATGCGTCAGGCATTGGCTTACGGTATTGATCGACAGGCGATTTTGAATAGTTTGTTTCAAGGCCAGGGGCGTTTAGCGGGAGGGTTGCTGGTGCCGGAACATTGGGCGGGAGATGCGACTTTATCCGGCTGGTCTTATCAGCCTGAAAAAGCGAAGGCATTGGTCAAAAAACTGGCAGAAAAACACCCAGGCCTGGTGAAATCAGATGGCTCTATTACCCTCAGTTATAAAACCTCGTCTGATCCAACCCGTATTCGATTGGCAACCATTTACCAGTCACAACTCAAGCAAATCGGTATTCTGTTAAAGATTCAAAGCTATGATTGGGGAACCTTTTATAATGACATTAAAAAAGGGCGCTTCCAGCTCTATAGTTTGGCTTGGGTGGGTGTGAAAAGCCCAGATATTTTTCAGTATGTTTTCGCCAGTGATGCCATTCCGCCTAAAGGGGCAAACCGAGGGCGTTATCGCAGTCAAACGGCCGATCAATTGATTGAGCAAGCGGAGCAAACCGCTTCTTTGACTGAGCAGGCACGAATCTATCGCCAGTTGCAATCTCATTTGCAGCAGGATTTGGCAGTGATTCCATTGTGGTATGAAAATCAATATGCGGTGACAACCTCAAATCTATCCGGCTATACCATGTATGCTGATGGGCGCTTTGATGGGTTGTTGGCTGCTCAAGTTACTAAGGATTAAGGTTTGAAAGATACACGTCGTAAAATTTTATTAGCTGCATTGCGTGTTTGGCGCGAAGATTATAGTGCGCCGTTAAAAGCAGTGGCCAAAGAAGCCGGAGTGAGTCGTATGACCTTGCACCGGTATTTTTGTGGGCGGGACTCGATTTTAGTGGCTTTGGTGGAACAGTTTGTTGAGCGGATTTCTCAAAACTTGGTGGAAGCGAAACAACAGTATGATCATCCCGTAAAGCAAATGGAGAGTCTGGTTAAGAGTACCCATCGTTTAATGGAGGACTTTAACTTTCTATTTGATATTTTTGAACAGAAGGGCTGTCCAGAGTCGTTGCCGACATTATTTGCGAATTGGGAAAAAGAGTTTGCAGGTTTCTTTGACTCGTTGAAAACACAGGGGTTGATTAAGCCGACCATTGCATTTGGTTGGGCAAATGCCTTGTTTGAAGGGGTAATGAAAGCTGGCTTTAGAATGCGGCAAAAGCATAAAGACCATCAGATGGATTTGCCAGAAGAAATTTGGCAGGCATATCGTTTTGCCATTTTTACTCCTGAAGCCTTAGCAGAGGCGGAGCGCTAAAGTGTATTTGAAGGTTTCGGTTGTTCAACAACGGTTACAGGTTTTTAGCGATGAACGCATGGCTTCACCGCCATTGGCCGAATTTGCCATCAGCAGTGGTTTAAATGGAATGGGTTGTGAAAAGCATTCTGGCAAAACGCCTTTGGGTCGTCATCAAATCCGTGCCAAAATAGGCGCCCATCAACCGATCAACAGGGTTTTTGTCGGTCGTCGTCCTACGGAAGAAATTTATAGTGATGCCTTAGCCGAGCAGTTTCCCAATCGAGATTGGATTTTAACGCGCATTTTATGGTTATCGGGATTGGAAAAAGGCGTTAATCGCTTAGGGACAGTTGATTCAATGCAACGCTACATTTACATTCATGGCACACCGGATTCGGAGCCAATGGGGGTAGCCAAGTCACATGGCTGTATTCGGATGCGTAACCAAGATGTGGTGACGCTGTTTGATTGGGTGGATGCCGGAACAGTGGTTGAGATATTGCCATGATTGCATTTTTGATTAGGCTATTCGGGTCGGTGCTGTTTATTTCTTGGGTGGTCGGTTCTTTGGTGTTTTTCTTTATTCACTTGGTCCCGGGTGATCCGGTGGCGGTGATGTTAGGAGATTGGGCCAGTCCGGCAGATGAAGCGTTGTTAAGGGCGCAGCTCGGGTTAGATGCCCCCGTTTGGCAACAGTATCTCACCTATCTGACCGGTATTGTGCAAGGTGATTTAGGCCAGTCGTTATTTTATCAGCAACCCGTTAGTGAACTGGTGGCAGAACGTTTTCCTTATACACTGCAATTGGCGCTTATGGCATTATTGGTGGCGGTGTTGCTGGCATTTCCGCTGGGCTATTGGGCTGCGCTTTATGCTGGAAAATGGCCGGATGGGGTGTCGATGACGGTTTCGTTGCTAGGGGTTTCCATTCCCAATTTTTGGTTGGGGCCGATGTTAATTTTGGTGTTTGCGATTGGTCTGTCGTGGTTCCCAGTGAGCGGGGCAATTCAGCCATTTTCATGGGTCTTGCCGTCGGTGACATTGGGAACCGCCTTAGCCGCTATTTTGGCGAGGATGTTACGCGCCTCTTTACTGGAAGTGCTGCATGAAGATTATATTCGCACGGCTCAGGCGAAGGGTTTACCGCCGACCCAAGTTTACGCTAAACATGCATTACGTAATGCATTGTTACCCGTAGTGACCATTTTAGGGTTACAGTTGGGAACGTTGTTGGGCGGTGCGGTGATTACCGAAGTGGTTTTTGACTGGCCAGGGCTGGGACAGTTATTAGTCGATTCCATTCAACGTCGCGATTATCCAGTGGTGCAAGCCTGTATTTTGATTATCAGTGTGGCCTATATTTCTGTGAATGGGTTAACCGAGTTGGTTTATGCTTGGTTGGATCCGCGTATTCGTACTCAAACTTAGGGTTGAATTTTGACGCAGCTATTTTCTATACAGTTTTTAAAAAAAATACCTTACCTGATTGTTTTGGCTTGGGCGTTGATGGCGTTTGCTGGGCTTTTTGTTGGAGAGGGAGCTTTAACGGTACAGCTTGATCAGCTGTTAGCAACGGGCGATGCACAAAGTTGGCTGGGCTATGATGAATTGGGTCGGCCGATTTTTGATCGCTTATTGATGGGTGCACAGACCTCTTTTCTGGTGGCGATTTTAGTGGTGATTTTTTCCAGCATTTTAGGCACGTCAATTGGTATTGCCAGTGGCTATTATGGTGGCTGGGTAGATCGGATCGTGACTAAAGTGATTGATGTTTTTTTAGCGTTTCCCGGGTTATTATTAGCGATTGCACTAGCGGCGATTTTAGGGCCAGGCATTGAAAATGTGGTACTGGCATTGGTAACAGTGGGTTGGGTTGGCTACGCTCGGTTAGCAAGGGCACAAACCTTAAGCTTACGGCATCGTGAACATATTTTGGCCGCCAGAGCGTTTGCGGTGCCGGGTTATTTGATTGTGTTTCGACATCTATTACCCTTAATTCTTGCCCCTTTAGGGGTCGAAGCCACCTTTGGCATTGCTGGTGCGGTGATTTCAGAAGCGGGCTTGTCTTTTTTGGGCTTGGGCGTACAACCGCCGGATGCATCCTGGGGTAATATGATTCGTGAAGGGACGCGCTATTTATTGGTGGCTCCGCATTTGGTTTGGGCACCGGGCTTGTTATTGATGTTGGTTGTGTTGGGGGTTAATCTGCTTGGCGATCAGTGGCGTGACAAGTTGGATGTGCGTTCTCGTCCAAGACAAGTTTGAGTGTTGAGTCGCTTTAAAAACACCAGGCCTGGTTAGTTTAATTGAAAGGGTTGAAGTAGATAGATGGATAGATTATTGGGTAAAGCCATGCCGTTAGGCAGCGTGATGATCGATATCGCAGGCACACAATTAACTTCGGTTGATAAAGAGCGATTATTGGATCCGTTGGTGGCGGGGGTGATTTTATTTAGCCGTAATTTTGAGTCAGTTGAACAAATAATGGATTTAACCACTCAAATTCATCAGATACGTCACCCTAAACTATTAATTGGTGTCGATCATGAAGGTGGGCGTGTTCAGCGTTTTAAAACTGGATTTACGCGTTTACCGCCAATGGGCGCGATTGGGCGTTACTATCAGCAGCAACCAGATCAGGCGTTAGAACTGGCTGAAAAGGTGGGCTGGGTGATGGCAACTGAGCTGTTGGCGGCAGGCATTGATTTTAGTTTTGCCCCGGTTGTGGATTTGGATTATGGTGATAGCCGGGTGATTGGTGACCGAGCTTTTGATGCTGATCCTAAAGTGGTAGGTCGTTTGGCCACCCAGATTATGAAAGGCATGCATTCTGCGGGAATGGCTTCGGTGGCCAAACATTTTCCAGGGCATGGCTACATTCAGGCGGACTCCCATTTGGAAGTGGCTGTGGATGATCGGGGCTTGGATGCTTTGTTACAACGTGATATTCAACCGTTTTTAACCTTGATTGAAAAAGGGGTTGATGCGGTGATGCCGGCACATGTTCGTTACCCGAAAGTGGATGATCGACCGGCTGGCTTTTCTAAAACTTGGTTAGGTGACGTTTTGCGACAAAAATGTCACTTTGATGGGGCGGTTATCAGTGATGACTTGTCGATGCATGCCGCAGTGGAGTTTGGGGATGCACCGACACGGGTGAAAAGTGCGTTAGAAGCAGGGTGTGACTTGGTTTTACTTTGCAATGCGCCAGAATCGGTCGATGAGGTACTGGCAAAGGTTGAATGGCAGGCGACGCCTTTATCCCATTCACGGTTAATTCGACTGCATGGTCACCCCCATATTAAAATGAAACAATTGGCAACTAACCCGATTTGGCAATCTTATGCACTTGCGGTTTCAAGGTTTACCGAGCAAGATCAGCAAGCGGCTTTGAAATTGTAGTTCTTAATGATATCAATAAAGTGAGGCAAATATGCAGTCTGTAACCAATACCGAAAGTAGCTCTATGTTTGGAGAGGTGTTGAATCGTAGTTTAGGCGAATTAATTAACCTCTACCCAGATGGTTGGCGTTTTTTAGTAGAAATGGCCGGTGGGCAGACTTGGCTGTTGATTGTTTCAATATTGGTTGTCATGACCTTTATCATTGACTTTACTTTTCGGTCATCGATACATTTGGTGAATCGACTGCTTAAAAAACGTCATCAGTATTTTTTGAAAACCATTAGTGTTTCCAGCACGGCACCCATTTCTTTTTATATCTGGTTATCGGGTGGGGTGATTGCCTTGGTGACCTTATTGAGCCATTTCAGTGTATTGACAGATTTAATTCCGCATATCTCTGCGGTGAAGTCAACACTGGGCATTATTGCTGTCGCCTGGTTTGCAATACGCTGGGTCGCTGAATTTGAACGCTATTTAAATCAATTGCAAACCGTTGAGCAGAAATGGGATCCGGTTTCTATTGAAGCCATGGGTAAAATCTTTCGGTTGACGGTATTTGTGGTGGCAGGCCTGGTGGTTTTGAGTTCGCTGGGGGTCAATTTAACGGGTCTAATTGCCTTTGGTGGAATGGGCGGGATTGCTGTGGGGTTTGCGGCCAAAGATATTGTCGGGAATGTGCTGGGCGGCTTAATGATATATTGGGACAAACCCTTTGCAGTCGGCGATTGGATTCGTTCACCCGATCAGGAAATTGAAGGAACGGTAGAACAGATTGGCTGGCGAATGACAGTGGTTAGAACCTTTGATAAACGCCCACTCTATATTCCTAATGGAACTTTTGCACATATTTCAATTGAAAACCCATCTCGAATGAGTCATCGTCGTATTCGAGAAACGATTGGCGTGCGTTATTGTGATGTGGATAAGGTGGCGGAAATTACCGATGCGATTCGCAAGATGATGCAAGACCATCCCGACGTGGCCAGTGAAGAAACGCTTATTGTGAATTTTAATGTCTATAACCAATCAACCTTGGATATTTTGATTTATGGTTTTACGCATACGACGGATTGGGTGACTTACCATAAAGTCAAAGAAGATGTACTATTGAAGATCGCGCAGATCGTTGCTGATAAAGGGGCCGAGATGGCTTTCCCAACACGCACACTTTACATGGAAGACACGGTTCAAATTGCACAAACCGAACGGATGGGTTCTTAGGCATATTGCCAAAAAGTTATTTCATTACAATGACTTCTTTTTCCAAGTGGATGCCGAACTTTTGATCGACTTCTGCTTGGATGGCTTCTGCCAGCTCAACCACTTCTGCACCCGTGGTATTGCCCAAATTGATTAACACTAATGCATGTTTTTCGGAAATGGCGGCATTTCTTAACTTGCGACCCTTTTGCCATTGGGTTTGCTCAATGAGCCAAGCTGCAGGGATTTTATAGGTGTTGTTCAGCGTTTTATGGTGTGGAATATCGGGGTGCTCAGCAAACAGTTTCTGGAAATAAGTTTCTGAAATTACGGGATTGGTAAAAAAACTACCGGCATTACCATAAATGCGTGGGTTTGGAACTCGTTCTTCTCGAATTTTAATGACCGCATCAAATACCATTTTGGAGGTGAGCTCAGATAAATCTGGGTAATGCTTGTGAATGGCTTCTTTTAATGGCTCATACATCAGGTTGGGGTGACCAGCATGATGCTTGCGTAATCGAAAGGTTACTCGGTGAACCAAGAGTTTGTTTTCGAACTTCTTTTTAAAAATGCTGGAGCGGTAGCCAAATTGACATTCTGAATGTCGGTATTCTTCTCTTTCACCGGTAAATAGGTTTAATGCTTGAACGCGAGTAATCGTGTCTTGCGCTTCTGAACCATAAGCGCCAACATTCTGTACTGGCGCACCACCGACTGTGCCAGGAATGAGTGCTAAGTTTTCCAATCCCCAGTAACCATTTTCAACCGTATATTGCACAAATTCATGCCAAGGCATGCCGGCACCAGCTGAAATCCAGATATTATCGTCATCTTCTTTCATCACCTTGATTTTTTTATAGGCACAGGTGATAACAACTTTTTCTAAGTCGTTCATTAATAAGATATTACTGCCACCACCGATAATTACCCACGGCAGGGTTGAGAGCTTCATGTCGGATCGCAGTGTGGGAATATCAGACTGCTTATTAATTTCGACCAAATACCGTGTCTGAACATCAATGTGGAAGGTATTTCTATTTTTTAGGGAATAATTAGCGTAGATATGCATATCTGTTATAATTTTTGACAGTAATTGCCCGTATTATAAAGGATAAAACCATGTCACAGTTAAAACTTTCTCCCACTCTTTGGACCTCTCAAACCGTTTTTATTATGGCGGCAATTGGGTCTGCTGTCGGATTGGGGAACCTCTGGAAGTTTCCCTATATTACCGGTGAAAATGGGGGGGGAGCTTTTGTATTGGTGTATCTCTTGTGTATTGTGTTGGTTGGGTTGCCTGTTTTAATTGCGGAAATTACCTTAGGACGGGCTGGAGAAGCCAATCCGCCACAAGCGATGGCTAATTTGGTTAAAAAAACCGGCGCTAATCGCTTATGGGTTTGGTTAGGGTTTAATGGTTTATTGGGCGGCTTGTTGATTCTGTCATTTTACGCGGTGATTGCGGGCTGGGCATTGGCATATTTTTTTGACAGTTTATTCGGTGGTTTTATTGATATGGATGCCCAAGCGGCTCAAGACCACTTTTCGAGTTTTATTGGTAGCGCTTGGCAATTGTTGTTTTGGCATACGGTAGTGATGCTGTTAACGGTTTGGATTGTGATTCAAGGGGTGCGCAGCGGGATTGAACGCGCCATCAATATTATGATGCCAGGTTTATTGGTCATTTTATTGATTTTATTGGGGTATGCAGCGTCAACTGGTGCTTTTGCAGAAAGCTTTGAGTTTTTGTTTCGCCCAGATTTCAGTAAGTTATCGGCTAATTCTGTATTGATTGCATTGGGACATGCGTTCTTTACCTTAAGTTTAGGGTTCGGCACCATGATGGTGTATGGCTCTTATTTGCCGAAAGATTATTCCATTGTTAAAGCCAGTATTTGGATTGCGGTGGCGGACACGGTGATTGCATTAATTGCAGGCCTGGTTATTTTTTCGATTGTGTTTGGTAATGGCTTGGCAGCTGGATCTGGGCCAGGGTTGTTATTTGAAACCTTACCAATTGCTTTTGGCCAGATGATGGGCGGTTGGTTTTTTGGGACCTTGTTCTTTGGTATGGTGGTGTTTGCGGCTATCAGTTCGTCGATTTCGATGATTGAACCGGCGATTAGTTGGTTAGAACAAAACTGGAATTATTCTCGTCGTAAAGCCGCATGGACACTGGGTGGATTTACCTGGTTTATTGGGTTGGGCAGTGTGTTGTCGTTTAATGTGTGGCAGGATAAAACCTTTTTTTCCGATAAAACCTTCTTCGACAGTATCGATTTCTTAACCTCGAATATGATGTTACCGTTGGGCGGGTTATTTACGGCGATTTTTGTGGGCTGGGTATGGACACAATCACAGCGTGATCAAGAAACGGGTATGCCTGGTAATTGGTCTGATAGCTACCAAGTCATTATTAAATGGATTGCGCCGATCTTAGTCTTTATCGTTTTCGTGAATAGCCTTCTGTAGCGGCTAAAGTGTCCAGGCCTGGTTGTTTTTATTTGAAAAAAGGTAGGATAAGGGACGTATTCAAATGGATACGTCCCTTAGGTTGAGCTAAGGATAAGCGCTGTTAGTTATTGGGTTTTACCTTGGTTTTGAATCATGCGCATCATTTCTAGGTTTTCATAAAGCATTTTGCGTTGTAGCTGATGTGAAAACCGTAGAATGGATTTCATGACATTAAACATTAATGCCGGATTCTGGGTGCCGAGAGTTTCAAAATCATCATGGTGTAAAACCAAAACCGTGGCATCATTCGCAGCTTGTAAACGCATAGTATGGGCAATGCCATCCACAAAACTCAATTCTCCAATTAGAGCACCTTTTTTAATGGTGTTAATATGTATGGTTTTATTGGGACCCGCCACTTTCAAAATTTCTAATTTGCCATCAACCAATATATAAAGATTGCCATCAACGGTATCGGGCTCAAATAAGACTTCGCCTTTGCTGAGTTCTTTTTTCTCGACAATCTGGCAAAGGGTGTCACAGTCTTCAGGCGTGAGGTCGGTTCCTAATACAGACTCTGCAATGAGGTTTTTAGCCATAGCGTTTTCCTTTTAAGGTGTGGGAATGAAATTTATTTTAGCCGT
Organism: Hydrogenovibrio sp. SC-1; assembly: GCF_002848135.1. Lineage (GTDB taxonomy): Bacteria > Pseudomonadota > Gammaproteobacteria > Thiomicrospirales > Thiomicrospiraceae > Hydrogenovibrio. The sequence goes on from NZ_PKGB01000017.1 coordinate 35,791, forward strand.
TCAAGCGGATAAAAAGTATCAAAAAATACAGAAATTGCCATCACAAACAGCAAAATCAGGATAAAAACAATCAAAATGGAGCGCGCATGCCGATTGTCGATAAACTTCTCTTTCCAGTTTTCTTTTTTTATAACAGGCCAAACCAGAGCTAAAAATACAAACAATATGAGTAGTTCTAATAATACGGTCATCGACATTTATCCAACCAGTAACTGGACAAGGGTTTCAAAATAGATTTTGGTCAGCGTGTCTAAATCTGCACAACTGACCCTTTCGTCAATCTGGTGAATGGTTGCATTGAGTGGTCCTAATTCAATGACTTGTGCACCGGTTGGGGCAATAAAACGACCATCTGAAGTACCGCCACCAGTAGATAAGACAGGCGGAGTTCCGATGACCGTGGAGATCGCTTGTAAGACGGCCTGTATTAATTTGCCATCAGCAGGGGTACTAAAAGGTAAGCCTGATAGATTCCAGTCGATTTTATAATCAAGCTGATAGTCATCTAAGATTTGATGAACTGCTTGCTTGAGCATGTCAGGCGTTTGTTCCGTTGAAAAACGGAAGTTAAACACTATTTCACAGTGTCCGGGAATGACATTGGTCGCACCCGTTCCGGCATGAATATTGGATATTTGAAAAGACGTAGGCGGGAAATCGTCATTGCCTTGATCCCAAACTTTTTCCGTTAAGGCGCCTAGCGCTTGGGCAACCTCATGAACAGGGTTTCGTGCCAGTTCTGGATAGGCAATATGACCTTGTTTTCCATGAATTACTAAGGTGCCATTTAAAGAACCACGTCGACCATTTTTTATCGAGTCGGCCAGCGTTTGGCTGCTTGATGGTTCACCGACCAAGCAATAATCAATTTTTTCTTGGCGCGCTTCCAGGGTTTCAATGACTTTGACCGTCCCATTAACCGCAGGACCTTCTTCATCACTGGTAATTAAAAAGCCAATTGATCCAGGCGCATCTGGGTATTGTTCAATGAACTGTTTCACTGCAACCATAAAACAAGCGATACTGCTTTTCATATCGGCAGATCCGCGTCCATATAACATGCCTTCGTTATCAATGGTTGCTGAAAAAGGCGGGTGGGTCCATTGATTGGCGGGGCCTGTGGGTACGACATCGGTATGGCCTGCAAACACAAACAAGGGACCTGATTGGCCGCGTCTAGCCCATAGGTTGGTCACTTCGCCAAATGGCATGGACTCAATCGTGAACCCGAGGGGGGTTAGGTATTCTGAGATGAGGTCTTGGCATCCGTTGTCGTTTGGGGTGACGGATTCGATTTGAATTAAGGATTGGGCTAATTGAATGGTTTCAGTCATTTAGGGGTCGCACTTTTTATAGGTCTTTAATTTAACAAACAATATTGTCTATTGTGGATTTTTCCGCTAGAGCAGTTTCTCATAGTCTTTGACGTTAAAGCCAAACAAAACTTGCTGCTCTGTTTGTAAAACAGGGCGCTTAATCAGTGTTGGCATTTCAATCAACAATGTGAGCTGTTGGGCATTCATTAAGTCAGTCTGTTGCGTTTCAGTCAGTTGTTTCCAGCCGCTACTGCGCTTATTGACAATCACTCTCATGGGGTGATGTTTTAACCAGGCTTGGATAGTGTCGATGGTTAACGGGTTTTTACGAAAATCTTGAAACTGAAAGTCAACCTGATTGGATTCGAGCCATTTTCGTGCTTTGCGAACCGTATCACAGTTGGGTATGCCATATAAAATCATGTTGATCCTAGCGAGAATATATAAATTTAAGAAGTTGCTAAAACACCATTTTAAAACATTTTTTGCTTTAAATTGATGTGAAAATGGAGAAAGCGCCTAATTCAACGCAACGATTGGTGAAAAGGGTATTCTTTCGCTTCAGTGGCTGAGTCTGTATTAGCGGGTCGATGTATTGTATAATCTTCGCTTTATTTTTAAATACCTTAATCAAGAGAAGAAGAATATGACTATCAAGCGAATTGGTCACCGTTATAGTGATGCTAAGACGGGGGCAACCTTAGATGTATGGTTTCCACGTTCTAACAAGGAAGTCGCCCGTAATTGTTTGGCCTTGAAAGCTGGCGTGATTAAAGGGGATTTTGTCACGGTTGAAATCACTTCGGTTGATGAGGCGCCGACAACGGCAGAAGAAGCCTACCTACGTCTTCATTTATTATCAGAATGTGCTTATAAACCGCATACGATTAATTTGGATGGGGTGTTTGGGTTGTTGGCGAATGTTGCTTGGACCAGTGCTGGCCCTGTCTTACCATCAGAAGTTGAGACTTTGCGTGAAGCCATCACGGATGAACCCCATACGTTAACCGTGACGTCGATTGATAAATTCCCACGGATGGTCGATTATGTGATTCCGGAAGGCGTTCGTATTGCAGATGCAGATCGTGTGCGTCTAGGGGCGCATTTAGCGCCGGGGACGACGGTCATGCATGAAGGCTTCTGTAACTTCAATGCCGGTACTTTGGGGAACTCGATGGTTGAAGGCCGGATCAGTGCTGGAGTTGTGATTGGCGAGAACTCTGATATTGGCGGCGGCGCTTCTATTATGGGAACCTTGTCGGGTGGCGGTAAGCAAGTGATTTCAATGGGGCAAAGAAACTTATTGGGTGCCAATGCAGGTTTGGGCATTTCTTTAGGGGATGACTGTATTGTTGAGTCTGGTTTGTATATCACAGCGGGCACTAAAGTTAAAATGCCAGACGGCTCAATCGTATCAGCACGTGAGTTATCAGGTCAGTCTAAATTGTTATTCAGACGCCACAGTCAAACGGGTCAGGTGCAAGCGATTATGACAGACGGAACCTTATGGAGCGGTTTGAATAGCACGCTCCATAGCAACGATTAGGCTGTCTCTCGTAACTTATTCGAATGATGTTGGCTCAGTTTTATATCTGAGCCATTTGTACTTTTTCATTGGAAATTGAGGACACAATGTGGCTAAAGTCATTGGTTTTGATCATGTCAGTATTATCGTTAAGGATGCAGATCGAGCCTTAGCGTTTTATCAATCGTTGTTGGGATTGTCTTTATTGGACAGGCCTGCACTCGGCTTTCCAGGATATTGGCTAGATTTATTAAGTGGCCAAAGTCTCCATTTAATGCAATTACCTAACCCTTGCTTGGCTGCACAGCGCCCAGAACATGGTGGGCGAGATGTTCATTTTGCCCTGCGGGTAGATTCAATTGATGGCTTTGAACAGACGTTAAATGCGACAGGTGTTCCCTATACCAAAAGTCGTTCTGGTCGACGAGCATTGTTTATTCGCGACCCTGACCAAAACGCATTTGAATTATTCGAGCCGACAACCCTTTCTTAAAACTCGATGGCCTCTAACAGGGCATCTTGCAACTCCATTTGTTTGTGTCGTAGATGTAGACTGTCTTCATTGGTCGAGCTAATAATAAACGTATCTTCAGCCTTTTCTCCAACCGTATTAATTTTTGCATCATAAACCCGAATTTGGCATTGTCGGAATGCCATGCCGATTTTGGCAAGCAATCCCGGAATGTCTTTGGTGTGAATCGTTAATTCAATCAGTTGGTCGGTCAGCGTATCAAAACTAATCTCAGTGGGGGTTTCAAAACACCGGATTCGTCGTGGTTCCGGTTGGCTGGATGGTAAGAAATCTTCTGTTAGGTAGAGTTGATACTTTAAGGTTTCTTCAATGTCGTTCAATACGCTCTCATCCGTAATACTTTTACTGTCAGCGTCCAGGCAATAGATAATGACCAGCGTCATGTCATCTTCTCCTGAATAAATTTTAGCTTCAACAATATTTAAGTTGAGCTTGTCTAAGATCTGAGAGAATTGAGCAAAGAGATAATCTCGGTCATGCATAAAGATGATGATTTCAGTCGCACCCCGAGATGTGGTGGGTTGTACCTGAATATTAATGGCATCATGGTTTTTGTCGTAGAGTCCACGAGTAATGCGTGCAATTTCAGCGACACTTTGACGATTAAAAAAGTCCGTTTTTTCAAAAGCATGCCAAAAGGATTGAAATTCGCTGGGGGATAGGCCGCGTTTTTTGAGTTGCTCGCTGGCTTTCTCTTTATTGTAAATGGCTTGTTTGATTCGGTCTTTTGGCTGGTTGGAAGTGGCATCCAGCGCTTTGCTAGTGTTGTTGTATAGTTGTAAAAACAGTTGGTTTTTCCAGTCATTCCAGACTTCTTCTGAGGTCGAGCGAACATCTGCCAGTGTTAATAGATATAAATGATCTAAGCGCGCTTGTGATCCCACTTTTTTGGCGAACTGTTGAATGACTTGTGGGTCAGAAAGGTCTTTCTTTTGTGCGACATAGGAAAAATCAAGGTGACGAAGTACCAGCCAACTTAACAACTCTGAGTCATTTTTGTTTAGGTTATGTTTATGAGCAAATTCCTTAGCATCAACGGCCCCCAATTTTTCATGTGCGCCATTTCGACCTTTGGCGATATCATGAAATAACCCCGCCAATAATAAGATTTCGGGTTTGCACAATTGTTGAGAAACTTGGTGTGCCGTCGGAAATTCATAAGCAAATTTTTTGATAAAGAATCGCCTTAGGTTACGGATGACTAGCATGGTGTGCTCATCCACGGTATAGGCATGGAAGATATTAAACTGCATCAAGCCGGTAATTTTTTGAAAGGCGGGCAGGTAAGCTCCTAAGATGCCATAGGCGTACATTCGTTTTAGCGCCGCATTGACGCCTTTTCGTTGTCGGAATAGTTCAATAAATAAGGCTTTATTGATGGGGTCTGAACGAAATTGGTCGTCAATCAGGTGTAGGTTGTCACGAATCAACCGAATGGTGCGCGAGCGAATACCTTCGATCATCTGGTCATAGTTTTCGATGATAATAAAAACCTCTAACAGCGCCGTTGGGTTCTTAACAAACAGGTTTTCCTTAATGACATCCAAATATTGGTTTACCAAGCGAAATCTCGGGTTGATTTGCTGAATATGGTCTTCTTCAAAGTGATAGATATCTTCTCTAAAGTGTTGAAGTAGAATCTCGTTTAAGCGTGCAATAATATGAACTTTTTGATAATAGGGTTTCATATAGGCTTCAACCGATTTAACCATATCAACTTCTGTTTCATCGTCAGTGTAAACCGGCGTGGCTAGCTGTTGTTGATGGTCAAACAGTAGGCGGTTTTCATTCCGTTTTTTTAGACGATGCAGAGCAAACCGGATTCGATTGAGGTAGTGATAGGCTGATTGAATTTCTTTGAACTCTTTTAAAGAAATAAAATTGTGCTGCAATAATTCTTGAAGCGTATCCGCTCCGAAGTGCCGTTTGGCAACCCATAAAATGGTTTGAATATCTCTGAGCCCACCCGGGCTTTCTTTAATATTAGGTTCGAGTTGGTGTAAGGTGTTGTGATAACGCTTATGTCGTGCCTTTTGTTCTTCTAGCTTGGCAGTAAAAAACGCATGACTGGGCCAAAATGACTTTAAATTAAAGACGTTTTGTAGCGATAAAAATGAATCAAAACAGCCGGTTAGCCAACGAGATTCTAGTAAACTGGTAGCCGTGGTAATATCGGATTTTCCATCTTGAATACATTGTTCTAAGGTGCGAACAGCGTGACCGACTTCAAACCCCATATCCCAAAGATAGGTAATAAAATCCGAAATTTTGCTTTGATAGTTTTCTGCTTGCTCACTGAGTATCAATAGATCAATGTCAGAATAAGGTTGCAACTCGCCACGACCATAGCCACCAATGGCAATCAGTGAAAGTTTTTCCGAATCGTTTTTGCTAAAAAAATGAAACCAGATTTTCTTTAGCAGTTGGTCGATGAAAGAGGTTCTTTCCGTTAATAGGGTTGAAACCGCTTCCCCTTGATCAAACTTAATAAACTGTTGTTCATTAAAGTCGGTAAGCAGTTTTCTACCACTGATAAGCGAAGCAGACTGATTTCCTTGATCTAGGTGATAGACGAAATTATTTGGTGTGTCGGCAGTTTGGTTTGCAGTGTCAGTAGCGGTCATAGATGGCTCAATTATGGAAGGACAGGGGTTTCATTAGGTCTTAATGTCAGGACTTCATAGCCCGTTTTGGTCACAGCAATGGTGTGCTCCCATTGTGCAGAGAGTTTACGGTCTACCGTTTTAACTGGGAAAATGGTGTTGTTAGGGTGCTTTTTATTGGGCCCCAAGGTTTTAACGTGATGGCTGCCTTGGTTAATCATCGGTTCAATAGTAAACACCATGCCTTCTTGGAGTACGGTTTGCTTAAGTTCCGGTGATGTGTAGTGCATGACTTGTGGTGCTTCGTGAAAGTCGGCACCGATGCCATGACCACAATATTCTCTCACCACTGAAAAATGGTTTTTGTGAGCATGGTTTTCAATGGCTTCAGCAATATCGAATAGAGTTGCTTTGGGCTTAACGGCTTCAATGCCAAGCCAAAGACATTCGTGAGCAACCTGACAGAGTTTATGTGCGAAGGGTTTTACTTTTCCGACTTCGTACATCATGCTGTTGTCGCCATGGTAGCCATCTTTTATGACAGTGACGTCAATATTAACAATGTCTCCATTCTTGAGTTTTTTGTCAAAGTCGGGGATTCCATGACAAACCACATCATTTACCGAAATGCAGCTTTCTGCTGGAAACCCATGATAATCGAGCGTTGCAGCCGTAACGTGTTGCTGTTCAGTCATGTATTTTGCCATAATGGCATTGAGCTCTCCCGTGGTCACGCCAGGCTTGACATAAGGTTCAATCATCACCAAGACATCAGCAGCGAGTTTGCCTGCAATTCTAAGTTTTTCAAGTTCTTGGGATGTTTTGATTTTAATTGTCATAGCTATTGGTGTCCATATAAGTTGATTGTCCTAAATGCATGGATTTTAGGAAAATAAAGTTGCTTGGAAGGCGTGTTTATGATATAAATGCGCCGCCTTTTAAATGAAGGCTATTTTAACAGAAAACCACACACTTGCCGAGACAACAAGCGGGGTGCCACAAAATAAAGCGTGGTTCGCTTGTTGGGTAAGTGGAGGCTTAACCCAATAAATGGAGAAAATCATGGCAAAAGTTACTATGCGCCAAATGCTAGAAGCCGGTGTTCACTTTGGACATCAGAAGCGCTACTGGAACCCAAAAATGTCACAGTATATTTTTGGTGAACGTAATAAGATTCATATCGTTAACTTAGAAAAATCCCTACCATTATTTAATGATGCTTTGAACTTTATCGGCGGCATTGCTGCTAAAAAAGGGACTGTGTTATTTGTTGGTACTAAGCGTGCTGCAAGCGATTTGGTTGCACAAGAAGCGACTCGTTGTGGTATGCCTTATGTTAACCATCGTTGGTTAGGTGGTATGTTGACTAACTTCAAAACCATCAAACAGTCTATTAAGAATTTGAAAGATTTAGAGGTTCAAGAACAAGATGGAACCTTTGAAAAGATTACCAAAAAAGAAGCGTTAATGCGTTCGCGTCAAAAAGCGAAGCTAGAGCTTTCTTTGGGTGGGATCAAGGATATGCGTGCTATGCCAGATGCGATTTTCATTATTGATACGGGTAATGAAAAAATTGCTATTCAGGAAGCAAAAAACCTAGGTATTCCGGTAGTTGGTGTTGTTGATACCAATAATGATCCAAGCGGGATTGATTATGTTATTCCTGGAAATGATGATGCTGTTCGTGCAGTTTCACTTTACCTAGCGGCTGCTGCAGATGCGGTCAATGAAGGTAAAGGGTCTATTACCACCGCTGCTGACAGTGATGAGTTTGTGGAAGAAAAAGCAGAAGCTTAAACTTTTCCGTTTTAAGGTATAAAACACCCAGGCCTGGTTGTTTTTACTTCACAGCAGAGCATTGTGAGGTTTGAACGCTGGGCTTTTCAATTTTGATTAGTATTAATATTTGAGGTTTGAATATGGCAGTTACAGCATCAATGGTAAAACAATTGCGCGAAATGACAGGCGCAGGGATGATGGATTGTAAAAAAGCACTCGGTGAAACCGATGGCAATATGGACGATGCAGTTGAATTTCTTCGCAAAAAAGGGATGGCTGGCGCTGATAAGAAAGCAGGCAGAACGGCTGCTGAAGGCGTTGTTGCAATCGCTATTGCTGATGACAAGAAAAAAGCCGCTATCGTTGAAGTGAATTGTGAAACAGATTTCGTTGCCAAAGGGGATGAATTTAAGACGTTTGCTGACGAAGTGGCTCAAATTGTTCTAAACACTAACTGTGTTGATGTTGAAGCAATTTTGAATGAGAAAATGGCCAGTGGTCAAACGATTGATGAAAGACGTCGTGAAATGGTTGGTAAGATCGGTGAAAATATGACTATCCGTCGTGCAGAATTGGTTGAGACTTCAGGTCAAATCGGTCAATATCAGCATGGTGAAAAAATTGGTGTTGTCGTTGCGATGGAAGGTGGTGATGATGCGCTAATTCGTGATGTCGCGATGCATGTTGCCGCTGCTAAGCCTTCTGCTGTTTCTGCTGATGATGTTGATCAAGAAATGGTTGAAAAAGAGCGTAAGTTCCAGATTGAGCAAGCCCAGGATTCTGGTAAGCCAGCTGAAATCATTGAAAAAATGATTGAAGGCCGTATGCGTAAGTATCTTCAAGAAATTACGTTGCTTGGACAGGCTTTTGTTAAGGACCCAGATCAAACGGTAGAAAAACTGTTAAAAGCGTCAGATGCTTCAGTTAATAGCTTTGTAAGACTAGAAGTCGGAGAAGGTATTGAGATTGAAGAAACTAACTTTGCTGATGAAGTCGCGGCAGCGGCAGCAGCCGTTAAAGGTTAAGCGTTTTGTTTTCAAGTGCGTTCTTAGGTGAACGGTCTTGATCAAATCGAAAAGAAGCCATGATAGAAAACCTATCGTGGCTTTTTTTTAACTAAAAAGTGAATAACAGCTGGGTTTTATTCAATTTGATGGTATGGTTCTCTTTAAATTGAATGATCGATTATAGAAGGTGGTCAAAATGGCATTAAAATATCGTCGAGTGTTACTGAAGTTTAGTGGTGAAGCTTTAATGGGGCCAGGAGATTTTGGTCTTGATGCCGCAACATTACGAAAAGTAGTTTTTGAAGTCAAGGCGTTGCATGATTTAGGGGTTGAAGTCGGATTGGTTGTGGGCGGTGGCAATATCTTTAGAGGGGCCCAGATTCAAGGTGCCGGTATTCAGCGTACGACGGGCGATCATATGGGAATGATGGCAACAGTGATTAATGCCTTAGCCTTGCGCGATGTGATTGAAGATATTGGCTTATCTGCGGTTATCTATTCGGCGATGTCGATAGAAGGTGTCTCACATGGGTTTAATGCTAATCATGTTAAAAAAGGGTTGGCGACTGGTCAGATTGCCATTTTTGCTGCGGGTACAGGCAGTCCTTTTTTTACAACGGATACTGCAGCAGCCCTGAGAGGGATTGAAATTGATGCGGATATCGTTTTAAAGGCCACGAAGGTGGATGGTATTTATACGGCTGATCCTTCAAGAGATGCTAATGCCACCCGCTTGGTTGAGTTGAGTTATGATGATGTTATTCAGAAGAATCTACAGGTGATGGATATGACGGCGTTTGTGTTGTGTCGAGACCATCAAATGCCGATCCGAGTTTTTGATATGTTTAAAAAAGACGCGGTTATCCGGATTGTTCAAGGTGAAGATGAAGGCACGTTAGTGCATTAATTGAAAGCTAAGGAAAAAAGAAATGTTAGAAGCCATATTTGAAGATGCTGCGAGCCGAATGCATAAATCGGTTGAAAATTTAGAGTCAAATTTTGCCAAAATTCGTACAGGACGTGCGCACCCGAGTATTTTGGATTCCATTAAAGTTGATTATTACGGTTCGGATGTTCCGATTAGTCAGGTGGCCAATGTCAATGTTGAGGATGCTCGTACTTTAACGGTTCAGCCATGGGAGCACTCAATGGTGTCCGTTGTTGAAAAGGCGATTATGACGTCTGACTTGGGGGTAAACCCAGTGACAAACGGTAATCTAATGCGGATTCCCATGCCGCCTTTGACTGAAGAACGTCGTAAAGAATTTATTAAATTAGCACGATCTGAAGCTGAGCAAACCAAAGTGGCTATTCGGAATATTCGTCGTGATGCGAATGCCGATTTTAAGGGTTTGAACAAAGATAAAGACATTACCGATGATGAATTACGTCAGGCAGAAGATCGTATTCAGAAAGTGACTGATACGCATGTTTCTGAGGTAGATCAAATGCTTAAAGTCAAAGAAGAAAGTTTGATGGAAATTTAAGCTGAAATTGTTTTGTTTTTGCGGCATAATTACGGGTTATGTCGTCATCTTCAGGATGGTTTTCTTGAAGAGATAACGGCCTTTCATGGCACTTGCTTTGAGAGGCCGTTTTTGTTTGTTTCGTTTTAGAG
>NZ_PKGB01000018.1 GCF_002848135.1 Hydrogenovibrio sp. SC-1
AACTTGACTGCGATTGAAGGATTGCAGGAACAGTTTGAAGGGTTGCAAATGGTTATCATCGAGTCGGGAGGGGATAACTTAAGTGCGACTTTTAGTCCGGAATTGTCGGATTTAACCATTTATGTGATTGATGTAGCCGCTGGAGATAAGTTGCCACGAAAAGGAGGACCAGGTATTACTCAGTCAGATTTGTTGGTCATTAATAAAATCGATTTGGCACCTTATGTCGGCGCAGACTTGGCGGTGATGGATCACGATACCAAAATTCAGCGTAAAGAGCGGCCTTACGTTTTTACTAATCTAAAGACTCAGCAAGGCGTAGATGAGATTGTTGATTTTATTGTTGATAAGGGCATGCTCTAAATGTTGGAATTCGGGCTAGTCATTATTTTTTGGTATGGAGTATTGCATGCCTTTGGCCCAGATCATTTGACTGCAATCGCAGATTTTTCCATTGGCAGGCAAAGAAAGAAAGTAATGATGGTCACCATGGGATTTGCGATCGGCCATGGGGTTAGTCTGTATCTTTTTGCTCTGCTACTGTCATCGTTGCAAGTTCCTGAAAGCTGGTTGGCTTACGGCGATGTTATTGCCTCAAGTATCATTATTTTGATGGGACTATATTTGCTTTATTTGGTGGCGACGGATCGGATTAATGTGTCTAAACATGAGCATGAAGGTAGAGAACATGTCCATGTCTGGTTTGGGAAGGAGCACCATCATAAACGACCGTTTTTTAGTTGGCTTTCTACCTCTGCTATGCTTGGTATTATGATGGGGATGGGCGGTGCACGGGGTATGCTGGTCAGTTTGTCCGCCATTTCCAGTGAAGATGTGAGCGGTTGGATGGTGTTGAGTTTCACGTTGGGGGTGGCTTTAGTGTTTATGGTTTTTGGTGCTTTGCTGGCGATTTTGAATACAAAGTTGCTGAGTTCAAAAAAATGGCTTAAAGGATCGTTTACGTTCGCGGGTCTGGTCTCTTGTTTGGTTGGTGCTCAGGTGTTTTTATAAGTTGTTGTCCATCTGCACAGGATACTTTATATTTTGCACTGTTTTTGTGCCATGCCACTCATTTGGGAGTGGTTTACAGAGTCGATAGCTCTTGTAATCATTGATGCTTGTTTTTCATTTATTTAATTTTTCTGTTAAAACAATTGCTTATCTATTAATTTATTCCCGTTAGTAAAATTGGTTTTCTATGGCATAGGTCTTGTTAGTGAATCCTAATATTGGGTGCGCCTTAGGGCGCGTTTCGTTTGGTGGCGACAGCTCTGTCGTAGAGGTTCTGTTGCTTGATAATAACGTAATCCAGTTTTTGTTCAATGAATTCAAAATTATGGGGTAAAAGTAATGAGACATGGTGATATATCCTCCAGTAACGATACAGTGGGTGTCGCGGTTGTAAACTATAAGATGCCACGGTTACATACCAAAGCAGAAGTTTTAGACAATGCCCAGAAAATCGCAGATATGATGATTGGTATGAAGCAAGGTCTACCAGGTATGGACTTGGTGATTTTTCCAGAATATTCGACTCATGGCATTATGTACGATGCAAAAGAGATGTACGACACAGCTTCGACTGTTCCTGGTGATGAGACTCGAATCTTTTCGGAAGCCTGTAAAAAAGCGAAAACTTGGGGGGTTTTCTCCTTAACTGGAGAGCAACATGAAGATCACCCTAATAAAGCCCCTTATAACACCTTGATTTTAATCAATGATCAAGGCGAAATTGTACAAAAATATCGGAAAATTATGCCGTGGTGTCCGGTTGAAGGTTGGTACCCGGGTGATAAAACCTATGTCACCGAAGGACCTAAAGGCATGATGATCAGTTTGATTATCTGCGATGATGGTAACTATCCTGAAATCTGGCGTGACTGTGCCATGAAAGGGGCTGAATTGATTGTTCGATGTCAGGGGTATATGTACCCTGCGAAAGAACAGCAAATCATGGTCTCTAAAGCCATGGCCTGGATGAACAATACTTATGTTGCCGTCGCCAACGCAAGTGGTTTTGACGGTGTTTATTCTTATTTCGGCCATTCTGCAATTGTCGGCTTCGACGGGCACACGTTAGGCGAATGTGGCGAAGAAGATTACGGAATTCAATATGCGGAACTGTCTGTTTCTCAGATTAGAGATTTTCGTAAAAACGCACAATCTCAGAACCATTTATTTAAATTATTACATCGTGGCTATACTGGTAAGATCAATTCTGGAGAAGATGATCAGGGTGTTGCCGCGTGTCCTTATGATTTCTATTCAACTTGGATTAACGATCCTGAGAAGGCTAAGGAACAGGTGGAAAAAATCACGCGTAAAACGGTTGGAACGGCTGAATGCCCGATTGATGGCATTCCAAACGAAGAGACTAAAAAAGAGCACCGCTAAGTTCAGTGGTCTGACGTTGTTTTCATGAAATATAAGCTTTTTTTGAATGATGTACGGCGTCAAATAGAACTCACCCTGTTAGTGGTTTTTGAGAAGCACCTCCGAGTGCTCTCACTTTCTGAAAAAGGAATAGTGCCAACGGTTCGCTCAGGCACTATTTTTTTGCCCGAATTCATCGAATCAGATTCTGTGCGCAAAGCACAGCAATACTTTCTCAGTGCAGCTCTTCATGGGGCAGCGCACCTTACATATTCCCAGCCATCAGATTCTTCTGGTCTTAATAATCGCCAGTTGGTGTTGAGTTCCTTAATGGAAGATGCTCGTGTCGAGTTGTTGGCTGCCCAAAAATTCCCAGGTATGTCGGCGTTTTTTAGTCGTCACTTTAATAAGCAGCCTTCTGGTTCCTTGTTGTTTGAGGAGGTGGCTTATTCAGTGGCTTATGCTTTGGCGACAAAGCAAACGGTCTTTAAAAGCCAATTTGTTTCGAAAGCGGTGAAATTGTTTAATCAGGCAATCGTTGAGGATATTCATAACCCTCAGCTTTTCAAATCAATTGGATTGGCTTTGGCTAACGATATCGGTCAAATGCGAATTAGCATGAATGAAAAAGAGACCTTTGTTCTCGTACCATATCGAGATGATAATGCTTATCTGTGGAATGATTATGAGGAAACCGATGTGCAAAATAATGAATCATCGGATGGACAGCAAACTGCCAGCGTGACCGGTATGGCTTATGATGAAGTTCTGGATGGAAGATCGGTGTCCGAGTTTAGTCATGACGCTACGTTAGATGAGGGATTGGTATTTCAGCCCGTAAAACAAGATGCACAATCCAATCTGCTGTGTCAGCCACAATTGGTGAGTGAGTTTGTGTACCCTGAATGGGATTATAAAATTGCACGTTTGAAGCGCGACTGGTGCTCATTAAATGAGATCGTTTTTGTCGATAATTCTGAAAGAGGACTGGATCATCGAGTCGATAAATATCGTTCATTCATCAAGAAGCTTCAACAAATCATTCACCCTTACCAGTCAGAAATGCATCGTCGGAAAAAGCAAGAAGATGGAAATGAGTTGGATTTTGAGGCCATTATTCAATATATGGTCGACTTTAAGATGGGTCGAGCTGGTTCAGAATCCAAAATATATATCGATCATGTTAAGGAAAGGCAGCAGGAGTTCTCTTTGTTGATTTTGCTTGATTTGTCGGAGTCTATGAATGACCTTGATGTCGACAAGGAGAAGACCTTTCTTGATTTGACATTAGATTCAACGGTGGTGCTCTCAGAGTTATTGGATTCATTGGGTCACAGTTATGCCTTACATGGCTTTAATTCAAATGGCCGTGGTGAAGTGTCATATTTTAATGTAAAGGACTTTGATCAGGCATCTGATAAATCATTGCGGTCATTAAACCAAGTTAAAGCTGGCTATTCAACTCGGATGGGCGCTGCACTTCGTCATGCTTTTTACAAAATTTCAAAACGCCGAGAGCGACATAAGTTGATCTTGGTAATTACAGATGGTCAACCGTCAGATATTGATGTCTATGATGCACAGTATTTGATCGAAGATTCTGCAATGGCTGCCAAAGAGATTGAATCAACTGGTTGTAAGTTATTTTGTTTGTCTTTGGATAAAAATGCGGATGGGTATGCGAAAAAAATATTTAGGAAGGGGCATTATGAAGTGGTCGATCATCCTGGTAAATTACCGCAAGTGCTATCCAAACTTTATTTAAAAGTGTTCAAATCTCTTTTGTCTTAATTTTTGTAAGCGTTCCATGTAATTTAACGAAAAAAGCAGCTATAAAAAACCCCACCAATAGGTGGGGCAGTTATTAATAGCTTACCTAGCTGATTTAATGACTAATCATCCAAGGTCGCATTGATGGAAACATTTTCTTTCCATCTGCAGTCCACATGAGCTTTGATTTACCTTTTTTATGATATTGGCAACCACAGCCGTGTTTGAGCTTTTCTGCATTCTCTGCACGACTGTCCACCGTCGATACCTGAGGTTCATGCTGGGCCGCTTCATTTTTTTCGATGGCATCTCGTTTTGCAGGAGCCATGTCTAAAACTTCAGGCGGAATCATAATGATTCTAGGTGATAAGGTCTGGCAATGCGGACATTGCGCTGGCTTATTGGATTCGTCCAAGGTCGCAAGTTCATAAAAGATACCATGATCTGGACACTTATAATCATAGACTGGCATTGGTAACTCCTTACTTCAAATCAGGTGCTAAAGGGACTTGGACACTATCGTCTACATGCTTTTTCGGCCCATCGGCACTTGGATTGACATCAAACTTGAAGATGTCGGTCGGTAGCCATAGTGTTGCACAAGAGTTTGGAATATCAACTACACCACTGATGTGACCTTGAACAGGTGCGGTTCCTAATAATGAATATGCTTGTGCACCAGAATACCCAAATTTCTTGAGATATTCGATCGCATTCAAGCAGGCCTGTCTATATGCGACATTGACATCAAGGTAATGTTGCTTACCTTCCTCATCAACAGAGATACCTTCAAAGATTAGATAGTCGTCGTAGCGAGGCGTAATTGGACTTGGCTTAAAGACAGGGTTTTTGATGCCATATTTTTTCATACCATCTTTTACTAGGTTGACACGAAGGTGAATCCAGCCGGCCATTTCAATTGCACCACAGAATGTAATTTCACCATCACCTTGGCTAAAGTGTAAATCTCCTACGGAAAGCCCTGCATCCTTAACGTAAACTGGGAAGTAGACTTTGGAGCCGCGAGATAAATCCTTGATGTCACAGTTACCGCCATGTTCACGTGGTGGAACGGTACGAGCACCTTCAGCTGCCGCAGATTTTGCTTCATCTGGTTTCATGCGTCCCATGTGGGCGGTTTCTGCATAAGGTAGGGCTGCTAGCGGCGGGGTGCGCTCAGGATCTGTGTCAAAGAGTTCTTTTTCACGAGTGTTCCACTCATCCAGCATTTTTTTATCTGGTAAGCACCCAATCAGGCCTGGGTGAATTAAACCGGCGAATTCAACACCTGGAATGTGACGAGACTGTGTAAACATGCCGTTGAAATCCCAAATGGTTTTTTGGGCTTCAGGGAAATGATCGGTTAAGAAACCACCACCATTTTGCTTTGAAAAGAAGCCGTTGAACCCCCACTGACTGTCGTCAAATGTTCCGATATCTAAAATATCCACTTCAAGTAAGTCGCCAGGTTCAGCGCCTTCGATTCCAACAGGACCTGATAAAAAGTGTACTTGGGTTAAGTCGACGTCACGAACGTCAGACGCATCGTCATTGTTTTCGATCTGTCCACCTGTCCAGTCCATGCATTCGATGATAAAGTCATCGCCAGGCTTAACCATTGAAACCATCGGAATGTCCGGGTGCCAACGGTTGTGGATGTTGTCATGCTCATAGGCTGATTTGTTAAGGTCAATTTTAATAATTGTTTCGGCCATAGTGGTTCTCCTGTTGTATAAATGTAACGTGGTTTAGGTTAAACAGATAAAAACGAAGAAACTTTTTCTTCATCAACTTCATTACGCGGCTGATCATGAATGATCTTGCCTTTTTCGATAACAATAATCCGATCGGCTACGTCCAGAGCAAAGCTTAAAACCTGCTCGGAAACAATGATTGATAAGCCTCTTGAGTCACGGATCTCTTTCAAGGTGTGAGCCATTTCTTTGATAATTGAAGGTTGAATCCCTTCAGTGGGCTCGTCCAATAATAGAACGTCAGGGTTGCTAGCTAGGGCTCTGGCAATCGCAAGTTGTTGTTGTTGTCCACCGGATAAGTTGCCTCCACGACGTTTTCTCATTTCACGTAATACGGGGAAGAGGTTATATAGATCTTCTGGCACTTCGGTTTCTTTGGTGCTAGTTAGGCCGGTTTCGATGTTTTCTTGAACGGTCATGGTCGAAAAGATCATTCGCCCTTGTGGAACATACCCCAAACCAGCTTTTACGCGTTCGTGGCTTTGCATTCCGAAGAGTTCTTTCTCTTCTAATTTAACGCTTCCTGATTTAGATGGAATCATTCCAATCAAGGATTTCATGAGTGTGGTTTTACCCATCCCATTACGCCCCATGACAGCGATAATTTCATTTTTTTTAAGGGAGAGGTTCAAGCCTTTGATAACTTCACTTTCTCCATAAGCCACATGCAAATCTTGTATTTCTAGCATTTTTATCTCCCTTAGTGTCCCAGGTATACTTCAATGACTTTCGGGTCGTTTTGGACTTTGTCCATTGAACCTTCGGAAAGAACCTGCCCTTGATGAAGCACGGTGACTCTGTCTGCAATTTCCTCAACAAAATGCATATCATGTTCAATAACCAGTACCGATCGATCCTTGGTGATCCGCTGCAATAATTCAGCTGTTTGCTTCCGTTCTGAAACAGACATCCCAGCGACAGGTTCATCTAGCATGAGTAATTCGGGGTCTTGGATTAACAGCATTCCAATCTCAAGCCATTGTTTTTGACCGTGACTTAAAAGGTTTGCTGGACTATTAAGTTTCTCCTGCAAGAAGATCATTTGTGCAATTTCATTGACCTTATCGATGACATCCTGGTCACGCCTGAAGGTTAGAGCGCCCCAAACTTTTTTGCCTTTTGGGTAGGAAAGCTCAAGGTTTTCGAAGACGGTCAAATCTTCATAGATTGAAGGGTTTTGAAATTTTCGGCCAACACCCGCATGAACGATTTCATGCTCTTTAAGTTTGGTCAGTTCTTTTCCTTTAAACTTGATAGAACCTGCCGTTGCACTAGTACGTCCGCAAATCAAATCCAGTACAGTTGTTTTTCCCGCCCCGTTTGGGCCGATGATGACGCGGATTTCTTGTTCTTCAATGTATAAAGACACATCATTTACCGCTTTGAAACCATCGAACGAAACGGTAAGTCCTTCAATAGTTAATACAAAGTCTTTTTGTTGGTACATGGTTTTCTCCAATACCTTGGTCATTAATTGATAATTATTTTTTGGCTTTTTTATCTTGTATGGCTTTTAACTTTTTATCTACCCAAGGCTGTACATAGCTTTCGTAGATTCCTGCCAACCCTTTAGGAAAGGCTAGTACAACGGCGATGAACATAGCTCCCATTGCGAACAGCCATAGTTCCGGATAAGATTCAGACAGAATGGTTTTTGCCCAGTTAACAATTAAAGCGCCGTAAATCGCGCCGAATATCGAAAGGTTTCCGCCGACGGCCGCAAAGATAACCATTTCAATTGACGGTACGATGCCAATCAGGGAAGGAGACATGAATCCGACTTGTAGCGTAAACATGGCACCTCCAATTGAAGAGAAAATCCCAGCAATACAGAAGATGAATATTTTGAAATTGGACACGTCGTAGCCAGAGAAGCGAACTCGATCTTCACTGTCTCTCATAGCCACCAGCAGCCGTCCCAGCTTGCTTTTACGGATGTATTGCGCCACGACTAAGGTTGCCAATAGTAAAATAACATTTATGAAATACAGTATATATTTGGCAGAATCGGTACGGATATCCCAACCAAGTAGCGTTCTAAGGTCAGTGATACCATTGACACCTCCTGTAAATCCTTGCTGTCCAATGATCAAGATTGTCAGGATAGCGGCAATTGCTTGAGTGATAATGGCGAAATAGACCCCGCCCACGCGTCGTTTAAACATTGCAGCACCGATGATGTAGGCAAACACAGTTGGTAAAGCAATGATGGCAAATAGGGTGAAACCAAAACTGTGGAAGGGTTCCCAAAACCAAGGGAGTTCCGTGAGTTGGTTCCAATCCATAAAGTCTGGTATACCCGGTGTTGACTGAATGGCTGTATTTTCAGGGCTTGAAGCTTCAAGCTTTAAAAACATCGCCATGGCGTAGCCACCTAGGCCAAAGAAAATTCCTTGACCTAAACTCAAGATACCGCCTAGTCCCCAAGAGAGAACCAGACCCAAAGCGACGAATGCAAATGTTAGATATTTTCCGATTAGATTTAATCTAAAAATATCAAACAGTATGGGTAAAGCGACCAGAAGAATCGCAGCCAAGATCAAAAATGATACGACATCATTTTTTGGGGCTAAAGAACGTAGTTTAGTTTGTAGCATCTTTTTAATTCTCCTAGCGACGAACTTTGAGTGAGAAGAGTCCTTGTGGACGCAACATTAGGATCACTATGACCGTTAATAACGTTAAGACTTTTGCCATAGACCCACTCAAGAAAAATTCCATAATGGACTGGGCCTGTGAAATACTGAATGCAGATGCGATGGTTCCAAGTAGGCTGGCTGCGCCACCGAATACCACGACCAGGAAGGTATCAACAATATATAGTTGTCCAGAAGTGGGGCCGGTTGAACCAATCATGGTGAATGTCGCTCCGGCAATACCTGCGATACCACAACCTAGCGCAAAGGTGAAGCGATCAACACGGGCTGTATCGATACCAACTGCTCCAGCCATTGCTCGGTTTTGAACGACCGCGCGGGACTGCTTTCCTTTTCTAGATTTTTGCAGGAATAAGAAAACCCCTACCGTAATGAAGAGTGTGATGACCATGACGATCATGCCATTAACAGGGACTTCAATCATTTCGCTGACTTGGAAAGAACCCATCATCCAATCAGGTAATGTTACCCCGACCTCACGAGGACCAAAAACGGTTCTATAGAGTTGTTGCAGAATTAAGCTTAACCCCCAAGTTGCCAGAAGAGTGTCAAGTGGGCGTTTGTAAAGATGTCTAATTAATGACCATTCGACTAATGCGCCAAGCAGGAAAGTGCCTATAAAGGCAAAAATGATTGCTATGAAAAAGTAGGCACCAAATAACTCTGGAATATATGTGGAGAATAGATTCGAAGTTAGGTAGGTGATATAGGCTCCCAGAATCATAAACTCTCCGTGTGCCATGTTGATCACGCCCATTTGGCCAAAAATTATTGCCAAACCAAGTGCCATGAGTAGTAATACAGAGAACAGAATAAGGCCTGAAAAGCCTTGCATCGCGAAAATTGAGCCTAGTTCAGCCCATGTATAGTCAGCAAACATTTATTTTCCCTCCTGGCAGGTAAAATAATCTAAGTAAAAAGTTGTGTGTTTTTGGGGGTGTTATGACACCTAATTAAAGACTCTATGCTGGTTTTAGAGCCTTTAATTAGGTGCAGCCCATATTTATATGGGCTGCATCCAATGAGCTTATTGGTAACCCTTAGGGAATGGGTTTGGTTCAATTAACTCTTTAGACTCATAAACTACATCAAACTGTCCATCTTTCTTAGCATGACCAATTCGCGATTTAGACCATAAGTGGTGGTTAGGGTGAACTTTTACATAGCCTTCAGGAGCGGTTGTAAGTTCGATACCAGGAAGGGTTTTACGAATCTTATCGATATCGAACGAACCTGCCTTTTCAACAGCGGCTTTCCATAACCAAGGACCTAGGTAGGCTGCTTGAGTTACGTCACCAATTACGATATCGTCTCCCCAGCGCTTCTTAAATGCTTTAACAAAAGCTTGGTTGTTGTCGTTTGGTAAGCTCTGGAAGTATTTCATTGAAGCATATAAGCCCTCAACGTTTTCACCACCAATACCTAAGATTTCATCCTCAGTTACAGATAGCGTCAGAACTAATGGTTTTTCTTTAGTTAGATCAATACCTGCTGCATTTAGCTGCTTGTAGAATGCAACGTTAGATCCACCAACAACTGTTGTAAAGATGACGTCAGGTCTCTTCAGTTTGATTTTATTGATGACTGAGTTGAACTGAGTATGTCCTAGTGGGTAGTACTCTTCACCAACCACTTTCAAGCCAAGTTTTTCGATGTGCTTGCGAGCGATTTTGTTAGACGTACGCGGCCAGATGTAGTCTGAACCCAGCAAGAAGAATTTTTTAGCACCTTTTGTTTTCTTAGCCCAGTCAATTCCTTTAAGAATCTGTTGGGTTGCTTCTTGACCTGTATAGATAACGTTAGGAGATTGCTCTAACCCTTCATAGAAGGTTGGGTAAAAAAGCATGCCATTGTATTGCTCCATAACCGGTAGAACAGCTTTTCGTGAAGCAGAGGTCCAGCAGCCCATGATTGCAGCAACCTTATCTTTAACTAGAAGTTTCTTAGCCTTTTCAGCAAAGGTTGGCCAATCACTTGCACCATCTTCTTGGATGTATTTGATCTGGCGACCTAGGACACCGCCTGAAGCATTGATTTGCTCGATAGCCAGTTTTTCTGCTTGAATGGAACCCGTTTCACTGATCGCCATCGTTCCAGTCGCTGAGTGAAGGATTCCGACCGTTACAGTATCATCTGTAACGGCTAGGCCCGTTGAGTTTACGTCAGATGCGTAAGCGCTTGTTGCAAGTAACATAGCTGCAGGAATTGCTGCCAGTCCCTTTAATAAAGTTCGACGGGTTGTCCCTGGTCGACTTGGAGAGATTGTTTTTTTCATGAAATATTAGCCTCGCTTGTTTTTGAACATTCAGGTGAATAAGGACATAAAGTCAGCTTTACAAAGCATATAATAGGCCAATAAAAAAAATCCTTTTTAAACAAGTAGATATTGGCTTACATTGGCATTTTGTTTTATCGAAAAAATATAATATGCACTTTTATTGTGCTTTGTTGCAAATAAAGTGGTGCTTTTTGGAGGTGCTAGGGCGCGTTAGATAAAAGTGAACTATGGAAATGATTTTTATTGGGGGGATAAGTTAAAAAGCAGGTAAGCCGCGTTATACCTATTGAAATTCGTTAACAAAGGATTATTGAGATGATTGATAGCGCTAATAACATTGCATTATTAGACGTTTAATTAACTTAAGTCTTTGTGTCTCAGGCTTTTGTGCGGAAGGTTTGGTTTTTACCAGCGCGTTTGGCTTGATACATGGCGTTATCTAAACGGCGGAAAATGGTATCGTAGTTATCGGGAGTTCGGTATTCGGTAACGCCAATACTAATGGTCACGGGGTGGTGGGTTAGGGTTTGTAGCTGTGGGTCTTGTTCGATTTGTTGCCGCAAGCTTTCCGCGAGAATGTAAGCTTGATCTTCAGTTGTTCCAGGTAGGGCAATAACGAATTCTTCGCCTCCCCAGCGGGCAATGAGGTCTTCTTTACGGAATCGTTGTTTGAGTAGTTCTGCGACCCGCATCAAGGCTTGGTCGCCCGATTGGTGCCCGAATTGATCGTTAATGGTTTTGAAATTGTCGATATCGAAAAAGATGAGACCTAAAGGTTGATTATGACGTTTGGTAAGCGCTAGCAAACTTTCAAAATCATCGTTAAAGGCGCGCCGATTTTTAAGCTGGGTTAGCGTGTCGTTGCGTGCTAGAAACTGCAGTTTTTTGTTAAATCGACGAACCATCGTTAAAATAATGAGTGTAATGATGAGGGTGATGACTAGCGAAATACTGAGGTTGACCAGGAAGGTTTGGCGAACGTCTTTGGTAAAGTCGTCTAGTTTGGCTTGCACGATTAAATAGGCATTAAGTTCGGGGATGAATTGGGATTTTAATAAATACTGTTCATCTTGATCACTGTATTCTAATGTTTGGCTTTGGTCGGCTAAAATTCGATCTTTTAGGGCATAAAGCTGAGGGTTGTCGGAGAGGTTTTGCATAGCGATGGTGTCGCGTTCGCGCAGAATAATCTCTCCATTTGGATCAATAAAGAAGACAGTGAATTGATATTTTTCGCGGAACAATTTTAAGATGCTGTCAATATAGGACATTTCCATGCCGATGCCGGTCGCGCCAAGTAGCTTTTGGTCTTGATCAAAAATTTTGTGGTTGATAAACATAATCATTGAATTGTGAAGCTGGTCGTTATAGTCGAGATTAATTTCGTGATGTTTAGATTGTTCTTTAAAGCGAAAATACCACGCGTTGTCTGGGTCTGCTGTACTGAGTTTTTCTACAAAACCCTGTTGAGAGTAATAGTTTTGTGTTTTCTCAGAAACTAGAAAAGTGAGAAACATGCCATACTTTTGTTGAATTGAGGCGAGGTAGGTTCGGATTTTGGTTTGGTCATCTTCTTGGTGATGTAGCCAGTCTTTTACAAAGGTGTCGTGCGCCATCATTGACGAAATCAGGTTAGGCTCAATAATATTGCGTTGGATTTCGGTGTAGATGTTTTCGACGGATAGCGGTAGCGAGCGGTTTTTTAATTCATATTGCTTGGCATTCAGTGAGACAACGAAATTGATTAATGAAATTGAAATCGATAGCACTAGCAGTAAGCTGGTAATGATAATGACGATTTTTGAATTGGCATTGAATTTCATTGTTGCTAACCATTGTGCCTTATATTATTTGGGGAACAAGCAGAGCTGTCATGAGTGCTGTTCAGCTTGACGCGTTTCAGTCATTCTATACCAATTTGTTGATAAGAAACCAGCGGTTTTTGGGTTGATCAGCTTTAGCGGCGCTAATTTTGACCAGGCCTGGTTGTTTTAGGTGCTGGAAACCAGTCACTGGTCTTGCCTGTCCAGTAATAAACAGTAAGACCAATCCATTCTTTCCAGCCTGGCTCGATCGTTTCGAGATGCCCTGCCGTGTCAAAATCAAAGCCTCTATAGTCAGCATGGCTGGAACGATAATCAACAGGATAGGGGATGACATCAATATCGAGTTTGCGAGCAATGCCAATCGCGCGAGGCATATGAAATGCCGAGGTGACCACAAAATAGCGACCATTGGGTGTTGGCAGTAGGGGCGTGGTGAATTTGAAGTTTTCATAGGTATTGCGGGATTTCGATTCGATAATCAAACGCTGTGGCGCTATACCCAGTACGGTGAGCAGCTTTTTCGCTAAACTGCCTTCGCCTTGGGTATTCTGCAACTGTACCGAGCCGCTGCCCCCAGTAAAAATAACAGGAGCGGTTGGATAGTGATTAGCCAGTTCTTTTGCGCCAATATAACGATCGCCACCACTGCCGAGTTCGGGTCGGTTCCAACTCAGACTACGTTGCAGATCTTCGCCACCGCCTAGAATAATAATGCCATCAATATGGCTCGGAAGCGGCTTGGGCGTTTCAAATCGTTTTTCCAATGGCTGTATGACAAAATCTCCGATGGGATAAATCCATACTGTCAAAGCAGCAATGCTGGTAGGAATAAGAAAGAATTTGGCTAGTCTAAGTCGGTTCTTGATTAAAAAAAGCGTGCCAAGCATTGCAAAAATAAGGATGAGATTAATCGGGCTTAACAATGCCCAGGCCAGCTTTGACATCAAAAAGAAGAGCGTATCGGTGTTCAAAATGGAGGTTCCTTAAGAGGTTAGGCTTTTGCAATCAGGGTTTGATTACGGCCTTTGGCTTTAGCTTCGTAAACGGCGCGATCCGCACTTTGAAACAGTTGAAAAGGGGTGTCGCCGTGGGTGGGGTAAGCACTCAGGCCAATACTGATGGTAACGGGCGAGAGGTTATGTTCCGCCCAGTTGATTTGCTTTAAGGTTTGATGCCATTTGTTGGTGACAATCAGGCTATTATCCAATTCGGTTTCGGGTAACAGTATGACAAATTCTTCACCACCCCAACGATATAAATAATCACTGCCGCGTAAACTTTCTCGCAGAACTTGGGTTATTAGAATGAGTACTTCATCCCCTTTTTGGTGGCCGTAAATATCATTCACTTCTTTAAAGTTGTCAAAGTCGATCACGGCAAATGTCAGTGGGGTTTGCTTACGTTTTGCCATGGCTAATAAATAGGCAGCATGTTCTTCGCCAGCACGTCGGTTTGGCAGTTGCGTTAAGGCATCATGTGAGGCTAGGCGTTGCAGTTGCTCTTCCAATTGTTTCCGCTCGGTAATGTCTTGTACCATGCCTGCTACATGAGTAGGATTACCTTTGTCATCACGCTCACAAACCTTACCTTGGTCATGCACCCAAACAACATGGCCATTACGATTGAGTAGACGATATTCGGCTTCGTACTGGCTACGGCGACCTTGGATGTGGTCTTTTAAAGTGGTGATCACCCTGTCAATGTCCTCTGGATGCACATTGTTGCTCCAGGATTCCAGTGTGGGTGGCATTTCGTCTGGGCCGTAACCGAGCATTTTTTTGAGTTGTGGGCTAAAGAAAACATGGTCTGTCGCCAACTCCCACTCCCAAATGCCGTCCGAGGCTTCGTTGAGTGCAAACCAAATATTGTGGTTACGTGACTGCATATCTTTTTCAAGGGCGAGGCGATTATTGATATTGCGGGCGACTGACAAAAAATATAAATGGCCCTGGTAGCTAAAATGGGTGGTAATCACTTCGATGGCAATTTCGCCCTTCTTTTTATGACGGTGACGTCCAACAAAGGTATAGCCATTATTATCCAAGATCACTTGTCGGACTTCTTGCCATTGGGGTAGGCCTTGAACATCTTTTTGCAGGCTTAAAACAGATTGGTTCAGAATTTCCTTTTTTTCAAATCCCAGCTCAATATAGCCGGAGCGATTGCACCAAAGAATTCTTGAGGTCTCTGGGTCAATTAAATAAACGCAATCAAGCATGTGATCGAAAAGGGTGGACAGTTCTTTGGTCTGAAGCTTTAACACGGATGGATTCCTGTTGCACGGGTTAGGCTGTTGTAATGTTCGGTTTTATTGTCCTATACTAATCTTTTAGTATTCTACTCACTTTTTATTCATATTTAAGTTTTGTTTTATCAATAATCGGCTCGGCTATTGAATTATTTGTTTTTGGCCTTATTAGTTTGTTAATCAAATAATGCAGTTAAGTGAAAGGCTTAACGCGATCAGTTTATGAGGGTTTTAAATATGATGGATAAATTTACCGCTCAATTTCAGTCAGCTTTAGCGGAAGCACAATCGATCGCCTTGGGGTTAGAGAACCAGTTTATTGAGCCTGTGCATATTTTGTCAGCCTTAATCAACGGGCAAACGTCTCTGCTGCAACTGGCTGGCATGGATATCGCCCATCTAAAGCAAGCAGTTGAAGACAAGCTGCAAACCTTACCTAAGGTTTCAGGGCATGGCGGTGATGTGCAGTTGTCTCAGAGTGCCGGTCGGGTACTGAATTTAATGAATCAATTTGCGCAAAAGAAAGGCGATGCTTATATTGCCAGTGAACTATTTTATTTAGCGGCATTGCAGTCCAATGATTTGGTCAAAGAATTATTAAGAACGGCTGGGGCAACTGAGCAAGCCATTGAAGCCGCCATTGAAAAAGTAAGAGGGGGTGAATCCGTGCAAGACCAGAATGCAGAAGAAAACCGACAAGCGTTAGATAAATATACCTTAGATTTAACCGAACGTGCGCGTAATGGGAAGTTAGATCCTGTGATTGGTCGTGATGATGAAATTCGTCGGGCGGTGCAGGTGTTGCAGCGCCGTACCAAAAATAATCCAGTCTTAATTGGTGAACCGGGCGTTGGGAAAACCGCAATTGTTGAGGGACTCGCACAGCGTATTGTCAATGGTGAAGTGCCTGAGGGGTTGAAAAATAAGCGCCTATTGTCACTGGATTTGGCCGGTTTATTGGCGGGTGCTAAATATCGAGGCGAATTTGAAGAGCGCTTAAAAGCCTTGTTAAAAGACTTAGAAAAGCAAGAAGGCTCGGTGATTTTATTTATTGATGAAATCCATACCATGGTTGGCGCGGGTAAAACCGAAGGCTCTATGGATGCTGGTAATATGCTGAAACCCGCTTTGGCTCGGGGTGAATTGCATTGTATTGGTGCCACTACGCTGGATGAATATCGTGAAAACATTGAGAAGGATGCGGCTTTGGAACGTCGTTTTCAAAAGGTATTGGTGGATGAACCAACCGAAGAAGATACGATTGCAATTTTGCGCGGCCTAAAAGAGCGTTATGAAGTGCATCATGGGGTGGCAATTACCGACCCTGCGATTATCGCGGCGGCGCATTTGTCGCAACGTTATATTGCCGACCGTCAGTTACCTGATAAGGCGATTGATTTAATTGATGAAGCGGCATCGCGTATTCGGATGGAAATCGATTCGAAGCCGGAAGAAATGGATAAATTGGATCGTCGATTGATTCAGCTCAAAATTGAGCGTGAAGCTTTGAAAAAGGAAAAAGATGAGGCGTCTAAGAAACGGTTAGGGGTGTTGCAAGAATCCATTGATGAGATGGAAAAGACCTATGCTGATTTAGAAGAAGTCTGGAAAAAAGACAAAGCGGCGCTACAAGGTGCGAAGCAGTTTAAAGAGGAATTGGATAAGGCACGTATTGAAATGGATGCAGCGCATCGTGAAGGCAACTTGGGCAGAATGTCAGAATTACAATATGGCGTGATTCCTGAATTGGAAGCCAAAATCCGTGAGGCGGAAGCCGCGGAAGGGGAAGACGATGGTCAAATGCATTTATTGCGCAATAAAGTGACCGAAGAAGAAATTGCTGAAGTGGTGGCGCGTTGGACGGGCATTCCGATTTCCAGAATGTTGGAAGGCGAGCGTGATAAGTTGTTGCGTATGGAAGAAGCGATTGGTCAAAAAGTGATTGGTCAATCCGAGGCAGTGGTCGCAGTGTCAGATGCGATTCGTCGTTCACGTGCGGGCTTGTCAGATCCGAATCGTCCGAATGGTTCCTTCTTGTTTTTGGGGCCAACAGGGGTTGGGAAAACTGAATTGACAAAAGCCTTAGCCGATTTCTTGTTTGATACAACCGATGCGATTGTGCGATTGGATATGTCTGAGTTTATGGAGAAACATTCGGTAGCACGTTTAATTGGAGCGCCTCCGGGGTATGTCGGATATGAACAAGGCGGGTATTTAACTGAGGCAGTGCGTCGTAAACCTTATTCGGTCATCTTATTGGATGAGGTGGAAAAAGCGCATCCGGATGTCTTCAATATTCTATTGCAAGTATTGGATGATGGGCGTTTAACCGATGGTCAAGGCCGCACGGTAGACTTTAAAAATACCGTGATTGTTATGACCTCCAACTTAGGGTCGCACATCATTCAGGAAAAGGCGGGAACCGCGACATACGATGAAATGAAGCAGGATGTGATGACGGTAGTCGGCGGTCATTTTAGACCGGAATTTATTAACCGGATTGATGATATTGTGGTGTTCCATCCATTGGATCAAGCCCAAATTCGGTCGATCGCTAATATTCAATTGAATCACTTGCGGAGTCGTTTGGCCGATAATGACATGGCGCTGGAAGTCTCGGATGCCGTGTTGGATAAAATTGCTGAAGTTGGATTTGATCCAGTGTATGGCGCACGTCCATTAAAACGGGCGGTTCAGCAGTTGGTTGAAAATACCTTGGCGCAAAGATTATTGAAAGGGGAATTTGCCAGCGGTGACACCATTCACATCGGCCTAACGGATGGTGAAATTGATTTTCATTAAGATTAATTTGTTACAAGCATGATTGAAAAAGGGGCTTTTGCCCCTTTTTTTGTATAATGCCAGACAGTGCATTAGCGATATAAAGGGCAGACCATGAAAAATTCCATTGTAATTAAAATTCCATTCGGGTTTAAAGGGGAACTCTATGAACCCAAGAGTCGGATTGACTTGGATTTGTGGATGCGACGTGAACAAGGGGATTTTGATAAACTGATTCGCCAAGTCGCTTATGAAAATGGCATAGGTAGTTACTCTTATGAACTGGAAGTGATGGAATCCTCAGAAGCGTTTTACGAATCGCCAACTGGGTTGGCCAAACCCTTCTGGAATGAAGAAGCTGAACATTTTGATTTTGAAGGGTTTATGCAACATTGGCAAGAAATGCAGGCTCAAGCAGTGTTAAAGGACATTCACCAAGCCATTTTTGGTGAGCCGCTTGATGTTGATTCAGCGACCTATCAAGCGATGTTGAAAGCCTATTGGGCAGGCCAAAAAGCACGAACCACTAATAATCTTCTCTAAGGACCGCTTTTTCAGCCGCAGCGATATCGGTAATGCTGATATTAAGGTTTTTTAAGCGGCCATCTTTAATGTTGTAAATGAAACCATGAATCGCCAGCGGTTGGCCTTTTTTCCAGGCATTTCGTACCGCTGGAATATGGCAAATATTACGCACCTGTTCAATGACATTGATTTCGCATAGGCGATTGACTCGGTCTTCATAAGACAGGGCATCCAGTTCTTGTTGTTTGCGTTGATAGTATTTACGAATGGGACGAACCCAATGGTCGATTAAACTGGGGTTGTCTTCTGCCATAGAGGCCATGACGCCACCACACCCATAGTGACCATTGACGATAATATGCTTTACTTTTAAGACCTCAACAGCATATTGAATGACAGACAGTACGTTCATATCACTGGAATTAACAAGGTTGGCAATATTTCGGTGTACAAAGATGGTGCCTGGGTCCATTTTAACCAATTCATTCGCCGGAACCCTGCTGTCGGAACAGCCTATCCATAAATACTCAGGCGTTTGTTGGTGGGACAGGCTTTCAAAAAAGTGAGGGTTAGCAGCATTGACCTCATCGACCCAGGCCTGGTTATTTTTGAGGAGCTGGTCAATAGAGGGTTCACATCGACAGTTTTGACACATAAGGCGTTCCTTTTTTGATAAGTCGTGCAATCGGCTTGTCAAAAACCAGATTATACCGTCTTTAACTTTTATTGCGTGAGTTTCATAAACACTTGTGGCAACTGTTCTGGCAATTTATCGACATGATCGATGACCGTATAGTGGTTGTCAAAAATCGTTTCTACATACTCATCGGCATCAGGGTCAAGTGTAATGCAATAGGAATAAATCCCTTGGCCTTTCAGCTCTTCCACCGCTTTACGCGTGTCTTCAATTAACATTTGTGGATCTTTGACGTCAATGTCTGCCGGTTCGCCATCGGTTAATACCAACATCAGTTTCTTTTCAGCTTGTTGAGCATCCAAATAGTGTGCTGCATGTCGCATTGCCGCGCCCATACGGGTTGAATAGGATGCTTCCATCGCCGAAATACGGGCTTTGACTTCATCGCAATAATTTTCTGAATAGCCTTTGATGTGCTGGTAGCGTACTTCATGGCGTGTATCTGAACTGAATCCTGCAATCGAAAACTTGTCGCCCAGTTGGTCAACGGTCCAAGCGGTAATGGCTAGCGCTTCTTGGCTGAGCTCTAATAAGGTTTGTCCCGTATCTGGGTTACGCTCATTTAAAGATTGCGAGGTATCAACCAGTAACATCACCGCAATATTGCGACTGTCGGTTGTGTGACTGGTATTGATTCGTGGGTCGGGCACTTGACCGGATTTGAAATCAATAATGGAACGAATCGCAATATCCAAATCGAGTTCGTCGCCTTCTTCTTGGAAACGAATCCGTTTTTTGTTTTGCGGCTTGAGCGCTTCAATCATTTTTTTCAAACGTTTTGCTAGGTTATCATGCTTCGCCATTAAGTAATCGATATAACCCGCATCGGCAGAAGGGTGTAGCCGTTCATACACGGTTGCCCAATCTGGACGATAGCTTTCAGAAATGTAATCCCATTCATCATAGTGACGAGGGGGCAAGCTATTGGGGTCTTCAATAATCTTTTCTTCCGGCTCATATTCATTGGGCATGATTTCATCTGGCTCGTCATATTCTTCGTAGTGGAACCAGATGAAACGATTGTCGTCCCGATAAGACACTTCGGTATCGTCAAAAAACATCTTTGGCATACTGTCAGAAGATTGCTTGCGAGACTTAACATAAAATAACGACCCTAATTCCGCCATATCCCTGGTGGTTGAGTCTTCGCCTTTTTCTGACATCACCGCATGAAATTTTTGTCGAAATTCTTCAATCAATGGGTTTTCAGAGTCAAAGTTTTCATCCAATAGCGCTCTAGATAGGCGTGTCGCACGGTAGCGCAAACAAGAAAATTCTTTATCATTACAGGCGCCTTTTTCGGGGTAGGGGTGCAATGATAAAAACAGGGCTTTCAGGCCTGGGTATTTTTGGATGGCCAAATACTCTACCCGACTATCTTCAAATACCGAAATAAATAATTGGATGTGTGGCGCAAAGTTATCAGCCATCAACTTGGTTGACCATCTTTGGTGCGCCATCATATGAGCTAAGGTTGCACGATAACGGTTCAGCCCGCTGATGCCATTCTCATTTTCATACACGTCCGGTACCGCAATAATGGTTTCGTCCAAATAGGGCACGGGTTTGCGCAATTGATCAAAGGCTGTCGCAAACGTCTGAAAGGGTAGGTCGCAATCCCACATACAGTCCTTTAGCATTTCTAGATGACGAGCGACATCTTTAAAGGTCGTGCCTTGGCGTTCACGGGTGATAATGCTTTTGGCATCATGTGATTCGAGTTTGAAGTAAGCAATTTGGTCGTTCGGTGAGTTAGCGTAATTGCTCGCGCCATAGTGAATAAAGTTTTGAATGCCTTTCAAACAGAGTTTGGAAATCAGTTGCGGCATGGATTCCAATAGAGCGACCATACCTGGGCTCTCGTGTACTGAGTGATGACCATGAATGACGGTTTGCGTTTTATCGACATATTCATCAATAATCTGTAAATAGAGCTCTAGGTCTTCAATTTTGTCTATCCGACGACAGACATGACCCAGTGTCGATAAGAAAGGAATGAGCGCTTTTTTATTGGGGCTGCGAGCCAATTGATAGCCGTAATCGGCAATCATTTTATTGGTGCCTTGCCCGAAATGCGCAGCAATATCTGGCATGACTTCCATGTACACTAAAACTGGCTCAACACCCTGTCCAATTTTACACAGAAAGTTCGCTCCTTCCAAATAGGCTTCAACCCCTTGAGGGGACAATTTGGAGACGGCATCATTTAATAAGTCGGGGAAGAGTTCAACGGCTTTTGGAAATTTACAGGTAAACTTTTCCTGATATTCAGCAAACATTGCTTCATTCATACTTAAACGCTCTCATTCGTTTAATTGAAAAAATACGCTTTAGAAAGAATGTTGAGTACTATCTAAAGAGAGTAATCATCATACTGAGGCTTTTGTTTTTGGTGCTGTACAAAGCAAGTTGCGTGAGTGTACATAAGTACACGACCAAAACAAATGCAGTACAGTGCCAAAAACAGAAGAAATCAGTTGATGATTTAGCCGATAATCATTTCGATTGCATTATCCAGCGTTTCACGAATGTCAGCATCATCGGTGATAGGGCGCACCAATGCCATTTTACAGGCTTCAACCGGTGCAATCCCTTGGTTGATCAAGGTTGCTGCATAGACCATTAAGCGGGTTGAGATGCCTTCATCTAAACCGTGACCCTTAAGGTTTCGCGCCGCTTCACCGATCTTGACCAGTTTGGTTGCCGTTTCAGCATCAACCTTACCTTCTTGCTGCAAGATATGCGATTCTTTTTCGGCAGTCGCATAATCAAAGTCTAAGGCACAGAAACGCTGTTTAGTGGATTGCTTCAAATCCTTCATCAGTGACTGGTAGCCAGGGTTATAAGAAATAACCAATTGGAAGTCAGGGTGGGCTTTGATTAATTCGCCTTTTTTATCTAATGACAGTTCACGACGGTGATCGGTCAAGGCATGGATAACCACCATGGTGTCCTGGCGAGCTTCAACAATTTCATCTAAGTAACAAATGGCACCATAACGAGCGGCAAGCGTTAGCGGACCATCCACCCAGCGAGTTCCGTTTGCATCTAATAGGTAACGACCAACCAAATCGGAAGCGGTAATGTCTTCATTACAGGAAACGGTGATAATGGGTTTGCCGAGTTTCCAAGCCATATGCTCAACAAAACGGGATTTACCGCAACCAGTCGGTCCTTTTACCATGACTGGAAGACGTGCGCTATAGGCAGCTTCATAGAGTTCTACTTCGTTTGATTGTGCATCATAAAATGGTTCGTTTTCAATTTTGTATTGTGAAATATCCATCTTCAGTTCCCCGTCGCTTTGATGAAAAGTTGGCTTTGGTCAAAATTAACAAAAGCAATTTAAGTTGTTTAAAACAAAGATTGAATCTGGCATTCAATCGCTGATTTAAATAACCTAGTAAATAAAAAGGTTTTTAGTCAAAGGGCTAAAAAAACCCCTGCTTGAAGCAGAGGTTTTTTTGGGTGATAAATAATCATTCAAACAGAATGGCTTATTTATGAACGCCCAATTTTTCTCTCCAATCAGGGAAGATTTTATCCGCATCATGAGGGAAAGATTCGAATGCACGAGCAAATTCAGGATGCTCTTTAGCGTATTCGATTGGGTCTGCACCCGTTTTCCAACACTCATAGGCTTGACCTAGAGAGATACCACCCGCTGCTGGGCTGTCGATGTGACCGAATGAACCACCACCACAAGTGTTGATAACGTTACCGTGACCTAGGTTTTCAAAGAAACCAGGAAGACGTAGTGCGTTCATACCACCAGAGATGATTGGTGTAGTCGGCTTCATACCATACCACTTCTGATAGAAGTAAGGTCCTTGACACTCATCACGCTCAAGCATATAGGCAAGAACAGTTTCACCAGCGTGACCTTCCATTTTACCGTAACCCATGGTTCCAGTGTGGATACCAGAAGCACCCATTAGACGAGCTAACTTCATGTAACATAGTGGATCCATACCCATAGGTGACTTATAAGAAGTCACAGCACCATGACCGGCACGGTGGAAATGTAGGTAAGTATCAGGGAAAGCACGGCGTGCAGTTGTAACACCAGCAGGACCGGTTACGAAACCATCAACTAGGAAAGCAACGTGTTTTTCGTTACCATACTTAGCGAATTCACCTAGGATGTACTCACCACGCTTAATCATTTCACCGTGGAAGTCAGCAGTCACGTTAGCAGAGAAAAGCTTAGCTTGACCTGTTGCTTGCTGTGCACGATCCATTGCTTCTGCAACCTTAGGAATAACAACTTCCATTGGGCAGAAAGGTTGGTTGGCTTGTGGCTCATCGTTCTTGATGAAATCACCACCTAGCCAGAAATCATAACAAGCTTTAGCGAAAGGCTCTGGACGAAGACCTAGCTTAGGCTTGATGATGGTACCAGCGATGTAACCACCGTCAACTTCTGGGCGACCAAGAACACGCCATAGATCAGAAATATCAGTAGCTGGACCGTCAAACTTTTTAACCATTGTTTCTGGAACCATGAAGTCCAACATACGTAGACCTTCGTGGTCACCCATACCTTGGTTGTTCCCAAGGATCAAAGACCACATGTGAGAAACGTTATAGAAACCATCGATAAGGTTAGGATCGAATAGGTCAACAGGATAAGCGATCTTCATTAGACCACCTTTGTCACCAAACGCTGCTTCGTCAACTTCATATACCAAAGCGTCAACACCACGAGTGAAGTCATCAGTTGTTGAAACTTCAACGTTTGTTCCAGTTGAAGATTCAGCCGCAACGTGTGCAGCAACTTCTAGGAAACCATAACCTGGTGCAGGCTTTAAACGGTATGCAACCAAAAGGTGATTGCCACCAGCAATTAAATCATCTTCATTCAAACTTAAGTCAGCGTAACGATTAGACTGATCCATGTTTTATACCTCAAAAGTACCGTAGCTCAAAAGCCACTCTTTATTTTTGTTAAGTCATTTAAAAAAATGGCTTAACCCCGAAAACTTGAATGGATATTATAAGGAAACGACCAATAACTTCAAATCAATAATTTTGATTGTTAGTATAGCCTTTTATCTATATTAAAGTCGTTTTTTGTAGAAGCTTATCAATTTGGAAAACGTTTATCTAAACTTATTAAAGGCCAGTTCGCTGAGCTTTTGGCCTTCTTGTTTCAGTAGTTCAATGAGTTTTTCAGCGGCAATCGAAAGAACTTTCCCTTTTGGGTAGGTCAAGTACCAGTGGCGGTTAATGGGAAACCCTTTGACATCAAGAATTGAAATTTTGCCTTGATTGATTTCATCCATGAGAGTGGGGATGGAGGCAACCGTAATACCGAGGTTTTGCAGTAACCCTAATCGTATCGGTTCATTGCCGCCCAACACCATTTTAATATTGGGTTCAAATTGAAACTCTTCAAACACCTTTTCCACTTGAGCACGAATGCCTGACCCCGTTTCTCGCATTAGAAAGGGTTCATCGCTTAAATCGCCAATGGATAAGACTTTGCCAACCAAAGGGTGGTGGCTATTCGCAACAAACGCCAGCGGGTTAACTGACAATTGTGAGGATTCGACATTCAGGTCTTCTGGTGGTTGGCCTAGTAGATAGAAGTCATCCTTGTTTTGCTGAATACGTTCCAATAAAGATTCTTTATTGCCCACGCGCATAATAACGGTGACATCTGGGTAGGTTTGAGTGAATTCATGAATGACTTTGGGGACAAAATATTGTGCGGTCGAAATAACCGTAAATCGCACACTGCCACCTGAAAATCCCTTTAAATGATTAATCTTTTGTTCGGCAATAGACAGTTGCTGTAGCGTATTATTCGCCGCTTCATAAAGGGCTTTACCTGCTGCGGTTAGATGAACTTTACGGCCAATTTGCTCAAATAAAGGGCTGTCTAAGACTTCAGACAACTTTTTAACCTGCATCGACACAGTGGGTTGGGTCAGATGAAGCTCTTCCGCTGCTTTAGAGAAACTGCTATGGCGAGCAATACTCTCGAATACCTGTAGTTGTCGAAGGGTAGCACTGCGTGCAAGCAGCGAGTTTTTTTCTGGCATTGGCCTCTCTTTCTTTTTATTCAGCAAGCATCGCAGCTTTGCAAAATTCGATTACCATCAATTTTATAGCGTTTCTTTGAGCTTTTTAAAGGTTTTTTTGCGCGAGTTGTAAAGCGCTTTGCATTCACTTGACGAATGGCTTTCGCAGAAATCTTTTAAAAGCGCAAGTTGATTGGCGGTGTCTTGGATGTCGCCAAAATGGTTTAGAATTTTCTTGCATTTCTTGATTTGTTTATTGACGTCATGCAAGCCCTTGTCATGAATAAAATCTAGTGTATAGCGAGCCAATTTACAGTCAATCCGCACTTGGTGTATTTTTTTCGCACTGCTTTTGTGGCTGAGCTGTTTTTTTAAGGCGATGGCATTTTGGAATTGATTCAGAGCAATCTTGATGAGCGCTTCGTTCGATAGATCATATTGAAGTTGATTCAATTGTGTAATGGACTGGTGTAGCTCGTTTTTATGCTTGTCTACAATTTCAATATGCCAGCGTTCCTGATACAAATTATTTCGGTACTGCACAAGATCTGAAAGTAGAGAAGGATATTCCTCGGCATCGATACTCATCATCAGCACATCGATCTCACGCAATTCGTTGGTCGATTTGAGCAGCGATTTGAGCGGCGCATTAAAATCACGATGCGCTTTGAGATAGATCTTGATAAGCGAGTGTGCTCGTCTGAGGGAGACTCGGTATTTATGGAGATGTTCAACGTCACTGCCACTATGGATTTGCGGCAACAAAGACTCTGCATTTTGCAGAAGTTTCAACAAATAGGAAAACAGCAACTTGGAGTACATGACTAAAGTATACGACTTTTTTATCGGTGTTGATATGACAACTAGCGGTGAGTTTAACTTCTCAAACGTCACGTTTTGGATTGGCGGTTGTTCGTACGGCTTTGCTAAGAGAACGGAGTTAACGCGTATCCGACATCGCAAGCAGTCTATTAATATCCACTTCCTTTAAAAAATCCAGAAAAGCGACAGCGGGTGGCATTAATACTTTATCTTGCATTTTAGCAATATACCAGTCTCGGCTGAGAGGGAAGCCTTCTACATTTAAAATGGCCAAATGACCATACTTGGCTTCAATACGCACAGCGTGTCTAGGTATGACAGAAATGCCCAGGCCTGCCATCACCCCTTGTTTTATAGCTTCAGTACTGCCCAATTCCATATAGGGACGAATCTCAAGACCTTTTTCGGCAAAGCGTTCTTCGGTGGCGATGCGAATGCCGGAACCACTTTCTCGCATTAAGAAACTTTCATTGGCTAATTGATCTAGGCTGAGTTCACCTTTCTTGGCAAGGGGGTGATTCGGTGGGGCGACAATCACCAACTCATTTTTAAAAAATGGAAAGGCTTCCATTTTGAGCTCTGGCGGGACGCGCCCCATAATCGATAGATGATATTGGTTTTGTTTGAGTTCTGACAAAATCCGCCGGCGGTTCACCACCGTAATACTGGGTTGCACATCGGGATACCGGTTTAAAAAGGCTTTAAGCACATACGGAATGAAATACTTTGCGGGGGTTACGACGGCCAATTTCAGTTCACCCTCAATTTTATTTTGTTGACTACGAATATGGGCGGTCAGGTCTTTAAGTTCATCCAGAATGTGGCTGCAGGTTTTAAACATGTGTTCCCCCGCAGAAGTAAGAAACAGTTTTTTGCCAATCACTTCAATCAATTTGACATCATTATTTTCTTCTAAGCGTTTGATTTGTGCCGAGACAGCGGGTTGCGAAAGGCTGAGTTCTTCAGCGGCTTTGGTATAGCTTAAATGACGTGACACGGCTTCAAAAATACGAATTTGTTGTGCGGTAATGTGGAGGTTGTGCATGTCATTTCCTTAAGTGTGAAAAATTAAGTTATTGAAAATAAAGCTATTAAGTTTCAATCATAAGCATTTGTTTATGAATTGTATAACAAAGACTGAGTCAGTTGCTAGGGTATTTTCGATAAGATGCAAACCACTGGAAACAAAATCGTTTTTCAGACTCTTTTAACGATTAATTTTTTATAACGAAGAGGTATAAGATGGCTAAGACTTATAACGCTGGTGTAAAAGAATACCGCGAAACTTATTGGATGCCGGAGTATGAGCCGAAGGATTCGGACTTTCTAGCGTGTTTTAAAGTAGTTCCACAGGATGGTGTTCCTCGTGAAGAGATTGCAGCAGCGGTTGCAGCAGAATCTTCAACGGGAACCTGGACAACGGTTTGGACCGATCTATTAACCGACTTGGATCATTATAAAGGGCGTGCTTATCGCATTGAAGATGTGCCAGGTGATGATGCTGCGTTTTACGCGTTTATTGCTTACCCAATTGACCTATTTGAAGAAGGGTCGGTGGTGAATGTGTTGACTTCCTTAGTGGGGAATGTATTCGGCTTTAAAGCTCTGCGTTCACTGCGTTTGGAAGATGTTCGAGTGCCATTGGCCTATGTGATGACCTGTGGTGGACCACCACACGGTATTCAAGTTGAACGTGACAAAATGGATAAATACGGTCGTCCGATGTTGGGTTGTACCATTAAACCGAAACTAGGTTTGTCTGCGAAAAACTATGGCCGTGCGGTTTATGAATGTTTACGCGGTGGTTTGGACTTTACCAAGGATGATGAAAACGTTAACTCACAACCCTTTATGCGCTGGCGTGATCGTTTCCTATTCTGTCAGGAAGGGATTGATAAAGCTGAGGCTGAAACAGGTGAGCGTAAAGGGCATTATTTAAATGTGACTGCACCGACGCCTGAAGAAATGTATAAGCGCGCTGAATTTGCGAAAGAAATAGGGTCGCCTATCATCATGCATGATTACTTAACTGGGGGCTTTACTGCGAATACAGGCTTAGCAAACTGGTGTCGTGATAACGGTATGTTACTTCACATTCACCGTGCCATGCACGGGGTGATCGACCGTAACCCACATCACGGGATTCACTTCCGTGTCTTGACAAAAATGTTGCGTTTATCGGGGGGGGATCACCTTCACTCTGGAACCGTTGTTGGTAAGTTAGAAGGGGATCGTGAAGCAACCCTGGGTTGGATCGATATTATGCGCGATAGTTATATTAAAGAAGATCGTTCACGCGGCATTATGTTTGACCAAGACTTTGGCGCCATGCCTGGCGTATTACCCGTCGCTTCGGGTGGGATTCATGTTTGGCATATGCCTGCCCTGGTTTCGATCTTTGGTGATGATTCCGTACTGCAGTTTGGTGGAGGAACCTTAGGTCACCCATGGGGTAACGCTGCCGGGGCCGCTGCTAACCGTGTTGCTTTAGAAGCGTGTGTACAAGCTCGTAATGAAGGTAAAGAAGTCGAGAAAGTCGGTAAAGAAGTCTTGACCGCAGCAGCTAAGCATAGCCCAGAGCTGAAAATCGCTATGGAAACTTGGAAGGAAATCAAGTTCGAGTTCGATACCGTTGATAAGTTAGACGTGAAGCATAAGTAATTGAATTTAAAGGAGCATAAATTATGAGTCAAGTACAAGATTATCCATCGCGTTTATCCGATCCGACTTCGCGTAAGGCTGAAACCTTTTCATACCTTCCGAAGATGACGGATGAGCAAATTAGATCCCAGGTTGAGTACATTATCAGCAAAGGGTGGAACCCTGCGGTAGAACATACCGAGCCGGAAAATGCCTTTTCGTATTACTGGTATATGTGGAAGTTGCCAATGTTTGGCGAAACGTCTGCCGATACCGTACTTGCTGAAGTAGCTGCCTGTATCAAAGCCAACCCAAACAATCATGTTCGTTTGATTGGTTACGATAACTATGCACAGTCACAGGGCGCTAATATGTTGGTGAAACGCGGCGATATTTAAAATGGGTTAAAACGCCCGCCAGCAACCCAAGGACGTTGTTGGGCGCGGCTCGAAATCTTCATATGCTCATGGCACACTCCGGTTTCTGCGCTGCGTCCGCCTAGCCCTTGAGCTACTGGCGAACGTTTTAATGCCATTTGTTTACTGGCTGATTTTTGGGTTAGCCACAAATGTAAATCGCGGTTTAAGTTTTTGTTTAGATCGCGTCCGTTTTCCTGAGCTAAAAGTGAGGGGAGACGGCAATTGAATTTCGGCGGTTGCAGAGCCTGTTTTTGCAGTCGCTAACCGAGTTGATTGGGTCAGTTTTGATACCTCACTGGCCTAAGCAACAGCCAGCTAGCCCCGAAACTAGCTGGTTTTTTTAAGGTTTAGGTGTGTTTATTTGAAACAGTAAACACCCCTAAACAGTAAAACCATTTGAAATGATTTGCCTACGGAGAACTGAAAATGTCGGAAATTAATGCGTTAGATCCCAATCAATATTTAATTAAAGAAGCGCCGTTTTATCGTCCGGTGGCGGATGAAGTTGCTTTGTTTGAGTCTGGCTATGCATCGAGAATGCCGATGATGCTAAAAGGCCCAACAGGGTGTGGTAAATCTCGGTTTGTCGAATATATGGCGCATAAACTTGGAAAGCCATTGATTACGGTGGCCTGTAACGAAGATATGACTGCATCGGATTTGGTCGGGCGGTATTTGATTGATATCAATGGCACCAAATGGCAAGACGGTCCTTTAACGGTGGCGGCGCGTATTGGCGCAATCTGTTATTTAGATGAAGTCGTGGAAGCCCGTCAAGATACCACCGTGGTGATTCACCCATTAACCGACCATCGCCGTGTATTACCGTTGGATAAAAAAGGGGAACTGGTAGAAGCCCATCCGGATTTCCAGTTGGTCATTTCCTATAACCCGGGTTATCAATCGATGATGAAGGATTTGAAACAATCTACCAAACAGCGTTTTGGGGGCTTTAAGTTCGATTACCCAGAAGCAGAAATTGAAGCGGATATTGTCGCGAAAGAAGCGGGCATTGATTTGGAAACCGCGGAAAAGCTGGTGCAAATTGCACAACGTTCTCGGAATTTAAAAGGTCATGGTTTGGATGAAGGGATTTCAACCCGATTGTTGGTGTATGCCGGGCAATTGATTAATAAAGGGGTTGATCCTAAAAAGGCCTGTTCAATGGCGCTGATTACCCCTTTAACCGATGATGATGATATTTTGGATACGCTATTAACCACGGTTGAAACCTTCTTTGAATGAGTCAAATAAGCTCAAATGAGCGAAATTTTGACCAGGCCTGGTGAAAAATAACACAGATTAAAAGTGAGTTAAGCAATGAGCTTTGATATGCAAGAAATCAAGGAATCCTTGATTGAAAGCGTTCCGCAATTAGACGAAATGCTGGATTCATTGATTCAAGAAGCATCCCATCAGATGTCGGAGGCGACACGCGAGACTTGGTTGCAAAACGCCCAGGGAATCGCCTATTTGGGCAAAGGACAGCAAATTGTCATTAGCTATCTTGAAGCCGTTCCTCAAGTCGTGGCACAGGTTGAAGATGAGATCCTGGATGATATTTTAGAAACGGTGATGAAATTGTCCTCGGTGACATCGGGAGAAGTGGTTTCTTTGACTCTGGATTCTCTGCCGTTGGTTGCTGAAAGAACGGGCGATATTGAGCTGCTGAGACAATATTTGGCCTTGATTTATCAGTTGGGTTCGAAAACACCGCGTGGCTTGCGTCCGATGTTAGGCATTATGGATGACTTGATGTCGAAGTTAACGGTGTCTGGTTTGCGGCGTTGGGCACAATGGGGTGCACAAGCGCATGCGCGTAACTTTCAAGCGCAGATGGATTATTTCGGTTTGCAATCGGAAGACTCAAAAGCGGTGTTTCAGCAACAGCGAAAAGGCTCACTGTTTATTGATTACCATCGCCCCATTAATTTTTATTTACGAGCTTTTTGGGCGCGAGATTTCTTTATTCGACCTACGGCATCCGACTTTGATGACTTTAAGCCCTTTTATGAAAGGATGGCGATGCACTTGCCAGATGCATTAAATGATTTGGGCGACATTAAAGGTGCAGAATTGTATCGAGCCATGGCCGCACATATGGCTTCGCATATTATGTATAGCTCGGCCGCTATTTCAATGGAACAGTTGAATCCACAACAAATGTTTTTTATTGAGCTGATTGAAGATGCACGAGTTGAATACAATGCCATTCAGCAGTTTCCCGGTCTGAAGAATCTGTGGATGAAAGTGACAAAGGCGGCGATGGAGACCACGGATTTGTCAGAAAAATCGACTGCTTATCGGTTAGAAAAGTTGGCATTAGCCCTCATGGACTCATCTATTGAGTTGGGGGACGATTCGTTGTCTCTGATTGCTGAGCAATTCCATGCTGAAATTGAAGCCAATTTAGATAATGAACAGTGGTCTTGGGACTTGGGGATGACACTCTATAACCATTTGAAACAAGCGACCAGTCGTTGGGAGTCGTTGACAGAAATTAAATGGATGCGCTTCCCTTATCGCGATGATAACCGATTGATATGGGCGTCAGAAGAATGGGGGGAAATGGATGGCGCTGCATCAGGCTACCAAGAAACCGTCCGTAAGCATGTTTCCGTGATGGAAATGATCAATGAAATCGACTCAGAATTGGTCGATGTGGATCATGATGAAATTTGGGTGTTGGGATCTGAATTATTTCCTTATGAAGATCATGGTCAATCCTACAACGAATTGGAAGGGGTGGATCCAATTTCCGATCCGTTTCATTATCACGAGTGGGACTATCGTGTGCAGTTGAATCGCCCCAATTGGGCCACTTTGTATGAGCATCGTGCCAAAAAGGGCGACCCGGCTTTGTATGACCAGATCTTGGAGCAAAATAAGGGCATTGCGCATCGTATTAAACAAATCGTTGATAAGTTACAAGCCGTTGGCTTACAGCGTGTTCGTCGGATTGAAGATGGTGACGAACTGGATTTAAATGCTTGTGTTGAAGCCATTACTGCATTAAGAATGGGGCAAGAACCCGATGCGCGCATTACCATGAAAAATATCATTCGCAGTCGAGAAGTGTCCGTAGTGATTTTGTTAGATTTGTCAGAATCGACTAATGAGTATGTGACAGGTGAAGATAAAACGGTACTACAAGTGACGCAAGAAGCGGCTATTTTGGTGGCACATGCGATTAACGGCATTGGTGATCAGTTTGCCGTGCATGGCTTTGCTTCGGATGGTCGTCATGATGTGCAGTACACTCGATTTAAACAATTTGATGAGCCTTTTGATGCCGATGTGCACGCAAAGTTAGCGGGAATGCAGGGCGGTTTGTCCACTCGAATGGGAACAGCCATGCGCCATGCAGGTCATTATTTAGAAAGACAGTCGAGTAAACAGAAGTTACTGTTGGTGATTACTGATGGTGAACCAGCCGATATTGATGAAAAAGACAGTCAATATTTAAAACAAGATGCTAAAAAAGCGGTAGAAGAATTACAAACCAAAGGCGTGTATTCCTATTGCTTG
This sequence comes from Hydrogenovibrio sp. SC-1, assembly GCF_002848135.1. Taxonomy (GTDB): domain Bacteria; phylum Pseudomonadota; class Gammaproteobacteria; order Thiomicrospirales; family Thiomicrospiraceae; genus Hydrogenovibrio. The sequence goes on from NZ_PKGB01000018.1 coordinate 32,345, forward strand.
ACCATTGATCAGTTTGCCGATAAGTATGTGCAGCAGATTTTTGGCCAAAACCGTTATGCGATTGTGGATGATGTTCTAAAGTTACCTGAGAAATTACCACAATTATTTGCCAACTTAACCACCTAGTGGATGGTTATCGAGGATGATGTTATGAATTCAAAACAGTTTATTGCCGCGTTAGAGGCGTTGGAACAAAGCCACTATCAAGCCATTTTAGAAGGTGCTGCGTTAGTAGTACAAAATGATGTGGCTCTGACGGTGGGTAAAAGTGAACAGCCATTTGTCATTTTTGAATTGGGTGAGGAGTATTTTGAGTCGGATCAAGCCTTAAAAGCATCGTTAATCGAACGTTCAGAAGCGTTAGTTGCCGAGTATTATCAATTTAATCCGATGAGTAAACAGTGTTTTAATCAGCAATTGACGCAGTTGATTGCAGCGCATGGTGCTGACGCATTGGTTTCTATGCCAAGCAAACAAGCAGATTTAAAGCTGTTTGTGGATCAGGGCACCTTAACACTAGAGGGTGCGGATAGCCCCCGCTTTAAATATGGCATCAGCTTGGCACTTTCAGAAAATTACCCACCAATGGCGATAGAAAATAAGGTTAAAAATTGGTTAGCGTCTGACCATGCCTATGGTGATTATATTAGCGTAAATGTTTGTCGCTTTAGTAGCATGGATGTGGCCTAAATGCGCTATCGAGTGTTGATGAATATTTGAAACGATTGCAACTTAAAAAAATGCATTTCCATTCCAACTCGATATAGTCCCCCCTTGTCGGGGGTAAACATCTGGCTCACAGAGCCGATGAAAGTCCTTTAATATCAAATTAAACTATTTTTTGTTCACGCCGCACTGAATGCCTCTATGCAATTCTGGAGTGCAGACATAGCAGATCATTCAAGTTTTGTTACGGGTGCTTAATGGCTATTTGTATGTCATAATAAGTAAAAAATTTAGCTTGATGATGTCTTTGATGCTGCAATAAGGTGTTGTTAAGTATCAATAAGCGCTGAACAAAAAAGACCGTTATTATGAAAATTCAATATAAAGCAGCAACCATTATGGCGCTATTTGGTGCTTTGATTGTTTTGCTACTATCCGCAGGCTATGATTCCATTAACCGTAAAATTGTTTTTAGCCAAGAACTTGAGTTACAAAAAAATATTTCTGCTCAGGTTTCACAACATATTGACTCGCACCTAAAAGAAAAAGTTTCTGTTGCGATTACCTTAGCTTCCGCACCGATTATTAAACAAGCGCTTCAAGATAGTAATCAGCATTTTGCACGATTGTCAGACCGCATATGTCAGCAAGAAATTAATACCTTAAATACGCAATGGAAAAAAAACGGCGTCCATTGATGATCCCTTTATTCAAAAGCACCTAACGAATGCTGTCGCTCAGTATTTGAGGTCTCAGCAAGAAATTTTACCAGGCGAATATGGAGAGATCTTTTTAACGAACCGTTTTGGCGTAATGATTGCATCAACCGGTAAACTGACGACGCTTGCACACGCTCATAAATATTGGTGGCAAGCTAGCTATGACGATGGTCAAGGTCGTGTTTTTTTGGATGATCGTGGTTACGACACCAGTGTCGATGGCTATGTGTTAGGCGTGGTCGTTCCCATAAAAGTAAACGGTCAGATTATTGGTTTACTCAAAAGTAATGTCAATATTATGGGGTCGCTAACGGGGTTTGTTCAAGATTTTGCTAAACATAATATTCGACAGTTAAAGATTGTTCGGACTGGCGGACTCATTGTTTCTGCAGCGAATGTGGTTCCATTAACCACCGAAGTTATTCCTTCATTACGCCCGCTATTGGCATCGAAGCAAGAAACGACAGCTCGGCTGGTAAATGTCGGCGAAACGTATTTAATGGCCGTTGCGCCGGTCAGCACAACCATGGGAACGAGGTCTATTGGCTTTGGCGGCAAAAAAGAATCGGTTGATCATTTAAAAGGGAATCAGGGTGAGGGCTGGCATATTGTTGTTTCAATTTCAGAGGATAAATTATTGTCTGAAACGGAGGATACAACGCAACTGATTTTAATTGTTGGGGTTATCTTTACCATCGCGTCTAGTTTGATTGCACTCTTTTTAGGAAAATTAATTTCCAATCCAATTGTCAGACTGGCACTAACAGCAAAGCGCATTGGTGAAGGTGACCTGGCTTCAAAAGCGGTTGTGGTTTCCAATGATGAAATTGGTGATTTGGCCAGTTGCTTAAATGCGATGTCACAAAATCTAAATGAAACCATGACCTCAAGGGAGCTACTGCTAAAAGAAATTAAGCAGCGTGAAAAAACCGAAAGGGCCTTAAAAAAACTGTCAATCACTGATGAATTAACTGGGATTTACAACCGAAGAGCCTTTGACGAACAACTGGTAACTAACCTGGCACGAACAACGCGTTATCAGGAGTCTTTGTCTTTGTTGATAATCGATATTGATTTATTTAAACAGGTCAACGATCATTATGGTCATTCTGTCGGTGATCTTGTTTTAAAAGAGTTGGTTGTTGAAATGAAAAACCATACTCGGGAGTCTGATATTTTAGCCAGGTGGGGCGGCGAAGAATTTGTAATATTATTGCCTCAAACCGCAACACCCGCCGCTATGCAATTGGCAGAGCGGTTAAGAGAGGGGATTGCTGAGCATTTATTTCCATCGGTTGAGCATTTAACCGTGAGTATTGGTCATGCGGAAGCAAAACCAAATGATTCTAGTGATTCGCTATTAAATCGTGCGGATAATGCGTTGTACCAGGCCAAAGAAAATGGTCGTAATCAAGTGTTTTCAATATAAGTATTTGTATTGATTTGTCTGCTATTGCGTCATTACGGATGGTCTCAACCCAAGCTTGAAGGGCTTAATAGCGTTGCTGGGCGTGCCATTCTGGATACCCTTCTATGAGACGCTTGGCATTAAACCCTTGTGAAAGCAAGGTTTCGACGGCTTGTTGCGACCACATGCAATAAGGGCCACGGCAATAGATAATCAGTGGGGTTTGGGGGCTAAGTGCTGCTAAGTTGTGTGTTAAGGTTTCAATCGGAATATTAATTGCATTGGGTAAATGGCCTGCAGCAAATTCGTCTTCAGGTCGGACGTCCAATAATGTATAGTTTTGATTGTCACGTGTTAGCTTTTTGAGCGTATCGAATGAAACGGGCTCTAAAGGTGTGTTGGGTTGAAGGTGCGCTTGTAATAAGGCTTGCATGTCATCCAGCTGAGTTTCGGCCACTTGGCGAAGGCTGATAATTAACTGGAAAACGGATTCATCACTTAAACGATAAATTATTCGCTGTTTCTCTCGTCTATTTTTAACCAAGCCAGCTTGCTTTAGTGATTGCAGGTGTTTAGAGACATTAGCAATACTGAGTTCTAACTTTTGATGTAGGCTGTCGACATCATTTTCGCCTTGCGCCAACACATCTAAAATCATTAGCCGATTGCTATGTCCCATTGCCTTGCTGACTTGGGCAAGCTGTTCGAAGAGACTGCGTTTAAGTGGGGTGTCAGACATTGCTCGGTCTTATCATTCTGCACGTTAGTCCGATTCGATACCATCCAGCTTTTTCACTTTTTTATAGGCTTTGGCCACAGCTTTTTTAACACGTTCCTCAATTTCTAAATGTTCAGCCGCAGACATGTAAAAAGACATATCAATATCATAACGGATATAGCGTGGTGGAATTCGGTTGAGGGCAATGCAAGCCATATCGGCAAGTTGGTTCTCGGTTAAGCCACAGTCATAATAATGTTCTTGGATATAGTTGAAGATAGGTCTTTCATAGTAGTTGTGAACCGTTTCTAAATCAGACATGCGATGATTCCTCTGATGATTGGGATAAAGCCTAGCCGAGAATGAATGCAGGCTTTTGCGATAAAATCGACTTAATAAACTATACCGAACTTTGAGAGATAAAAAAAGGGCTTTAAAGCCCTTTTAAAACATACTGGCTTTTAGCCAACAGTGAGACTACTTTTTCTCGCGTGCCACTGCGCGGTAACCAATATCGGTACGGTTAAAGGCACCTTGCCAATGGATTTTAGCCAGGCCAGCATAGGCTCTCTGTTGTGCTTCGCTGACACTGTCACCCAAAGCGGTGACACACAGCACACGTCCACCAGACGTAACCAATTGATCGGAGTTATTCAGACTGGTGCCCGCGTGAAAGACTTTGGTATTGTCATTATTAGCCTCTTCAATGCCGGTTATCACATCGCCCTTATCATAGCTTTCAGGGTACCCTGCAGCCGCCATGACCACACCCAGTGCTGAACGGCTATCCCATTTGGCTTCAACTTGATCCAGTTTCTGCTCCAGTGCAGCTAAACACAGCTCTGGCAAGTCAGATTGTAAACGCATCATAATCGGTTGAGTTTCAGGGTCACCAAATCGGCAATTAAATTCAAGCACTTTGGGGGTGCCGTCTTCAGCAATCATTACACCGGCATAGAGGAAGCCGGTATAAGGTAGACCGTCTTTAGCCATCCCTTCAATGGTTGGGTAGATGACTTCTTCAAGGATGCGTTGATGAATTTCAGGCGTGACCACTGGCGCAGGGGTATAAGCGCCCATTCCGCCAGTGTTGGGGCCGGTATCGCCGTTATCCCGAGCTTTATGATCTTGTGATGTAGCCATCGGTAATACGTGTTTGCCATCGGCCATGACAATAAAACTGGCTTCTTCACCCGTTAGAAATTCTTCAATTACCACGCGGGCACCGGCATCGCCAAACTTATTGCCGGCAAGCATATCTTTGACGGCGGCAATCGCTTCATCATTGGTTTGCGCTAGGATAACTCCTTTACCAGCGGCCAAGCCATCGGCTTTCACAACAATAGGGGCACCCATTTTGGTGATATAGTCGATGGCTGGATCAATCTCAGTAAACACAGCATAGGCGGCCGTGGGAATTTGATGTTTGGCCAGAAAGTCCTTGGAAAAGGCTTTAGAGCCTTCCAATTGTGCAGCGTCCTTGCTGGGACCAAAACACTTAAGGCCAGCAGCTTGAAATGCATCAACTACACCCAAAACTAACGGAACTTCTGGGCCAACGATGGTTAAGTCAATGTCATTCTGCTGTGCAAAATCTACCAGGCCTGGTAGATTTTCGACGGCAATATCAACGTTTTCTAGGTTGGGTTCTAAGGCGGTTCCGGCATTACCCGGCGCCACAAAGACTTGGTTTACTTGTGTCGATTGAGCCGATTTCCATGCCAATGCATGTTCACGTCCACCGCTACCAATAATCAATACGTTCATAATGTTTCTCGTTTAATGTTTGAAGTGGCGCATGCCAGTGAAGACCATCGCGATACCATGTTCATTCGCCGCGTCGATCACTTCTTGATCACGCATAGAGCCGCCAGGGTGAATCACGGCGGTAATACCAGCCGCCGCGGCTGCATCGATACCATCGCGGAAAGGGAAGAAGGCATCGGACGCCATTACCGAACCGGGTACAACCAAGCCTTCATCGGCCGCTTTAATACCAGCGATTTTGGCAGAATAAACACGACTCATTTGCCCTGCACCCACGCCAATGGTCATGCCATCTTTGACATAGACAATGGCATTGGATTTAACAAATTTAGCCACCTTCCAAGCAAATAATAGGTCTTGCATTTGTTTTTCGGTTGGTGCTTTTTCGGTGACCACTTTCAGGTCATCTGCGGTGACCATGCCTAAGTCACGGTCTTGAACTAAGAGTCCACCGGTAACGCGCTTATAGTCATAAGCCGCAAGTGGTTGTCCCAATTCACCACAGGCCAAGAGTCTGACATTTTGTTTGGCTTCAACAACGGCTTTAGCTTCTTCTGAAACGCTAGGTGCAATAATGACTTCAACAAACTGCCGTTCGACAATTGCTCTTGCGGTGGTAGCATCCAATTCGGTATTAAAGGCGATAATCCCACCAAATGCTGAGGTTGGATCGGTTTTAAAAGCGCGTTCATAGGCTTCAAAAGCGGTTGAACCGACAGCGACACCACAGGGATTAGCATGTTTAACAATCACACAAGCGGTTTCATCAAATGTTTTGACCAGCTCTAACGCGGCATCTGTGTCGGCAATATTATTAAAGGATAAGGCCTTGCCCTGAATTTGGGTGGCTGTTGAAATTGAGGCTTCAGCAGGTTGGCGTTCCGTATAGAAGGCGGCCTTTTGATGAGGGTTCTCGCCATAACGCATCGATTGTTTCTTAACAAATTGTGTATTGTAGGTGCGCGGGAAGGTATCTTCGGCATCTTCTGAGAAGAGAGCGCCAAAGTAATTGGCAATGGCACCATCATAACGTGCCGATTGTTCAAAGGTTTTGATAGCTAAATCAAAACGGGTTGCGTGGCACAGTTGACCTTCATTGTTTTGCAACTCTGAAAGGATCGGTGCATAGTCGTTAGGGTCGGTGACCACAGCAACGTCTTTGTGGTTTTTGGCCGCTGAACGTAACATGGTGGGTCCACCAATATCAATGTTTTCAACGGCGTCCTCTAAAGCACAATCCGGATTAGCAACGGTTGCTTCGAACGGGTATAAATTTACGACAACCATATCTATTGGATCGATATTGTGTGCTTGCATCACGTCATCATCAATGCCTCGACGACCGAGCAAACCGCCATGAATTTTCGGGTGTAAGGTTTTAACACGACCATCCATCATTTCGGGGAAGCCGGTATAGTCAGAGACTTCGGTAACGGCAATACCGGCTTCTGATAGGGCTTTATAAGTTCCGCCAGTTGATAGGATGGCAATATCCATCGCCACTAAGGATTCGGCAAATTCGATAATGCCAGTTTTGTCTGAAACACTAATAAGAGCGCGACGAACAGGTTTCATAAGGATGTTTTCTCCAAAAGTTTAAAAATTTGAGTAATCAGATCGGTATCGTAAATTTAGGCTTGGGCAATGTCGTAGGTTTGCATTTTCTTTCTGAGTGTATTGCGGTTGATGCCTAAGATTTCAGCCGATCGACTTTGATTAAATTGGGTTTCTTGTAAAACGAATTCAATCATCGGACGTTCTACTTGACTGATGACCATTTGGTAAACATCACTGGGCACTTCGCCTTCTAAAGTGGCGAAGTAGCTTTGCAAGGTTTGAGTGACGTGTTTGCTCAAACATTGAGAGGAAGATGTAGGCCTATCATTGATCATAAAGTGT
>NZ_PKGB01000019.1 GCF_002848135.1 Hydrogenovibrio sp. SC-1
TTTTCCCAAATAAAGAGAATCTTTCTTTGGCCAAAAGGGCGGATGTAGTGTTTACCTTCAAGTAAAACACTATCCTTCAAAACATTTCTAATTGTTTTAGGGTTATATTTAATGCGTTCTGCAAGTTCGTCAGTAGTAAGGTAAGTGTGTTTCATGATAATATCCTCATCTTAAAAAAATAATATAAATAAAGTTGTGTTTTATATGCATAACTTTATTTAAAATGAATTTTATATGCGATAAATGCTATTGTCAATGTATTTAGATAAGAAAATGTGAATAAAGTTTATTTAGAATGTATTTGGCGGTCTAGGCGTTTGAAATTGGAGACAATATGATAAATACAAACTTACATTTATTAATGGCGGAGAAACGCTTGAAGGTAATTGATGTTGCAAGAGAGCTAGGCATTCACCGAAATACAATTGATTTGTTGTATAAGGGTGAAGCTAAGAGGGTTGACCTTGAAGTACTGAATAAGTTGTGTAATTTGCTGCAATGTACGCCAAATGATATTTTGGTATATAAAAAAGATTAACCCATTTGGCTGGATTAGTCTTATGGTCAAAATTTTTAAATACTGAAGATATTGGGCACAAAGTGGGCACCATTTGGGCACAGTCAAATTAAAGGTGAAAAACTTGTCAAGTTTCTTTATAATGCGCATCGTCCAAATGCCTTTAATCATAAGGTGTTTAAAGAATACTTATCAAAATGCCTCCTTAGCTCAGTTGGTTAGAGCACCCGACTCATAATCGGTAGGTCCTGTGTTCAAGTCACAGAGGAGGCACCATTATTTCTTAATACAATTCAATATATTAGTTAGTTTTAGTCTGAAGAATTTATTTCTTTGCAAGCTCAAAACCCCTTTTTAGTTCCCCTATGTGTTGAGTAAACCTGATAATCAAACCTTCTGATAAGATAATATCTATCTGATTAACTATAGACTGCTAAGATTTTGACCTTAAAATAACCAGGCCTGTTCGTTTTGAGAATATTTTAGTCTCGATTATTGGGGACAGGATTTTTATAGCTGTTTTTGAGTGGCTGCGACTTTATTTATGAATGAACTTTGGGAGGCGATTCGGTTGTGTCGTTAAAATTTAAACTGATTATGGTTTTGATGGCGTTTGGTGTCACGATGCTGGTGGCAACGTTGTTGAGCGGCCAATATTTATTGAACCATACAATGGTTAAATATATTGATAGGGCGGATGAGTATCGTTTGGATCGTTTGAAAAACAATCTCGAAGTTTATATGGATGAAGTTGGGTTATTTGATACCGAGTGGGTATCCGAGGATGTTTGGCAAAGGCTTTTGACGGTTTCTTATCGTATAGATTTAACGCACACATATATTCCAATGAATATCCTCTTGAAAAGAGAGTATCCCCAGTTGTTAAGATTTCATCCTGATGAATTTGAAACAAGAGTGAGTTTGTTAAATAGAGATGGAAAAGTGATTCGGGGTGATGGACTGGGTTCTAATGAAATGATGTCTGAGATTGTTGTTGACGGTGATATTGCTGGTTGGGTGGCTTACCCTCATCATCAGTCTTTGACGGAACAGGCTGATATTGAGTTTACTGAGCAACAATCTACATTCTTTACTTGGGGCGCTGTTTTATTAACTTTCGTCATTGTTGTGTTATTACTGATATTTGTGAATCACTTTATGAAACCGATCCGCCAATTGACGCAAGGAATGCGTCAATTATCACAAGGAAAGTTTTCGACACGTTTGTCAATTTATCGCCAGGATGAGTTCGGTCAGTTGCAAAAAGACTTTAATCATTTGGCTGCCTGTTTGGAGAAAAGTCGTCATAGCCGAAATCAGTGGATTGCTGATATTTCGCATGAGTTACGCACGCCTTTAACCATCTTGCATGGTAGCTTGGAGGCGATTGAGGATGGTATTCGGCCTGCCAGTATTGAGAATCTGCATAAGATTCATGAAGAGGTCATGTTATTGAGCCGGCTAGTTGAGGATTTTTATCAGGTGGCATTAAATGATATTGGTGGTTTGAGTTATAAAATGCAGATATTAGATTTTCAGCAGCTGGTATCGAAATCAGTGGCGTCTATTGAGGGGGTTGCGCAGGAAAAAGGCTTGTTACTTTGTTATGACGTGAAAGAGGGAGACTATCGAATTAACGGTGATGAAGCCCGGCTCGGGCAGATGATTACCAATTTGCTGATTAACAGTTTGTCTTATACCGATGCGTATACGCATGCAGATGAAGCTGGACGGATTGAGGTGTTGCTTTATAATCAGTCTGGCAATGTGGTTTTAGAAATTAATGACTCTGAGCCTGGGGTTGCTGAAGATGAGTTGAGTCAGCTTTTTGAGCGTTTATATCGTACAGAAATGTCTCGCAATAGACGTCACGGCGGAGCGGGTTTAGGCTTGTCAATCGTGCGTCAAATTGTTGAGGCGCATTCTGGCAAAATTACAGCACATTCTTCACGCTTGGGCGGATTGAGCTTGGTGATTGAGTTACCCCTTTGAAATGAGAGCAAAATGGAATGTCTTATAAAATTTTAATCGTTGAAGATGAAGAGAAGATTGCTGAAATCCTAAAAGATTATTTACATAACTGTGATTTTGAGACAGTTTGGATGCAATCGGGTATTGGGGTGGTCGATTGGGTAAAAGAGAATAGTGTTGATCTAGTGATGTTGGATATTATGCTACCTGGAGTCGACGGCTTGCAATTGTGCCAACAGATTCGTAATTTTAGCCAAGTGCCGATTATGTTGTTAACGGCAAAAGTTGAAGAAGCAGATCGAATTTTAGGGTTGGAGCAGGGCGCAGATGATTATCTTTGTAAGCCATTTAGTCCGAAGGAAATGGTGGCGCGTGTTAAAGCATTATTGCGTCGTAGCACAGCACTGAAAGAGCAGGCAAAAGGGTGGCAGTTGGATGCAGCTCGTTATAAGGTGATCTATGAAGGCCGTAGTGCCCAGCTTTCAATGGTCGAATTTGCCATTTTAAAACTGTTGAGCAGTTCTCCTGGGCAGGTTTATTCGCGAAACCAACTTATCCGTCAAATTTATCCTGATAACCGTATTGTTTCTGATAGGACGATTGATAGTCATATCAAGAAATTGCGGCATAAATTGGCGGATGAGCTGTCCTCTAAGGAATTTATCTATTCAGTGTATGGGGTGGGTTACAAATTTGAAGTGCCTGAGTAACATATATTAACTTTGCGTAATTTTTTTTAATTTAGGGTTGTACTTAACGATATTTTCGTTATAATTAATCTATCTTAATTTGATAAAGCTAAATTCGTCGCGAGGCGAAGACAGAAAGCCACGGATCTCTATGAGATGGCCGGGTTACCTTATTAACGACCTTAACATTCGTTTTTATTGTACATTTTTGTTTTTCGATTCTTTAGATCTTATTTCTAGGTCGTATTTACTTTATTGAGTTTAGTCCTTGTTCAGAGTGCAACCGTTTTCTTCTTCCCTTTTCTGACGAGGGAACCACACAAGAAGAAAACTTTTAGGGCTTCAATAATGGAGCCCTTTTTTTTTCTGGCAAAATGGATTTTATCTCCCAATGTATGGGGTGATTGAAGGTGTTTGGCAGGTGAATATCGAGTATAATGCCTCCAAAAATAGCCAGGCCTGGCTATTTCTAATCAATTTCGACTAAAAAGGCACGGATATGTCGCTTCAGCTGGAAACCAATCGAAGACGCACCTTTGCAATCATTTCACACCCAGATGCGGGTAAAACCACCGTAACTGAGAAGTTGCTTCTTTACGGCGGAGCCATACAGATGGCGGGTGCGGTTAAAAGCCGAAAAACCGACCGTTCAGCCACGTCTGATTGGATGAAAATGGAGCAGGAGAGAGGTATCTCGGTTGCATCATCTGTTATGCAGTTCCCCTATAAAGACGTGATGATTAATTTATTGGATACGCCGGGGCATGAGGATTTCTCCGAGGATACCTATCGTACACTAACAGCGGTGGACTCAGCGTTAATGGTGATTGATGTCGCGAAAGGGGTTGAAGATCGTACCATTAAATTAATGGATGTTTGTCGTTTAAGAGATACCCCAATATTAACGTTTATCAATAAGTTGGACCGAGAAGGGAAGGAGCCGATCGAGTTATTGGATGAAGTAGAGTCAGTTTTGAATATTCTCTGCGCCCCAATTACTTGGCCGATTGGTATGGGTAAACGCTTTAAAGGCATTTATCATTTGTTAAACGATACGATTCGTTTATTTGAGTCAGCTGATGGATTAAATGCGTCCGAAGGCGAATTAATTCAAGGTATCGACAATCCTGAATTAGATCAAAAAATTGGATCCGCGATGGCTGATGAGTTGCGTGATGAAATTGAATTGGTCAAGGGTGCGAGTCATGCTTTTGATTTAGATGGATTTTTGAAAGGTGAGCTAACCCCTGTGTTTTTTGGTTCAGCGGTTAATAACTTTGGCTTGCAAGAGTTGTTGGATGGTTTTGCAAAATATGCGCCAGCCCCAGTGGGGAGAGAGGCTAAAGAACGGTTTGTTTCTGCAAACGAAGAAAAATTAACAGGGTTTGTATTTAAAATTCAAGCCAATATGGATCCAAAGCACCGTGATAGAGTTGCTTTTATGCGAATCGTATCGGGGCAGTATCAGAAGGGCATGAGTTTAAAACATGTCCGTATCGGAAAGGATGTCAAAATTTCGAAGGCCATTACTTTTTTAGCCAATCGAAGGGATCAGGCTGAACAAGCCTTTCCAGGCGATATTATTGGCTTGCATAATCATGGCACCATTAAGATTGGGGATACGTTTTCAGAAGATGAATCTCTAAAATTTATTGGTATTCCGAACTTTGCGCCAGAACTATTTCGTCGTGCACAATTGAAAGATCCAATGAAGATGAAAGCCTTGCAAAAAGGTCTGACGCAATTGTCAGAAGAAGGCGCAACCCAGTTGTTCCGGCCCGTTAGCAACAATGATTTGATTTTGGGTGCGGTAGGTGTTTTACAGTTTGAAGTGGTTGCTCAGCGCTTAAAGGATGAATATAACGTTAGTTGTTTCTTTGAGCCAGTTAATGTCAGTACAGCCAGATGGGTTATTGGTTCTTCGACTGAAATTGAGAAGTTCTTGGCTAAAGTTAAAGATAACGTGGCCTATGATGCAGCCGATCAATTGGTCTATATTGCGCCTACACGAGTCAACTTAACACTGACAGAAGAGAGGTGGCCGGATTTGCAGTTTGTAGCGATTCGGGAGCACTGATTTTGGAGCGGGTTAACCCTATGTTTTTAAGGGCTTTTGATTCTATTAGGAATTAATGGTAAAGTAAGAAGCTTATTATATAAAGAATCCTTATTTTTATGATAAAAACAATTTGGGTTCTTTGTCATCACTCAATCTAACAAGATAGGTATGCCATCAATATGAAACTTAAGCGCAGACAAGAAGATATTTTTCGGACACAAAAAAAGTCGGGTTCAAAGTTCTTGCTTGGCTTGATTGCTCTGTTGATTGGCGCCATCATCTATGTTTATATGGTTGACCCTAGCTTAATTAAGCTTTTATAAAGGCGAAGGTTATACCTTTAAAATAATGGTGGCGAGTCCTAAAAAGACAAAAAAGCCAAGAGAGTCTGTCACGGTTGTTAGCATTAGACCAGAAGCCAGTGCCGGGTCGATTTTCATCTTATTTAGAAACAACGGAATCATTGCTCCCGCCAGTGCTGCAGCCACTAAGTTGATTAGCATGGCAGCACCAAAAATTAGTCCCAGCGAACCATCCTGAAACCAGAATCCGGCCGCTAAACTGGTCATGATTGCCCATAGGATGCCATTAAGCACACCAACAGACGTTTCTTTGTAAATAAGCTTATAACTGTTTTTAGAACCTAACTTTCCGGTGGCAATGGCTCGGATCACAATCGTTGCCGTTTGAGTGCCGGCTATGCCTCCCATACTGGCGACAATGGGCATTAAAATCGCCAAAGCAACAATCTGTTGAATGGTCGCTTCAAAAAAACCAATGACAATCGATGCAAATATCGCGGTAAATAAGTTTATTCCCAACCAAAATGAGCGGCGCTTTGCGGATCGCAATGGCGGCGCGAACAAGTCTTCTTCATCATCAAGACCTGCGCTGAGCATTTGGCTTCGTTCAGCATCTTCACGAATAATATCAACGACGTCATCAATGGTGATACGACCTAACACATAGTTATTTTCATCAACTACCGCGATGGAAATGAGGTCATTCTTTTCAAAAATATGAGCGACTTCTTTATCCGTTGTCAGTGCTTTGATCGCAAACCGATTGGGGTCAACTAAGTTGGCGACCAACGTATCGGTATCATTCACCAATAGGTCGTTCAGCTTAATGGTTCCCTGATACTGCCCATCTCTATCTCTGACAATTAAGTCGACCATATCATTCGGGAGTGATCCGACTTTACGGAGCAACCGCATCACTACTTCAATGGTTACATCGGAACGAACTGCAATGAAGTCGGTACTCATCAATCCCCCTGCTGTGTCTTCAGGGTAAGAGAGTGCTGTTTCTACGGCTTCTCTATCTTGCTCTGGAAGTTGTTGCAGCATGCCTTCTTTATCCGATTCGGGTAGTGATTGGATAATGTCAGCAATATCATCTGTTTCGAGGGTTTCAGTGAGTTCAATAATTTCACTTTGATTAAGCAAGCTTAGTAAGTGTGAGCGAACTTCATCATTGGTATGACCGAGGATTTCACCCTGAGTTTCAGATGGGAGTTGCGCCCAAAGCGTATCACGCTCTTTTGGCGGGGTTGCTTCAAGGATTTCAGCAATTTCCTCTGCAACCAGACCTTGTAGTAATTCTTGAATATAGGGAGTGTTCTGTTCGCTGAGCGCGGTATAGAGCTGTTCTGTAATATGTAGTTTGTCTGATGAGGTATGAATTTGAGACATTGGCTACTCTTTAAATTGGGTTTAACAGAACACTGTATTCGACAGTATGCTTCAGCGTTTTTAGCTTAAACTGAAGAAATTGTATGTTATGCCGTTTCGGAAAGCTAGCGAAAAAAAAGGGCTAAAAAGCCCTTTGATTGAGAGAGGTTTTATGCCTCTTCTTCGGTGGTCATGTTTTTGACCCCACCAGATTTTTTGTGGTGACTACCAATTTTTTCTTTGTGTTTGATAATTTGACGATCAAGCTTGTCAACAAGACCATCAATGGAAGCATACATATCATCGCAAGAGTGCTCTGCAAATAGGTCTTTGCCAGATGCATGGACGGTTGCTTCAGCTTTTTGCTGTTGTTTTTCAACTGTCAAAATAACATGTGAGTTGGTCACATGGTCAAAATGGCGGGTTAGTTTTTGCATTTTTTCAGTGACGTATTCACGAAGAGGATCAGTCACTTCAATGTGGTGACCTGTAATATTGATTTGCATTTTATCGCTCCTTTATTTGATTTTCTCTGCGATGTTAGGAGAGTTTTTTTATCTGAAAGACCCAGAAGGGCTTTAATTGAAGTATAGCATATACCGGGTATTTCAGACGGGGATTTTACTTGAAATTATCACCCAAATAGACGCGTTTGACATCTGGGTTAGCCAATATCTCATTGGGTGCGCCCTGGGCAAGAATGGTTCCGGCATGTAAAATATAGGCTTGGTCACAAACCCCTAAAGTTTCTCTTACATTATGATCGGTGATGAGTACACCGATCCCTTTCATTTTTAAGTGAAGAATGATGCTCTGGATATCTTTAACGGAAATAGGATCCACTCCAGCAAAGGGTTCATCCAGTAGAATAAAGTTAGGCTCCATAGCGAGTGCACGGGCGATTTCAACACGGCGGCGTTCTCCGCCTGAGAGTGCTTGTCCAAGTTGTGTCGTAATGTGTGAAATTTGTAAGTCATCAACCAAGGCTTCATAATGCTGCCATTTCTTGGCTTCAGTCATGTCTTCGCGCATTTCTAAGATGGCAAGAATGTTTTGTTGTACAGTCAGTTTACGGAAGACGGAGGCCTCTTGAGGTAGGTAGCCAATTCCCATCTTAGCGCGCTGATCAATGGTTTTTTGACTGATTTCTACATCATCAAGAAAAATTTCGCCAGCATCATTGTTTACTAGACCCGTCATCATATAAAAGGTGGTCGTTTTGCCTGCGCCATTGGGACCAAGCAACCCAACGACTTGACCGCTTTCTACGTCAAGATTGACCGAGCTGACAACCGAGCGACGTTTATAACTTTTGGCTAAATTTCGAGCATAAAAATGAGCCATGGTTTAGGGGGCCTTTTGCGGATCAGGTTGGGGAGGGGTTGATGGAGTATCCGATTCTGATTCAGGTTGGAATGTAACCGTAATGCGTTTTTTGTCGGTTTTTGTCCCTTTTGCGGATAGAGTCTTATCCGTTAAGTTGTAGGTGATTTTAGGGCCAGAAATGCTGTTTTTGTCAGCTTGATTAATGTGTGCATCGCCTTCAAGGATAACGATTTTATCGACTGTGTAATAAGTGATTTGATCAGCTTGGCCATTTACCCAGGTTTGATCATCTTCATTGAATTTTTTAAAGGTCGCGGGGTTTCCAATAATAATGGCTTGATTGACTTGGCGCTCAGGATGCAAAATGGTGACTGTCTCGCCTTTAATTTCAGTCAGACCCTGAGTGATAATGACATTGCCTTGGTAAGTGCTTTCGCCAATATTGTCTTGGGCTAAAAGGCTATCCGCCTTAATTTCAATTGGCAGCTCTGTTTCTGTGGTCTGATTGGTGTCTGCATAGCCTTTCGTTAAGATGGCTGATAGCAAAAAGCTGATGACCAAAAAAGTAATGAAATGTTGAGATGAAAGGTTGGTCATTCGGTTTATTATGATTCCTAATTGTGGCGAGTCGAACTAGGCTGGTATCGAGTTTTGACGTCGGATAAAAATTCTATTGTACCTAAAGCATTGTCCGCTTTAAAGCCAGTGCCACTGATTGTTGTGTTTGCTTGTGTCATTTGAGTAAAAACTTGACTGGTGATTTGTTTAGACAGGGTATTATAAGAAATCTCATTCGAGGTTAAGGTTTTATTTTCTTTCGGGTTTGTTTTATCTCGAACAAAAACCCGGACATCACCATTGAATATCAAAACTTGATCATTGAGGCTTTTCCCTGTTTCACTGGTTAAGATGGTGCGGTTTTCAGTGCGGTCATCAATAATATAAGGCGCTTTAAAAAAACTCTGGCGAGACTTTTTATGGTATTGAATTTCATTAGCATAGACAGCGGTTTGTTGAGCCTGAGTCTGGAAGGTTGACGGGATTTGCCAACTGGTGGATTCGTACAGCTGCCAAGTTGGTTTGATTGCAATATCCTGGGCGTTTAAAGCTTCCTTCGCATTATCCTGCTGGGTCTGTTTAAAAGCAATGAGCAAGGTTGTAACGGATAACAAAAATAATAAAATGGCGGGCAATCTTTTTTTCATCAGATTATTCCTTGCGCAATCGGTTTAGCAGAGCAAGTGGTCACTTAAAGGCTATCTTAAATAAAAATCCATGTGGGATTGCCATCGATCTTGGGATTTTAAGATGAGTTCGCAGAGCTCTCGAACGCAGCCTTGCCCTCCATTAAAGCGGGAAACATAATCCACTCTTGGAATCACCTCACTATCAGCATCTTTAGGGCAGGCAGACAGGCCAACTCTTGTTAAAATTGGCAGGTCCAAAATGTCGTCGCCAATATAGGCAATATGCTTCATCTCTAAACCGAGTTCTTCGGCAAGCGCAAGGAAAGTCGGAAGCTTATCGGGTACGCCTTGATAGAGGTGCTTGACCTTTAAATCCTGCATACGCTTTTGGGTGAGTGGTGAGGTTCGGCCGGTAATAATTCCAATTTCAATGCCACTCTTTTGTAGCATCACCATGCCGTGTCCATCACGGGTATAGAAGGCTTTGTACTCTTGGCCGTCGTCGCCATAGATGAGCTTATTGTCGGTTAGTACACCATCAACATCTAAAATGAGTAATTGAATCTGTTGAGCTTTTTCAGTAATTTCTGCTTCAAATGACATAGGGAGTTAACCATTAATTGCGCGAAAATATAATAGTAACATGTAACCCACAAAACTGATTAATAAAAGGCTTCCCTCGGTTCGGGTTATGACGGCACGCCCCTTACGTGGAAGCGCAACTAAGAGCATAGCGAGCGTTAAGGCAAGCATAATAGGGTAATCAATGATAAGGGTGGTGGTTTCGATTAATGACGGCGCTATCAGCGCAGGCATTGATAGGACAGCCAATAAGTTAAAGAGGTTTGATCCGATGATATTACCAATCATAAGATCAGCTTCGCCCTTGCGAGCCGCGCTGATAGCTGCTGCTAGTTCTGGCAAGCTAGTGCCGATTGCAATAATGGTTAGACCAATAATCATTTCTGGGACTTCAAAAAAGTGCGCAATTTCAACCGCTCCCCAAACCATCATTTTGGCACTCATTATCAGAATGACCAGGCCTGTAAATAGGAGTAGCCAAGATTTTTTGAGTCCCATTTTGGGGTGCTCTTTTAATTCTTCAAGTGTTTCTTCGGACATAGGGTCTGTTGGGCAAACTGTGCGGTTGGCGTGAATCATCCACCCCATGACGAGAACCAGCAAAACAATGAGGATCATTCCATCAAGCGTATCTAAGTCATTGTCGAGCATGAGCAAGATGCCGATAACCGAGATGGCTAACAGAATCGGGAATTCTCGTTTTAGTAAAGAAGACTTAATGATAATTGGGGAGACAATGGCAGTTATTCCAAGGATAAGGCCGATGTTCGCAATATTGGAACCAACGACGTTTCCGATAGCTAAGCCAGGACTGTTGTTGAATGCAGCTAGGATGGCAACCAGCATTTCAGGCGCGGAGGTGCCAAAACCAAGTACGACGACACCAATAATAAGGGGGGCAATATTTAAATGTTGGGCAACACTGGCGGCACTGTCAATAAAAACGTCTGAACTCCAAACCAATAGTGCAAGACCCAAAAAAAGGGTGAATAGTGGTAAAATAACCGACAAAAACATAAACTGGGCGCCACCTTCAACATGTGCCATTTAAAAGAATGGTTCGTATTGTATATTTTTTTATAGATAAAATAAATATTGTTTATAAGTGGTCATTGAACTTGCTGTGGGTACATTGAACAGTTTTAGAGTGTATGGTGGTGTTATTGAAAGGTGGTTTGAGTGATTGAAAATTTGAGCATTGGTACGCGTAGTTGGACAAACCAGGCATGGCAGTCATTTTTTCCCGAAGATCTGCCAGTTGATTGGCAGTTGGATTACTACAGTCACTATTTTAATTGTGTGTTGGTACCTGAAACGCAATGGTTGGCGTGGACTGAGCAGCAACTAATCGATTTTGCTGAAGCGCTGGAAGGTGAGGGTTTTGAATTCTTTTTTGAGCTGAAAGCCTCTTTTGTTGAGCAAACTGGTAAACAGTTTACGGCGATTAAGTCCCATTTTCAATCAATGGCTGTAGGCATTTTAATGATTGATACAGCACAGTCGTTGCCAGATCAATTGAATGATTTTCATGTGACTTTATTTTCAGAAACAGAGTCACTGCCGGGTTGGCGCTGGCACTATAACGGTGAAGTTTGTTCAGGGTACCCACTGGGATATGTTTCAAACTTACCGGTAGAAGGCAAAATGCAATCCAGCTGTCTTCAATCCTTTATGGATTCACTGCCACCAGATTTGGAAAAAGCCCATTTTATTGTGGCAGATGAAGCGCTCGCCATTGAGTCGGTTCAAAACCTGAAGATAATTGCCGAAGTCATGGGGTTTTGAGTTAAAATCTGTTAAAATTCTTCGCCTAGTTTTGACTGGATTTACGCAAGTATGTAGGGGGTGTTTCACCTCACTCCAAGTCAGTTGACTTTATTTTTTGATAAGGAAAACCCGTTGACCGAACAAAACCTTAAGCCATTAATTGAAATTAAGAATCTTACCTTTTCGAGGGGAGAGCGGAAAATATTTGATGGTTTGAATTTATCGATTCCACAAGGACAAGTGACAGCCATTATGGGGCCGAGTGGAACTGGAAAAACGACTCTTTTGAAGTTGATAGCGGGGCAATTAAAGCCGGATAAGGGTGAGATTTGGGTTGCGGGTGAAAATATCCATAAATTAAGGCGGTCAAAACTGTATCAAATGCGTCGCAAAATGGGAATGCTTTTCCAAAGTGGCGCCTTGTTGACCGATTTAAATGTGTTTGATAACGTGGCCTTTCCTATTCGGGAGCACACGCAGCTACCTGAAGAATTGATTCGTCCTCTCGTGTTAATGAAGCTACAAGCCGTGGGCTTGAGGGGCGCAAAGGATTTAATGAGTTCCGAGTTGTCCGGAGGGATGGCAAGAAGGGTGGCGTTAGCCAGAGGGATAGCGCTCGATCCCGAAATGATTTTTTATGATGAGCCATTTGTTGGCCAGGATCCAATTACCATGGGGGTGCTGATTGAGCTTATTCGAAAACTAAATGATAATTTGAGCTTAACCAGCGTAGTGGTTTCTCATGATGTGGATGAGGTTTTGTCGATTGCGGATTATGCTTGCGTTTTGTCAGAAGGCAAGGTGGTCGCCGAAGGATCTGCCAAGTCATTAATGTCGTCTAGTTCGGATTATGTTCAGCAATTTTTAAAGGGTCTGCCAGATGGTCCAGTGCCTTACGACTATCCAACTGGGTCTTACCAACAGGATTTAATGAAATGAATGCGTTTACAAGTTTCTTAGCAAAGCTAGGCCAGAGCGCATTGGAGTTGATGAGTCAATTCGGTAGAGGAACTTTTTTTATTGGCTCATTGGTTCCTGCTGTACCCTTTGCGTTTCTAAGACTCGACTTATTGATTAAGCAAATGTATTTTGCCGGAGTTTTATCCTTGCCCATTATCTTAACCGCCGGGTTATTTGTCGGGATGGTGCTGAGCTTACAAGGTTATAACGTGCTGGTTGATTACAACTCAGAGGAAGCGGTCGGCACCATGACCGCTTTGTCTT
The DNA here is from genome assembly GCF_002848135.1 of Hydrogenovibrio sp. SC-1. Classification (GTDB taxonomy): domain Bacteria; phylum Pseudomonadota; class Gammaproteobacteria; order Thiomicrospirales; family Thiomicrospiraceae; genus Hydrogenovibrio. The sequence goes on from NZ_PKGB01000019.1 coordinate 12,996, forward strand.
TGTTACGAGAGTTAGGGCCAGTGGTCGCGGCATTATTGTTTGCGGGGCGTGCAGGATCGGCTTTAACAGCAGAAATTGGGTTAATGAAGTCAACTGAACAACTATCGGCCTTGGAGATGATGGCGGTAGATCCGTTGAAGTTTGTTTTTGCGCCTCGGTTTTGTGCCGCTATATTGATTTTGCCTATGTTGTCTCTCATGTTTATTGCAATGGGGATATTGGGTGGTTATTTGGTTGGTGTTGGCTGGTTAGGAATTGATGAAGGGGCTTTTTGGTCACAAATGCAACAAAGTGTGGATTGGCAAGATGATGTCATGAATGGCATTGTAAAATCCATTGCGTTTGCGATCTTGATCGCGATGATTTCCTTGTATCAAGGGTATGACGCGACGCCTACTTCAGAAGGTGTTAGTAGTGCCACTACCAAAACCGTGGTACATTCATCCTTAGGGGTTTTGGGGTTGGATTTTGTTCTGACAGCCTTAATGTTTAGTTAGAATTCAGATTGATCGTTGGGAATATAAAATGACTCGTCAAAAAATTGTAGAAGTATGGGTTGGGGCTTTTGTGTTATTTGCATTAGCGTCTTTAGTAGTCATTGCTTTAAAGGTGAGTAATTTTGAAGGCTTGACAGACAAGCCAACCTATAAAGTCAATGCGCTGTTCAGTAATATTGGTGGTTTGAAAGTGCGTGCGCCTGTTAAAATTAGTGGTGTCGTTGTTGGGCGCGTTGAAGCCATTACAGTGGATCCGATCACTTATCAAGCGCGGGTTGTGATGAACATTGATTCTGACTTTAATGAATTGCCGATTGATACGTCAGCATCCATTCTGACATCTGGGTTGTTGGGTGATCAGTATATAGGCCTGACTCCGGGTGCAGATGATCTCTATTTAACAGAGGGGTCGCAAATTGATTTGGTGCAACCCGCCTTGGTATTAGAAGAGCTAATTGGCCAGTTTATTACTAAGTTTGCAGATAGTGGAGAATAACTATGCTATTCAAAGGCCGACATTTTTTACAATCCTTTTTGATGATGTTGCTGTTTTATTCAGCGGTGTCGACAGCTAGCAACATCCCACAAGAAGACCCCAAGAAGTTAGTTCAAGAGCTATCTCAGACGGTAATTGACCAAATTGAACTGAACCGGCAAAAATTTGAGACCGACCCTGCGGCCATCAAGCAGTTTGCAGATGAGTATGTCTTACCTTATATCGATACCCCTAAAATGGCGCGTTATGTGATGGCTCAGTTTTGGCGGCAAGCTTCAGAGGCGCAACAGAATGCCTTTATTGACGCCTTTACAAATACCTTATTGCGCTCCTATTCAACCAGTATTTTAAAGTTGGATGTGACGAGTATGACCGTGTTAAATGCGATTGAAACGCACAAAGGGCGAGTATCGGTTACAACTGAGGTGACTCAGGATGATGGGAATGTCACCAAAGTGGTTTATCGATTGTATTTAAATGGTGATAACCAAAAATGGTTTCTTTACGATGTTTCCATTGAAGGCATCAGCATGTTATTAAATTATCGCAAGTCATATTCATCAGAGTTCCAAAAGAAAGGCATTGATGAAGTGATAGCATCATTGCAGCAAAAAAACAAACAGTCTCAAATTATTGTGAGTGGGGAATAGGTTTGTTAGTTGTCAATCCGTCAAAAGAGACAACCGCCATCGTTGAAGGCGAGTTATTAAAATTGTCTGGAATTATTGACATGGACTCGGTTGCCAGTCTCTATAAAAATGGGATTAAGGCGTTAGAACAACCGATTACTAAGGTTGACTGTCAGGCGATTACCTCCGGAGATTCGGCTTGTTTGGCATTGTTGCTGTTCTTACAGTCAAAGCTGGGTAGTCCCGTAGCATTGATTCGTTTACCGGCTTCACTCAAAGTATTGGTTGATTTATATTGTTTGTCAGACTTATTCACATTTCCTGAAGATTCTGAAATCTCAGCAGCCCATTGATTCCATGTTTTTCCATCTTGGCTTTGAAGAAAACGCCATTTGATATTATTTAAGGTTTAGATAACGTTATGCTTACTCCCGCAGTCTCTTTTCAGGCCGTTCACAAGCAATATGGTGACCTGTCGGCATTAAAGTCAATTTCATTTGATGTCAGGCCTGGTTGTTTTTTTGGACTATTGGGGCCCAATGGCGCTGGTAAGTCGACTTTGATTAATACCATGGCTGGGCTGGTTAAGCCCACTTCAGGTTCAATTCATGTTAACGGTCATGACGTGATTAAAGACTATCGTCAAGCCAGGCGAACGCTGGGCGTTGTGCCTCAAGAACTGATTTCAGATCCCTTTTTTTCCATTAAAGATTTATTAACCATTCAAGGTGGCTACTTTGGGTTAAAGGGGCCGGCGCAGTCAAAATGGATTGATGAGTTATTGGAGCGATTAGCGTTATCGGATAAGCGAGATGCTTTAACGCATGAATTATCGGGTGGAATGAAGCGCCGTGTGTTGATTGCAATGGCATTGGTGCATCAGCCACAGGTGTTGGTGTTAGATGAGCCAACGGCAGGTGTTGACGTCGATTTACGGAAAACCTTGTGGGAATTTACCAAGGATTTGCATAAAAAAGGCCATACCATTATTTTAACGACCCATTATTTAGAAGAGGCTGAAGCCTTGTGTGAAGAGGTGGCGATTCTTAAATCGGGCAACCTAAAAGCGTTGGAAACCACCTCTGAACTTATTTCTCGACATCGCTACCGTTATTTAAGGGTGACACCATCTTCTAGCCTGTTTGACGTCAACCAACTTCCTGAAGTATTGCGGGATCTTTATGTTGAACAGGATGCCAATGGCGTTTTGTTTAAGTTGGAAAAAGATATGCCTTTAAATCCCATGTTAGGATGGTTGGCAAATGCTGGGTTCGATGTACAAGATGTGACCAGTCGTAATGCCACGCTTGAAGAAGTGTTTTTAGATTTAACGGGTGAGGCGGAATAATGCAAATGAATTGGATTGGATGTTGGGCATTATTTATGAAAGAGGTGCGACGTTTTTATTCCGTCGCGGTGCAGACCATCTTTGCCCCCGTGGTCGCTTCTTTATTGTATTTATTGATTTTTGGTCAGGTGATTGAAGCGCGTATGGATGTTTATACGGGCTTAAGCTATAGTCAGTTTATTATTCCCGGTTTGGTGATGATGACGATTTTGCAGAATGCATTTTCGAATACGTCCTCCAGTTTGATTCAGTCCAAGATGCATGGCAACCTGACTTTTGTCATGCTTAGCCCGATTTCCCCCTTGGAGTTATATTTAGCCTTTGTCGGTGCATCCATTATTCGAGGCCTGGCGGTTGGTGTCGGTGTGCTGGTTGTAGGGATTCTTGGGTTTGACATTACATGGCAGTCGCCGATGTGGATTCTGTTGTTTGCGATACTCAGTGCAGCCATTATGGGTGGCGTTGGTATGCTGGCAGGGATTTTGGCGGATAAGTACGATCATTTGGCCGCGTTTCAAAATTTTATTATCATTCCGTTAACTTTTTTAAGCGGGGTCTTTTATTCGATTCATGCGTTGCCTGAATTTTGGCAGGTTTTTTCTCACTTTAATCCGTTCTTCTATATGGTAGACGGTTTTCGATTTGGATTTTTTAATCAATCTGATGTATCGGTGGGCTTTAGTTTAACGGTTACCCTGTTGTTCTTTGTGGTTGTTACCGCGATTAACCTGATTTTATTATACAAAGGCGTTAAAATACGCCATTAAATCCAATAGTAGAGTTTTATTATGTCGCCAGAAAAAATAAAAGCCAAGATTCAGGAACAGATCGAAGATGCTCAAGTCACTACCAGTGGTGAAGACTGTAACTTTGTCATTGAAGTGACCAGTTCCGCTTTTAAAGGGAAAAGCCCATTGCAATGTCACCGTATGGTTAACGATATTTTTAAAGCGGAATTTGAATCTGGAGAGCTGCATGCGCTTTCGATTAAAACCCGATTGCCTGAGTCGTCGCAATAATGGATAAATTAGTCATTGAGGGACCATGCCAACTGAATGGCGGGGTTCATATATCCGGGGCAAAGAATGCTGCGTTGCCGATTTTAATGGGGTGCCTGCTAGCCGAAACCCCAGTTACCTTATCGAATGTCCCGCATCTGAAGGACGTGACCACAACCATTCAATTATTGGCAACCATGGGCGTTGAGGTGATGTTTGATGAGTCGCTCAATATTGAAATTGATGCGTCAACCATCACCACGAAAGAAGCGCCTTATGAATTGGTGAAAACCATGCGTGCGTCGATTCTGGCAATGGGGCCTTTGCTGGCGAGATTTGGCGAGGCGCGGGTGTCTTTGCCGGGCGGTTGTGCTATTGGGTCTCGTCCTGTCAATATTCATATTACGGGTATGGAAATGATGGGTGCTGAGATTGAAGTTGAGCAAGGTTATATTATTGCCAAAGCCGACAAGCTAAAAGGCGCGGACATTACGATGGAACCGGTAACGGTAACTGGGACTGAAAACCTGTTGATGGCGGCGGTACTGGCAGAAGGCGAAACCATTTTAAGAAATTCGGCGATGGAACCGGAAGTGTCTGACTTGGCGAATTTTCTGAATGCAATGGGCGCTAAAATTACCGGCATTGGAACGGACACCTTAGTTATCGAGGGCGTAAAGCGATTAACTGGAGTGGATTATCGAGTGATTCCGGATCGTATTGAAGCGGGAACCTATCTCGCTGCGGGCGCGTTAACGGGCAGTCGGGTCACGGTCAAAAGTGTGATTCCAGAGCATTTAACTTCGGTATTAGACAAGTTTACCGAGGCAGGTGCACTCATTGAAACCACTGAAGACACCATTACACTCGATATGCGTGGCCGGAAATTGAAGCCTGTCAATCTTGTCACAGACCCTTATCCAGGCTTTCCAACCGATATGCAGGCACAGTTTGTGGTGATGAATTGTCTAGCTGAGGGCGAAGCAACCGTGGAAGAGACCATATTTGAGAATCGTTTTATGCACGTTTCCGAATTAACTCGAATGGGCGCGCAAATTGATGTAGAAGGCAATACGGCAACCACGCATGGCGTTGATAAATTGGTCGGTGCGCCTGTTATGGCCACTGATTTAAGAGCCTCCGCGAGTCTCATTTTGGCGGGATTGGTTGCCGAAGGTGAAACGGTCGTGAGCCGCATTTATCATATTGATCGCGGCTATGAATTGATCGAAGAAAAATTTCATAAATTGGGCGCACATATTTACCGAGCCAATTAAACTCAAAACAACTATTAGATGAAGATAGAATCATGACAGATCAACTGACCATTGCCTTATCAAAAGGGCGCATTTACCAAGATACTTTGCCTTTATTGGAGGCGGCAGGGATAGTGCCGTTAGAGGATCCGAGTAAGAGTCGAAAATTAATTATTGGCACCAATCATGATCATATTCGGTTGTTGATTGTCAGAGCGACCGATGCGCCAACTTATGTCGCTCATGGTGCTGCGGATCTTGGCGTCGCTGGTAAGGATGTTTTGATGGAAGCGCCATCGGATAATCTAAATGAATTGTTGGATCTGCAAATTGCTAAATGCAAGCTAATGGTGGCTGGGCCAAAGAATGCAAAACCGCATGGTCACCGCTTAAAAATAGCGACTAAATATATTCAGTCGGCAAAATCTTATTATGCCGAAAAAGGGGAGCAGGTTGACTTGGTCAAACTCTATGGTTCGATGGAAATTGCACCCTTGATTGATTTGGCTGATAAAATCGTTGACTTAGTGGATACCGGAAATACTTTAAGAGCGAATGGTTTAGTGCCAGAAGAGCATATCGCTGATATCAGTTCTCGGTTGATAGTCAATGAGCATGCTTACAAAACGAAATTTCATCAAATAAATGAAATTGTCGAAAAATTTAGACTGGCGATCTGACGGGAAGAGGAATAGATTGATGTTAAATATTACAAAAATTTCGGCCGATGCAGAAGGCTTTGACGCACAATTGGATCAATTACTCGCATGGGAAACGGTTTCAAATGAATCCGTGAATACCACAGTAAAAGAGATTTTAAAATCCGTTCGTGAGCAAGGGGATGCGGCTTTATTGGAGTATACGGCTAAGTTTGATCGTTTATCCATAACGGATGCGTCTCAATTAGAAATTCCACAAGCGGAACTGCAAGCTGCCTTGCAACGCATTCCTGCGGATCAGCGTAGTGGATTGGAGCTATCAGCTCAAAGAGTCAAGGCTTATCATGAACGCCAAATTTCTGAATCTTGGAGTTATGTTGAAGCCGATGGTACTATGCTTGGGCAGCAGGTTACCTGTCTGGATCGCGTAGGTCTTTATGTGCCTGGTGGAAAAGCCGCTTATCCTTCTTCTGTGGTGATGAACGCCATACCAGCTAAAGTGGCGGGTGTGCAAGAACTTATTATGGTCGTGCCGACGCCAGATGGCGAAGTCAATGATATGGTATTGGCTGCAGCGGCCATTTGTGAAGTGGATCGTGTTTTCACTTTAGGGGGCGCACAAGCCGTTGCCGCGTTGGCTTATGGAACTGAAACTGTGCCTGCTGTTGATAAAATCGTGGGGCCGGGGAATATTTTTGTTGCAACGGCTAAGCGGGAAGTGTTCGGCACAGTTGGTATCGATATGATTGCCGGACCATCAGAAATTTTAGTGTACTGTGATGGTCAGACTGACCCAGACTGGATTGCAATGGATTTATTCTCTCAGGCAGAGCATGATGAAGATGCGCAATCTATTTTAGTCACAGAAGATGAAGCTTTTGCCGATCAAGTGATTGAGAGCATGCAGCGTTTGGTCAAAACCATGCCTCGTTCAGAAATTATTACCAAAGCAATTAATGACCGCGGGGCTGTCATTGTTGTCAATAGTGAAGACCAGGCCATTGAAATGATAAATAAAATTGCGCCAGAGCATTTGGAGTTATCTGTCGCTGATCCTCAGGCCCTATTGCCAAAAATTCGTCATGCGGGTGCTATTTTTATGGGGCGTTATACGGCTGAAGCTATTGGGGACTATTGTGCCGGTCCTAACCATGTCTTGCCAACATCTCGTACGGCGCGTTTCTCATCTCCTTTGGGAGTGCATGACTTTCAGAAACGCTCAAGCTTGATCATGTGCTCAGCAGAAGGTGCTGATACCCTTGGAAAGGTTGCTGGAGTTTTAGCGGACGGAGAAGGGTTGCATGCACATGCGGCGTCAGCACGCTACCGAGTGAAGTCTTAATCGACCACTGAATAAAAAAAATGACCAGACCTGGTCATTTTTTTTTGCCTAAAGAATAGTGAGGAGAGATGAAGTGCAGATTGATCGCTTAATTCGATATTTGGATGAGTTCTTGCAGGTTTCCCAATTTCAGGACTATGCACCGAATGGGTTGCAGGTGTCGGGAACAGAACATATTCAAAAAATCGTGACAGGGGTAACGGCTTGTCAAAGCCTTATCGAGACCGCTATTGAAGAGAATGCCGATGCTATTCTCGTCCATCACGGTTTTTTTTGGAAAAATGAACCTTTGCCTATTGTTGGTATGAAGCAAAAACGGATTAAAAGTTTGTTGCAACATGATATTAATTTATTGGGCTATCATCTTCCACTGGATGCTCACCCTGAGCTAGGTAATAATGCCATGTTGGCTAAATTATGGGGGATTGAGGATATAACGCCAGAACCGGGACTGGTTCGCCTTGGACGATTGCAAACCCCAATGACGATTGATCACTTAATCGATCGGGTCACCGTCTCGTTAAACCGAGCGCCATTACACCTGCCTGGTGGGCCAGAAACCATTGAAACCATTGCTTGGTGCAGTGGTGGCGCTCAAAATAGCATTCAAACCGCAGTTGATTGGCAAGCTGACGTTTACATTAGCGGGGAAGTGTCAGAACAAACCACGCACCAAGCAAAGGAATGCGGAATTCACTATTTAGCGGCAGGCCATCATGCCACCGAAATGTTAGGGGTTAAGGCGCTGGGTGAACATTTGGTGCAACAATTTTCACTCGATGTGCAGTTTGTCGATGTTTTTAACCCAGTTTGAGGGTTTTATTACCCATTGAAATGAGACTGAAGTTGGCGGAAACATTTCATTAGCTTATTGATATTCAAGTGGTTATTTTTTACTTATAGCTGCTTATAAAATATTTTTTAAGGGACGGGAAAAAATATTGATGTTATCCGTATGAAGGCTTTGGTATGATGTTTAGCCTGAATTTACCAATTAAAATTGATACTGGTCAAATTGCTAAGGTAATCAGTGTTTACTTGATTAATTAGAAAAATAATATTTAGACAAAAGAGGAAGTCTCTATGTCGTCCAATGAGCAACAAGAAGTGAAAAATTTAACTCGCCGCAAAGTCCTCACTGCCGCTACGGGTGTGGTCGGTGCAGCGGGCGCAACATTTTTGGCCGTTCCGTTCGTTAGTTCGTGGCAGCCAAGTGAAAAAGCAAAAGCAGCAGGCGCACCTGTTGAAGCCGATTTAAGTCAGCTTCAACCTGGACAAATGCTAACAATTTCTTGGCGTGGTAAGCCAGTTTGGATCGTCAAACGTACCCCAAGAATGCTTGAACTATTACCTTCAATAAACGCAGATTTGCGTGACCCTATGTCTGAGGCTTCAGATCAGCCTGCATATTGTCAAAATGAATACCGTTCTACTCGGGAAGAAATTCTGGTCGTAATTGGGGTGTGTACTCATCTAGGTTGTGCACCATTATATCGTCCAGCAGAAAACTCCGCCGATATGGCTGAGGGTTGGAAAGGTGGTTTTTTCTGTCCTTGTCATGGGTCAACTTATGACTTAGCAGGACGTGTTTTCCAAGGCGTACCGGCACCGAAAAACCTGGAAGTCCCACCATATCGATATTTATCTGATTCGGTTATTCGTGTAGGCGAAGACCCAGAAGAAGGAGTGGCTTAATGCAATCTCAGGAAAATAAACCACAAAATTCATTGTTGGCTTGGATTGACGCACGTTACCCATTGGTGAGTACGTGGAATTTACATGTCGGCCAGTATTACGCACCTAAGAACTTTAACTTTTGGTACTTTTTTGGTTCATTAGCGCTATTGGTTTTAGTGAATCAAATCTTAACGGGTGTTTGGCTGACCATGAGCTTTAAGCCAAGTGCTGCAGAAGCTTTTAATTCTGTCGAGTACATCATGCGTGATGTTGAATGGGGGTGGCTAATTCGTTATCTACACTCAACTGGGGCATCGGCGTTCTTTATTGTCATTTATCTGCACATGATGCGTGGATTACTCTATGGCTCTTATAAGAACCCTCGAGAACTTATTTGGTTAATCGGGATGTTATTGTTCCTGGTGTTAATGGCTGAAGCCTTTATGGGCTACCTATTGCCTTGGGGTCAAATGTCATTCTGGGGGGCCCAGGTTATTATTTCCTTGTTTGGTGCCATTCCGGTGATAGGGCCAGATTTGGCAGTGTGGATTCGTGGGGATTTTGTTATCTCTGATGCCACTCTTAACCGTTTCTTTGCCTTGCATGTTATTGCTTTGCCATTGGTATTGATTATCTTAGTCTTTATGCACATTGTTGCACTTCACCAAGTCGGGTCGAATAACCCAGATGGTGTTGAGATTAAAAAATACAAAAATGACCAAGGGCTGCCGATTGATGGGATTCCATTCCACCCATATTATTCTGTTAAGGATTTATTTGGAACGTCGGTGTTTTTGTTCTTCTTTGCAATGGTGGTGTTCTATATGCCTGAGGGCGGTGGTTATTTCCTTGAAAAGCCTAACTTTGAGCCTGCTAACCCACTTAAAACACCTGATCATATCGCGCCTGTTTGGTATTTCACACCTTTCTATGCGGTATTGAGAGCGGTTCCTGATAAGTTATTAGGAGTCGTAGCAATGGGGGCCGCGATAGCCGTGTTGTTTACCTTGCCTTGGCTAGATCGTTGTAAGGTTAAGTCCATTCGCTACAGAGGGGCTTCTTATAAAGTATTGTTAGCCATGTTGGTCGTTAGCTTTGTTGTGTTAGGTTGGTTAGGAACACAACCTGCAACGCCTGAGTTGACCAAGTTAGCACGTATCTTTACTGCAACCTACTTCTTATTCTTTATTATTCTGCCATTTACTTCGGTAAGTGAAAGAACCAAACCTGTACCAGAGAGGGTTAGCTAAATGAAAAGAATCTTTTCGATCTTAACACTACTAATCGCACTTCCAGGGGTGGTTTTAGCGTCAGGTGGCAGTGCCATTCAATTGGAAAAAGCCAACAATAGTTTAGCGGATCAAGACTCATTGCAGCGCGGTGCGGTTTTGTTTTCAAACTACTGTATGGCATGTCATTCAACCAAATACATGCGCTATAACCGTATAGCACGTGATATTGGTTGGGATAATGAAACGGCTGTTTCTGAGATGGGTAAAAACGTTGTTAAGCCTGTTGATAATGTCATGACTCGTATGATGCCTGGCGTTGGTCAGCAAGTCCTAGGTAAAACACCACCTGATCTTTCTTTAATGGCTCGTTTAAAAGGAACGGATTATATCTATAGTTTCTTAAGAGGTTTTGAATTAGATGAGCATACTGGTGAGTGGGATAATAAGCTGCTGAAAGGGACATCTATGCCACATGTTCTAGAAAATATGCAGCGTCATTTTGAGCCTGAGGATTATATGCAGGCAACACGTGACATTGCAAACTACCTAGAGTATGTTGGTGAGCCAGCGAAGTTACAACGCTATGACTTAGGTTGGAAAGTGCTAGCCTTCTTATTAGTGTTGATTATTCTCAGTTATCTACTGAAAAAAGAATATTGGCGTGATGTGAAGCATTAATCGCAAATATTCCGTTTAGTTTAAAAGCCCGCTTTGCGGGCTTTTTTGTTGGAAGAGATCATGGCAAAGAAAAATAAAACCGCTTATGTTTGTACGGAGTGTGGTGCGGATTATGCTCAATGGCAAGGTCAATGTATGGCCTGTGGTGAGTGGAATACCTTAAAGGAATTTAAAGTGACCTCCGCTAAAAGCAGTCAGACACGCGGTACTGCTGCAGGATACAGTGGCGCTTCAGAAAAAGCTGTCTACTCAATTGCTGATGTATCGCTGGCTGAAGTGCCGAGAATCACATCCTGTCTGAGTGAGTTGGATAGGGTGTTGGGTGGAGGCATTGTTCCTGGATCGGTCGTGTTGATTGGAGGGGACCCTGGTGTTGGTAAGTCATCTTTGTTGCTGCAAATTTCCTGTTTACTCAGCCAGGCTCATTCCGTGTTGTATGTCACGGGGGAAGAGTCATTGCAGCAAGTCGCCATGCGTGCTAAGCGAATGGAGTTACCAGATGAAGCTTTACGATTGCTGACTGAAACGGATGTGGAGTCGATTGTGGTTGCGGCTGAAAAAGAGCAACCCAAAGTAATGATAATTGATTCGATTCAAACCATGCAATTAGCAGAAGTCACCAGTGCTGCAGGTGGGGTTTCGCAAGTTAGAGAATCCACTGCCTATTTAACCCGTTTTGCCAAGCAAAACAATGTCATGGTATTTTTGGTGGGCCATGTGACTAAGTCAGGTGAAGTGGCTGGTCCAAGAGTCTTAGAACATATTGTGGATTCGGTGCTGTTTTTGGAAGGGCAATCGGACAGTCGTTTTCGGACATTGAGAGCCATTAAAAATCGATTTGGTGCCGTTAATGAGCTAGGGGTGTTTGCCATGACCGACAAGGGCATGAAGCAAATCAAAAACCCATCCGCCATTTTCTTATCGCGAGCAGAAGAGCCGTCTCCGGGTTCAGTGGTGATGGTGCTTTGGGAAGGCTCCCGGCCTTTACTCGTCGAAATCCAAGCATTAGTCGATGAATCCCCTTATGGTGCGCCTAAGAGGGTGACGGTGGGTCTAGACTACAACCGAATGGCAATGTTGTTAGCCGTATTACATCGTCATGCAGGGGTGCAAGCCAATGACCAAGATGTCTATGTCAATGTCGTCGGTGGGGTTAAAGTGTCGGAGACCAGCGCTGATTTGGCGGTGTTATGTGCGGTTGTTTCTAGTTTGCGGAACAGGCTGCTGCCGCAAGATTTGATTGTCTTTGGTGAAGTTGGACTTTCAGGTGAAATTCGTCCGGTTTCCAGTGGTCAAGAGCGTATTTTTGAAGCCGCAAAGCATGGCTTTAAGCGCGCGATAGTGCCAATGGCAAATGTTCCAAAGGACGGCGTCTCTGGGATGGAGGTTCAAGGTGTTACCAGTCTGCAGCAGGCATTAAATCTGTTATGAGGCAATTGAGGTGATGTAGGCCATTTAATGGTGAAAACTTGACCAGGCCTGGTGGTTTTCGTCAGTGGCTAAGCAATTTGCTTGGCCTCTAGGACTAAACCTTTAAGTGTTGTTGCCAAGCCTTAAATAAGCTGGGTGTGGTGGCGGCAACGGCTGATCTTTTGGTAATTTCACTACAAAAAACCGCTTCGCCATCCAAGGTGGCACTTTGTCCACCCGCTTCTTCTAAAATTAGCCAACCTGCAGCATAATCCCAAATATTTTGCGCGCCGTGACAATACACTTGCCCCCGACCTGCGGCAACCCAGCACCAATCTAACGCAACCGAGCCAATACTTCTTTGAGATGCATAAGGTGCTTGTGCAATCAATTTTTGTGCAAGTGGCAGTTCAAGCCTTTTAAAATCGACAATGCCAATGCACTGCTTAAGACTGGTTTGCCAGCAGGATGCGACCAGTGGCTGATCGTTGAGTTCAGCGCCCAGTTCCTGTCGTGCGGCAAATAGCTCTTCGCGGACCGGATCATAAATTATGCCGGCAGCAACCTTGCCTTGGATAACCAGCGCCAGAGAGACACTGAAAAAGGGTATGCCGCTGGCAAAATTACTGGTACCGTCAACTGGGTCTAAAATCCAGCAACCTTTCGGCGATTGGAGAGCGTCCTTTTGAACTTGTTCTGAAGATTCTTCACCCAAAAAATCAAACTGAGGCCAGTGTTGCTGCAAAAATACTTGTGTGGCTTTCTGCATTTCAGTGTCGGCTTCAGTTAATAGACTGCCATCGGCTTTTCTTTCAGCGGAAATTTTTTCGAACCGAGAAAGCACTTCTTGTTTGGCAAGCTGGATAATACCTTGCTTTAAGGTCTGCCAGTGTTTTGAGTCGGCAAAAATTGACATACGTCTCCTTTTATTTAAAACGCTGGGTGGGGTCGACTTCTTTGAGTTTTATTTTCTCAATGGCATGATTAGAGGTTTCGACAACCTCAATGGTGTAGTTGCCGATTTTAAGACAGGTTCCGACCATTGGCAGCGTTTCAAGTTCCTCTTGAATCAGGCCATTTAAGGTTTTTGGACCATCTGTTGGTAAGTCAAATTGATAGGTTTTATTAACGTCTCGAATAAATTCAGATGCGTCAAACGTAATCGAACCGTCTTTATGCGTTTGAATCGTATTAAACACCTTTTCCCGGTTGTCAGTAGAAAATTTACCAACGATCTCTTCAAGTAGGTCTTCTAAGGTGAGTAACCCTTGCAGATTGCCGTATTCATCCACAATCAAAGCCATATGGCGTTTGTGCTTATTGAACTTGGAAAGCTGGATGTTTAAGGTGGTTGTTTCTGGAATAAAATAACCAGGCCTGGTCGCTTTAATAATGTCTTTTAAGGTGAGATTAGGCTTGGTTAAAATCGGCAGCATTTTGCGCAGATTTATAATCCCAATCAATTCATCGTCCATATTGTCGCGATACACAGGGATGCGAGTAAACGGCGATTTTAAAATGCGCTTAACAATCTTATCTAGTGGTTCATTGACGTCAATACCATAGATGTCCTGTTTCGGGATCATAACATCTTCTACGGTAATGGTTTCCAGTTGCATAATGCCGCTCAACATGCTGCGATAATGTTTTGGTAATCGACCAGTGGCCTCATTGATGAGTGTCTGTAGTTCTTCTTTGCTTAGTGCATGTTGATCCTGGTCATGCTGCATGACTTTAACACCAAAAATCCTGAGAAACCCATTTGCAATAAAGTTGATGAACCAGACGAGGGGGGAAAATATTTTGAGTAAAGGTTCTAAAACATAAGCAGCTGGATAGGCAATTTTTTCAGGATAAAGTGCCGCTAAGGTTTTAGGTGCAACTTCAGAAAAAATCAAAATCACCAGTGTCAATATCCCAGCGGCAAGCGCAATGCCAGCTTCACCAATCAAGCGCATAGCAATAATGGTGGCAATTGACGAGGCAAAGATATTGACAAAATTATTGCCTAATAAAATCACCCCTAATAGCCGATCGGGCTTTTCGAGCAATTTTTGAGCTTTAATAGCGCCTTTATGGCCTTGTTTGACTTTGTGTTTTAGGCGGTACTTATTCAACGCCATCATGCCCGTTTCAGAGCTGGAGAAGAGCGCAGATAAAATAATCATCAAACCAAGGATGATAAAGAGGGCAGAAATGGGCAGACTGTTCAAAATGATCGTTTTATAGAGTGAATCGAAAGAGAATTATAACGATAAAACCCCTGCGCCGCAAAGTTTTGGCGCAGGCAATTGATAATAGAGCGGACGGTTAAAGTATGATTAGAATCGCTTCGGTTCCAATATAACTTAGGATCAGTAAGAAATACGCCCACAGAATGTAATAGGCCGCTTTTTGTCCTCGCCATCCAAAACGGAAATGTCCGAAAAGAAATAACCCATAAGTCAACCAGGCTAGGATTGCAAAAAAGGTTTTGTGAACGAGGTGCTGAGCAAAAATATCTTCTAGAAAAAACACACCGCTCAGCAAGGCAAAACTTAAAAAGATAAAGCCGATTAATACCATTTGGATCAAGGTTTTTTCCATGACCTGTAGGGGCGGTAGGTTTTTGAAGAGGGTGGTGAGTTGGCGTTTTTGAAAACGATGTTCTTGAACCGCGTACAGAGCGGCTTGAGCCGCCGCCAAGCCCATAATGCTGTAAGCGGTAATGGAAATCAGTACATGGCTTCCTAATGGATAAGGGAGCGGACTTCCTTCAAAGCCAACCATGGGTGCTAAGGTGGTTAAGGCCGAAATTGGGAAGATAAAAATCCCTAAGTTTTCAGTGGCTTTGTTGATATTGGTGATGAGCAAAACCATCACCGCTATCCAACTGATCAGAGAGAGCCCCATACCTAGGCTAAACACAATGGTGTTATCAACAATCAGGTTATGTGAAAAAGAATAGAGATGTAACAACGCTGCCGTAATAGCAAAGATTAAGAGTTTTGACCGATTAAATGTCTGACCACTTTTTGTGGATCGATCTTGTTTGAACCTCTGCCACAACAGTCCAGTTGCAAAAAAATACAATAAACTTGAAAAAATTGCAGCGAGTGCGCTAATGACCATCTTAATCCTTTACCAAAATTGAAAACACAGAATATAACCGCAAACGGCGAAGCTTAGAAGCCAATTCTTAAAAGAATTTCGGCGTCCTTTAGCTATTTAATTCATAAACACTTATAATATCGAAAATTCAGCGTAAATGAAATGAAATTAACCGAAAGCTTAATTAGAAAAGCGATTGGGAAACAGTGGGAAAGGATATGTTTGATAGTTTATCGGATCGTTTGACGAAATCATTTAAAGCCATAACGGGTCAAGGTCGCTTGACTGAAGCCAATATTAAAGATGCTTTAAGGGATGTTCGTCGTGCTTTGCTCGAAGCAGATGTCGCTTTAAGTGTTGTTAAAACGTTTATTGACCAGGTGCAACAAAGAGCGATCGGTCAAGAAGTTTCAACCAGTTTAAATCCTGGTCAAGCCTTTATTAAAATTGTTCGCGAGCAATTAACCCAGGTCATGGGAGACGAAGCGGCGCCGTTGAATTTCAATGTTGAGCCGCCAGCCATTATTATGGTGGCCGGGTTGCAAGGGGCGGGTAAAACCACCTCGGTCGGTAAGTTGGCACGTTGGTTAAAAGAACACGAAAAGAAAAAAGTAATGGTGGTTTCTGCCGATGTTTATCGTCCTGCGGCGATTAAACAGCTTGAAACCCTTGCCGGTCAGGTGGATGTGAGCTTTTTCCCCTCGTCAGCGGATCAAGATCCGGTCGCCATTGCTAAGGCTGCGCATGCAGAAGCGAAAAAGCAATTTGCCGATGTCTTGATTCTCGACACCGCGGGTCGAATGCATATTGACGAAGATATGATGGCGGAGATTAAACGCCTTCATCAGGCGATTAAGCCGATTGAAACTTTGTTCGTTGTTGATGCGATGACGGGGCAGGACGCCGCTAATACTGCAAAAGCCTTTAATGATGCCTTGCCGTTGACAGGGGTGGTTCTAACCAAAACAGACGGCGATGCCCGTGGTGGTGCCGCCTTATCTATCCGACAAATTACCGGTAAACCGATTAAGTTTATTGGTGCGGGTGAAAAAACCGATGCATTAGAATCCTTCCATCCAGATCGTATGGCCGGCCGAATTTTAGGTATGGGTGATGTACTCAGCTTGATTGAAGAAGCTGAAAGCAAAATTGACCAAAAGAAAGCTCAGAAATTTGCCAAGAAGATTCAAAAATCCGGACAGTTTGATTTAGAAGATTTCTTAGAGCAGTTGCAACAAATCAATAGCATGGGCGGCGTAGGCGGCTTAATAGGTAAAATGCCAGGCATGGGTCAAATAAAAGGGCAGATCAATGACCAAGCGGTTGAAAAAGATTTTAAACGCTTAGAGGCCATTATCTATTCAATGACCCCTCAGGAACGCGCACATCCAGCCATTATCAAAGGGTCCCGTAAAAAACGGATTGCCTCCGGTTCTGGAACGCAAGTGCAAGATATTAATAAACTGATGAAACAATTCACGCAGATGCAAAAAATGATGAAGAAGGTTTCTAAAGGCGGTATGAAAAATATGATGCGCGGTATGGCGGGTAAAATGCCAGGCCTGGGCGGAATGATGCCGCCTGGCATGAAATAGGGCTAGCCATAAATCGTAACCGTTGTTAGGTTATCTTGTTAAAGCCACCCAGGCCTGGGTGGCTTTTTTCGTTTTTAATCCCGAAAAGAGGTAGATGGCCACTGTTTGGTTTGTCCGTGAGCCAGCAGCGCTTCATCTGCATCGACCATAATCGGGTTGTCTACCAGTTCGAGCAGTGGAATGTCATTATGCGAGTCGGAATAGAAATAACTGTCTTTTAAGTCTTGCTGTTGATTTTGCAACCAGCTTTTTAATCGAGTCACTTTACCCTGTTGGAAGGAAGGGGTACCGACCACGTCACCGGTAAAATGATTATCCTTAACTTCTGGGTCCGTACCAATTAACGCTTCTATACCGTAAAGATCCGCAATGGGGCGCGTCACAAAAGAATTTGTTGCCGTAATGATTAGTAATTGATCTCCTTGCTGGCGGTGCTTATCCACAATGGATTGTGCTTTGTCTTGGTAAATCGGCAGAATGTAATGGTGCATAAAGGTCTTGCGCCATTCAATCAATGTTCCCATCGGGTGGGCGCTCAACGGTGCTAAAGAAAAGCGTTGGTAAGCCAAAATATCCAAGGTTCCTGCTTGGTAATCAGCATAAAAGGCGTCGTTCATTTTTTCATAATGATCGCCATCAACGACGCCTTTTTCGATTAAAAATTTTCCCCAAAGATAATCGCTGTCGCCATGAATCAAGGTGTTATCCAAGTCAAAGATTGCTAATGCCATTCAAGTCCCTTAAATCGTGTTGTTTGAGTCGCATAGTTTACCCGACAGATTTAGAGTTGTGATTAGAATTTTTTGGGCTTCAATTGGATTTTTTAAGCTTATTTTCAGATTAATGTTAAAAGAGATTGAAAGAAAAGCCCTTTTTTTGCAATAATTGTCACAATTAAAACGAATATTCAAAGGCTCAAGATGAAGATCACTGAACTGAAAAAGGGACAGGTGTGATTGATGAAAATGGGTATCGGCCAAATGTCGGTATTATTATTGTCAATAAAGAGGGCAAGCTTTTTTGGGGCAAGCGCCTCTATCAGGATGCTTGGCAATTTCCACAAGGGGGCATGCGGGAAAATGAAACCCCACAGCAGGCTGTTTTTAGAGAACTCAAAGAAGAAGTTGGCCTAGAACCCTCAGATGTGCGGGTATTGGGGCGCACCCAAGATTGGTTAACCTATGATTTGCCAAAACATCTCATTCGCCACTATAGCGAACCGGTTTGTATTGGCCAAAAACAGATTTGGTTTTTATTAGGTTTGCTGAGTGAAGAAGATAAAATTGATTTGAATCGTCACGATACCCCTGAATTTGAAGGGTGGAATTGGGTCGATTATTGGTTGCCTGTCCAAAAAGTGGTTTCCTTTAAGCAAGCGGTCTATCATCAAGCCTTAACCGAGCTTGAAACCCATCTAGAAAAATTCTGGTCAAAAAACCTGACCTCATAAATCATCAAACCGATTGTCTCGGCATTGCTTTAACAGAATGCCGTTAACGACACCTCCTTATTTTATCTCCCCGATATTCTGAATCTCACTACCGCCAAAAAGCGTGCTTTGTTAGGCAAAACAAACAAAAAATGTTATTATGCGTCAGCATTTAATGAACTCAGATGGCGATGGAGGGGGTTCCCTCGTCTGCACTATCTCGAGATCTAACGCTTTGGAAATACTAAGTAGCTGGAAACCAAAGTGGTTATGTTGGCGACACCGGTAAGAACTACTGGCTGTTGAATGACTTTAGGGAAACCCAGCCCCTGAAGCAGGCTTGAACCAACCAAAGAGGTTAAATTTATGAACGATAAGTTCGTTGATCAAGATCCACAAGAAACACAAGAGTGGCTTGATGCCCTAGAAGCCGTTGTCTCCTTTGAAGGCTCGGACAAGGCGCAACATATCATTGGCACACTAATCGAAAAAGCGCGTGTGCATGGTATCGATATCCCTTATTCTGCAAACACCCCTTACATCAACACCATTGCCCCTGAAGAGCAAGCGAACTATCCTGGAAATGTGGATATTGAGCGAAGAATGCGTGCGCTACTGCGCTGGAATGCGATGGCAATGGTTTCAAGAGCCAATAAATACACCAGTGTGGGCGGGCATATCGCCTCTTACGCTTCGAGTTGTACGCTCTATGAAGTTGGTATGAATCACTTTTTTAAAGGCCCTAAGCATGAGCAAGGTGCCGATATGGTGTTTTTCCAAGGGCATACTGCGCCAGGTATGTACTCCCGCTCTTATATGGAAGGGCGTTTGGAAGCAGACCAACTAAGAAATTATCGTCAAGAAGTGGATGGAAACGGTTTATCTTCTTATCCTCATCCTTGGTTAATGTCTGATTACTGGCAGTTCCCAACGGTTTCTATGGGCTTAGGTCCTTTAATGGCCATTTATCAAGCGCGTTTTATGAAATATATGCAAGCGCGCGGCCTATCTGAAACCCAAGGCCGTAAAGTTTGGGCCTTCTTAGGTGACGGTGAAATGGACGAGCCAGAATCTCGTGGTGCCTTACAACTGGCTAAGCGTGAAAAACTCGATAACCTCATCTTTGTTATTAACTGTAATCTACAACGTTTAGACGGCCCTGTTCGTGGTAATGACAAAATCATTCAAGAATTGGAAGGCGTGTTCCGTGGTGCAGGTTGGAATGTTATCAAAGTACTTTGGGGCTCTGGCTGGGATCGTTTACTATCAAAAGACGTCACTGGTAAGCTGATTGAGCGTATGGGTGAAGTGGTTGATGGTGAATATCAAGCCTATAAAGCCAAAGATGGTGCTTTCGTTCGTGAACACTTCTTCGGAAAATACCCAGAAACCGCTGAACTGGTCGCCGACATGACCGATGACGAAATCTTCCGTCTTACGCGCGGTGGTCATTCACCTCGTAAGATTTACAATGCCTATAAGCGTGCGACTGAAACGACTGGCCAACCAACCGTAATCTTAGCGAAAACCGTTAAAGGGTATGGTATGGGGCAATATGGTGAAGCCGCTAATACCGCGCATCAACAGAAGAAACTGGATTTAGATGGATTGAAATACTTCCGTGATCGTTTCTCTGTGCCAATTTCTGATGAAGAGTTAGAAAAAGATATTCCGTTCCACCGTCCTGAAGAAGGGTCGGATATTGCGACTTATATGAAAGAACGTCGTGATGCTTTAGGTGGAAGTCTACCGGCTCGTAGTGATCATGCTGAACCACTTCCTGTTCCTGAATTATCCGCTTTCAAAATGTTAACGGAAGGGACGGATGATCGTGAAATGTCAACGACTATGGCATTTGTTCGTATTATCTCAATCTTATTAAGAGATAAGAAAATTGGGCCACGTTGTGTTCCAATTATTCCGGATGAAGCCCGTACCTTTGGGATGGAAGGGCTATTCCGTCAAGTGGGTATCTATGATCCTGCCGGACAGTTATATGAGCCAATGGATTCAGACCAACTGATGTGGTACAAAGAATCGGCCAGCGGTCAAGTTTTCCAAGAAGGGATTAACGAAGCCGGCGCCATGTCTAACTGGATCGCCGCGGCCACCGCTTATGCCAACTATGGCGTGAGCATGGTACCTTTCTATATTTACTATTCAATGTTTGGTTATCAGCGTATTGGGGATCTAGCCTGGGCAGCCGGCGATTCTCGTGCACGTGGTTTCCTAATGGGTGGAACAGCAGGTCGTACCACTTTGGAAGGGGAAGGGCTACAGCATCAAGATGGTCATAACCTAATCCAATTTGATCATGTCCCTAACTGTCTTTCTTATGATCCAACCTTTGCTTATGAGATGGCGGTGATTATCCGTGATGGGATTAAGCGGATGTTTAATGAGAAAGAAGACGTTTATTACTACATCACCTGTATGAACGAAAACTACACCCATCCGGCTATGCCAGAAGGTTCGGAAGAAGGGATTCTAAAAGGGCTTTATTCCTTTAAGAAATCAACAGCTAAGCACAAGAATAAAGTTCAGTTGATGGGCTCTGGTACCATTTTCCGTGAAGTGATTGCCGCAGCAGAAATGTTGGAAACTGACTGGAAAGTGGCTGCTGATATTTGGGCAGCGCCAAGCTTTAACCTATTACGTCGTGATGGAATTGAAACGGATCGTTGGAATACGATGCACCCAACCGAAACGCCTAAAGTTTCTTATTGTGAAGCGACTTTGGCCGATGCAAAAGGGCCATTTATCGCTGCGACCGATTATATTCGTGACTATCCAAACCGGATTCGTGAATATGTTCCGGGTGAATTCTATGTGTTAGGTACAGATGGTTTTGGTCGTTCTGATACGCGTGAACAACTCCGTAAGTTCTTTGAAGTGAACCGTTATTATGTGGTTGTTCAATCGCTTAAAGCCTTAGCAGATGCGGGCAGTATCAAACCAGAAGTGGTTCAGCAAGCCATCGAGAAGTATGGTCTTGATAGTGAAAAAACCTATCCTGTTCACGCTTAATGGTAAAGGACGCTAAATCGTCTATCTAAACGCGCTGCGAAGGCAGCGTCAGAATTTACATTCAACCTGGCCAAAAGCTCAGGTTGAAGTTTAACAAGGAATGAAATGACATGGCTAACCAGCAAATTAATATCCCGGATATCGGTGATTTTGATGAAGTCGAAGTTATTGAAGTTTTAGTCGCTGAAGGCGATGAAGTCGAGGTTGATGATTCGTTATTGACTCTAGAATCGGACAAAGCAACCATGGAAATTCCAGCACCTACTGCTGGAAAAATTACCAAAGTGATGGTCAATATCGGTGACAAGGTGAGTGAAGGAACGGTGGTTTTTGAAATCGAAGCCTCGGCTTCGGCGGATGAAACTCCGGCAGAAAAACCGGCACCTGCTCCTGAAAAGGCACCCGAAGTTGCTAAAGAAGCTCCTAAACCAGCGGCTGAAACGGCACCTGCGCCAGCGGCAATGCCTTCACCAACTGCTCAAGCTTTAACCAAACCGATTAATGCTCAAGCAATGGGTGCTGCATCTCACGCATCACCATCGGTCAGAGCCTTTGCCCGTAAATTAGGTGTCGATTTAACCTCGGTAACGGGGTCTGGTCCTAAGGGACGCATTCAGCAAACCGATGTTGAGTCCGCCATTAAAGCCGTTATGCAAGGCAATGCGGGTGCCGCATCTGCACAAGGCGGAATGGGGATTCCATCCGTACCAGAAATCGACTTCAGCCAATTTGGTGAAACCGAAACGGTTGAATTGGGTCGTATCAAGAAAATCTCTGGCAAGTTCTTACAAACCAGCTGGTTAAATGTTCCGCATGTGACCCAGTTTGATGAATGTGACATCACTGAAATGGATGCGTTCCGTAAGAGTATGAAAGCCCAAGCGGAAAAAGAAGGTGTTAAATTAACGCCATTGGTCTTCGTGATGAAAGCGGTGGTCAAAGCACTTCAAGACTTCCCAAATTTCAATGCTTCTTTATCACCAGACAGTCAATCTTTAATTAAAAAGCACTATTACAATATTGGTGTTGCGGTCGATACGCCGAATGGTCTGGTTGTTCCAGTGTTCCGTGATGTCGATAAAAAAGGCATTTATGAATTGTCACGTGAGTTAATGGAAATATCTGGCAAAGCGCGCGATGGTAAATTAACACCGAAAGATATGTCTGGCGGTACCTTCACCATTTCTAGCTTAGGCGGTATCGGTGGCACCCAGTTTACGCCAATTGTGAACGCGCCTGAAGTTGCAATTATGGGGCTTTCAAAAGCCAAAATGCAACCTGTTTGGAATGGCTCTGAATTTGAACCGCGTTTGGTCATGCCATTCAGCGTTTCTTATGACCACCGTGTGGTCGACGGGGCTGAAGGGGTTCGCTTTACCACCACGGTCGGTCAGTATTTAACTGATCTACGCCAATTGATTCTGTAATCGGAGAAGTATATGAGTAAGATTGTTGACATCCTGATTCCAGATATCGGCGACTTTGCCGAAGTGGATGTAATCGAAGTATTGGTCTCTGCAGGTGAAGAAGTTATTCAAGATGACTCACTATTAACCTTAGAGTCAGACAAAGCCACCATGGAAATTCCAGCACCTTATACCGGTCGTATTGTGGAAATGCAAATTGCCGTGGGCGATAAGGTCAAAGAAGGCTCGCTGGTTGGTAAAATCGAAATTGCCGATGTTGAAACCGTTTCTTCCAATGTCGAAGAAAGTGTTACCCCAGAACCAGCACCTGAAAAATCAACCAATACCCCAGCACCACAAGCCGTTTCGGCGGCAGACTTACCCGATACTGATATGCAATGCGACGTCTTGGTTCTCGGTTCTGGCCCTGGTGGCTACACAGCCGCATTCCGCGCAGCGGATTTAGGCAAAAAAGTGGTGATGATTGAGCGATATGAAAATATCGGTGGTGTTTGCTTAAATGTCGGCTGTATTCCATCAAAAGCGTTATTGCACATGTCTGTGGTATTAAACGAAACCCGTGAAATGGGTGCGCACGGCATTACCTTTGCCGAGCCAGAAATTGATACCAACAAAATGCGAGCTTATAAAGATTCCGTCATCGGCAAGCTAACTGGCGGGCTAGCGGGTCTGGCGAAAGCACGTAAAGTTGAAGTCGTTCAAGGCTATGGTAAATTCAGTTCTGCCAATACCGTCACGGTTGAGTTAGCAGAAGGCGGCACCAAAACCATCGCCTTTGAAAACGCCATTATCGCTGCCGGTTCTCGTGTTGTGAAATTGCCATTTATTCCACATGACGATCCACGCGTCATGGACTCAACCGATGCGTTGGAACTGGAAGAAGTCCCAAAACGGATGTTGGTGATCGGTGGTGGCATTATCGGACTGGAAATGGCACAAGTCTACAATTCACTGGGTGCAAGCATTACCGTGGTTGAATTGGGTGACACCATTATTCCGGGTGCAGATAAAGACATCTCAAAACCCCTATTGAACAAGATCAAAAAGCAGTATGAGAATATCTACCTAAAATCAAAAGTCACTAATGTTGAAGCCAAAGATGAAGGCTTGGTGGTGACATTTGAAGGTAAAGACTGCCCAGAAACTGATACGTTTGATCGTATCTTGGTTGCGGTCGGTCGCGCACCAAACGGCAAATTGATTGATGCTGAAAAAGCCGGTGTGGCTGTCAATGATTGGGGCTTTATTGAGGTAGATGAGCGTCAAAAAACCAATGTCGATCACATCTACGCCATCGGCGATATTGTTGGTCAACCCATGTTAGCGCATAAAGCGGTACACGAAGGGAAAGTGGCTGCAGAAGTTATTAACGGTATGCCAAGTGCCTTTACCCCAATGAGCATTCCATCGGTTGCCTACACCGACCCAGAAGTGGCTTGGGCAGGTAAAACCGAAGCCGAACTCAAAGCCGAAGGCATCGCTTATGAAAAAGGCGCTTTCCCTTGGGCAGCGTCTGGACGTAGCTTAAGTCTAGGGCGTGACGAAGGGGTGACCAAAGCACTCTTCTGTGCTGAAACCCACCGTCTACTCGGTTGCGGTATTGTCGGGCCTAATGCCGGTGAACTAATTGCCGAAGCCATGCTCGCCATTGAAATGGGCGCAGATATGCAAGACATCGGTCTCACCATCCATCCGCATCCAACGCTGAGTGAAACGCTTTGTTTCGCAGCCGAAATGGCGGAAGGTACAATTACCGATCTCATGCCGCCAAAGAAAAAGAAATAGCCAGGCCTTTATGCCCCTTGTGGGTATGGTTGTTTTTGATAACAAAAAGCCCGCTTTATGCGGGTTTTTTGTTTATTAAATTGCGCATTTATTTACTGTATTATGCTCTTGTTGATTAAGTGTGATTCGACTTTACTCTGACTCAAAAACCATAATCAAGTCTTTCTAATTTGTACCATCTAACTAGAGGATGTTTTATGTCGGAAGATTGGAAATTATTAATTGAAGCCATTAACAATCTAAAGCAAGAATCAAGTTATTTAAAAGATTATGTATGGCCTATCGTATCAGGGATTTTTTCGGCACTTCTTGGTGCAGGAGTTGCGTTTTGGACTATAAAGCATCAGGAAAGGATGCAAGTAGAGAAAGATAAACTAGATAGCGGTAACTTGCTAATAATGCTGGTTTTGCAGGCTCAAAGCAGTTTAATTGCTTGGAAGCATAATTATGCTCTTGCAATCCAAGAAGTTGATGATCCTATTCAAAGATTGCTTTACATCCCTAGGATGATAAGTAATGGCAATTCAATAGAGTATAAAGTTGAATCCATTATTTTTGCTGCAAAACAAGTTCCAGGAACAATGAAGGATTCTAGCTGGAGAAATATTGTAAGAATTTTCTCTATGATAGAGAACTATAATGAACTCCAAACTATTATGGCAAAACGAAGTATGTTGCATGAAAGGATTGTACAACTTATTACTGAATCACAGAGCGAGTCAAATATTGAGCTTGAAACACTTTTAAAAATAATACCGAATCAGACTTTGAAAGAAGCCATAGATTTAACAGAAAAAATGATTGTGTTTGTTGATGATTTAATAATAGAAATGGTTAGCTTTCTTGATGCATTTCCTAAAATAATGCAAGAATCAATTCTCACTAAAAAAATAAAAAATTATGGAAGTGTAATAATGACTTCTTCACCACCAAATCAATTTATACATCTTTATGATAGGTCTGTAGAAGTTGATTACAAAAAACTGGCTACCATTTTTCAAGAAAGTGAGGAAGTTGTTAGTACTTTATATAAAGCTGGTCAAATGACATCTGAAAAATAAAATTATTGGGCTAGTAAAATGTAAGAATCAATGGGTCTGGCTCGATTGATTTGTATTCTGGTTAGCGAATAAACAATCAAAACTGACCAGGCCTGGTTGTTTTTGAGCTTAAAAAAAAACCGCTTTGCAATTTTGTTTAGTGGGTTTCTTATGGTTTCAATCTCAGTTAAGTTGTGCTTTT
>NZ_PKGB01000020.1 GCF_002848135.1 Hydrogenovibrio sp. SC-1
GACCTAGAACGTCTCGGGCATAACGTCCACTGCGTCCAGGGCTAAAGTCATAGTAAACGGCTTTTAAATCGCTGAATGAAGTGCTGGCATAAGCCCAGACATAGCCTTGTTGGGTTTTCTTGTTGCCAGGCTTTAATATCGGTACCGGGGTTTCATCTGCGTGCACAACAGCTTGTTTGAGCAGTTCATTTTTTAGGGCATCGGCCAGTGGGGTTAAATGCACGCCACAGATACCAACCCATTCGGCCAAGGTAGAGCGACTTAATGCCACGCCCGCTCGTTCAAAGATTTTCTCTTGGCGATATAAGGGAAGATGATCAACGTACTTGGCTAATAGTAAATGCGCCAGCAAGCCTGCGGTGGGCAGTCCTTTGTCGATGATCTGTGCTGGCATGGGGGCTTGGATTAAGCGATCACAGTCTTTACAGATCCACTTGCCACGCACATGACGTTCAACTTGGAAGCTACCTGGAATGTAGTCGAGTTTTTCACTGACGTCTTCACCGATACGCTGTAGCTGACAGCCACACGAGCATTCGACATTGTCTGGTTCATGAACAATGGTTTTTCGGGGTAGGTCTTTGGGTAAAGATTGGCGTTTTGGTTGTTGCTTGATTTTAGACTGTTCAGGTGGGCTGAGCTGTTCAAGTTCCGATTCCAGAGCGGCAATGTCGGCATCACTCACCTCATCTAGCAGGCTCATTTGCAAGGCACTGAGTTGTTCACTGCTACGGGCGAATTTTAGGCGTCGAAGATAGGCCAGTTCATAGGTGAGTTTTTCAATGTGTAATTCTTTTTGTTGTAGGGTCTTTTGAGCATTTTCAATGGCCTGGTTTTTGTCTGCCAGTTCAGCTTGTGCCTGCTTTTCTAGGTGAGTCAACTGCGCCATCAGTTCTGTAGCGAACTGTTTTAATTGGTCAGGTGATAACTGGTTTAAAGCGGCTTCATTCATCGGCGACATTATACCAAAACGGGGTAAACATGATTCTGATTTGGGGGGTAAAAAACCTTTTTTGGATAGATTTTTAGAGACATTGCACCGGCTGTTCCAACCGCTGCCAGGGCAACCCCTGAACTAGGGCTTGGCTTTGCTCTGCACTTAATGTCATAGACTTATGTGATGGATACTGAATCCATTGAAACTTGCCTTCATTGAGTCGACGAGCACTGACCCAGATGCCAAAACCATCTTGAACCAATACCTTAATGCGATTGGATCGCTTGTTGGTAAAAATATAGGCATGATGGCGTTGGGCTTGGCCGAATACTTGAACGACCCGACCCAGTAATGTTTCTGCGCCTGCTCGCATATCGACGGGTTCGGTGGCTAACCATATCTGATCAATGCGAATCATGAGATCACTTCCTTTAACCACTGGGCTGATTGCATGATCTGGTCAAGAGGCCATTTTATGGTAATTTGTCCTTGGGCAGAAGGAAGCGTAAAGGTTACTTTTTCACAACTTGATGGCGGGGTCGGCAGAGCGATAAAGCTAGGTTGTGGTTGGTTGGGACTTGAGGTTTTGGTGTTTCGAATCCACTTATGGACAAGGTTGGCGTTAATACCATGAGACATGGCGACCTGAGCGACAGAGGCACCAGGCTCTTGGCAGGCAGCAACAATGCCTGCTTTAAATTCGGAAGAAAATTGACGTCGGGTTATTTTTGGAAGATTTTTTGTCATATTTTAGGTGTCCACTTATATTAGGTGGACACCTATTTTAGAGGGTGCGGTGTTGAATTAAAGGTGTGTTCACCGGACGCTTACAAAAAAGCAATGTGCAATTTTTGAACATTGCAAATTCAGGTAAGCCTTTTAAGCTCTTTAGCCTTGGTGTAATTACCTCAGTTAGCTGCCAATTAAAGTCGTAATGAAGTGTCCCATCTTGTAAATGGCAACAACAAAAGACAAAGGCTATCCAGCTAGCCCAGAATTTGACTGTTGCCCTTAGAGGCCCTACAAAGCCCAGTTTAATAGCTGGGCTTTTTGGTTTATAGGTTTTGCGAACATAGAGCTCGTATGATGCACAGGTTTTTCGACTATGAATAAACAGAATGCTCAATCTGCATAAGCAGCTGGTTCACGGCCTTTATTCCAGTAATATTCTTCACCACCTCAATAGGTTTTCGATCATCAAGAAATTTAGCTGGTTCTTTCATCCATTCAACTGCAATTTCCTTAGTGCCTAAGACACGATTTGCTGTATCTAAAGTGTCAGCTAATCCATACACAAGATTAGCACCGTGAAAATTAAGTAATGAATCATTAGATTCAATACAGTCATTCACCGTATTTTCTGGCAATCCAAGATAACCTAGCAAATCCGTTTCTGAAATACCCAGTTCTTCAGCCAGTAGTGCTATGGCGTTGACATGAATGCTGTCACTTTCAAGTGTCTCGAAATTCCTAAAATGGTTATGACTGGAAAAACCAATGGCTTCGAGCATGCTTGTATTAGATGATATTGATTTTTGCTCTACTGGCTTGTTATTTGGTTTAGCTGTGTCTTTCTTCTTCGGGTCTTTAATCAAACTGTTCGCAAACCAATAAAGAAAACCATAAAACCCTAGTACAAACAAAACAACAATAATTTTTTCTAGCATAATTACTTTCCTTCGATAGTTTAATCTTTTCACATCTAATTACCTCAACGCCCTTTGATTGTAGTGATACAGACGGTAGAGAGTTGATGACAACACTTCGTAATATTCAAATCAGCATATCAATATTGATACAGTCTTAGTTTTTGTCCGTGCCGCCTTCTTCAATATCCCAATCACGGCTTTTAGCAACGACAAATGCATAAAAGGATAGTGCTGCTGTCACTGTGATAAATAAAAGCAACAGTTCTAGCACCGTACTTTTCCATTCAATCTCATCCTTTAAAGGCAGGTTGTTAAATCTATTGGGATCACAAACCGTCCCAGTAAAGGGTAAATATCGTGCAAAGCCTTCAATAGTTGGATAGTGCAATTGATTTTGAATGCAAATGATTTGTTCGGGGTTTGAAGGATCAACTTTCTGGTGATATTGCCTTTCAATAAATAGCGCCAAGTAGTGTTTTTTGCCTTCTATATCCGAATAGAGCTTAAAGCTCAACAATGCACATAGTCATACAAAGACGATAAAGATCTGCTTGGATACAGGTATTTTGGTTAAATGCATTTTAATGTTAGTTTTCATTTAAAAATCCTCTTTTGAAGTTATGCATTTTCCGTGCAATTTTGAGTTCTTGATTAATAAGCCAGCGCGATTAATTATTGACATTCTTCTCGGATTGGCTTTGATTGAGTTTGATGAACTGAATCAGTTCAAGCTTCTTCTCATAATCTTTAATGAGTGCAACTGCTTTCGCTTTAAGATCCGGTTGATCAGATAAGTAATCCAGCTTTTCAAGCAAGACCTCATATTCCTCAGGAGTCTCAATGGCTTTATTTCTGCGGGATTCCCGCAATTTATTTGCAGCAGCTTTCTCTTTACGTGTAGTAAAAAACAGACCTGCCAGAGCAAAAGTAAACAGGCAGAAAAATACCCAAGTAAAAGGTGATAGTGACATGATTTTTCTCCTCATTTATTCATCAATAAACCTGAATAGTTGGGTTCGATAAACGGTTTATTCAGGCGGTGACAGGAGTCGAAATATGCGAAGTAAAATCAACTTCTACTAACGAAAGGGGGAATCGAAATTTAGGAAGGGTGTTTTTGGGTTGAAATTTTTTATAAAGGATTATTGAATTGATTTATGCAGGTAAGGGTATTCAATTTTAGGTCGTTTGGAGCTGAATTAATGCACTTTAAATGCACTTTTAAAAGTTTTTAGGTCCCCATTATAAGCACAGTGCAATTTGCGCTGATTTATCAATGAATATGTAATACTGAAAAATTATGTGATCGAAGCGTATTAGTCCTCGGTATTCTGAAACACTTAATGAACAGTATTTTGAGAAGCTAGAAGATGCTTAAGTTTGTTTAGAACTAGATCATCTCGTCACCGCCAAGTGATGACGAGATGTGCATTATTGATGGTCGTTTGATTTATGGATACTAAAGAACCTCTTCAATGATGAATGGAATAAAGACGTCTCCACATGAATCGCGTTCTTCTTTACCCATAGTTGCTTTGATGTTGATATAAATGGCTTGATTTAAAATAAATCTATTGCTGAAAAACGGAACTTTTTTGGTAGGTACTTTTTTTTCAGATGCCATTTTGACAAAAATTTGCTTAAGAATTTTTTCTGAAAAGTCGAAAGATAAAGCAAACTTTTCATCATTAATTTTCTGAGCAACCATGAACGTAAATTTATTTGGATTTATTTTAAAAAAATCAAGCAGAGGTATTCCGTGAAAGAAAAACTCATTTTGTTGTCTAGCGATCCCCATTTCTTTCATTTTCACGCCAAAGTCTTCAAATTTCATAATTAATCTATCCTATTTTGATGGTTAATTTAAAAAACTTTAAAAACAAAATTTTTTGCTTGTTCTAAAGCCTCGACATCTAAAGGGGGATTCTTTTTTTAAAGTAGCTATTTTGAAATTAATAAAATTGACTTTTTTAATGAGTTGATGATATTCGGTGTTCGGCGGGTTTGATATTCAACAGCAGAAAACATATATCAACGAATGACATAATTAAGATTAGGCAGGCAATCAAGAAATGCAATAATCGTGCATTTTTTTATGTTGCTTGATTCCTGTGGTGGGCGTTAAATGTTATTTCAGTCTAGTCGTTAAATATCTAACGGCTAAGGCCTGAATTTCTAGGAGTTTTTTCTCCAAAAGACTTGGAGATAGCGCAGATCGGTATTTTGGGCGCCAGTCAGCTTGGGTTTAAACGACGAAATACACAAATCGTGCACATCAAATAATAAAAAGGATGATGCTTTCTATTTTTATCATTGACTACCCGTATCTCAATTCTTGAGTGTGTTCCAGGGCGAGAAGGGTAGCTGGCTTGTTGTTTAATCTGCTGTGGCGTTAACTCTAACCCTGTTTTCCAGTAATTTACGTCCTCACGATTTCGATCGATATCAGAGGGTTTTTGGGGCCTTTTTAGGTGGATCAAAATTATGAACTTCATCTCTAACTGCTCAATTAATCCCTTTAATGTGGTTGCTTGATGCAAATCAGTGGTGAGCAGCTGATAGCTTCTTTGAGGCTTTAGGGTGGTTAAGTCATTTGACTCAGGGGTTAAGCATTGATCAAACAGGTCTAGGCAAGTTTTTATTTCGGGCGCTAATTGGTGCATTTGAGATAAATCGCCACCGCTAATGGTTTTAAGTCTTTTTGCTAGGCTATCAAACACGAATTTTTCAGATTTATTAAGCGCTCGCAAACGATACTTAGGGTTTTTCATGAAAAACTTTTCAATCCGGCGCTCCTTTCTTGAAAGCTTATCTCGGCTGTCAATCTGTGCTAAATCTTGATAAGTCGTCATTTGTTTAACCCATGTGGCGGATAAGGTTTCTAGTTTAGGAGGAGAAGTAAAAATCGGTTCAGATTTAAACACCGCGGATTGATGAGCTTTTAATTGCAGTTTAATCCGCTGTTTTAATGCTTTAGGAGCGACATACTGGCAAGCATAAGCAATTTTTTCCGTCTTCTTTTTACGTAAATAAGAATCATTTGCACCAGATAGATTTGCCCAGAATTGCGAGTTAAACTTTTCAGCCAGTTGGTCTTGAATCATCATTATCACAAGGTCCGATGTGTGGATATAGTGCTCAAAAGTGGTTTTAAAATTGGCGTGCCCCATTTTGATGGCAATCCAGAAAGGCGCCTTTTTACTCTTTTGAGTGGTTGGAAGTAGCGCTAATTTTCTTTCTTGTGCACACTCCAGCCACTGCTGTGTTTTTGGAAACGCGAGAAAAGTATCTTTCAGTTTTAAATCAAGCTCTGCTATACAAGCAGATAAAAAATGCCAAGAAGCAAAACTGTGGCGCAGATGATGAAAATTGAGTGTTTGATCTTGCGACGATTCATGTATAAATCTCATTAATGGATGCTTAATGTATTGAATCGCCGGGGTTTTAGACGGATTAGATGTTTTGCCAAAAAGATAAAGTGCTTCTTTCAATTTTTGCTGCTCTCGCATACCTTTTCTTTGGACTTCTTGCATGAGTTTGAAAAAGCGTTGATTAATGACATCGATTTCATCGTTAGTGAGTAAGTTGGCCAATTCCAAACTGCGCTTTGCCGAGGTGGTTTTCAGTTCGCGGTCATAACTTTCACGGATGACCAGAATGGGGAAACTGGCACAGTAGATGTAATCGCTGACTTTAATCTTAAATGCTTCAGTAGAGCGCAATCCGCATTTAAAGCCAAGAATAAGCATCAAATCCATCATGGCATAACGGTTTTGTTGTTCCTTATCTGAGAGATCTTTCTGAAGGTTTTTAAGATGTTTTCTGACCCTTTCATACGCATCAAAGGTGAAGAGATTACTGTTTACGGTCATATCAGTGAGTTTAGGATCCCCAAACACTTCCGTTTTATCATAAATGGGCGGTGCCTTTTTGTTCTTCTCTAGCCAGCTATTGAAAATTCTCAGGTTGTATTGGATTGTGTTGACATTACGATCGGAAATGGCCTGGTCAATCACCTCTAGGAATAAGTTTGCCCGCTCATCTGATGATGTTTTTAGCAGATCTCTCTCATGAAAGACACCCAGAATATGCCTGGCAATCGAATCGAGTTTACCAAGGATTTTGATGGGGCTGATATCAAAACGATTTTTGCCAGGCAAGACTTTTAATTGTGACAACCCCCAGTCCAATAGGTATTGTAAATTGGGTGTTAAACCATAAATACTATTAGCTTCGCCTAAGATTTTCGTATGCAAAGTTTTTGGATCGGCTTTGCGACTGGGATGATTAAAGACTTTACGCACTTGTGAAAGCCCATAGCTTCTATAGCAAGGTTTCTCGCTTAGAGTTTTCGGCTCAGATTCATAGGGTAAGTGTTGATCATTAAAAGAAATGGCATATAGCTTTTCTAGTGTTGAAGGTTTTAAGCAGTGAGATTTTAATGTGCCTGCTGTGTTGTGGAGGATAACGGGGGCTAAGGTATCAAATAGCCCCAATTCAGCTAAGCGACAGATCCCAAATAAGGAAGTGGGCATTAAGTGTTGTGGAATGCCAAGTTGTTTTGTATAAGTGCTTACCGATTTAAGTAAAGCGCTCGCAAATAACTTGTGTTTTGTTTTGTGAGAGTTGACGGTGTTTGGCGAGCACTTATTCTCAATGTGGTGGTGTTGTACTTTTTTTTCAACTAGAGTTGTAATCAAATCATGCGGTGTCAAACGGTAAATTAAAAGCTCGGTAATCGGAGAAAGAAATACACGCCTGTTAGGGTTGAAATCATCTACGGGTACATTGAAAAAAAGCCGTTTGTTCTGATAATGAAAATTGGCCTCATCGGGTAATTGTTTTATGAGCATAATCAATTGCATTTTGTTTAACACAAATGACTGAAACAGTAAGTCAGTTACTAGAACTCCCAATTTGATTTCATCTGACAAGTTCGAAGTGTGCAACTCGTCTCGGATGAATTTAAGGTGCAGGTTTTTTAATTCAGTGGCATATAAATAGTTTTGCCAGCTTTCTGGCGTACCCAAAGGGTTAATTGGCCGAGGGATTTGTTTTAAGGTATCAAAAAATGGCAGATGCCATAGAAGGCTGCTGTTACCAAAATCGATAACCATATTGAGAAACTCAAGGATTTGGGCGGTTTGTTTGAGATTGCTTGTGCCATTGTCCAATATCACTTTCTGAAATTGGTGAAAGTTTGCTTCATTTAAATGTTTCGTTTCACTGGGTTCAATCAAAGTGGGCCAGAGCTTGTGGTAAATATCATAAATTTTTTCTGGGGTATAAATGCCGAGCAAATGCTGTGCAAACACTGCAATCACTGGAGCTGTTTTATCTTCCTCTCGACGCTGATACTTGCCTTTGATGGCAATTGCTAACAAAAGTTCTTTAGCCTTTTGCGCAACACATGCATATTCGGATTCCGCCGTAATGTGTTGTGCCCAGAAAGTATAAATGACTAATTTTTTTTTAAAGGTATTCACATCAAGACTTACCCTATTTCAAACTCGATGTTGCATTCTTGTAAACGTTTTTGATTGAGGGCGTAACCGTTCACTAGATATTGGTTGAGAAGTTGAATAGCACATTTTATAAATTGAACACCTTGTCGAGATTTGACTCTATAACCGACAGAGATGATGACGTCTAAGTTGAAAAACTTTACTGGTTTGTCTGAATTTGGAATGTGCAAAAATTGCACATTGCCTGCTTCTTCCAGCTCTCCATCTTTAAATACATTGTTGACATGTTTGGTAATGACGGATCTTTCACGGCCAAATAGCTCTACCATTTGGGCTTGAGATATCCAAACCGTATCATCTTCCAACGTCACATTTAATTTGATTTCATTTTCTGTTTTGTATATTTCAACATGGGACATCAAGTTTATCCTCTACTTTATCGGGTAGTTACTATTAAGTGTATCGTTAACCTGATTGGAAATCGGTTTAAATGGCAACGGAACCTTGAAATCGGCATAGATTTTTTGAAGCTCTGCTTTTATCGCCTTACGGTAGTCTTGCTGATTAAATAATGCCACAAGATTCCATGATTCAGTCCCAAAATGACGATGCCCCATAAATTCATCAATATATTCCGGGTTGGCACCTCTTTCTAAAAGTGCAGAGCGCAAAAAATGGCGATTGGCATTTGGTGCAAGCTTCAAGAATAAGGGGTTGTTGAGATGTCCTGACGCCTCATAGAGTTTGAGTGCTGAGAGCCGAGTATAAGGAATCAATTTCAATCGACTGTGCATCCCTTTTTTTTGTATTAATTCGGTGCTAATTAGAAAGTACCCTGGAAAAGCTTTATTTGGTGAAACAAGTCCTCGCCATTTAAATTCTGGTTCTAAGTTCGAAGCAAAGAAGTCCGACCATTTTGCGAGTTTTTTGCGTCTGAAAATATCGATTAACCTTACAGTGTAGTGTTCAAAATAGTCAAGCATGTCTTGAATTGGCTCCAGAATTGGAATAATACGTGTGTTATAGCCACCTTGAATGACTTTGTCGGTAATAATGGTAAAGCCTTCATGGTCAATTGATTGCAAGCCAATATAGGGGTTGGTTACATTACGAATGGCCGTAAAGTATGAGCTGTAGGTTTCAGCAAACAGCATGATTAAATTGACGAGATCAATAAGTTCGTGAGTTGCTAAACTCATTGGATCCCGGTCAAGTTTAGTGGAAACGAAGCTTGAGATATGAGTCAGTTCTTTTTGCACAATGGATTTGATTGGACGGATAGGGTTGCCATATCCAATAAATAGATTGGGTGAGCTTTTTTTAGGAAGTTCTACCTTCTCTCTGAATAAGGCATAGATTCCTTTCTGATAGTCTTCAAAAAGCTTTAAATTGGCCAATGTCGTGTAATGCAACTGAGTTGCACCGATGACTTTGGGTGTGCCAGATAAAATAGAAACGGACCAAAAGTCACCATTTGAAGCATTAAAGAAGGTGCTCTGAATTGCTTGTTGAACAAATTCAGGCGTTAGCCGTTGATCTAGTTTGAAGCTTTCAAAAAGTCTTTTTAAAGTCTGATTGTTTGTATAGATACTGTATTCGGTTAAAGAACCTTCATTTGTTTCCAAGTTTGCTTTTGCATCTGTCCAGACTTTTACAGCCGCTTTTAGGATGGTCTGCACTCTGTTGGGTAAGTTATAACAAATGAATTTATCGGTCCGATAATTCTGACCATGGTTTTCCTCTATACCACTGAGGTATTTATAGGTTAAAGGCAGGTACACTTGGGTACAATCCGCCTTCAAGTTAATAACTTTTTGAATCAACTTATCCTCTTCTGCAGTTAACCGAATCCGATAGCGCTTGTTAAGTGAGTTACCTGTGCATAGGCTTAAAGCGATTTGTATGACGGCGGAACTGGCATAAAGAGGATTTCTTTTGGAAGTTATGGCATGAGCATATTTTTCTAATGAATCTAGTATGGATTCAAATTCTTGGTTTGTAAGTTGGTCGCGCAGAAATTGATTGGCCTTTTCAATGTGTGATATGGCTTGGCGAGAAGTTAAATTTTTTCGCTCTATCGAATAGGTTGGCGAATCATCAGATTCTTGAAAGTATTCATCATCTGTTAACTCATCCTCCGCTAAATCCAAGGCACTTTCAGTGTCTGTTGAGGAGCGTTCACCAATGGTTCTGACAAGCTGGATATTGGTACCGTCAATAGATAGGTCATTTGTGGTGATATTATCGGATGCTTTGATAAACCGTATTCTTGGTCTCGGTGTGTTTGAGCCGCTTCCGCCTTTCGACTTTTTGGCGCGAGGATTATCATCTTTGTAAAGCTTGTTAAGGTAGAAGACAATCTTGCTAAATTCACCATACTGTTCTATGTCCTGAATCAACTCCTCGTAGGTTTCATACCCCCCAAAATCAGAGTGCCATAAGGCTTGAGTGGTTGATATGCGCCTGAGCTCTCTGGACATACTGTGCTTTGCATGAAGTTTATGCGGAATTATAAAATGAGCGTTCCATAAAGCTGCGCAAATAAAGGCATGATTGGACAGGAATTCTAGTTCAGTCTCGGTTGGATGAAAGATGAAGGGTTCAAACAAACTATCATATAAAGGGTTTTCATTAATGATGCCGTCCATGGCTCTAGTTATTTGTTGGGCGATATCTTGTTTTTCAAGGTAACCAACCTTGGCAGTCAGTTCGGCAATAAAACTGTCCACCGATAGGCTAGGAAAATCGTCAACCAGGGCCTCAAAGTGATTAAGGCATGTTTCTGACAATGAAATGATGCTCTGAAAATTATCGGATATTTGATTATTGATTTTAAATTGGGTTCGATCAAGAATGGCTGATCCCATCAACTGTATACGCTTTAGGACATCTACAATAAAAAGCAGGTAATGAGGCTTGTTGCGGCTTTTAGATGTTGCTTTTTCGAAGTCTACAGGAGGAGTGATAAAGGCTTGTAGCTGCAAGGCACTGGAAGGTTCTAGCTTAGGGATATGCGCGAATGGATCCTTGCCATACATATCAGATAGCACTAGGGCATCTTGCTTGACGAGTGACAGCCTAAGCGTATCAATTTTACTAGCCAATTGTCGAGTCCTTTAGTCAAAAGTTCACTTTGATAATTGTGCCATAAATTAAGTTTTATGGGAATTAAATTATCTTAACTTACTTTGAAGGGGGATTGTTAACTCTCTGTTTATGCTAGTTTAATGCTAAATTATGTAGGTTTTAGCAGGTTGATGGGTGGTTAAGTAAGTGTGCTAAATTAGATTTTCAATCTTTGCTCTACCGACTGAGCTATGTGGCCGTATTTTGATTTGGCGTATTATATAGATTCAACTGTTATTCAAGAAAATGCACTGCTTTCCCAAGCAATTGACGTGCACTTTTTTATAAAAATTCAGTTACTAAAGATCATTTCAGACAAGAATCGCAAACTATCTAAAAAGGATGGTTATGACCTTTTTTCTGGAATGATAAAAATGATTGATTTAGAGCACTATGCTCACCTGAATATACCCAATTATGAAAAAATGAAAAGCCGAAAGTACATAGTCAACGCCTTGGCTCAAGGTTCTATGGAAGGGACGGTACTTAACGATAAAGAATTAAACCTTAAAGAAGCTAAACAACGCCAATACAAAGAAACAAATCAAAATACCAGCAACCAAGACGAGAAAACCCAAGCTAGCAATGATATCGGTCGAGCGAAGACAAAAGTTATAAATTTTCTAAATAATAAATTCTTTAAAGAAAAATCTAATGAACCTAAGCTCAACTCAGAGGAAACTGCTAGAGCTGAATATAATCGGAGAATGGGGCTTGTTGCGATTGATAAACAGTTCAAACAGAAGTTCGAATATACAGAAGAAGAGATGCCTGGTTCTGATAGCAAGGTTCGAACATTACAATCTCCTATAGAACAAGAGTTAACGGATTTTTATGAAGAACATGATATTGATTTAAGCGATGAATACATTAGAGATGAATTAACCTGGCCACAAACAATCTGTGAACTGACAAACCCGGTGACCAAATTAACCCATGCCAAGCATGTTCACCAGCAAATTGCTCTATCTAATCAAAACCTAAGAGCGAGAGTGCCACAAGCCGTCATAAATGATTTAATGAACCGCATCATTGAGGTTTGTGATCACATTAAAGATCAGGTTCATCTGGACAATACTATAGAAATTCGTAAAGTGTTTTTTTCGTTATTGGCACAGACCTGTTTCGGGCGAAGATTTCAGCGTCTTAGAATTTGTCAAACGCCACCTTCAGAAGAAGTTGAATTCAAAAATGATGCTCATACCTTGTTTGTATCACCCGACTACAAGAAGGTATGGCTCAAGTTTTCACATTATAAACATGAATTCGCCTTGTTAAACGACCTTATCTATTTTGAAAACAATAGCGTTGATACAATCGAATTTATGTTGCCCCCTGAAATTGAGAAACTTTTTGCAACTCTGATTGATAGTTTTCCCTATGATCAAATGACTATTACGGGGTATCACATGATGCCTAAGAAAACGTTCATCAATCGGTTTTTAAAAGACCAGCAAATTAACTCGACTGAACAAGATTTATTGGAAGGTGTTAGTCGCAATTATAGCTACCTTACGGGTGGTGATCTGTGGCTCCAATCGATATTTACCGGTAAAGAATCAGGTTTGCAAAAAACACAACGCCACTATGCATCCG
The DNA here is from genome assembly GCF_002848135.1 of Hydrogenovibrio sp. SC-1. Lineage (GTDB taxonomy): Bacteria > Pseudomonadota > Gammaproteobacteria > Thiomicrospirales > Thiomicrospiraceae > Hydrogenovibrio. The sequence continues at coordinate 12,774 of NZ_PKGB01000020.1, forward strand.
TGCCGCAACGGAAAACACAACGTATTTTTGAAAAGCACTGTGAATTGATACTAGAAACTACAATAAAACCGTATCGGGGATATCACCGAAATGGTGTCAGAATCGGCTCGCCATATTATATCAGAAAAGATACTTTTTCAGACATCATGCAATGTCTTCAAGAGTTATTTAGCCCACTAAATGAGCCTGTAAAGTTTGAGATGCAAAATTTAGAAGAATTTCTCTTTAGGTTTAATGCAATGGCTATTTATCTAGACTTATTTTGTGGGTTTTCTTGTGCAATTCGCAATATCACCGATCCGATTGTCGAATTGAAAGAAATTAGCCAACAAGGGTTGTATCGAGTTAACGATAAAAATAAATTCGATGGTTTCAATACCCGAATCACCTATGTGCCACCTGAGCTGAGAAACGCGCTAGCACAATATAGCAAGGTGCGAAAAAAATTAATCATCGCTTTTAAAAAAGCAAAAGTTGTCAGCTCAACATTTCAAGAAATTGTTGAGAGCAACACCCTGATTTATCTTAAAACAGATCCAAAGGGCAAAGTCGAACCCTTGCCATATAGAAGAACGGAAGCTAAGCTGGAGTTTTTTTCAAATAGCCAAACCATCAACCTAGATATTGGTCATCAACAACGAAATTTACTATCACTGCTTGAAAAATACAAAACGAATGTTAATCGTCATTATTTAAGAGGACGCTTGTTAGAGTTAGGTGTACCAGGGCATTTTATCGATGCTTATTTGGGGCACTGGCATACAGGAACCCAGCCTTGGGGTGAAATGTGCCTTTTCAACTCCGATGATTACTTTCGACAAATGAGACAACATATTCCTACTATCCTCAGAGAACTTGGTTTCCCTGTATTAGACGATAAACCAAAGGAGCGAAGTGTTGAGTAAGGATGTGGAATTGGATTTAAATAAATTAGACGTTATTTTTAAACCGTCATCGCCAAGTGATTTGGCACCTATGATTTATCGTTCAGTACCAAGCAGTCAATTAGGCCGATTGGCACTGGATGTTATTAAGAAACGGATTTATGAAGATCAGACAATTGACAGTTTTTGGCAGGGCTTGTTAAATCATGATCTGATGATCTCTGCGCCAGCATTAAATGACCTACATCAAAGCCTCATAAAGATTAAAAATCGAAATCTTGAAGAGCTTAAAAAAGCCCCTTTAGAAATCAATAAGCGAACTGTAAATGCGCTGATATTCCATAAATGGTTGTTGTTAGCTTTGAATGATCAATCCGATCCGCATCCATTTCAAATTCCAGAGGAGATAGAGTGCCCTGAATTTGACAGTCAAACGTTGGATATTGATGCCTATAGTCAACTCATTCTTATACTCGAATATAACAAGAACCGCCGTCAGCAGTTGACTCCTAATCGAATTGAAAAATTTACGGCAACAATCAAGCGAGATTTGGCCAAGTTCTTAGGTGATACTATGCTGGTGATTGCCTTAGAAGAATTGAAGTATAGTTTTAAAAAAACTGAAGAGTTTATATTAACCGTCAATCTGCTCATTTACTTTGGAAATCACAAAGAGCTATGGGATTTATGCTTGATCTCCAATGTGACGATACCTTATCGTGAAATCAATCCTTTTGCCAGAGAGGTGGAATGGAAGCGAGCAATTGATGCTGAATTGGCACTTTCTTTGGTTGATGAAAAGTATTTAAAGCACAAAAACGATCCGCTTTTTGTCAATACCATGGTGGTTATAAGTTTGATGCGTGACACTCAAGTACTCTCAGAATGGGTTCTCAATCACGTTTTAGAGGTTCTAAATGAACCGCAGCGCTTGCCTCGGGCAGGTGGTTTACTTTTCATTAGAGTAACTAGAAATAATAAACCGGATTTTGACATTTATTTATCTCCCATTACAGAGTATTACCTGCGACAGTACTTCAAAATCCTTAAGAAGAAAGGACAAGCACCAGAATTAACCAATACTCTCAGTAATGATCGATTTTATTCGCTTCTAGGAAAAGCAAAAACCACTTTAAAACTGGAAGGCTTCAAAAGTTGGAAACATGCCATCAACAACTATCTTCTTTTGGAAGGAAGGATCCCTGGGCTGATGCTGGCCTATCATCGAGGAGATTTTGAAAGTACGACGATAAAAGCAACAACTATTTCACGAATATTGCAGATAGAAAATGAACTTAACCTGATTAAAGAACAATCAGCAAATGGGCTTTCACCTCAAAATATCGCAGGTAATAAAAGAATCAAACCCACGCTATTTTGGTCAAGATTAAGAAAGATTCTTACAATTCATCATATCCCTTCAAAAAAGGTTTATGAAATCCATAAAGGCATACAGCTTCAAATTGATGAGCTCATTGCGAGTGAAAAATCACTCCCCATCGAAAAGCTAATTGCAAAGTATGCTCGTTACTTGATTGATAAGCAGGTAGCTGAGCATGCTATTGAAAGGGAAGGAGTTAGAAAGGCACTGTCTCCATCTGGGGCATTAAAATCGATTGATGCATTTGGTTTACCTCTTATCGTTTGTGTTGACAGCATTGACTTGATAAAAGAATCTGAAGACACTCGACAATCGCTGTATTTTGATTTGGTAGAGTTAGATGGCATTATCAAAGGGCGGGTTCTTTACTATTTGAGATTTTTTGAAAACTGGTTTTCAAAACAATATAAACAGGGCATGCAGATACCAGATAACGAAGAATTGTTCTCGGAAGCGGGGCTTGAAAATGCTAAGGTTGATGCAAACATCATTTCATTTGAAGAATATCAACGGATTCTTGATTACTTTGTTTCAGCTGCCAAAGAGGGGGACAGCCCAGATACGTCGATGGTTTATACTCAAACTGCAATTTTATTAATAATGGGGTTCAAGTTAGACTTAAGGCGCTCTGAAGCACTTGGTCTAGATATGACAAGCTTTATCAACACGAAGGATCAACCAGATATTATAATTAATTCGAATGACGTCCGCGTTTTGAAAACAACGAATGCCAGTCGTAAATTTCACTTAGAAGAACACCTAACCCCAGATGAAATTCAAATTATCATTGATTACTTAAATCAACTACTTGAACGATTTAAATCTCTTCCTAAATACTTTTTTGCTTGCACAAAAACAACACAACAAAAAGATTACCGGCTTATTAACCCTTTAATGAAAAGAATTCATAAGATTACGGGTGATGATTCGCTTAAGTTCCATAATCTTCGACACTCAAAAGCATCCTGGGACATGCTTTCCCTTCTAAATACTCAATTTGACATAAACCTTGAATCTGAATTCTTTAAGTCCAGCCCGCTAACGGCAAAATATCTAATCCAAACCAAAGGCACTTGGAATGTTACGTTACATAATCCTCATAGCATCGACAAGGGAAACTATTTTTTGCAAAAAATTATGGGGCATGGTCAGTTTAAAACAACCTTAAAGAACTATATTCATACCCTAGATATTGCTAGTGGCGGAATGCGGATAAAAAAATCTCGTGAAGTCATGACGATTCCATGGGCTGTAAAAATAGGGGTAGCAAATAAAAATACCCTATACAAGCGTTTAAAAAGCAATTCAAACAAACTCGAAGTCATCTTAGATAGCGTATATCAGTGGACTCAACCAGATTCTAAAGGTTCTGGTAGCTCAGATATTGATATGCGCAATGAAGTGCAAAATGAGAAGAGTGATCCCCGCAATCTAGAGCGAAATACAGATAAAAAAATTGGATATAATTCTCCAGACCTTGAACAGGAACTGTATAAACTGGCCCCATATTGTTTTTATCAATTCTCGTTATTATCAGAAATAGAAGAGATTGAATTCCTTTTAAAAAGCAATAGGTTTGAACAATTCAAAGAACGTCTAAATCTGCCAGGTTGCGAACCAAACCTGATTAAAGAGCACTTTCGTCTAAATAACAAATTTCGAATGAAGCCGCTCATCTACCCCCAGTCTCAAACTAGACTTTTAGCCAGCTTCAAACAGCTCCCTAAGTATTGGCAAGCGGCGATTTTAGACCAAAGTTTTTTTGAAAGTAGTGAATTCGTTGAAGCTCGACAACTCATCGCCACTCTCGTAGATAGGATATCGACATCCTCAGATTCAACAGCGTTGAAGCAGGTTAAAAAGTACGATATTTTGTGCCATGACTTCAATGAAGTGAGCCCAATTCTAGAGCTATGTAAGCTAACCAAAACCAGCTATAGTTTCAAGTTTCAAATGCCAAAGTCACAGCAATATGATCTAGAGGACTGGCGAAGCAGTACTGGTTTAACAGAAGAAATGTTGCCAGATAGCTGTAAGCAAAGCACCGTTGTCGCAAATACAAAGGGGCGCTTGATTATTAAGCTCCAGAAAAACCCAGAATCAGGCTCGAAGGATTTAGAACGCTATTTTTTGTTCACTATGTTGCAAAGCTACACTCAGTTCTTCTATAAGTCATAATGCCCCTTGTAAGGCTTTTACGTTTATACTCGATGTTGAGCATCGTTATATGCTTGTTCTTTATCGCGCTTTCCAATTGCAATTACAAATACGACTATTCGTTCATCCTGCACTTGGTATATTAGCCGATACCCACTTTGACGAAGCTTGATCTTGTAACAGTTGTCTAATTCCCTCAAGCAGTTTGACTCAACACGAGGGTTTTCCAATACTTGCGCCAGTCAAGCCCTTGAGATTCGTAGTTGAAATTTCAATGGCTTTTTTGGTCTTAACCAATCGTTAATTTTCTTAGTTTAATTGGCTATATGAATTATAAGGTTGGAATCTAAATTTAAATTCTCCACTTGTAAAAGTGTTTCATCGGTTGGATGTCAATTAATAATGAAACTCTTTCAATATTGCATATAAAATAAAAAAAGGATAAAATTGCATTTGAAGCTCTTAAGGAGAGGGATGGCAATGGTCGCACTTGAAAGAAAAGAACTCAACAAAACACAAGTTGTTGCAAAGGCTTTAATCAATCTTAAAGAAGAACTTCGGTTAAGCAGTGAGTCTGTTGGACAGATTATTGGGGCAGACGCGAGCACGGTATTCCGAATCGGAAAAAACATGGACATGAAAGAAAATAAAGTCTTTGAGGGGGCTTTACTGCTTATTAGGGTTTACCGTTCTTTATTTGCATTGCTTGGTGGTGACAAAGCCGCGATGATTCATTGGCTAACCACGGCTAATAAAGACTTTGCCGAACAACGTCCAATTGAGCATATAAAAAGCTTAGTGGGTCTTGTGGAGGTTGTTCAATACCTTGATGCAATGCGTGGTCATGCATAATGGATTTGAGTGCCTTATCAATCGAATATAGAGGAGTTATTTACAGAGTCGTTGAATCGCAAGAAAAAGTTGCAATAATGAACTTGGTTGACACGCTTGATGAACAAGCCTTACTTGAAGATTTAATTGAAGAAAGCAAACCCAGTGTTCAAGGCATGGAACAACGACACTATCTAATCAAAACACCTTTCAGATATCCACCGCTAAAACATGGCTCTCGGTTTGGTAGTCGTTTTGAATCGTCCATTTTTTATGCTGGCCAGACTTTAAAAAGCGCGATTTGTGAATCGGCATTTTATAGTTTTTATTTTATGAGTCGATGCACTTTGCCTTATGAAGAGGCAATCATCAATCACAAAACGTCTTTTTCAGTTGAAATTCAAGACAGCAATCACATTGCGCTAACCAAGATTTCAGACTCGGAAATAAAGGAAAAATTGACGCATAAATCCGACTATCAATTTACTCAGTCAATCGGTAAACAAATGAGGGAAAAAGGCGTTTCTTCCTTTAGTTTTCTATCAGCTAGGTGTGAGGAAGAAGTTAATATAGGCGTTTTTGATATTCACTCATTTACTGGTGAACCAAAAAATTATCAGAATTGGGAGGTAAAACAAACTGCAAAAAATATCTTGTTTTATTGTCAGATGAATCCAAGCCTTAGCTTATCTTTTAGTATAGAAAGCTTTTTGATTGATGATGTGTTGCCTGAGCCGAGTAACTAGCCATTCCTACCAAGTTTTGCACGAAACAAGCTTAGTTCAAGCATTAAAGGGAATTGACATTCCAACCTTAGAATTCACATGGCCAAAATAAAAAAGCGATAATCATTGATAGATATTTCATGTGTCTCCCAAAAAGTTCCGGCTTTCAAATGCTTATAGATTATGAGTAGAGCTAAATTATAACACAGTCGGTAATTTTATAGGCTAAGCAGAAGCGGTCGATGAGATGCATTTTAGCATCTCTATTTAGGTGGCCAAATTCACTGTACCATTACAGTTTATAGCCACTGTAGTCATCGCACACTAGATGGCCTTGCCATTGACCTAGAACGTCTCGGGCATAACGTCCACTGCGTCCAGGGCTAAAGTCATAGTAAACGGCTTTTAAATCGCTGAATGAAGTGCTGGCATAAGCCCAGACATAGCCTTGTTGGGTTTTCTTGTTGCCAGGCTTTAATATCGGTACCGGGGTTTCATCTGCGTGCACAACAGCTTGTTTGAGCAGTTCATTTTTTAGGGCATCGGCCAGTGGGGTTAAATGCACGCCACAGATACCAACCCATTCGGCCAAGGTAGAGCGACTTAATGCCACGCCCGCTCGTTCAAAGATTTTCTCTTGGCGATATAAGGGAAGATGATCAACGTACTTGGCTAATAGTAAATGCGCCAGCAAGCCTGCGGTGGGCAGTCCTTTGTCGATGATCTGTGCTGGCATGGGGGCTTGGATTAAGCGATCACAGTCTTTACAGATCCACTTGCCACGCACATGACGTTCAACTTGGAAGCTACCTGGAATGTAGTCGAGTTTTTCACTGACGTCTTCACCGATACGCTGTAGCTGACAGCCACACGAGCATTCGACATTGTCTGGTTCATGAACAATGGTTTTTCGGGGTAGGTCTTTGGGTAAAGATTGGCGTTTTGGTTGTTGCTTGATTTTAGACTGTTCAGGTGGGCTGAGCTGTTCAAGTTCCGATTCCAGAGCGGCAATGTCGGCATCACTCACCTCATCTAGCAGGCTCATTTGCAAGGCACTGAGTTGTTCACTGCTACGGGCGAATTTTAGGCGTCGAAGATAGGCCAGTTCATAGGTGAGTTTTTCAATGTGTAATTCTTTTTGTTGTAGGGTCTTTTGAGCATTTTCAATGGCCTGGTTTTTGTCTGCCAGTTCAGCTTGTGCCTGCTTTTCTAGGTGAGTCAACTGCGCCATCAGTTCTGTAGCGAACTGTTTTAATTGGTCAGGTGATAACTGGTTTAAAGCGGCTTCATTCATCGGCGACATTATACCAAAACGGGGTAAACATGATTCTGATTTGGGGGGTAAAAAACCTTTTTTGGATAGATTTTTAGAGACATTGCACCGGCTGTTCCAACCGCTGCCAGGGCAACCCCTGAACTAGGGCTTGGCTTTGCTCTGCACTTAATGTCATAGACTTATGTGATGGATACTGAATCCATTGAAACTTGCCTTCATTGAGTCGACGAGCACTGACCCAGATGCCAAAACCATCTTGAACCAATACCTTAATGCGATTGGATCGCTTGTTGGTAAAAATATAGGCATGATGGCGTTGGGCTTGGCCGAATACTTGAACGACCCGACCCAGTAATGTTTCTGCGCCTGCTCGCATATCGACGGGTTCGGTGGCTAACCATATCTGATCAATGCGAATCATGAGATCACTTCCTTTAACCACTGGGCTGATTGCATGATCTGGTCAAGAGGCCATTTTATGGTAATTTGTCCTTGGGCAGAAGGAAGCGTAAAGGTTACTTTTTCACAACTTGATGGCGGGGTCGGCAGAGCGATAAAGCTAGGTTGTGGTTGGTTGGGACTTGAGGTTTTGGTGTTTCGAATCCACTTATGGACAAGGTTGGCGTTAATACCATGAGACATGGCGACCTGAGCGACAGAGGCACCAGGCTCTTGGCAGGCAGCAACAATGCCTGCTTTAAATTCGGAAGAAAATTGACGTCGGGTTATTTTTGGAAGATTTTTTGTCATATTTTAGGTGTCCACTTATATTAGGTGGACACCTATTTTAGAGGGTGCGGTGTTGAATTAAAGGTGTGTTCACCGGACGCTTACAAAAAAGCAATGTGCAATTTTTGAACATTGCAAATTCAGGTAAGCCTTTTAAGCTCTTTAGCCTTGGTGTAATTACCTCAGTTAGCTGCCAATTAAAGTCGTAATGAAGTGTCCCATCTTGTAAATGGCAACAACAAAAGACAAAGGCTATCCAGCTAGCCCAGAATTTGACTGTTGCCCTTAGAGGCCCTACAAAGCCCAGTTTAATAGCTGGGCTTTTTGGTTTATAGGTTTTGCGAACATAGAGCTCGTATGATGCACAGGTTTTTCGACTATGAATAAACAGAATGCTCAATCTGCATAAGCAGCTGGTTCACGGCCTTTATTCCAGTAATATTCTTCACCACCTCAATAGGTTTTCGATCATCAAGAAATTTAGCTGGTTCTTTCATCCATTCAACTGCAATTTCCTTAGTGCCTAAGACACGATTTGCTGTATCTAAAGTGTCAGCTAATCCATACACAAGATTAGCACCGTGAAAATTAAGTAATGAATCATTAGATTCAATACAGTCATTCACCGTATTTTCTGGCAATCCAAGATAACCTAGCAAATCCGTTTCTGAAATACCCAGTTCTTCAGCCAGTAGTGCTATGGCGTTGACATGAATGCTGTCACTTTCAAGTGTCTCGAAATTCCTAAAATGGTTATGACTGGAAAAACCAATGGCTTCGAGCATGCTTGTATTAGATGATATTGATTTTTGCTCTACTGGCTTGTTATTTGGTTTAGCTGTGTCTTTCTTCTTCGGGTCTTTAATCAAACTGTTCGCAAACCAATAAAGAAAACCATAAAACCCTAGTACAAACAAAACAACAATAATTTTTTCTAGCATAATTACTTTCCTTCGATAGTTTAATCTTTTCACATCTAATTACCTCAACGCCCTTTGATTGTAGTGATACAGACGGTAGAGAGTTGATGACAACACTTCGTAATATTCAAATCAGCATATCAATATTGATACAGTCTTAGTTTTTGTCCGTGCCGCCTTCTTCAATATCCCAATCACGGCTTTTAGCAACGACAAATGCATAAAAGGATAGTGCTGCTGTCACTGTGATAAATAAAAGCAACAGTTCTAGCACCGTACTTTTCCATTCAATCTCATCCTTTAAAGGCAGGTTGTTAAATCTATTGGGATCACAAACCGTCCCAGTAAAGGGTAAATATCGTGCAAAGCCTTCAATAGTTGGATAGTGCAATTGATTTTGAATGCAAATGATTTGTTCGGGGTTTGAAGGATCAACTTTCTGGTGATATTGCCTTTCAATAAATAGCGCCAAGTAGTGTTTTTTGCCTTCTATATCCGAATAGAGCTTAAAGCTCAACAATGCACATAGTCATACAAAGACGATAAAGATCTGCTTGGATACAGGTATTTTGGTTAAATGCATTTTAATGTTAGTTTTCATTTAAAAATCCTCTTTTGAAGTTATGCATTTTCCGTGCAATTTTGAGTTCTTGATTAATAAGCCAGCGCGATTAATTATTGACATTCTTCTCGGATTGGCTTTGATTGAGTTTGATGAACTGAATCAGTTCAAGCTTCTTCTCATAATCTTTAATGAGTGCAACTGCTTTCGCTTTAAGATCCGGTTGATCAGATAAGTAATCCAGCTTTTCAAGCAAGACCTCATATTCCTCAGGAGTCTCAATGGCTTTATTTCTGCGGGATTCCCGCAATTTATTTGCAGCAGCTTTCTCTTTACGTGTAGTAAAAAACAGACCTGCCAGAGCAAAAGTAAACAGGCAGAAAAATACCCAAGTAAAAGGTGATAGTGACATGATTTTTCTCCTCATTTATTCATCAATAAACCTGAATAGTTGGGTTCGATAAACGGTTTATTCAGGCGGTGACAGGAGTCGAAATATGCGAAGTAAAATCAACTTCTACTAACGAAAGGGGGAATCGAAATTTAGGAAGGGTGTTTTTGGGTTGAAATTTTTTATAAAGGATTATTGAATTGATTTATGCAGGTAAGGGTATTCAATTTTAGGTCGTTTGGAGCTGAATTAATGCACTTTAAATGCACTTTTAAAAGTTTTTAGGTCCCCATTATAAGCACAGTGCAATTTGCGCTGATTTATCAATGAATATGTAATACTGAAAAATTATGTGATCGAAGCGTATTAGTCCTCGGTATTCTGAAACACTTAATGAACAGTATTTTGAGAAGCTAGAAGATGCTTAAGTTTGTTTAGAACTAGATCATCTCGTCACCGCCAAGTGATGACGAGATGTGCATTATTGATGGTCGTTTGATTTATGGATACTAAAGAACCTCTTCAATGATGAATGGAATAAAGACGTCTCCACATGAATCGCGTTCTTCTTTACCCATAGTTGCTTTGATGTTGATATAAATGGCTTGATTTAAAATAAATCTATTGCTGAAAAACGGAACTTTTTTGGTAGGTACTTTTTTTTCAGATGCCATTTTGACAAAAATTTGCTTAAGAATTTTTTCTGAAAAGTCGAAAGATAAAGCAAACTTTTCATCATTAATTTTCTGAGCAACCATGAACGTAAATTTATTTGGATTTATTTTAAAAAAATCAAGCAGAGGTATTCCGTGAAAGAAAAACTCATTTTGTTGTCTAGCGATCCCCATTTCTTTCATTTTCACGCCAAAGTCTTCAAATTTCATAATTAATCTATCCTATTTTGATGGTTAATTTAAAAAACTTTAAAAACAAAATTTTTTGCTTGTTCTAAAGCCTCGACATCTAAAGGGGGATTCTTTTTTTAAAGTAGCTATTTTGAAATTAATAAAATTGACTTTTTTAATGAGTTGATGATATTCGGTGTTCGGCGGGTTTGATATTCAACAGCAGAAAACATATATCAACGAATGACATAATTAAGATTAGGCAGGCAATCAAGAAATGCAATAATCGTGCATTTTTTTATGTTGCTTGATTCCTGTGGTGGGCGTTAAATGTTATTTCAGTCTAGTCGTTAAATATCTAACGGCTAAGGCCTGAATTTCTAGGAGTTTTTTCTCCAAAAGACTTGGAGATAGCGCAGATCGGTATTTTGGGCGCCAGTCAGCTTGGGTTTAAACGACGAAATACACAAATCGTGCACATCAAATAATAAAAAGGATGATGCTTTCTATTTTTATCATTGACTACCCGTATCTCAATTCTTGAGTGTGTTCCAGGGCGAGAAGGGTAGCTGGCTTGTTGTTTAATCTGCTGTGGCGTTAACTCTAACCCTGTTTTCCAGTAATTTACGTCCTCACGATTTCGATCGATATCAGAGGGTTTTTGGGGCCTTTTTAGGTGGATCAAAATTATGAACTTCATCTCTAACTGCTCAATTAATCCCTTTAATGTGGTTGCTTGATGCAAATCAGTGGTGAGCAGCTGATAGCTTCTTTGAGGCTTTAGGGTGGTTAAGTCATTTGACTCAGGGGTTAAGCATTGATCAAACAGGTCTAGGCAAGTTTTTATTTCGGGCGCTAATTGGTGCATTTGAGATAAATCGCCACCGCTAATGGTTTTAAGTCTTTTTGCTAGGCTATCAAACACGAATTTTTCAGATTTATTAAGCGCTCGCAAACGATACTTAGGGTTTTTCATGAAAAACTTTTCAATCCGGCGCTCCTTTCTTGAAAGCTTATCTCGGCTGTCAATCTGTGCTAAATCTTGATAAGTCGTCATTTGTTTAACCCATGTGGCGGATAAGGTTTCTAGTTTAGGAGGAGAAGTAAAAATCGGTTCAGATTTAAACACCGCGGATTGATGAGCTTTTAATTGCAGTTTAATCCGCTGTTTTAATGCTTTAGGAGCGACATACTGGCAAGCATAAGCAATTTTTTCCGTCTTCTTTTTACGTAAATAAGAATCATTTGCACCAGATAGATTTGCCCAGAATTGCGAGTTAAACTTTTCAGCCAGTTGGTCTTGAATCATCATTATCACAAGGTCCGATGTGTGGATATAGTGCTCAAAAGTGGTTTTAAAATTGGCGTGCCCCATTTTGATGGCAATCCAGAAAGGCGCCTTTTTACTCTTTTGAGTGGTTGGAAGTAGCGCTAATTTTCTTTCTTGTGCACACTCCAGCCACTGCTGTGTTTTTGGAAACGCGAGAAAAGTATCTTTCAGTTTTAAATCAAGCTCTGCTATACAAGCAGATAAAAAATGCCAAGAAGCAAAACTGTGGCGCAGATGATGAAAATTGAGTGTTTGATCTTGCGACGATTCATGTATAAATCTCATTAATGGATGCTTAATGTATTGAATCGCCGGGGTTTTAGACGGATTAGATGTTTTGCCAAAAAGATAAAGTGCTTCTTTCAATTTTTGCTGCTCTCGCATACCTTTTCTTTGGACTTCTTGCATGAGTTTGAAAAAGCGTTGATTAATGACATCGATTTCATCGTTAGTGAGTAAGTTGGCCAATTCCAAACTGCGCTTTGCCGAGGTGGTTTTCAGTTCGCGGTCATAACTTTCACGGATGACCAGAATGGGGAAACTGGCACAGTAGATGTAATCGCTGACTTTAATCTTAAATGCTTCAGTAGAGCGCAATCCGCATTTAAAGCCAAGAATAAGCATCAAATCCATCATGGCATAACGGTTTTGTTGTTCCTTATCTGAGAGATCTTTCTGAAGGTTTTTAAGATGTTTTCTGACCCTTTCATACGCATCAAAGGTGAAGAGATTACTGTTTACGGTCATATCAGTGAGTTTAGGATCCCCAAACACTTCCGTTTTATCATAAATGGGCGGTGCCTTTTTGTTCTTCTCTAGCCAGCTATTGAAAATTCTCAGGTTGTATTGGATTGTGTTGACATTACGATCGGAAATGGCCTGGTCAATCACCTCTAGGAATAAGTTTGCCCGCTCATCTGATGATGTTTTTAGCAGATCTCTCTCATGAAAGACACCCAGAATATGCCTGGCAATCGAATCGAGTTTACCAAGGATTTTGATGGGGCTGATATCAAAACGATTTTTGCCAGGCAAGACTTTTAATTGTGACAACCCCCAGTCCAATAGGTATTGTAAATTGGGTGTTAAACCATAAATACTATTAGCTTCGCCTAAGATTTTCGTATGCAAAGTTTTTGGATCGGCTTTGCGACTGGGATGATTAAAGACTTTACGCACTTGTGAAAGCCCATAGCTTCTATAGCAAGGTTTCTCGCTTAGAGTTTTCGGCTCAGATTCATAGGGTAAGTGTTGATCATTAAAAGAAATGGCATATAGCTTTTCTAGTGTTGAAGGTTTTAAGCAGTGAGATTTTAATGTGCCTGCTGTGTTGTGGAGGATAACGGGGGCTAAGGTATCAAATAGCCCCAATTCAGCTAAGCGACAGATCCCAAATAAGGAAGTGGGCATTAAGTGTTGTGGAATGCCAAGTTGTTTTGTATAAGTGCTTACCGATTTAAGTAAAGCGCTCGCAAATAACTTGTGTTTTGTTTTGTGAGAGTTGACGGTGTTTGGCGAGCACTTATTCTCAATGTGGTGGTGTTGTACTTTTTTTTCAACTAGAGTTGTAATCAAATCATGCGGTGTCAAACGGTAAATTAAAAGCTCGGTAATCGGAGAAAGAAATACACGCCTGTTAGGGTTGAAATCATCTACGGGTACATTGAAAAAAAGCCGTTTGTTCTGATAATGAAAATTGGCCTCATCGGGTAATTGTTTTATGAGCATAATCAATTGCATTTTGTTTAACACAAATGACTGAAACAGTAAGTCAGTTACTAGAACTCCCAATTTGATTTCATCTGACAAGTTCGAAGTGTGCAACTCGTCTCGGATGAATTTAAGGTGCAGGTTTTTTAATTCAGTGGCATATAAATAGTTTTGCCAGCTTTCTGGCGTACCCAAAGGGTTAATTGGCCGAGGGATTTGTTTTAAGGTATCAAAAAATGGCAGATGCCATAGAAGGCTGCTGTTACCAAAATCGATAACCATATTGAGAAACTCAAGGATTTGGGCGGTTTGTTTGAGATTGCTTGTGCCATTGTCCAATATCACTTTCTGAAATTGGTGAAAGTTTGCTTCATTTAAATGTTTCGTTTCACTGGGTTCAATCAAAGTGGGCCAGAGCTTGTGGTAAATATCATAAATTTTTTCTGGGGTATAAATGCCGAGCAAATGCTGTGCAAACACTGCAATCACTGGAGCTGTTTTATCTTCCTCTCGACGCTGATACTTGCCTTTGATGGCAATTGCTAACAAAAGTTCTTTAGCCTTTTGCGCAACACATGCATATTCGGATTCCGCCGTAATGTGTTGTGCCCAGAAAGTATAAATGACTAATTTTTTTTTAAAGGTATTCACATCAAGACTTACCCTATTTCAAACTCGATGTTGCATTCTTGTAAACGTTTTTGATTGAGGGCGTAACCGTTCACTAGATATTGGTTGAGAAGTTGAATAGCACATTTTATAAATTGAACACCTTGTCGAGATTTGACTCTATAACCGACAGAGATGATGACGTCTAAGTTGAAAAACTTTACTGGTTTGTCTGAATTTGGAATGTGCAAAAATTGCACATTGCCTGCTTCTTCCAGCTCTCCATCTTTAAATACATTGTTGACATGTTTGGTAATGACGGATCTTTCACGGCCAAATAGCTCTACCATTTGGGCTTGAGATATCCAAACCGTATCATCTTCCAACGTCACATTTAATTTGATTTCATTTTCTGTTTTGTATATTTCAACATGGGACATCAAGTTTATCCTCTACTTTATCGGGTAGTTACTATTAAGTGTATCGTTAACCTGATTGGAAATCGGTTTAAATGGCAACGGAACCTTGAAATCGGCATAGATTTTTTGAAGCTCTGCTTTTATCGCCTTACGGTAGTCTTGCTGATTAAATAATGCCACAAGATTCCATGATTCAGTCCCAAAATGACGATGCCCCATAAATTCATCAATATATTCCGGGTTGGCACCTCTTTCTAAAAGTGCAGAGCGCAAAAAATGGCGATTGGCATTTGGTGCAAGCTTCAAGAATAAGGGGTTGTTGAGATGTCCTGACGCCTCATAGAGTTTGAGTGCTGAGAGCCGAGTATAAGGAATCAATTTCAATCGACTGTGCATCCCTTTTTTTTGTATTAATTCGGTGCTAATTAGAAAGTACCCTGGAAAAGCTTTATTTGGTGAAACAAGTCCTCGCCATTTAAATTCTGGTTCTAAGTTCGAAGCAAAGAAGTCCGACCATTTTGCGAGTTTTTTGCGTCTGAAAATATCGATTAACCTTACAGTGTAGTGTTCAAAATAGTCAAGCATGTCTTGAATTGGCTCCAGAATTGGAATAATACGTGTGTTATAGCCACCTTGAATGACTTTGTCGGTAATAATGGTAAAGCCTTCATGGTCAATTGATTGCAAGCCAATATAGGGGTTGGTTACATTACGAATGGCCGTAAAGTATGAGCTGTAGGTTTCAGCAAACAGCATGATTAAATTGACGAGATCAATAAGTTCGTGAGTTGCTAAACTCATTGGATCCCGGTCAAGTTTAGTGGAAACGAAGCTTGAGATATGAGTCAGTTCTTTTTGCACAATGGATTTGATTGGACGGATAGGGTTGCCATATCCAATAAATAGATTGGGTGAGCTTTTTTTAGGAAGTTCTACCTTCTCTCTGAATAAGGCATAGATTCCTTTCTGATAGTCTTCAAAAAGCTTTAAATTGGCCAATGTCGTGTAATGCAACTGAGTTGCACCGATGACTTTGGGTGTGCCAGATAAAATAGAAACGGACCAAAAGTCACCATTTGAAGCATTAAAGAAGGTGCTCTGAATTGCTTGTTGAACAAATTCAGGCGTTAGCCGTTGATCTAGTTTGAAGCTTTCAAAAAGTCTTTTTAAAGTCTGATTGTTTGTATAGATACTGTATTCGGTTAAAGAACCTTCATTTGTTTCCAAGTTTGCTTTTGCATCTGTCCAGACTTTTACAGCCGCTTTTAGGATGGTCTGCACTCTGTTGGGTAAGTTATAACAAATGAATTTATCGGTCCGATAATTCTGACCATGGTTTTCCTCTATACCACTGAGGTATTTATAGGTTAAAGGCAGGTACACTTGGGTACAATCCGCCTTCAAGTTAATAACTTTTTGAATCAACTTATCCTCTTCTGCAGTTAACCGAATCCGATAGCGCTTGTTAAGTGAGTTACCTGTGCATAGGCTTAAAGCGATTTGTATGACGGCGGAACTGGCATAAAGAGGATTTCTTTTGGAAGTTATGGCATGAGCATATTTTTCTAATGAATCTAGTATGGATTCAAATTCTTGGTTTGTAAGTTGGTCGCGCAGAAATTGATTGGCCTTTTCAATGTGTGATATGGCTTGGCGAGAAGTTAAATTTTTTCGCTCTATCGAATAGGTTGGCGAATCATCAGATTCTTGAAAGTATTCATCATCTGTTAACTCATCCTCCGCTAAATCCAAGGCACTTTCAGTGTCTGTTGAGGAGCGTTCACCAATGGTTCTGACAAGCTGGATATTGGTACCGTCAATAGATAGGTCATTTGTGGTGATATTATCGGATGCTTTGATAAACCGTATTCTTGGTCTCGGTGTGTTTGAGCCGCTTCCGCCTTTCGACTTTTTGGCGCGAGGATTATCATCTTTGTAAAGCTTGTTAAGGTAGAAGACAATCTTGCTAAATTCACCATACTGTTCTATGTCCTGAATCAACTCCTCGTAGGTTTCATACCCCCCAAAATCAGAGTGCCATAAGGCTTGAGTGGTTGATATGCGCCTGAGCTCTCTGGACATACTGTGCTTTGCATGAAGTTTATGCGGAATTATAAAATGAGCGTTCCATAAAGCTGCGCAAATAAAGGCATGATTGGACAGGAATTCTAGTTCAGTCTCGGTTGGATGAAAGATGAAGGGTTCAAACAAACTATCATATAAAGGGTTTTCATTAATGATGCCGTCCATGGCTCTAGTTATTTGTTGGGCGATATCTTGTTTTTCAAGGTAACCAACCTTGGCAGTCAGTTCGGCAATAAAACTGTCCACCGATAGGCTAGGAAAATCGTCAACCAGGGCCTCAAAGTGATTAAGGCATGTTTCTGACAATGAAATGATGCTCTGAAAATTATCGGATATTTGATTATTGATTTTAAATTGGGTTCGATCAAGAATGGCTGATCCCATCAACTGTATACGCTTTAGGACATCTACAATAAAAAGCAGGTAATGAGGCTTGTTGCGGCTTTTAGATGTTGCTTTTTCGAAGTCTACAGGAGGAGTGATAAAGGCTTGTAGCTGCAAGGCACTGGAAGGTTCTAGCTTAGGGATATGCGCGAATGGATCCTTGCCATACATATCAGATAGCACTAGGGCATCTTGCTTGACGAGTGACAGCCTAAGCGTATCAATTTTACTAGCCAATTGTCGAGTCCTTTAGTCAAAAGTTCACTTTGATAATTGTGCCATAAATTAAGTTTTATGGGAATTAAATTATCTTAACTTACTTTGAAGGGGGATTGTTAACTCTCTGTTTATGCTAGTTTAATGCTAAATTATGTAGGTTTTAGCAGGTTGATGGGTGGTTAAGTAAGTGTGCTAAATTAGATTTTCAATCTTTGCTCTACCGACTGAGCTATGTGGCCGTATTTTGATTTGGCGTATTATATAGAGGGGGTTGCGGGCTGTCAAACAATAGTTAAAAAATATTCAATTTTCTATGTCGTGCCCAAATCGTGCCCATCTTGTGCCCAAAAAATCTGTTGAAAACGACAAATGACATAAGGACTAATCTGCTAAGAACTCACTTGGTGTGATTCCTTTCATAGTGAAGAATGTCGTTTGGCGTGCAATCAAATAGATTACAAAGTTGATCTAGTAGTTCAATATCAACTCTTTTAGATTCATCTTTATATAGCAGGTCGATTGCATTGCGTTTTATTCCTAATTCACGCGCTACATCAATTACTTTCATGCGCCTTTCACCCATTAGGACTGATAGTTTTGACTGTATCATTAATCTCTCCTAGGTAGATAAAGTACGATATAAACATACTTTATTTGAAAAAAAACAATAAAAACGGTTGAAAACATATTTAAAAACCAATAAAATCTGTTTTAAACAAACTTTGTTAGTTTTGTTTTCATTAAATAGCTTTTAATTGAACAGGAGATATTACCATGAATCTAACCTATCTAACCACCGAAGAATTATCAGAACGCATTAAATATAACCCAAGAACTATTCGTAATGACCTAAAAGACAGTGTGTTGTTTGAGGGGCGCCATTACATTCGACCATTTGGGCAGCGCAAGATCCTATTTATCTGGGAAAACATTGAGGAAGATATGTATTTAGCTTCTTCAGTTGCAGCATTCTCTGTTCCTATGGCAAATGGAGGTGTTTGTTATGGGTAGTATTCGAGTAAGAGATTCACATCTATTTTTTGATTTTAGATATTTGGGTGAGCGTTGTCGTGAACAGACGGCTTTGCCTGACAACAAGGCTAACCGCAAAAAACTAAAACAAGTAATGGATCGCATTGAAACGGAAATCGCTCTTGGTAGCTTTAAATATGCTAAATACTTTCCTCAGAGCCCTATGGTAAAAAAGGTTGAAGAGCTTGAGTATAAGATGCGCCCAGACTACAAAGAAACCCCACTATTCAAGGATTTCGCAGAAGAGTGGTTTGCAGAACTCACACCAACTTGGCGTGTTGCAACTGCAGAAGGCTATCGACGTTATTTAGATAAGCGTTTGATTCCCCATTTTGGAGAAATGGAAGTCAGCAGCATCAGTAAAGCAGAGATCTTAAAATACCGTTCCAGTGTCGCCAAACAATCAAACGGTAAGTTAAAAGCTAAAACAATTAATAAATTTATTAAATGTCTCAATATGATCATGACCGAAGCAGCTGACCGCTATGATTTTACGCCACCTCATTTAAATATAAAACCCTTGAAGGAGGAAAAGGTTCATATTGAACCTTTTTCAATCGAAGAGGTGAATAAGATCTTGGCCAATGTTCGTGCTGACTGGCGAGACTATTATTTAGTCCGTTTTTTCACAGGTCTGCGTACTGGTGAGATAGATGGTCTTAAATGGGAAAATATCGACTTCGACAGACGAGAAATTCTGGTTCGAGAAACCTATTCCGGTAATCGATGGGAATACACTAAAAACGATGGCTCTCAACGAGAAATTGAAATGTCATCAATGGTGTTTAATTGTATATCGAATCGACTGGAAAAAATGAAAGCAGATGGCAATCGCTCAGAGCTAGTGTTTGCCAATAATGCAGGGCAACCCGTTCATGCCAGTAACTTCTTACGGAGAGTATGGACACCTCTATTAAATTATCTAGGCATTAAATACCGAAAGCCCTATCAAACAAGACATACTGCAGCAACTTTATGGTTAGCAGCAGGAGAAAATCCCAACTGGATTGCAAAACAGATGGGTCATTCCAATACCAATATGTTGTTCTCGGTTTACGCCAGATATGTTCCAAACTTAACCAGAAAAGATGGTTCCGCTATGGAAAGACTGCTTGCACAACAAGTAACGTCTTTTCACCAGCCAGTATCAGTTGATGAAGATAGTGCGGTTAATGATGCTAATCATACCGAACCTTCTACCGCTTCCGGTACAGATGCTACTGATGCAGCAGCTATACAATCTGAAACCGCTTTTTGGGATCAACTACTTCAAAACACACAGTCCTATCAATCTGGAGGTGGCCAATGAATACTTTATTAGAAAACCCATTATTACATCCTCAGCATCCAAGTCATTTTTCGAGTGGCTATGTAAACCAACATTCAGGCCAATATCCACTGAATAATGACTATCAAATAGAAGACCCACGAGTGGTGCGTCGGTTGGTGAATAATTTAATGTACCTATTCAATATCCAACCAGGTGATTACCTCACTTTTGTATTGGGATATGGCCACTGTCGTTCCAATGAACAAGCACTGCAATATTGGGTAATGGATCAACTCACTGATTGTCCAGTTGACCAAGATCAAGTTTTAACAGTACTAGTAGATGCCCTAAAAGAACAACTCAATCTGGAGGTGTATTCATGATGGAATTTAATAACAACCAAGTGTTCAATGAATCAACCTCTGACAGTTTATTGGTTGAAGGCTTTAATGATTCACAAGTGATCTATGCCGATTGTGAAATCCCGCTCCCAACCGTCAATAAACAATACCTTGGATTAGCCGGTATTTTCAGTTCAAGTGTAGGCTATCCATTCGACTCCCAAAACTTTATTAGCCTGACATTACTAGGAGGAGAATCATCCGGTCAAATCCAAAAACCACAAATGATGGATTTTGAAGTGTCGGATTATCTACTGGAAAAAATGGTTCAAGCACAAAACCAACTATCCCTGAATCAAGATGAATTTATATGGCTATGGGTCAGTGTTGATGCAGCCCATCAGATTGAAGACTGGCGGTTGTTTAAATCAAGTTTATCTCAACCGGTGATAATGAACCTATATCAATCATCACAGCACTTTGAGAGTTTATTGAATCTACTGAATCTGATTGAAAGCTTTAAGGTTAACGCGGTGAAGGACTTTGCACACAGCTTATTATTTAATGACTCACTCATGACAAAATGGTTGTCACTTCCAGCAAGTAAACACCATCATCATTCTTTTCCAGGAGGATTAATCGTCCATTCAATTGAAGTCGCACAACTGGTGCAAAAACATCTACAGTTTATTGAATCAGAAGTCAGTCAAGCTGAAAGGGATATTACCATCCTAGCCGCACTACTCCATGACATAGGCAAAACACAAACCCTAGATCAAAACCATCACACCAACCTAGGGCGTCTTGTCGATCATGAACAACTAACACTGCTTGTTCTAGCAGAACCTCTAAGCCAATTAAGCAAAACCTGGCCAGAAGGTTCCAATACCTTACAGTATTTACTGGGTTGGAAAATGAGAGATGGTTTTTGTAAATACATTGGTGGTGAAATGATCAAAAACGCAGATCAAATCAGCACCAAACTATCACTCAGAAGAATGGCCTTTGCAGATAAACCAGACTATTACCAGTTTAGTAAAGTCTCAACGCCAGGGAAAGAGTGGTATTTGAATCGGTTATAAAAAACCACCTGAGCGAATTAGGGGTGTGCTCAGGTGCTAGGAGGATTATTTTTAATTTAGCTTAATGAACCAGACAAGTCAAATGTGTGGGGAGATTTGCTTCCAAATCACCTGTCCATCGATATTGATAGTAACTTAAGATTGGCATTAACTTGGCCAATAATCTTCATTTGAAGAAATGGCAAATAGAATATAATCTTTGGTTTTTAAAGAATGTGGGGCTCTTCAATAATATGAAACATGAAAATAAACGCGGTGCTTACCGAATCGATACCGTCATACCATGTAGTTACCACATTATCCCTGAGGAAGAGATTGACAATAGTTATTTGCCATCAGAGTTAAACGATAAATATATTGAAGAGTTTTTTCTTCGAAGTTTGAATCAAGTCAACTCAAAAATTGATGACTATATATTCGCAATTGGCTCTAAGAGTACTATTCTTGCAGATGCATTTTCAGCGCTAAATTCAAAAATCGACTTTCTTTTTCAATCGATAGACAAAAAACAATTATCTAATTCTATGCCACGCAATTTAGTGAATATTAGTGTGTCAGGCATTGCCATTAGCATTCATAAAGATAAAGTGCATCAAAATGACAAAGTTGATCTAATGTTTCAACTAGACCCTGAAGATAGTCCAATCCTAGTTAGATGTGATGTTGTTAATATTTACCAGTGTGAAGACTCTCAAGACGAAAGAATTGTTGGTTTGAAGTATCAAAGCCTATCAGAAGAAAAACGAAGACAAATCCAGTTCTTTATCCAAAGAAAAGAATTCGAAATGAGTAAGCCTGATTTGACTCATATGTCTTCACGCCTTAAAAACAGACGTGTTAGGGTTATAAACAGGTAATCAAGAGTATTAGTTGGTAAGTTTTATGCCAGTTGATCTGTAGCGGTCAAGTTTTTTGGCCACTTCCTTATATAGAGTTTTTGCGTTGATTTAGCCAAACCCAACCGCTAAGCAAAATGGCAGAACCAGCGATTAGTGTCATGAGCGTGCCAGGGAAGAAAGAAGCAAAGCCCCCGAAATCCACAAAAATTAGGTAACCTAGATCCGCTGTACCGCCCACCATGGCGCTGACCCAGATAGCGGTCATATTACGCCGCCAGATCATTATTCCGCCCAAAATTGTCACAATACCAAACCACAACAAGTTCCAAGCGTGCTGGTTCAAAATAGCACCGATAGCTGAATGATAATCTGCACTCAATGTCTCAGGAACAACGCCTGCGGCAATGTAGGCAAAGCCTTGAGAAGTATCTGCAGCCATTATTGCAATACCGAAGAAGGCATGGACTACTCCCCAG
Organism: Hydrogenovibrio sp. SC-1; assembly: GCF_002848135.1. Classification (GTDB taxonomy): domain Bacteria; phylum Pseudomonadota; class Gammaproteobacteria; order Thiomicrospirales; family Thiomicrospiraceae; genus Hydrogenovibrio. The sequence continues at coordinate 35,271 of NZ_PKGB01000020.1, forward strand.
ATAACCCAAAGAATTGCCGAAGCTTTTAGCTCTGTAATCTGTGTATTATTCATTTTCGTATTTCCTCTTGTTCATTGTTTCAAATAAAGAAAATCCACTGATAATGTTATATATTTTCATCACGAAGTTTTTCGACTACGCCAAGTAAGGCTTCTTTGATTTCCTTTGTTGTGATAAAGCCTCCTTTAAAGTGCTCATAAAATGACGGGACTGAATACATACCCCGTAAGTCTGCACCAAAGAACGGAACTGTATTGGTTGCCAAATCCAATAATGATTTTGCTCCTCGCGCTCCCGGTGATGTCGAAAGTAAGACGGTAGGTTTATCCTGATAAACTTTTGGATTGATACGAGAACACCAGTCGAACAGATTTTTATACGCGGCTGTGTAGTTGCCATTATGTTCTGCTAGCGAAATCAGCAAGGCATCGGCTTCTCCGATCTTATTGAAAAATCTTAATGAGTTTTCGGGTTGACCGAGTGTCTGCTCTGCATCTTCGCTAAACAACGGAAGCTCGTAATCGTTTAAATCAGCGATCTCAATGGAGTATCCTGTCAGCATGGATGCTGCGTAAGTCACGAGTTGTTTGTTTATTGAATTACGACTGGTTGAAGTCGCATAGGCAAACAGTTTGGGGGTGTTTGTTGTCATCATTCCTCAGTTTCCTTTATTAGTTTCTTGCATGAATAAGGGCCAACCCTAAATCATGACCCGCAATGAATTGAAGTGATTCACCCTCTATTAAATCTCCCTTCGTTACAGGAACACCATTTGCATTACCTTTACCCTGGGTGATGAGAACCACAAACGGTTGATTGACTGTTATTTCTTCGCCGACGGGTAGGTAACCAACCTTACAAACCATATTGCTAATGAAGCTGCCATCCGTGCCGCCGAGTACAGTTGTTAAACCACTATCTGAGATTTTGAAATTTTTATAAGCAGGTTCAAGTCCTTTTTCGGGTGGCTTAAACCAGATTTGGGCAATATCAGCGGGTGTGTCATGGAGGTTAAACTCAGCATGTTGCATACCAGTTCCAGCACGCTGAACCTGAACTTCAGGTGCGTGAATTGCGGTGCCATCACCTAGAGTCCCCTTGTGCCCCACACTGCCAGAGAAAACAACGCTGACAATATCGACGTCATAATGCGGATGCATCGGGGCTCCATCGTTAGGCAAAAATTGACCTAGCGCCAAATAAATAAAGTCTCCAAGACCATGACTAATGTCAGTCCGGTCTTGTGCCTTTGGCCATAACTCCGGGTTCAGAACCATATGC
>NZ_PKGB01000021.1 GCF_002848135.1 Hydrogenovibrio sp. SC-1
TCAATTGCCGTTGCCCAAGCCGCAGCCGCTTCTAAAGGCTTACCGCTATATGCTTATTTGAAAACGGATGACTATAAAATGCCAGTGCCAATGATGAATATCATTAATGGTGGTGAGCATGCTGATAATTCTGTGGATTTCCAAGAATTTATGATTATGCCTGTAGGCGCTCCAAGCTTATCTGAAGCCGTACGTTATGGCGCTGAAATATTTCATGCTTTGAAAAAAGTCCTTCATGATAAGGGCTATAACACTGCCGTTGGTGATGAAGGTGGGTTTGCACCAGATTTGAAGTCAAATGAAGAGGCGATTACCGTTATTTTGGAAGCGATTGAAGCCGCAGGTTATAAAGCGGGTGAAGATGTTATGATTGCGATGGATGCAGCTTCTTCTGAATTATATAAAGATGGCAGCTACTTCCTAGGTTCAGAAAATAAGACCCTAAGCTCTAAAGAAATGGTTGATTTATTATCCGATTGGGTAACAAAGTATCCTATTATTTCGATTGAAGATGGTTTAGACGAATCGGATTGGGATGGTTTCAAGTACCAAACGGAAAAAGACGGCCATCGTCTACAAATTGTTGGGGATGATTTATTTGTAACCAATCCCAAAATTCTGAAAGAAGGGATTGATAAAGGAATCGCTAACTCAATTTTGATCAAAATCAATCAAATTGGAACCTTAACCGAAACTTTTGCTGCCATTAAAATGGCGAAGGAAGCGGGATATACGGCGGTAGTTTCTCACCGTTCAGGTGAAACTGAAGATACGGTCATTGCTGATATTGCTGTCGCAACGGGTGCAGGCCAAATCAAAACCGGTTCTTTGTCAAGAACAGATCGAATCGCAAAATATAACCAGTTGATTCGCATTGAAGAAGCTCTTGGGGATGAAGCGGTGTATCCTGGAAGAGATGCATTTTATAACCTGAAATAACAATGAATAGCCGTTATGGCCAACTGCAATGGTTGGCTGTAACCGAATTATTCCTCCCCCCAATACGAGAGGTTCTGTGAAATTCCTCACCCTGGCATTTGCCATCGTTATTCTGATACTACAAGTCCGTTTACTGTCATCTGATGGCGGCGTTGGTGAGTGGTTTGCCCTTCAATCGAAGCTTGAACAGCTACAGACGCAAATTCAATCCTTAGAAAAACAAAACTCGCTACTAAAAAAAGAAGTTACGGCACTTCAATCTAATCCCCGTTCAATCGAAACCTTGGCACGTCAAAAATTAGGCATGATTGCTGAGGATGAGGTTTTTATTAAGGTGATTGAGTTACCAAACGAAAGTCAGCAGAGAGTGAATATCAATGCTGAGCGGGTTTCTGGTACGAATGATGAGCAATTGATAGCTGCTCCGAAGCAATCAGAATAGTTTGCCGTTGTTCAGGAGTGCTCTTTCTGTAAAAAAACATAAACCGCACCAGTGCCACCATCTTTGGGTTGAGCGCTACAGAAAGCCAAAACTTTTGGAAATTGTCTAAGGCGTTGATTAATTAAGTTTTTTAAAGTAGGGGTGTGAGTGTTTGAGTTGTAACCTTTACCATGAATGATAATGAGGTATCGTGCCTTTTCTGCTAAGGCATCTCTCATAAAACACTGTAGTTGCTGATCGGCGATGGCTTCGGTCAAACCATGCAAGTCGATGTGCCAAATCGTTTGAAAAAGGCCTTTTTGCAAGCGTTTAAAAGACTTGGTGTCGAGTTGAGGGCGTTTAAAGGACAGTTTTTGGTGCGCATCGACGGTGCTGATTTCGTCTTCAGAATTGGTTGCTGTCGATAAATAATCGTCCGCATCAGGCTGAAAAAAATGAAGTGACCTTTTTGAGGTACCGGGTTTTTGAGCGCGTTTGGATGAAGCAATAGCTACTTTGTTGTGTGACGTCTTTAGTTTGGTAACGTCACTAACCGCGTCTGCAAAGAGGGATTTATCTTCATTCGTTAGTTTTGTCATACTATAATGTTGTTTTCCAAATTGACCGAACTCTATGATATTTTACTTGACCTGTTTTAGTGAGTGAAGGTTTATCCATAAAAGGCATATATGAAAATTTTACTGTCAAATGATGATGGCTATGATGCACAAGGGATTCGTGCGCTATGGGACTGTTTACATCAACTTAACTTACATTCAGAATTACGTCTCATTGCACCTGATCGTAATCGCAGTGCTGCCAGTAATTCATTGACATTGATGGAACCCTTGAGGATTCAGACGCATGCAGAGCATATCTACAGTGTGAATGGCACACCAACAGATTGTGTTCATTTGGGCATTAATGGTGCCATGGACTTTCAGCCAGACATGGTCATTTCAGGGATTAATGCTGGCGCCAATATGGGAGATGATGTGCTTTATTCCGGAACGGTCGCTGCAGCAACCGAAGGCCGCTTTCTTGGAAAGCCATCTATTGCCGTTTCGCTGTGTGGCGATCAATACTTTGATACCGCAACCCATGTGTTATTAAAGTTATTTAAAGAATTGGATCAATTACCTTTTGATAAAGCAACGATTTTAAATATCAATATTCCAGATTGCGCTTATGAAGATGTACAGGGCATTAAAATTACCCGTTTGGGTTCACGCCATTGTTCTGAAAAAGTGGTGACATCACTGGATCCTAGGGGTAAAAAAATTTACTGGGTTGGCCCTGCAGGTCAAGCACAAGATGCGTCAGAGGGAACCGATTTTCATGCTGTTGAAAATGGTTATGTCTCTATTACGCCATTAAAAGTCGATTTAACCCATTACGAAATGCAACCACTCTTAGCGAATTGGGTGAATGGGCTTTCATGAGTAGGTTATTAGATAAGCCAGTCCGTTATCCAAATGAAGCCTATGCGGATAATCAAGGCGTGGGTATGACGTCACAACGCACGCGCAACCGCTTGGTTGAGAGGCTTATCTTTTTAGGCGTTACTGATGAGGCAGTGCTTGATGCCATTCGGGTGACGCCTAGGCATTTATTTATTGATGAAGCTTTAGCCAGTCGCGCTTATGAAGATACGGCACTACCGATTGGGTATGGTCAAACCATTTCTCAGCCTTGGGTGGTTGCGAAAATGGCGGCTTGGCTTAAGGCCACCGGGTCGATTGATCGTGTCCTAGAAATCGGAACGGGATCCGGCTATCAGGCGGCCATCCTTGGCTTATTAGCAAAAGAAGTCTACAGTGTTGAACGCATAGAACCTTTATTGATCAAAGCAAAAAAGGTGATTGAAAAATTAGCCTTGTCACAGGTTCATATTGATTATGCAGATGGCTTCTGGGGATGGCCGAAACAAGCCCCATTTGATGCGATTATCTCTGCTGCTTCACCTGAAACCTTGCCAGAATCTCTAATAGAACAGTTAAAGCCGGGAGGGCGTTTGGTAATTCCAATTGGTGGCGAGACTCAAAAATTAATGGGGTATACTCGTACAGAGTCTGGCTACAATGAGCAGTACCTTGGTGATGTTTTATTTGTGCCCATGTTGACGGGATTGGATTCGCGGATAGAGAAAGGGGCACTATGAAAATATTTACGGCTCTATACGACCGAGTAATGGGGTGGTCACACCATCCAAAAGCCCCTTGGTATTTGGGCGGCATGAGCTTTGCAGAATCATCGTTTTTTCCGATTCCACCCGATGTACTGTTGATGCCCATGTGTTTGGCTAAGCCTCAGCAAGCTTTCTTTTTTGCGTGGATTACCACTTTGGCTTCATTGGCAGGCGGGCTTTTGGGGTATGCTATTGGTTATTGGATGCTGGAATTAGTTTGGCCGATTATTGAATCTGCAAATAAGGTTGAACATTATCGACAAGTCGAAGGTTTTTTTGCTGAGTATGGTGTTTGGGTGGTATTCGTGGCTGGATTTAGCCCAATTCCCTATAAGCTTTTTACCATAGCAGCGGGTGCGACTAGTATGATGTTGTTGCCCTTCCTGTTGGCTTCATTGGTCGGACGTGGGGCTCGATTTTTTTTAGTGGCCACTTTAATGAAATTTGGCGGCGAACGTTATGAAAAAAATATTCGCAATAGTGTGGACTGGATTGGCTATGCGCTGATCGTTATGGTGGGGATCTATATCCTTTATAAACAGGTTGCTTAGATGCTGCAGACGTGTGTGATTCGGTTACTGTTAATCTTAATGGTTTTCAATTTAATTGGATGTGCTCCTGCACCTTATCGTGGTTGGTCTGAAGGCAGTGACTATTTTAAAACCTCAAACCAATCGAAGTCTCAACAAACAGCACAAAAAGCAACGTCTAAAAAGTCAGCATGTTTAGCACCGTACACGGTACGGTCTGGTGACACTTTAAGTCAAATAGCACTAAAGTGTGGGGTTTCTCTCAGTGCTCTTGCCAAGGAAAATGATCTTGCGCCTCCTTATACACTATATGTTAAACAACAACTTATGATTCCTTCTTCCGCAGTGCATGTTGAACCCAGTATAGAACGTCCTCAAAGGACGACTTTACCCGAGCCTGATTTTGCTTGGCCAATGTCCAAAAAGTTACAATATGACTTTGTAAAAGATTTAAGAGGCCTGCATGGTTTGAGGGTTTTTGCTAATATTGGTGAAGCCGTTTATGCGATGAACGCCGGAGAGGTGGTCTATGCTGGCAATGGGATTAAGCAGTATGGTTCCATGCTGGTCATTAAGCATGATAATGATTATCTGACCGTTTATGCTCATAATGATACTTTGCAGGTATCAGAAGGGGCGCGTGTTACCAAAAAACAGTTGATTGCGACCATTGGCAAAACAGGACAAGTTTTGGCGCCTCAACTGTATGTCGAAGTCCGATATCGTGGTCGCAAAGTCGATATTAAAACTGTGTTAAGTGGCCTCTAATCAATCTATGATTAAGGCCAAGACCACATCGCGGTCTTCTGTCGATAATACGTTAAAAGTACGGCAGGCGGCAATATTGCTCATGGTTTCTAAACCGATGCCATGACGAGAACAAAAAGAAAACAATGTACGATCAGGAAATGCATGCGTTTCTCCGGTACCCAGTAAAATGACTTCAGGCTTCAGTTCTATCATTTTTTCCAGGAGCGCTTCGTTTAAGCTATCTAATGTGGGACAAGGCCAATTTTCGATCAGTTGATGTTGCGTTAAAAAGCAGCTTTTTGACAGTGTTCGGTCGTTTATTTTGACCAGGCCTGGTTGATATTGTTTTACCGCAAAGACATTAGAGTCGCGATGCTCGGTGAATTTCATATTGCCTCGCTATTCAAATTCAAGTTAAAGGGAGATTATGCCTTATATTTCCAATTGACGAAATAAAATGTTTCTGTATCATTACTAAGTTAAAATTTTTTTTATTATTTCTGCTTAACCGCCTCGATAGATTCTAAGTATTGGATGTCTTAAGGTTGATTAAAAGCGACCTTTCTATGAAATGACTGCGAATGTTGCGCTTTATTTTGTTAGGCACTTTCAACGGTTTCTCTAAACAATTAGAAGCAAAAAGAATTTTTTAACATTATTTGACATTTGCATTTTCTGAGTGGTTTCATGCACCAGATAAATGTAAACACTATTTCCATCTGCTTTATTAAAAGGTTATTAATCTGTGACAGGCGATTTTCAAAGAATTAAACGGCTTCCGCCTTATGTATTTAACATTGTCGGTGAATTAAAAGCCGAAGCGCGTCGCCGCGGGGAAGATATTATTGATTTTGGTATGGGAAACCCAGACCAGGATACGCCCAAGCATATTGTTGATAAATTGGTTGAGGTCGTACAGCGAGAAGGAACGCATCGTTATTCGGTTTCACAAGGGATTCCGCGTTTGCGCAAGGCCATCTGTAATTGGTATAAAACCAAGTATGATGTTGATCTTGACTACAATACCGAAGCGGTGGTCACCATCGGCTCTAAGGAAGGGCTTGCGCATCTTGCTTTAGCAACCGTTGATAAAGGCGATACGGTATTAGTTCCCAATCCGGCCTATCCTATCCACCCGTATGGTTTTGTGATTGCGGGTGCCGATATTCGTCATGTCCGTATGACTCCAGATGTCGACTTTTTTGAAGAGTTGAATAAAGCGATTCGTGAATCTTGGCCAACGCCTAAAATGCTGGTGTTGAACTTTCCCGGAAACCCAACAACCCAAACCGTTGACCTTGAATTTTTTGAAAAGGTCATTGCGATTGCCAAAGAGCATGATATTTGGGTGATTCATGATCTTGCCTATGCAGATATTGTGTTTGATGGCTATCAAGCTCCATCGATATTACAGGTCCCTGGCGCAAAAGACATTGCCGTTGAATTTTATACGTTATCCAAGAGTTACAATATGCCCGGATGGCGTGTCGGCTTTATGGTCGGAAATCCTGACCTAGTCAATGCTCTAAAGCGGATGAAATCTTATTTAGATTACGGAACCTTTACCCCGATTCAAGTAGCAGCGATTGCAGCGCTTGAAGGTCCGCAGGAATGTGTGCAAGAAATCTGTGATATGTATAAGGTTCGACGAGATGTCTTATGCCAAGGCTTGAACGCAATTGGTTGGGAAGTGGAACCTCCGAAAGCAACCATGTTCGTTTGGGCACCGATTCCAGAAGCGTATCGTGAATTAGGGTCTTTAGAGTTTTCAAAAAAACTGCTATCAGAAGCGAGAGTAGCCGTTTCGCCTGGTATCGGGTTTGGTGATTATGGTGATGACTATGTTCGGTTTGGCTTAATTGAAAATGAACACCGCACACGCCAAGCCATTCGAGGGATTCGAGATATGTTCCGTAAAGACGGATTAATGAAATAGCGATAGTTGGAGACACTGTGAAGCAAGTAAGATTAGGATTATTAGGATTTGGTACTGTTGGTGGCGGCACAGCAGCCATCTTAAATCAAACGCTGAAGACCATTGAACGTCGTTTAAATGGCCAAGTCACACTTAAAATCGAACAGGTTGCGGTACGGGATCTTAGCCGAATTCGAGATGAGGCCTATGAAGGATTGTCCTTTACTGACTCCGCAATGACGGTTGTTGAAAATCCTCAAGTCGACATTGTTGTTGAACTAATGGGGGGCACGTCGCTAGCCAAACAGTGCATTGAGAAAGCGATTGAATTAGGAAAGCCGGTTGTTACGGCGAATAAGGCGTTAATTGCCGAGCATGGTAATAGCCTTTTTGAGCAAGCTGAACGGAATAATGTGCCGATTGCTTATGAAGCGGCTGTAGCAGGCGGTATTCCGATTATCAAGGCACTACGAGAAGGATTAAGTGCCAATCAGATCGAGTGGGTCGCAGGAATCATTAATGGCACAGGTAACTATATCCTGACTGAAATGAAGAAACCGGGTGCTGATTTTGCAGAAGTTTTAAAAACGGCTCAGGAATTAGGCTATGCCGAAGCGGACCCAACTTTTGATGTCGAAGGTATTGATGCTGCGCATAAACTGACAATTATGGCCTCGATTGCTTTTGGAATCCCTTTACAATTTGATAAAGTTTATACCGAAGGCATTAGCCAAGTGACTGCGGAGGACATTCAGTTCGCTAAACAACTGGGTTATGAAATTAAGCATTTAGGGATTGCCAGTCGTTCAGAAAAAGGTTACTCATTGAGAGTGCATCCGACGCTTATTCCTGATTCTGTGTTAATCGCCCAGGTGAATGGCGTGATGAATGCGGTAATGGTCGGTGGGAATCATGTGGGTTCAACGCTTTATTATGGTGCTGGAGCGGGTGCGGGTCCAACGGCCAGTGCGGTCGTCGCCGATATCGTTGACTTAGTACGAGGTTTACACCAGCCAGCTGAAACCCGTGTTCCTGAGCTCGGGTTTGGTTTAAATGCGTTAGATTCGTCAGCCAGCGTGATTGATATTGATGCGATTACGACAGCATTTTATTTGCGCTTTTTTGTCAAAGACAATGCTGGGGTTCTTGCGAAGGTCACTTCCATCTTAGCCAGTTGCAATATCAATATTGAATTGTTGCACCAAGAACCTTCTAATGTGAATCCCGATGATGCGACCTTGGTGATGATTACCAATGCCGTACCTGAAAGTGACCTAAATGCTGCGATTAAGGCGTTAGAGTCTCTTGATGCCATTGATGGTCAGATTGCACGTATTCGTGTTGATGCCTTAGGCGCATGATAGCAGATTATAATTTGACGGCTTGCAAATGAGCGTAAATTCACAAGCAGTCACTCTGTGGTTACCGGATCTTGCATCCATTGTGCAGGGTGCGGCAGAGACTGAACTGAAAACGTTAAAGTTACCCGCCTTGCAAACCTTATTGGCAAAATCAGATGGCTTCAATGCCGCGAAAGATGATTTTTATGGTCGAGGTTGCTATTTGTTTCACCAAAAGTCAATGTTTCCCGTCGCGGCAACGATGGCATCTTTACCATTTAAACGGGTAACAGAAGATTTTTGGATACGCGCTGAACCGGTGCAAATGATACCAGATCGCGATAGCTTGGTGATGATACCACCGCAAGAATTGGCGATGACGGACGCCGAGTTAGAAGCATTATTCGATCATTTTAATCAGCATTTTAAGCAAGACGGTGTGCAATTAGAATGGGGCTCTCATCGTGATTGGTATTGTCGGTTACCACAGGTTATTGATTTAACAACAACGGCGTTGACCGATGCCGCCTATCAAAATGTAAAGGATTTATACCCCCAAGGTTCTGCAGCACCTTATTGGCATCAATTGATAAATGAAACACAGATGCTGTTTTATACGCATCCTGTCAATGAAGCACGCCGACAAAATGGACAACCCGAAATCAATAGCATTTGGTTCTGGGGAGAAGGGCAATTATTACCTTCTCAAACTGTTCCAAGACAGGATACAAGCCTTTGGTCAGACCATTTATATTTAAAGGGGCTGGCAAACATAGCCCAATCGTCGGTTCAACCTGCAGTCCATAATTGCGAGGCCTGGTCAGAACAGAAGCTAGAAAACGCTTCAAACTCACATTTGATTCACTATGATGTTTCAGCCGAACTGGCAGCACTTCAATCTCTAACTGAACTGTTAACGCAGTTGGAACAAAAGTGGTTTGCTCCGTTGTTACAGCAAGTGCAACAACAGCGTATCCACTCTTTATTATTGGATTTTGGCGGATCAAAACGATATCACATAACGCCAAAACATCTACAACGATTCTGGCGCTGGCGAAAGTCTTTAGAGTCACGTTGGGTTTAGTCTACTGATTGGTAGACTACTTTAGAGTGATTTCACAAGGTATAATGATAAAAATTATTAAGTAATAACTGGAAATAGCATGAATTTTATTGAAACACGTGGCAATGATGGGGTAAAACCCACTTCTCAGACCTTTTCTCAAGCCATTTTAAGTCCAATGTCGTCATTCGGTGGTATTTATTCTCCGGAAAGCCTCCCGCTATTTGACGACAACTTCTTACAGTCACATTTGAACTCAAGTTATAAAACGCTTGCAAAAGCCGTATTAGCGCAATTTGAAGTGGATATTGATAATGCTGTTATTGATGATGCCCTGAGTTTGTATGATCAGTTTGATGATCCCAACAATCCAGTGCCAGTGGTTAAGGTGTATGATGATTTATATGTCAGTGAATTGTTTCATGGCCCAACACGTGCATTTAAGGATATGGCATTACAACCGTTTGGGAAGGTGTTGTCATCTGTTGCGCAGGCACGAAATGAGAAATATCTGATTCTTGCTGCAACCAGTGGCGATACAGGTCCAGCCGCTTTAGAAACGTTTAAAAACCAAGATAATGTGCAAGTAATTTGTATGTATCCAGATGGCGGCACTTCGGATGTTCAACGTTTGCAAATGGTTACGGAAGATGCCGACAACTTAAAAGTGATTGGTATTCATGGTGACTTTGACGACGCGCAGACTGCATTGAAAACCCTTTTGGTGTCAGATGCATTTCGCGAAGCATTGCAACAAAAACATATTTCTGTCTCAGCGGCTAATTCAGTGAATTTTGGGCGGATTATTTTCCAAACGTTGTACCATATTTACAGTTATTTAGCGTTGGTGCGCCAAGGCGCAATTCAATTAGGTGAACGAGTCTACTTAAATGTACCGAGTGGCAACTTTGGGAATGCATTGGGCGGCTATTATGCTTATAAGATGGGGTTGCCGGTTGAACAGATCCATATTGCATCCAATCAAAATAATATTTTGACCCACTTTATTCGGACTGGCGAATATGATTTACGTGGAAAATCGGTGATTCCAACAAGTTCACCTGCAATGGATATCCTAAAGTCCTCGAATATCGAGCGAATCTTATTCGATTTGTTTGGTGCTGAACGCACCAAAGAATTGATGCTGCAATTAGATTCCGAAAAATATTATGCATTAACAGCAGATGAATTGGCTCAAGTTCAGGCTATTTTTGCGGCAGACTTCGCTTCAGATGAAGATGTCAAAGGCTATATTAAGCAGGCGTTTGATGTGGGGTATTTAATGTGTCCTCACACCGCGACTTGCTTTAAGCCTTACCAAACCTGTCGTAAAGACCCTGCCATTAAAACCATTGCCTACTCAACGGCGGAATGGACTAAATTCTCACCGATGGTTGCGAATGCATTGACGGGTGAGAGTTATTCAGGAGATGAGGTTGCGTTAAAAGCCGTTTCTGAACTGGCGAATGCCCCCATCTCTGAGCAAATTGCCAGTTTGTTTAACAAGCCAATTACGCAAAAAGTCGTGATTGATAAAAATGACATTGAATCAGAAATCTTAGCCTTTTTAGAGCGTTGACTTCGATAGAATTTGTCTATAAAAAACAGCCAGGCCTGGCGGTTATAAAACCCATAACCTATTGTATTTATTAGGTTAAAGATTCAAGTGTACAAATTTGTGTACATAGCAAAGCTTTTTCTATATTTTCCTTGCCCAAACCTCTGTTTGGGCTATTTCATTCATCAATACCAACCCTATATTCGTTCAAAGATAACTATATCAAAAATCACCTCTGACTATTGTTCAAAATTTCAAACACAACCTCTAAACCAACTAACCTATCACGCTACTTCAGGACTTTGATTTGCTTTTGCCAACAACCCAAAATGAGCAAGGGTTTAGGGTACCCTGCTGATTTTAGGGTTGGCGGAGTCTGTAATTTAATCACTTGTGATTCAAGTAACAGGCGCAGGCCAAAGTCACCATCCATTCAAAAGGGTTCAGGGTTCCCTTTGAATGGAATGTGTCTGCGGAGATGAATAGGCAAAATTGTAAAACAAGTGAGCCTATTCATCGGAGGTCAAAGCCTTAGCTAATTATGAAGGGTAACGGGTTCCCTCATAATTGGGTATGGCTGCGAAGTGAAACGGAGGTCAACGGTTTTATCGTTTTGGAGGGTCAGGGTTCCTTCAAAACGATAAAAGCGGCGGAACAAAAGTTAAGGCAAAAAAGCTAATTTTCAAGGGTAACGGGTTCCCTGAAAAATAGGTTTTTTAGCCGACTTCTTGTGGAGTGGCGCCGTCGAGAAATCGACTGCCATCGCTACGAGGTTAACGAAGTTAAGCCTTTCTTGCTTGTGTGGTTAGGAGCTATCCAACCACAAAAAGCCTAGAAAGCCCTAGGATCGGGGGCAGTCGACTTGTCGACGGCGCCCAACCACGACATGGTTGAAAACCATGACGGGGTTCTCGGGAGCAGAATTAAAAATGACTCTGAAAGAGTTGTTTTTGATTATGTGGACGTTGGGGTGAAGGGGATGGAAGTTCCCTTCTGGTAAGGCCTCATGCCTAGGCAACGCCTAATAATGACAGTTAAAGCCTAGTGGCTAAAGACAGCGTCTTTATTGAGCGTTCAGTTTAGTGTTCTTTATATTTTTATCTCCCTATTAGAGGTAATCCCATGTCGAAACACGGTTTCGATAAGGGGGTTTCTATAAACAATAGGAGGAATAAAAAATATGGAAACACTACAACAAAAATTCGACTGTCTAGTCGAAGAACGATTTGAAACCATAGCCGGTGCTTACTACTTAGAACAGAATCCACCGGTCAGAAATCTTGGCCAACGCTATAATGCAAAACGCTCTTTGGTTGGTAAGATTGCCATCTTACATACCATACTCAGATTTAAATATATTACCCCATCCAATGCACAGCTACTTTTATGTCATAAAAACAAAAGTACCACCAGTACGTTTCTAAAACGCATGATGAATGAAAAACTCATCAGACGAGTTAAAACAAAATGGCCAGAAAATCCTTTTGTCTATGCGTTCAATTACGAGAAGGCAAAACGATTTTTAGAGGAAAAAGCCAAAATATATTTTGATGACAACTTGAATGATGGCAGATTCGATTCTTCTCGCTATACCCTAACCGAATCGGTTAGGCATTTAGAAATGGTACAACAATTTGCCATTAGTCATAGCAAAGATGGCAATGAATTTCTAACCGAATACGAGTTAAAAAAACTTACCACTGGTCGTATTTGGAATATGAAGTTTTGTGACTTAGTTGTCAAAGTACCGGATGCTAATCGTAAAGACAACTTGATGGATTGGCGAGGTATTGAAATTGAAACGTCAATCAAAAGTGAGAAAAAATTACTGCATGGGATTGGTCGAGCAAATAAGTTATTGGCCACAAATTGTCTGAGCAGTATTCATTGGTATGTAGATAGTAATTATAGCTATCACTTTCAAAAAATATTGAGCGAAGGTAATGAAATTCCCAATATCACTTATCCAAAAGTGGCATCCGGTGGATTTTCAAGAAAACTACAAGAAATTGGCACTACCACTATTGTGTATGGTCATCATGTAAAAATCTATCCTGATAAGTATTTAAACAATGGGATTGAGGAATCAGACATTGAGGTGCATGAAGATGAATTATGGAATGTATACCGCTAGTGAGAGTTGTGCATAAGACCAAGGGGTTGTGGTGTATCCAAAATCTGGAAATATCAACAAAAATGAACTAAAAAGCTCAAACATGGGCTAAAAACAGACCCTTTATGCGAAATTAACTCAAAAATTCGCCGATTACTGAAATTGGCTGGGATTTAGATTAATTTTGCAAAGGTCTCACTTTATTTAATCTATAGCAGTTTTTTTAGTCTCCATATAGAATCTTAATCGCACGTTTTCTTGTCGCTATCACAATTACTTGTTATTATTCTTGATTAAAATCGTAATAATTTATTGGACTTGTTTGAGGCATAAAAAATGAATATTCGCGCACGTATGTTGTTATTGGTCAGTTTTTTATTGGCGTTTGCTATTATTGCCGTGATAACCGGTTTATCGATTATGAAGAGCAATAACACCGATTTAAAACACCTTTATGTTGATCGAATAGTCCCGCTTGAGGATTTGAAAAAAATTGCAGATGCTTATGCCGTCAATATCGTGGATACCAACCATCAACTGCGTAATGGCAATCTAACCTGGCAACAAGCCAAAGATAATATTCTCAGTGCCCAATCTGATATTCAGCGTTTATGGTCAGGCTATATGAACACCACACTGACAGATGAAGAGGCGAAGCTTGCAGACAAAGCCCAGTCTTTAATGTCATTTGCAGATCAACAGTCTCAACAACTGCTGGCCATGATTGATAACAGAGACCAGCAGGGCATCACCCAATTTAGTATCGACAAGCTCTACCCTGCTATAGATCCCATTTCTGGCGTCATCTCTGAACTCATTAATCTACAGCTTCGAGAATCAAAAAAGATAAATGATACCTCGAATGAAAGTTATGAAACCATGTTATGGCTAGCGACTACCTTAGCCATCCTCATTTTAATCGTCGCCATATTACTGTCCAGAATCACCCTGATTGCGATTACACGACCATTAAACAACCTTGTGAACACAGCGCAACAGGTTCAAAACACAGGCGATCTTTCGCTTCGAGCCACGGTCACTCGCAATGATGAAATTGGACAGGTTTCCAGCGCATTCAACCATCTTCTCGAAGCGGTTTCTAAGGGCATCGAAGATGCAAACCGGGTTGTTTCTGCTATCGCTAAAAGTGATTTTAAGCAAAGGATCACTAATGACTATCAAGGAGACTTAAACAATTTAAAACAGGGTATTAACAATTCCGCTGAAAGTGTTGCATTTATGATGTCAGAACTGGAAAAAATTATGACCGCACTCTCTCAAGGACGATTTGATGCCAAAATGGATAAGGATGTACCTGATGCATTCCGTCAGCAAGTGGAATCCGCTTTGGATTCCATTTTTGACATTGTTGAAGACATTAACCAGGTTATGGAAAAAATTAACCAGGGTGAATTTGATGCACGAGTTTCCAGTGCTGCATCAGGTCAGATGGACAGTTTAAAGCAAAACATTAACCGCTCGATGGATGCCCTAGAAAACGCTATTGAAGACACTGTTTTTAATATCGAAGCGATTGCTTCAGGCGATTTAACCCACAGTATCACCAATGATTACCAAGGCCAGTTATTACGTTTGAAAAACTCGATTAATCAATCGAACCAGCGTTTAAGCGAGGTGGTGACTAAAGCATTGAATGCAACCTCAGTTGTGAATGGTGCAGCCTCTGAAGTATCTCAAGGTTCGATGAATTTAAGTCAAAGGGTACAGGAAAACGCTGCCGCTGCAGAACAAACCTCTGCGACCATGGAAGAAATGAGTTCAGCCGTAACCAATAATACCCAACACGCCAAAGAAGCCACTTCTGTCGCTCACGAAGTACAGCAAAAGTCGAATGAAGGGGTTCAGGTCATGCAGCAGACCATTGAGGCGATGAATGCAATTCAGGAATCTAGCCACAAGATTTCGGATATTGTCTCACTGATTGATGGCATTGCCTTCCAAACCAACCTGTTAGCATTGAATGCGGCTGTTGAAGCGGCAAGAGCAGGTGATCATGGTCGTGGATTTGCCGTAGTTGCTGGTGAAGTACGTTCTTTGGCTCAAAAAGCTGCGGATGCGGCAAAAGACATTACGAACTTGATTAATGAAAGTGTCACCCGTATTGACGATGGTACCAAATTAGCCACCGCATCTGGCGAAATGCTCACCACCATTAGTGAATCGGTTGACAATGTCACCAATATGATTGAACAAATCGCAGAAGCCTCTTCACAACAAATGGCAGGCATTCAGCAAGCCAACGCTGCCATTACGCAAATAGATGAAGGCACACAGCAAAATGCGGCACTGGTTGAAGAAACCTCAGCGGCAGCAGAAAGCCTGAGTGAACAAGCTCGCATTTTACAAGAAGATATGGCTTTCTTCACCGTCAACGCTTCTGGTAATAAAGGATCGACTAGATTAGCAGCACCGAAGGCTGTAGCAAAAGCACCTACTCAACCAAAGTCCTCCCCTGCATTACCATCAAAACTCGCACCAACCAGTGACAAGGATGATGAATGGGATGACTTTTAATTTCTAATAACGAATGCCTCTATTGTCTAAAATAGGGGCATATTACCTGTAATACCCGTTGCAATAATGGGGGTTGTTACAGAAATTATTCTGATGGCAAAAGAATTCAGTTTCAATTTAGCCGAAATTGATTCTGAATCTCAAAGAGTATGAAAACTCAGTTCTCCCCAGTATGAAAAGCCTAAATACCGGGGATAAAATAAGGGGTTTAAGTTTAAGACTAAAAAGCGCCCGCAATTAGCGAATTCACCTGCTTTGCCTTTTCTTCTTTGAAAACATCAAGGCTTCCCAAATACCGTAAAGTCTGCTGAATGGAACTGTGACCTAAGCGGTCTTTAATCGAGTTGATATCGACGTTCAAATCATATAAATACACTGCGAAGCTGTGCCTTGCTGAATGAGCTGTAAACTCTGCTAGATTAAAGTGTTCATTAATCATAGCGGTAATCTCATCAATATTGACAATCCCATGCTTGGAACAAGGGTCATAAAATAGGTATTCAGAATGATTATTCTGATTGCGAAGGAGAACTTCTCTCATACGCTCATTCAAGATATACGCATTTCTGGCTTTACCGTTTTTGGTTTTATCCAGTTGCAAGATATTGTCAACAAGGTTGATGTTATGTTTTTTTAATTCGGTAATTTCATTTTTTCTTGCGCCAGTTGTCAAAAGTAAATAATAGAAATCTGATGCTTGATTATTCATCTCAAATAAGAAATCAGCTAATTCTTTAAAGCGTTCCGGATTAATAGCAGTCTTTTTCTCAACAGAAGTGTCTTTTAATGGATATTTCCCAAATGGGAATACTTCTATCTCACCAATCGAAACTAAGTACCTTAAAAAGCTTCTGAGAGCCGATATGTATTTTCGGATAGTTTCAAGCTTGATTTGTTTTTTACGACCAAGAATTGGAATTTGAGCCATATTTATAAAATTCAATTCCGTTTGTTCATTAAAATCATGTAGTGGCAAATCATTGAAGAAAGTATATTTTCTAAATACCGCTTTGAGAATTCTGATTGTTCCAGGGGCTGAATATGAACGCAGATTATTTGAGTGACGATACTGTTTAGAGAAATCAGCTTGATGAAGAGCAAACAGTTCAACCAGTGTTTTATCGGTGGAACCTTGGCAAATCTGGATTTTTTCTTCAAACCCAGCTTTAAGTTGCATTGCCTGCTTGCGAATCTCGGAGAGCTTGGACTTTGTGATGCTTTGAAACTTTAATACCTCAAGTGTATGGCTCGAATATTTACCATTTGTTTTTTTATATTTAAGAACGACTGCAACGCCGGACTTTTTTGTATCATATCTCAGGCCAGGTACATGACCATCTGATAGCCTTTTAGTTCGTTGATGCTTGGCATCATCGATAAAACAGTTGAGTTTAAATAATGTAATTGGTTCTGCAATCTTAGGCATAATAATCCCCTGTATAAAGAAAATTTAAAAAGATTCTGTGTACATTGCTGTGTACAAAGACGTTTCTTAATATAGGGATTTGAAAAAATAAGAATAAAATTGAGAGAAAAAATGCCAAAAAACCCATAAAAATGGGCTTTTTAGTAGAAAAAGGGTATTTACTATGTATGAAAAATGTGATAATTCAGCCGCCAGGCCTGGCTGTTTTTACCTACTTTTCTTAATTCAACTTATGGATATGTTCAGAAGAAAGTCCTTCTTGCACAAGGTTGAGTAATTCCTGCGCTTTTTGGTCGCTGGTTGGTAGTTCGGTCGGATCTTCACTTGGAAATAAAATGGATCGAGTCTTTGACTGAAAAGGCCCCAACTTTGCGGTGTAGAATTGAATGCCACTGTTTGGCATTTCAGCGGCAACGCTTTTCATTAGTTGTTCAAGACCCGCTTTGGCAACACCATAGGCACCATAATAGGCAGGATGTTCATCGATACTCCTATCTACGATAGCGACTAAAAAAGGGTTTTTACTTGCTGACAATAGAGGCAAAGTCTGTTGAATGAGGTGGAAGTTTGCATTTAGATTAGTGTGTAAGACTTCGTACCATTGTGCCATATCAAAGTGTTGGATAGGAGTGAAAGCAGGGTGGCTAGCTGCATTAAGGAATACGCCATCGAGTTGCCCAAAGGACTTTTTTAGGGTTTCAGTGAGTTCGCGATAGTGATCAATATTGGCCCCTAACAAATCAATCGGGTATAAACTGGGCTCTGCTAGTAGTTCTTCTGATTGAGTGATTTCATCATAGACGCGATTGAGTGCGCCCAGGTCTTTGTCTAGTAGAATGATTTGGCAGGCTGTTTGAGCTAAATTTAGCGCAAGGCTACGTCCAAGTCCCTGACCTGCGCCAGTAATTAAATAGATTTTTTGTGTTGTCATATTAAATCCCGTATAAAGTGACTGATTTCAATTGGGGTGGAAAAGACATAATCGGCTTGCCAATCATCGATCACCGTGTTTTCTGGTATATAACCAAACAAGGCGGCGGCCGTTTTCATCCCAGCATTTTTTCCAGCTTCAATGTCTCTTAGGTGGTCTCCAATATATAAACATTGACTGGGTTCGATACCGCATTGCTCTGCCGCTAACCATAAGGGGTGCGGGTGTGGCTTGCGCACGTCAAGGGTGTCGCCGGAAACGATGGCTTTAGGAGATGAAGGAAAGTGGATATTGGATAATAACCGCTCGGTTAACCAGCCTGGTTTATTGGTGACAATTCCCCAAGGAAAATCGGCTTTAGCCAGGCTAGCTAACCCTATATCTAACCCTGGAAAAATCCGAGTGTGATGATCAATATTGTCATGATAGCATTTCAAAAAAAATTGTCGTTTTTGCTCTAGTGCTTCCCCTGATAGGCTAGGGAAAGCCAACTGTGTCATGGCTAAGCCCCCTTGAGAAACGATTTGTCGTAGGGTTGTAAAGGGGATTTCAGGTTGGTTAAAGTGTTGGCAGACTTGATTAAGCGCATAAGCAAAATCATAGGACGTGTCTAATAGAGTGCCGTCTAGATCAAACAGAATACATTTAATTGACATAGTGTTTTTTAAGAGCCTCGGTTAGCAGGGGAGTTTTAGTGTGATTTGTCATTGGGCTTTTGGTAAGCCAATAAGTAATTAACCGCTAGAGAATCATTTAGCTTGGGCGGAGAAAAAGGCGAAAAATCAATTCCAGAACCTTGTTTCAATATCAAGCCTGTCTGTCTTGCCATGCTATCGATTTCCGCTGGCTGGATAAATTTCTGATGGTTATGAGTCCCCTTGGGAACTAAGTTAAATAGCTGTTCCGCGCCGACAATCGCTAATAGATAGGATTTTAGATTCCGGTTTAAGGTTGATAAGAATACCCAGCCGCCTGGCTTGACCATGTGTGCAGCCGCTCTGATAATAGCGCTAGGATCAGGAACATGCTCTAACATCTCCATGCAGGTAATAATGTCATATTGATTGGGGTGTTTCTGAGCATGTTCTTCAGCACTTTCAAGTACATAATCAACAGGGATTCCGGATTCCAAACTATGCAGTTTGGCAATGGTCAGTACTTCATCGGCTAAATCTATTCCGGTTACTTTGCCTCCAATACTGGCTAAGGCTTCAGACAATATTCCACCCCCGCACCCAATATCTAAAACAAGCTTGTTTTCAATTGATTTGTGCTGTTCTATAAAGTCAATTCTAACCGGGTTTATTTTATGCAATGCGCCGAATTGGCCCGATTCATCCCACCACGTATGCGCGAGTTGATTGAAGTTTTCGAGCTCGGACGGATCGGCATTTTGGCCTTCATTGTTTTCCGTTGAGGCGTTGGCATTTTGCATGGCTTTACTCATTGTTTTGTATTAGGGTATATTTACTTGAATGGCATTATAGCAATATCTTGATTTCTTTTGCTCAAACCTTGTTAAACCTAGAGAGAATTGATTGATTTGGGGTATAATGTTCAGCTAATTTTAACAATAAAGAAAACTGTAATTCTATGTCAGAGTTTGCGAGAGAAATTTTATCGATCTCATTAGAAGATGAGATGCAACAATCTTATCTGAGTTATGCGATGAGTGTTATTGTTGGACGGGCCTTGCCAGATGTAAGAGACGGTTTAAAACCGGTTCATCGTCGGGTTTTATACGCAATGAATGAGTTAGGAAACTCATGGAATAAGTCTTACAAAAAGTCAGCTCGTATTGTTGGGGACGTGATAGGTAAATATCACCCGCATGGTGATACGGCGGTTTATGACACGATTGTTCGTATGGCTCAGCCTTTTTCATTGCGCTATATGCTGGTCGACGGACAGGGTAACTTTGGGTCAATTGATGGCGACTCACCTGCTGCGATGCGTTATACCGAAGTGCGTATGGCAAAAATCGCACATGAATTGCTCGCAGATCTCGATAAAGAAACGGTTAATTTTACGCCTAACTATGATGGTTCAGAATCCGAACCAGATGTCTTACCTACTCGAGTCCCAAATTTATTAGTGAACGGTTCTTCCGGTATCGCGGTTGGGATGGCAACTAATATCCCACCTCATAATCTAAATGAAACCATTAATGCTTGTGTGGCTTTGATCGATAATCCTGACTTACAAATTTCTGATTTAATGGAGTACCTGCCAGGACCCGATTTTCCTACCTATGGCATTATTAATGGCACAAAAGGCATTCGAGAAGCTTATGAAACTGGTCGTGGTCGTGTGCAAATGCGAGCAAGAACCAGTGTTGAAATGGATGCGAAAGGTAAAGCTTCCATTATCGTTCATGAAATTCCTTACCAGGTGAATAAAGCGAAGCTGATAGAACGTATTGCAGAACTGGTTAAAGAAAAGAAAATTGAGGGTATTTCTGCCTTAAGAGATGAGTCTGATAAAGATGGTATGCGCATTGTTATTGAAGTGCGTAGAGGTGAAGTTCCTGAGGTGTTAATCAATAATCTCTATAAGCAAACGACCATGCAAACTGTATTTGGTATTAATATGGTTGCTTTGATTAATGGTCAGCCTAAGCTTTTGAACTTGAAAGAAATATTGGATGCGTTTTTGCGTCATAGACGCGAAGTGGTTACGCGTCGGACGATTTTTGATTTGCGTAAGGCTCGTGAAAAGGCACATCTATTAGAAGGCTTGACACTGGCATTAAATAATATTGATGAGATGATTGAACTTATCAAATCATCACCAAGTCCGGTTGTTGCGAAAGAACGCATGCTTGAAAAGGATTGGATGATTGGGAATTTGGCCGACTTGCTTGAGAAGGTTGATATGCAAGACGTACGCCCTGAGGACTTGCCGGAAGGCTATGGTGCAACTGGTGAAGCGAAATACAAACTTTCCCCAACCCAAGCACAAGCTATTTTAGAAATGCGCTTGCACCGTTTAACCGGTTTGGAACAAGATAAGATTGTTGCTGAATACCGTGAACTAGTTTTAAAAATTGCCGAATACCTAGACATTCTTCGGAACCCGGATCGGTTAACGGAAGTGGTTCGAGATGAGTTATTGGAAGTTATTGAAACCTTTGGTGACCAGCGTCGTACCGAGATCGATCATTCTTATCAAGATTTGGATGCAGAAGATTTAATTGCGGTTGAAGACCGAATTGTGACCTTGTCTCAAGATGGCTATATCAAAACTCAGCCTTTATCCGATTACCAAGCACAAAAACGGGGTGGTCGAGGCAAGTCAGCAACTCAAATGAAAGAAGATGACGAAGTCGGTCAAATTCTGGTCGCGAGTACGCATGATATGTTGTTGTGTTTCTCGAATCGCGGCAAACTGTATTGGCAAAAAACCTGGCAACTTCCATTAGCCAGTCGAGGCTCTAAAGGTAAGCCAATTGTGAATATATTACCATTAGAAGATGGTGAGTTCATAAGCTCCATCTTGCCGGTATCAGAGTTCTCTGATGGCTATTTTGTGTTTATGGCAACCAAGAAATCAACCGTTAAACGGGTTGCGTTGTCAGATTTCTCACGCCCGCGTGCCAATGGGATTATTGCCGTTGATTTGTTAGACGATGATGAACTGGTCGGAACAGCTATCACTGATGGCGAACAAGATATTATGTTGTTTAGTAATGTCGGAAAGGCCATTCGTTTTGAAGAAAATGATGTGCGTGTTATGGGGCGTCAAGCGCGTGGTGTTCGCGGCATGAAGCTGAAAGAAGATATGAATATCATTAGTATGCAGGTGGCTCGACCAGACACCCTTATCCTCACCGCGACAGAGCATGGTTTTGGTAAGTGTACGCCAGTAGATGATTATTCGACCATTAATCGTGGTGGTCAAGGTGTCATTTCTATTAAAACGTCTGAGCGGAACGGTAAAGTTGTGTCTTCTGTCGTCGTAACACCTGATCAGGAAGTGGTTTTGATTACCAATAAGGGGACGTTGGTTCGTACTCGAGTCTCCGAAATTTCCGTTGTTGGGCGTAACACCCAAGGGGTGAAATTGATTAATGTTGGTTCTGGCGAAATGGTTGTTGGTTTGGCCGTTGTCGATGTCCAGGATGACTTGATAGAGGCCATCGAAGGGCTCGACGAAGCCGATACTAGCACTGACATCGAAAATGAAACCTTATCAGAATAAACGCAAGAGAATAAAAACTTAATGAGAGCATTTAATTTTAGTGCCGGCCCAGCTATGTTGCCTGAGGCGGTGATGAGAAAAGCACAATCCGAATTCTTGGACTGGCAACAAACCGGCATGTCCGTGATGGAAATGAGCCATCGTAGTCCTGAATTTATGGCGTTGGCACGCCATGTTGAAACAACATTGCGCGAGATTATGGCCATTCCAGACAATTATAAGGTACTGTTTTTGCACGGTGGCGCGTCTTTGCAGTTTGCTGGAATTCCCTTAAACTTGACGCAGTCAGATGATGTGGTGGACTATGTTAATACTGGCGTTTGGTCGCAAAAGGCGATTAAAGAAGCGAAACGCTATGTTAATGTCAATGTCGTGGCGACCGCTGAAAATACGATTCCGGATCAAACGGAGTGGCAGACGTCAAAAGATGCGAAATATTTACATATCTGCCAAAATGAAACGATTACCGGTATTGAGTTCCAATCGGTTCCTCAATCGGATAAGCCGATTATTGCCGATTTTTCGTCAACTATTTTGTCCCGTCCCATCAATGTCGCTGATTATGGCGTGATTTACGCAGGTGCTCAGAAGAATATTGGCCCGGCAGGCCTGGCTATTTTGGTTATCCGAGACGACTTGCTTGGTCAAGCGCGTAGCGAAACCCCCAATTTAATGAATTGGCAAACCTACTCTGACAATGAGTCAATGTTCAACACGCCAGCCACTTTTTCATGGTATTTAGCAGGATTGGTTTTTGATTGGATTAAAGACCAGGGCGGTGTTGAGGCCATGGCTAAAATCAATCAGAGAAAAGCACAAAAACTCTATGAGTTTATTGATCAATCGACCTTCTATCGAAATGAGGTAGATCCAAAAGTGCGTTCTTGGATGAATGTGACCTTTAAATTGTCATCTGCTGATTTAGAAGCCGCTTTTTTGCAACAGTCTAAGTCTGCCGGTTTGTTGAGTTTAAAAGGTCATAAAGCTTATGGTGGCATGAGAGCCAGTATTTATAATGCCATGCCAGAAGAAGGTGTGGATGCATTAATAGACTTTATGAAAGTCTTTGAACAAAAAAACGCTTAATAGAACGATGAGTGTTGAATAATTAAAATGAACTGTATTTATGCCGAATGATCTTGAGTTGCAACAATTAAATCACATCCGACAGGAAATTGATCAAGTTGATCAACAAATCCAAACATTGATTTCTCGTCGTGCTGAGTTTGCTCAAAAAGTGGCTGATATCAAAACCCAGGGTGGTCAAGTAGAGGCGATTTTTTATCGTCCAGAGCGTGAAGCACAGGTTTTGAGAGCTGTCAAAGCACGGAATAAAGGGCTAATACCCGATGATGATATGGCCAGATTATTTCGTGAAATTATGTCTGTTTGTCTCGCCTTAGAACAGCCCATTAAGGTTGCCTATTTGGGTCCGGAAGGCAGTTATACCCATGCGGGAGTGGTAAAACAGTTTGGCTCTTCAGTTCATCCTTATGCCGTTTCTTCAATTGAAGCTGTTTTTGACACGGTTGAGAAAGGCGAGGCAAATTATGGTCTAGTGCCAGTTGAAAATTCAACCGAAGGGGTTGTTAAGCAAACTCAAAATGCCTTACTCGGCAGCCCCTTAAAGGTCTCCGGCGAAGTGAGTCTCCTGATTGAACATTGTTTGCTTTCGAAGGCGACCGGGCATGAATCTATTAAGAAGGTGGTCGCACACCCACAAGCCTTGGGACAATGTGAAAATTGGTTAAAAAATAACTTACCCGGTGTTGTCGTTGAAGCAGTGGATTCAAATGCATTGGCAGCGCAAATGGCACAGAAAGATGAAACCTTAGCGGCCATTGCTTCTGAACAAGCAGCACAGCTTTACCAGCTTTCAATTTTAGAAAGCCATATTGAAGATCGAAAGGACAACACGACAAAATTTTGGGTGGTTGGCAAAGAATTAACTGAGCCAAGTGGTGATGATAAAACAGCCATGATTTTGTCGATGCCGAATAAGGCGGGAGCCTTGTTGGATGTGTTATCAAGCTTTGCAACGCGCGATATTAGCATGACTCGGATTATTTCTCTGCCTTCAAATCAAGCAAAATGGGATTATCTATTTTTTGTTGATGTGCTGGGCCACCAAAAAGATCCCTTGTTAGCAGAAGCACTTCAAGAAGTCGCAGCGAAAACCAGCTTCTTTAAATTATTGGGCTCCTTTCCAGTATCTCCTTTACCTTAATCTTTTATTAAAAGTTATTCATAATGTCAGAGTCGTTGTTCAAAAACCAGGTTCTCCCACATATTCAAGCAATTCAAGCTTATCAACCTGGCAAGCCAATTTCCGAATGTCAGCGCGAATATCAATTAAATAGAATTACAAAGCTGGCTTCGAATGAAAACCCATTAGGTGCCAGTGAAAAAGCAATTGAAGCGATACAATCGTCGCTAGTGGATATTGGTCGCTATCCTGATGGGGCCAGTTTTGTATTAAAAAATACGCTAGCTGACTTTTTACAGAGAACCCCTCAAGAGATAGCATTGGGAAATGGCTCGAATGAACTATTAGAGTTGGTGGCGAGAGTGTTTGCGGGTGAAGGGGATGAAATACTTTTTTCTGAGTATGCTTTTCCGGTTTATGAAATCAGCGCGCAGGTTGTGGGTGCGACAGGCGTTAAAGTGCCCGCCAAAAACTGGGGACATGATTTGACGGCGATGGCTGACGCAATTACCGATCGAACGAAAGTGATCTATTTAGCGAATCCAAACAACCCAACAGGCACCTTGTTTAGAGAAGATGAATGGCGTGATTTTATTGCTAAGGTTCCTAGCCATGTGATCGTCGTGCTGGATGAGGCTTATTTTGAGTATGTGCGTGATCCGATGTATGCCAATGGGTTAGATTACCTAGATGATTATCCAAATTTATTAGTTTCTAGAACCTTTTCAAAGGCCTATGGGTTAGCGTCATTGCGTTTAGGTTATATGGTCGGTTCGTCAGAGCTAATTGGCTATCTCAATCAAATTCGTGCGCCTTTTAATGTTAATCAGATTGCACAGGTGGCTGCCACAGCGGCTTTAGCTGATCGTGAATTTGTAGAAAAAACCATTCGCCTAAATCATGCGGGAATGCAACAACTTACCGATCATTTTTCAGAAGTTGGTTTGGACTATATTGAGTCCCAATCCAACTTTATTTGCGTTCACCTAGGGCCCAAGTCGTCGCAGATAAATCAGGCGTTGCTTGAAAAAGGGGTGATTGTTCGCCCTGTAGCCAAACAAGGGGCTTTTTCTGAGTATTTGAGAGTGTCGATTGGCTTGGAACAAGAAAACGCGCACTTCATTCAGGCCTTATCGGAACTGTTATGACGATAAAATTAAACAAAATTACGATTATTGGTGTTGGGCTGATTGGAGGCTCTTTCGCTAAAGGATTGAAGCAATTAGGCTATGCTGATGCTATTGTTGGCTATGGCCGCCATGCCGATGTTTTACAACAAGCTGTCGCACTAGATGTGATAGACCATTATGAAATGGACTTGTCAGCGGCGGTTAAAGGTGCTGATTTAGTTTTGATTGCGGTTCCATTGGGTGCAATGACCGCTATAATGAAGCAGTTAAAACCGCATTTGACACCTGAAATGATTTTAACGGATGTGGGCAGCGCTAAAACGTCAGTGTTAAGCGCTGTTCAAGAAGCTTTCGGTCAAATTCCATCGCAATTTGTTGCTGGTCATCCCATTGCTGGTAAAGAAAAAAGTGGGGTTGAAGCGGCCTGCGCAGATTTATTTCAGAATCATAAAGTGATATTAACGCCAACCGATGAAACGTCTTCCAAGGCGGTTGAAGTGGTGACGGATCTGTGGCGAGCTTTAGGTGCAGAGGTGTCAGAAATGACCCCTGAATACCATGACGAAGTGCTGGCAGCTACCAGTCATTTACCCCATTTACTGGCTTTCGGATTAGTCGATTTATTAAATGATCACGCCGAGTTAGGCAATGTTTTTCAATACACAGCTGGCGGCTTCCGAGACTTTACTCGTATTGCCTCCAGTGATGCAACTATGTGGCGGGATATTGCTTTAAACAACCCAACTGCTATTAGTAAGTGGCTAAAGCATTACCAGGCCGAATTATCTCACTTAATCGATTTGGTCGATAATCAGCAGGGAGATGCGCTTTTTCAGTTATTTGACCAAGCGAAAACAGCACGAGATACACACATTGTTAGAAAGGGTTAATGCAACCCCATTTGATAACCTATTGGAAAAAATGATTCATGTCTAAAAATATTCAGTTTATTGTTCAACCTGGCGGCATTATTAAAGGGCGTATCCGAGTTCCTGGTGACAAGTCAATCTCTCACAGAAGTATTATGCTAGGCTCCATAGCAGAAGGAACAACCCATGTAACAGGGTTTCTGGAAGGCGATGATAGTTTGGCGACCCTTAAGGCATTTCAAGCAATGGGTGTCGATATTGAAGGGCCTGTCAACGGTGCTGTTACCATTCATGGAGTTGGTCTAAAAGGGTTGAAAGCACCTAACTCGCCTTTGGATATGGGCAATTCAGGAACCGCCATGCGCCTAATGGCGGGTATTTTAGCGGGACAAGATTTTGAATGTGAATTAATCGGCGATGCATCTTTATCAAAGCGACCAATGCAGCGGGTAACCTTGCCACTGTCTAAAATGGGCGCGCAGATTTCAACTGCAGAAGGGGGGAAGCCGCCTTTAAAGATTAGCCCTCGACAAGATAATGCGCCATTAACGGCAATTCATTATGAGTTGCCGATGGCCAGTGCACAGGTGAAATCTTGTGTTCTGCTCGCGGGGCTCTATGCAGAGGGTCAAACTTCCGTAATTGAACCCGCCCCAACCCGTGACCATACAGAGAGAATGCTACGCGGCTTTGGCTATCAGGTGACCACTGAAAAATTGGATAATGAGAGAGCACAAATGACCCTTGATGGCGGTGGGCACTTGCTGGCAATGGATATTGATGTGCCATCCGATATTTCCTCTGCAGCCTTTTTTATGGTCGCCGCAGCAATCGCCAAGGAAGCCGACCTCGTGATCGAGCATGTTGGAATCAACCCGACCCGAACGGGCGTCATTGATATCTTAAAATTAATGGGAGCAGATATTACCTTAGAAAATACTGCCGTTGTGGGGGGAGAACCAGTAGCGGATATTCATGTTCGTTCATCAAAGTTGAAAGGTATCGAAATTCCTCAGTCACTGGTTCCATTAGCAATTGACGAGTTTCCCGTTTTGTTTGTTGCCGCCTCTGCGGCTGAAGGGCAGACGGTTTTAACAGGTGCAGAAGAATTGCGTGTCAAAGAATCTGATCGTATTCAGGCTATGGCCGATGCATTACAAGCGGTGGGCATTGATGCGACCGCCACTGACGATGGTATGATTATCAATGGTGGTTCTCAAACGCCACAAGCGGCCATTATTGAAAGTCATCATGACCACCGCATTTCAATGGCAATGGCGATTGCTGGTTTGAATGCCGCTGCGGAAATGACTATTGATGACTGTGCTAACGTCAACACGTCTTTTCCAACCTTTTTAGCGTTAGCAAATGAGGTCGGTATGAAGATTCAAGCACACCAAAAGGACTAGGGGATAAAATGAATACAGATTGTATTATCACGATTGATGGGCCAAGTGGTGTCGGAAAAGGTACTGTTGCCCAATATTTGTGTGAACAGACAGGATTTCATTTGTTGGACAGTGGCGCTATTTATCGAAGTCTGGCTTTTGGCGTGCAAAAACAAGGTTTAACGATCGAAAATTTACCAGGCCTGGTGGCTTTGGCAGAAAACTTACCTGTTCGCTTTGAGACTGGTAAGGCTTTTTATCAGGATGAAGATATTACCTTGCAAATTCGTACTGAGACCGTTGCCGCAACGGCTTCTAAAATTGCATCTATCCCCGAGGTGAGAGCCGCATTGTTAAAACGTCAGAAGGACTTTGCTCAGCCACCAGGGTTAATTGCTGATGGACGAGACATGGGAACCGTGGTCTTTCCAAAAGCACCGGTTAAATTGTTTTTAACAGCAACGGCAGAAGAAAGAGCAAAAAGACGTCTTAATCAGTTGAAAAATCAAG
This sequence comes from Hydrogenovibrio sp. SC-1, assembly GCF_002848135.1. Taxonomy (GTDB): domain Bacteria; phylum Pseudomonadota; class Gammaproteobacteria; order Thiomicrospirales; family Thiomicrospiraceae; genus Hydrogenovibrio. The sequence continues at coordinate 28,013 of NZ_PKGB01000021.1, forward strand.
AAGTTGATGTTAATATTCGCAAAATAACTCAAGATATTAAAGAAAGAGATGAGCGAGATCGTAATCGAGCGGCCTCTCCATTATTGCCTGCGGCAGATGCTTTAACGATTGATACGACGCACTTATCTATATCACAAGTCTGTGAACAAGCTATAAATGAGATTCGTCAAAAAGGGTTGATTGAATGAAATAAGATTAGATGCTAACTTATTGAATTTATAGGATTTAAAAATCCCTGTTCCATTTTATGAACGGGGATTTTGTATTTTTATAATGACGTCATTTTTAATGACATTTATTTTTTGTCGGCTAATTGGGAGGCCGACTATTAACAACTGACCCGATACTGATTTGGATACCCCAATTTGAAAAACAGTGTCGGTTTGAAAATTTTGGTAACTTATCCATGAGTGAATTATCTTTCGCTGAATTATTTGAGCAGTCTTTGCAAGAAGACAAATTCCAAACCGGTTCTTTAATTATCGGTACTGTTGTCGGTATCGACAAAGAAACTGTCCTAGTTGACGCAGGTATGAAATCTGAGTCTGCTATTCCTAAGTCACAATTTGAAGATGCTAACGGAGACCTTGAAGTTGCCGTTGGTGACGAGGTTGAAGTTTACCTTGAAACTTTAGAAGATGGTTTCGGTGAAACCCGTTTATCACGTGAAAAAGCAAAACGTGCTAAGACTTGGGATCGTTTGGAAACGGCTCTAGAAGATAGCGAAACTGTAACTGGTCTTGTGACTGGTAAAGTTAAAGGCGGCTTAACCGTTGATGTAGAAGGTGTTCGTGGCTTCCTACCTGGTTCTCTTGTGGATGTTCGTCCTATTCGTGACTTCGGTTTCCTTGAAGGTAAAGAAGTTGAGTTAAAACTGGTTAAGCTTGATCGTAAGCGTAACAATGTTGTGGTTTCTCGTCGCGCAGTGATCGAAGCTGAGAACTCTGTAGAGCGTGAAGCACTATTAGCCAACATGGAAGAAGGTGTTGTGCTTGAAGGGATTGTTAAGAACCTAACAGACTACGGCGCATTTATTGATTTGGGTGGCATCGATGGTCTTCTTCATATTACCGATATGGCATGGCGTCGTGTTAATCATCCTTCTGAGGTTATCCAAGTTGGCGATGAAATTAACGTTAAGGTATTGAAGTTCGACAAAGAGAAAAACCGTGTTTCATTAGGTATGAAACAACTTCAAGAAGATCCTTGGACGGATATGGTTTCTCGTTACCCTATGGGCTCTGAAATCATGGGTAAAGTGGCCAATATTACTGATTACGGTGCTTTCATTGAGATTGAAGATGGTATTGAGGGTCTTGTTCATACCTCTGAATTGGATTGGACTAACCGTAATATTCACCCATCTAAAGTGGTTCACCTTGGACAAGAAGTTAAAGTCAAAATCTTGGATGTCGATCAAGAGCGTCGTCGTATTTCACTTTCTATCAAGCAATGTACAGTTAATCCTTGGGAAGCCTTCTCTGCAACCCATTCAAAAGGTGACAAAATTACTGGTAGCATTAAGTCAATTACCGATTTCGGTATCTTTATCGGCTTAGACGGTAATATTGATGGTTTGGTTCACCTAACGGATATCTCTTGGTCACAACCAGGTGAAGAAGCCGTCCGTGAATACAAGAAAGGGGATGAGCTTGAAACGATTATCTTATCAATCGACCCTGATCGTGAGCGTATTTCTCTAGGCTTAAAGCAACTTGAACAAGACCCATTTGGTGAGTTTGTTGCTGAAAATGGTAAGAACAGCATTGTTGTCGGAACCGTTAAGTCCGTTGACGAAAAAGGCGCGGTTGTTGATCTAGCGGATGATGTTGAAGGTTATTTGCGTGCATCAGAACTAGATGAAGATACTCGTGATGCATCATCGGTTCTTAAGGTCGGTGACCAAGTTGAAGCTAAAATTGTAAATGTTGATCGTAAGAATCGTAATGTTTCTTTATCGATTAAAGCAAAAGCAGCTCAAGAAGAAGCTAATGCCATTAAAGATTACTCTTCAAATCAACCTCAAGCTCAAAATACTTTGGGTGACTTGCTAAAAGGTCAACTTTCTTCTGACGATTAAATTGGAAGGCGTTTAAAACTTGTTGTTTTAAACGCCAAACCCTTTCAATTTTCCGGTTAAGGTAAGTATTGAACACCAATGCTGACTTTACATTTTAATGAATGAAGAAAGAGACAAAATATCATGACTAAGTCAGAATTAATTGAATTGATTGCTAGAAAACAGACCCAATTTAGTCAAAAGGATGTTGAATTAGCAGTTAATCAAATCTTAGACTCGATGATAGTTTCCTTATCAGAAGGCGACAGAATTGAAATTCGTGGCTTTGGTAGTTTTAGTCTGCATCACCGTAAAGCTCGTCTCGGACGTAATCCAAAAACGGGTGAAAAGGTGCAGTTAGATGAAAAACGCGTACCACACTTCAAGCCTGGCAAATTCTTGCGAGACAGGGTTGACGAAGCAAAAGATTTCACCGATATAATTGGTTAAATCGTTCAACAAAGTCGATAAAAGGGTTACAATGATTGCAAAATTATTGTGGCCCTTTTTTTTATGACAAAATTAATTTCTATCACGATTACCCTATTTTTTTTAGGCCTTGGTTTTCTCCTTGGGGTTTTGAATCCAGACTTAGTGCCCTTTGATCTTTACTGGTACCAAATTGAACTTCCAATTTCATTATTAATTGTCATTGCTTTTGCAACGGGACTTTTAACTGCCGGCGTGATTTTCTTGTCACAAACCCTTAAACTTAAATGGCAAATAAAACGTCAAAAAAAGGCTGAGAAAAAGCAATTAAATGAAATCATTGCTTTGAAAAAATCGTTGCTTGATGCACAAAAACAGCCTCCTCAACAAACCAAATCTAACCTACCGACTTCACTTGTTATAGAAAACAATCAGAATAATTAAGAGCTCGTTATGACCCAGACTACTGAATTTGATCCTAAAATTTTAATTGCTTTAGACTTTGCAAGAACGTCTCAAGCCTTGGATTTTGTAAACACCTTAGATCCTCAATCATGTCGATTAAAAGTGGGGAAGGAGCTTTTTGCGCTGGCAGGACCAGAATTTGTTAAGCAATTAATTGCTCGTGGTTTTGATGTGTTTCTAGACTTAAAGTACCACGACATTCCCAATACTGTCGCTAAAGCTTGTCAAGCAGCTGCCGAAATGGGGGTGTGGATGGTGAATGTTCATGCATTGGGTGGTCGAAAAATGATGATGGCAGCCAAAGAGGCAATCGCCAACTGTGCTCATCAACCAAAGTTAATTGCCGTGACCATTTTAACCAGTATGGAAGCGGAGGACTTGGAAGAGGTTGGCTTGTCAGGAACGCCTCAACAGAATGTATTGAGATTGGCTCGGTTAGCACAAGATTCAGGCTTGGATGGCGTGGTTTGTTCTGCCCAAGAAGCGACTCTTTTAAGAGAGCAGTTGGGTGCTGATTTTTGTTTGGTTACCCCTGGTATTCGTCCTAAAACGGCTGCCGTTAATGATCAGAAGCGTATTATGACGCCTGAATCTGCCATGGCTGCTGGCTCAAGCTATCTGGTGATTGGCCGTCCGATTACACAAGCGGCTGACCCCTTGTCAGAATTGGCGAATATTAATCAATCGATTGCAAGTGATTAATCTTTAAACAGTTTGAACTGGCAAGGTTAGTTTGAACTGAACACCATAAAAGTTTTTATCTGGATCAACTAGGTTATTTGCTTCAATCTTGCCATGGTGGAAGTCGGTAATTAGTTTGACGATAAACAAGCCAAGCCCAAGATGGGTTTGGTCGTCTGAGTTGACTTCGCGAATTGACATCATGCCATCAAAAATTTGCTTTTCAAACCCTGACGGTAAATAAGGGCCACTGTTTTTAATATCAATGACAATGCATTTGTCTGTTTTGTGTGCCGATATTGAAATAGGGTGCTTGTGATCGTTAAAATCTTTCGCATTGCCAATCAGTTTATCCATCAGTTGTTCGAGCATAAACCCATCGCCTGAAATGATAACGGGTTCTTTGAGTTGGTTATCCGTTTCTATCTCGGCTGCCGAGTGCATTTCTTCTAGGCTGTCAAAATAGAGTTTTAACATTTCACTGATATCAAAAGTCTCTGGCGTATGCTGCTGCAAACTGTCTTCAATGCTGGAGGCTTCTGATAAAGAAGCAATAATTTGTTTTAGTTGTTTTAAGGCATGCTGTGAGTAGTGGACCTGTTTGTGATCAATATCCTTTTCCAACAGGGATAAAGACATGGAGAGTCGGTTAAGCGGATTGTGAATTTCGTGGCGCAAGGTTCGAGGAAGTTGTTTTAGATAACGCTCATAAGATGCTAATTGTGTCAGCATTTCATAGATATGATGTCGTAGATCCGCTAATTCGTCATCATAACCTAACCGCTTTTTGTCAGGAAACTGAAATTGATTGACCTTTCCATAATTATCAAAGGTATTGCGAACATCTTTATCAAGCCGCACGATTCGATTGGATAGGGATGCGATATACAGAATAGCACCAAAGATAACCAATAAAAACACCAGTCCACCAATACCGATAAGTCGGTAAAACGTTTCTAGAGATTCGGTTAATAGGCTATCCATGCTTTGTTCTAATACCACCGCACCAATAATGCGGTTACCGACTTTTAACGGCGTAGCCGACATAAGCGATACGGGCTGATTTTCTACGCTCATTCGATATTGTTGAAAGCTTCGGCCATTGATTGCCTGTTGAACGAGGAAGGTTTCAGGGGTTCGACTTTGAGGATAGGGGTAGGGCAGAGAGAAGGGCATAATGGTGGAGAGTGATTTAATCAAAAAATGCCCTAGTCGACTAAAAAGTGATCGGCTTTGTAGATTGGTGTGGTTCTTTTCTAAGCGGCCAACGACATAGGTGACCTGGCCAATCTCATTCACAATCCAAAGTGCTGATTTGTCTAAATTTAAGTGTGATAATTGGCTAGTTGGATTACCCGCTTGAATTTGTAGCGCCCATAAATCCGTTCTGTTTTCTAATATATAGGAAAGGTTTATGACGGTTTGTTGCTGAATAATAGCTTGATTTTTAAGCAATAACCGATGTAGGTCAACGGCAAAGTTATAGGCAAGAAAGGGGAGAACGGTTAATAATAACAGTAGGATAAAAAATCGACTTCGTATTGAAAAACGCAGTCGATAGCCCTTTAGAAAATTCATTTCTCACCCTTAATGCGATAAAAACCACCAGGCCTGGTGATTTTAAAGTTAAATTCGATTATTTTTGATACCAACTATAACCACGTCCATACTCATTATGGATTAAGTTAAAATCGGGATCGACCTTTCGAAAAGCAGATCGAATGCGGCAGATATGGGTGTTGATAGTGTTTCGTTCGACAACGCCTTGAGTCGATTCCTGAAGTCGATCATAAGTGACGACACCCTTTTCCCCTGTTAAGGCGAATTGTTTCAACATCTCAAATTCGGTGGCTGTCAGTTCTAATGGCTGAGCTTGCCAGTAAGCTTTAAACTCATTTTGAGCCAGCTCCAAACCTTCAATCAATGAGTTTTCTTGATGCTGATCAGAGTGAGCGCTACCCGTAATGCGTAATAGGTTTTTCACTTTAATGGTAAGCACGCTTAAGCTAATCGGTTTAGGAAGGTAGTCAATTGCTCCGAGCGCATGTCCTGTATGAATATCAAATTCCGATTGACGCTCAGACAAAAAGATAACGGGAATGGCTCTATCGTATGACAGTAATTTTTTAGCAACATCAAAACCGCCATCCATTTCATTACCCAAAATGATATCTGAAATGACTAAATCGGGTAAGGATACATTGAAACTGGCTTCCGCCTCTTGGCGATTGCTAAACCCATTTACCTTAAAACCTTGGGAGCTTAATGCTGTCTCAAGGTTTTCTAATTGTAAGACATCGTCTTCAATAATCGTGATGGTATAGTCACTGTTTTGCATCTATGTATTTTCTCCAAAATTCAGGCTTTAGGCGGCTAAGAGCATGCCAATTGAAATTAACGACATGCTATTTAAGCAACTTACTGAATGAATTGGAAGTCCAGGACCTGCATATTCATGATGATTCCAGCATCTTGGATTGGCAGGACAATAGCATCTTCATTTGAATCATTATGGTGAGAATGCCACCAGCCGGGTGGCGTCACAAATACGGATCCTGCCGTCCAGTTTGCTTTAATTGGATTGACTAACTCGCCATTTTCATCGATGTCTTTGGCAATCAGTGTATAGGTGTCTGGGCCAGCGGACACACAATAGTCCAGTGCAACCGAATTATGTCGATGCGGTTTTTGCGTGACACCCGCAGGCAAGGCATTATATAAAGACCAAAGCGTATGGGTTAGTGTGAGCGTGTGAGGACAATGCGGGTTGGAAAGCAAAACACCGGTACGGTTGCGTCCAGCTGCTTCTTCACGGACTTTATTCAGTTCTTGCGTTAGACGTTCATGCGTATACAGTACAGGCGAAAACCGTTTTTCAGTTGGCTGAACGCCTAAATATTTTAATAAAGGGGCATCGTGTACCCAGTAAAGTGCACTGTCTTCTGAAGCGGTATGAAGTGCATCAGCAACGGCAGGCAAGGTAAATAAGTCGCCAGCTTTCCATTCAATGGTGCCTTCAGACATTTGGGTTTTGCCTTTGCCACGAATAACAAAATAAACCTGCGAGGTGGCAACCGCATCGGTTTTAAGACTGGTATTCGGTAGAATCCTTAAAAAACTGGCCATGAGGTTAGGAGTGGTCGCCGGATAGTTGACATCAAGTGATTGAGAATGGTCAAATCCAATAACTCGAGTCTCTCCTTGTTGGTGTAATTCGGCTGGATAATCGATGACATCTATCGGCGGCATGGGTGGGTTGACTGCAGACATATATTCTTTAAAGTCGGCTTGCTCTTCCCATTGTTGTTGACGCATCTCTTGACGCATTTCGATTGGCTGTTTTGGAATCATAAAAAACCTTAACTATTTTAAAAGGGGGTTACTTAAATTGGTTCATTTTTTTGCGTTCACTAGACGAAGGAATATTCATCGACTCACGGTATTTCGCAATAGTACGTCGAGCGACATTAATTTCTTTTTCTTCTAATAAGCTCATTAATTTATTATCACTTAAGGGTTTAGCTGGATTTTCGTTCTCAATGAGCTGTTTAATATGAGATTTGATGGCAATGGCCGATTGATCCTCGTTGCCATATTGAGAAACACCTGTTGAGAAAAAATACTTTAATTCAAACGTGCCCCTTGGTGTTTGGATATATTTCTGATTGGTCGCTCTGGAAATCGTCGACTCGTGAAGATCAAGCGACTCGGCAACATCTCTTAGTACCATTGGATGCATAGCCTGTTCACCTTCATCAAAAAAACGAGCTTGTTTTTCAATAATATAGCGCCCAACCCGGAGCAGGGTTTCGCCACGACTTTTAATGCTTTTAATCAATCCTTTAGCTTCAAGGAGTTGTTCTTTTATTTGTTTGCCCTCGTTAGAGCTGTTAGACAGGGTATTGGCCATATCAATATAGCTAGAATTGATAGCGAGTCTTGGAAAGGCATTTTGATTGAGTTCAACCATAAATCCATTTTTATGACGAAAGACTTTTAAGTCGGGAATAATGACTTCGCTTTGAATCGAGGAATAAGCGCGCCCTGGTCTGGGACTCATGCCTTGGATGGTCTGAATGACCTCCATTAAGTCATCTTCATCCAACAGGTAGATTTTTTTGATACGTTTATAGTCACGTGTCGAAAGCAGTTCAAAGTTATCTCGAATTAGCTGGATGGCAGTAACCACATAAGGGGTTTGTTTTTCAGCTTTTAACTGTAATATTAAAGACTCCGACAAGTCTCTTGCTGCCACACCGGTTGGTTCAAATTGTTGGATAATTGCGAGAACCGATTCAATATCAGATAGGGTTAATTCGATATCCGATTCATTTTCAGAAATCGTGGTCAAAATTTCATCAAGACTATTCTGAATAAACCCCTCATCATTGATATTGTCAATAATATAATCGGCGATAATGGCTTGGTTGTCTTGCCAAGGGTAGATTTCAGATTGCCATTGGAGTTTCTCATGT
>NZ_PKGB01000022.1 GCF_002848135.1 Hydrogenovibrio sp. SC-1
TAAAAGCCAATAAACTTGAAGAGATATGGTTATTTTTCCTTTTTCAAAAAGAAGTGCACCAATCTGGGATTTTTGAACATCGCAGAAAAAAGCAAAATCTCCCCATAATTGACAGTATTTAAAATGACTAACAGCTGATTCTTCGATTTCAATCCTCAGTTCCAATTTTTTAATCTTTACGTGAAAATTATTAATGAGTTGTTCTTTTTCAGAGATAGACATCTTCAAGGCGATATTTTCTTCCTTGATTGCACCAACACGATTATCAATTTCTTGCTGATAGAATTTTTCTACTCTTTGTTGATAGTCTTTATATTCAGCTTGACATTGCCTTAGCCGATCTTCTGTTGTCGAGCAGCCAAACAGGGATAAAGCTACAAACACACTCAGGAATATTTTTTTCAATTGTTGTTTTTTCATGCTCGTTTCCCCCTAATGATCTGTTCAAGAACACCAGAAACGATTACTTGAAAAAGGTTTGCATTGTTGATGTCGTTAGATTTGTTCAATGATTTAAGTTGTCGATCAATGCTCCTTTTAAAACCAGCGGTTGGCACAAGATAAAACACATAATCTACTTCGCCATCCTGAATCATAGAGTCAGCTGTTTTTAGTGCTGATCTAAGTCGTGCAGTATTCTTTTGACTGAGTTCTACTTCGATTCCAATTGTCACGACCCTTTCATTTTCGTAATTTGCTTTGAGTGTTTTTTCACAGATCGCATCAAACGTTTTGCCATTAAAATTTTGAGATTTAAAATGGCGTCTGACTTCCCATTCATTCGCAAAACCTATCTTGTGTTTGTCAGAATGAATAAAATCAATAATCTGTTCTTGAATGGCTAAATTATGCACAAAGTTTGAAGCCGTAAGCTTATGACTTTCTTTAAACACTCTTTGAGTAAAGGTTCGATCTGGTTGTGATTGTTGCAGTGTCAAAAATCCAGATTCAGTTAAGACATAACCGTATTTTGTGAATCCAGTAATTAGTGGGAATTTTCTGATCTCATTTCGCTTTTCCATTCTGTTCAAAAGTTTCTGAATTTGACTTGCTGTTTTTCCTTTTGAATCGCCAGCCACTTTGACAAGAGCGGGAATAGATGAATATCTAAAACGATATAGCCAATCTAAGATCGCTAGCTTTCTGAGATAGCCTTTTTCTAAATGGCTGAGTTCTGAAACAGGGTTGTGCAAGTTGTAAATACAAAATGCTTCATAAAGTTTTATAGACATATTTTTTCTCCTTTTTTTATGTCTGAAAAGTGAATAAAAAATTCAATCTCAGCTATTAATAGGGAGGTCAAAAAATGGGTAAAAAAAATGTCAAAATTATTCAATTAGCTTATCCAGTCATTTGGAGAAAGCATGATATGTCTTCTCGCTAGTTCTATTCGCTAATGTCTGATTTAAAGATGAAGTGCGCCGCAGGTTTAAGACTGTCTGTCTTAAAGATCAGATTTAAAGACGTTTGCACTCTTTAAAAATTCTTGCAGTCAGGCCGTTATCACGCCTAACAACCACGATTTCAAGGGTGATTAACATCCCTCGAAACACCATGTTTTAAAGGGTTTTACCCTTTAATATCCCAATTTAAGGGTATCCCTTAAAGAACCCCTCCATCAGATAAATCTGCTTTCGCAATCGGCTCTGGACGCTCCGATCTTGACCTCTGAAAGATAGCTTGGGGCTATGGTTTCTCCGCAGTCTTTCCGCTGGACGCTACATTCCTTTGCCGGGGGGGGCGTCAGGGAACCTGACTTCCCCCGTTTCAAGGGGTCTTTTCTAAGTTGTGGCTGTCGGGGCAGCTCAACACTAAGAACGACCGCCAGAAAACGATGGAAGTCAGCTTCGCCGACGCCCCTCCGAGACAGATCAATTTTCATCTTGGGAGATTCAAATTTTCTCAACGTTTGGACGTTTCAACTGTCTCTCTCGCAAGCGTTCTAAAAATTTGGGAATTTTTATTCACTACTAATTGGCTAGGGCAATTGGTTTGCTTACAGCTACAAAATAAGTCATCACTGAACGTGAATGATTATTTTGTTCTCAAGCATTTTATTTTGCTGAACGCTCAAACAATGCTTTCACACCGTCACCAACAAAAAGTAAGGGAACCTTACCTTTTCTTTTTATTGGTTCTCCTCTCGTGCATTGCGGAGCAAGCACTCACTTTCGGATATGGATAACCATCCCGACCAATTTTTCAATTTGGTTTAGACTCGTTTGTCTGACGAGAGCAGAATTTCTTTGTGTCGTAAAGAAGTCAAATCGAGTGTTTTAAGGCTAGACTGCCCTGTTGATTAGGGCAGTTTGTTTTGACAGAAAGGCTAGGTATTAGGCAAAACTTTGAGACAAGGTATCGTCTAGCATATCGTCCTCTTCTTCTTCGAGAATATCTAAACTAGCAAGATAGGTTTGAGTTTGCTTTAACGACTTGTGACCAAGTCGTCTTTTAACAACATTGAGTTCTTTAGTTTGTTTATAAAGAAATACGGCAAATGAGTGCCTAGCATCATGTGCGGTAAAGTGGTCAAGATGGAAGTGTTCTTTGAGTTCATCACAAATAGGTTTTAGATCACAGATTCCGTACAAAGTGCCTGAATCATAAAAAACATAGTCGTCTAGGTCTTTACCCTCAATGATCCTTTTTATTGCATTCTCGGCATTCTGAATGAATATGCGGGCGGTTCTGGCTTCGCTGTTCTTGGTTTTTTTCAATAAAAGACTGATAAGAGAAGAATTATCGGATTCTAAAAACTTGATATCTCTTACCGGTAGTTCCGCCAGTTCATTTTTTCGAGCACCCGTTGCAAACAATAGTAGTAGATAATCCGCTTCTTGAGTATTCTTCTCATATAGAAAGTCGATGACATCTTTATATAGAGTATGGTGAATGGCGTTTTGTCTCGGTTTTGAGGTATTTGCTCAACGATACTTGGTAAACGGCATTTTGGAAACGACTTTTTTATCGACGAGGAAGTTTAGAAAACCACGCAATGCGTTAATTTTTCGTCTTGCTGTTTCTTCTACAGCGCAAGTTTTACATTGATCGAAAACGGCTTGTTGAAAGTCATCATTGTATTGTTCGATGCTTGTTTGACTAACCAGTTTGTATGCTTTGTTTCTGTTGTGACTACTGAATAGAGAATTGAGCGTTTGTATATTGGATGGCTTTTTAGCACGAGTATTACAGTTCTTTAATTGAAATTGATAATATTCATCAAAGTATTGGCGGTATAGATCAATGATCGTTATTTTTTGATGTTGAGTGTTTTCTCGATAAGTTTTTAGAAAATCTAATGCTTGTTACCTAAAGGCAAGTAAAGACAACTCATCAATGGAAACATCATGGCGGGTGTCTTTTCTGAGTTGTTTTGATGTGTAATTGCCTAGATGGGTTTTATATTTTAAAACGGATGTAACATGATCTTTTTTGATCTCGTATCTGAGGCCAGATACATAGCCGTCTTTAAACTGTTTTAACCCTGTATCTTTTGCATTGAGAATATTGCGATTGAACTGCTCGACAGTAATTGCTTTTGACATAATTGAATACCTTTTTAAACTTAAAAATTAAAGGGTTCTGTGTACATTTTTGTATGTACAAATTGCCCCGATAGGTTTAATAGGGTATTTAAAAAATAAGAATTGCTCGTAATTACACTTATAAAAACTACCAAAAAGACAGTTTATTAAGTGTAATTACTTATATATATTCGCCCAGGCCTGGGCGGTTTTTTGTCATTCAAACAAACGAAATATCTGTTCTGTAACGGCTTAAGCTTTCTTTAGAAAAGCCGCGACGAGTACGATTTGGGTGCCGTTGACTTTACCTTCAATGTGTAAAGGATTATCCGTTAGGTGAATATTTTTCACCAAGGTGCCACGCTTCGCGGTGAAGCCCGCACCTTTCACATCTAAATCTTTAATGAGTGTGACGTCATCCCCTTCGTTTAAGATGGTTCCGTTACTGTCCTTATGAACAATTGTGTCTTCATCCTCGTCTGAAATTCCTGCTTCAGCCCACTGCTTAGTGTCATCTTCCATGTACATCATGTCTAATAAGTCTTGTGGCCAGCCTTCGGCACGTAAGGCGTGTAGTAAGCGATAAGCCATGACTTGTACCGCCGGAACCTGAGACCACATACTGTCGTTTAGACAACGCCAATGATTTGTATCCATAGTTTCTGGGGCTTCAATTTGACTTTTACAAGTCGAACAGACAACAATGCTTTGCTCATCAGAACCATCTGAAGGCGGTACTTCATAGGCAGAGAGAGCTTCTTCTGATCCACATAGTTCACATTTGTGTTGACTTCTTTCTTGTAGCGCTTGAGAAATAGGCATGATTGTTTCCTTTAAGTGAAGGGCGCTTATTATGCATAAAATCCATCAAATTTAAAGACTTTCTCCTTAGTGGATCGATTCAATGCGATAAACAGTCTATAATGCAAAGTTATTTTTTCGTAAAAAGCGCTGTTTTATTTCGCTTGTTTTCGCATAAACATTCATTTTTGGAGGGTAGATTGAGCTAATGGATTATATAGCTTTATTAGAACCGGCTTTAGAGCAAGCGCAAATAGGCTTTGACGAAGGCGGCGTACCAGTTGGCGCGGCTATGTTTAGCGCAGAAGGTGCTTTATTAAGTGTGGGTCGTAATCGGCGCGTTCAAGAAAGCGACCCGTCCATTCATGGCGAAACGGATGCGTTTCGTAAGGCGGGGCGTCAACAAACTTATCGTGATAAAGTATTGGTAACTACTTTAGCGCCTTGTTGGTATTGTTCTGGGCTAATTCGTCAGTTTAATATCGGTACCGTCGTGGTGGGAGAGTCTGTTAATTTTTCAGGTCATCTCGATTGGCTCATCGAAGCAGGCGTAAAGGTGGTGGAACTGAATGATGCTCGTTGTATTGAACTGATGGCGCGCTTTATTGAGAATAGACCAGATATATGGAACGAAGATATTGGTGAATGTGATTGTGCTGCAATTGATTAAAGCAGTGGGTTTATGGATAGTCTGTGGCTTGAGTTGTATCGCAATGGCTTCTCCATCGCAATTAACGCCCGTTAAGCTTCAACTAAAATGGCAACATCAATTTCAATTTGCTGGCTATTATGCGGCACTCGAGCAAGGCTATTATCGTGATGCTGGTCTGGATGTGACTCTGGTTGAAGCGGATGTCGGCAAAGATTCGATTCAAGCAGTCATTAATGGCGAAGCCGAATTTGGTGTTGGAACCAGTGAGCTGGTATTAAATTATTCTAACGGTGATCCAGTCGTCGTATTAGCTGCCATTATGCAACATTCACCATTGGGGCTAGCCACAATTAAGTCTAACAATCGGTTTAATATTCATCAACTTGCCAGTCAAACCATGATGATTGAACCCAGTTCTGCTGAACTGTTTGCTTACTTCAAAAGTGAAGGGGTTGATATCGACCAGCTCAATCTTGTGAAACACTCTCATAATACTCAAGATTTGATTGATGGTAAGGTTCAGGCGATGTCAATTTATACTACCGATGAAACCTATGATTTTGAGTCGAAGGGGATTGATTATCAACTATTCCGTCCCATTATGAGTGGTATTGACTTCTATGGCGATAATCTATTCACTACCCAAGATATGGTGGATCGCAACCCAGAATTGGTTGAGGCCTTTCGCCAGGCTTCCATTAAGGGGTGGCAATATGCTATGCAACACTCTGAAGCCATGATTGATTTAATCATTGCTCACTATTCACAACGTAAAACTCAGGCGCATCTTCGTTATGAAGCCGATAAAATGCGGGAGTTAATGAAACCGAATTTAGTTGAAATTGGCTACTTCAACCCGGGACGTTGGCAACAAATTTCGCGAACCTATGTCCAATTGGGCTTATTGTCTGAAAAATTTGATGTCAGTGGAATGCTCTACCAGTTTGATCAGGATCGGGCTTATCAGCAATTAAAGCAGTGGCTTTATTGGATGTTGATGGTCTTGAGTGTGGTCACATTGATTGCGGGTGTGGTTTATCACCAATATCGTTTGGCGACGATCCGTAGAAAGCAGTTTGAGTCTTTGTTTTTAAATGCGCCTGTGAGTTTAATGGAGCTGGATCAGAGTGGTTGTGTCGTTAGCTGGAATCGAGAAGCTGAAAATACCTTTCAATACACTGCCAAAGAAGCGATTGGCCGGAATGCTTATGACTTAATTGTTGCTAAAGATAAGGTGTCGACAGTCGATGCGTTGATCGCTTCTGCTTGGAAGCAGAATACCATGACCTATTCTGAAAACCATAATATTCGTAAAGATGGTAAAGAAATATTGTGCAGATGGGCTAATATGCCATTTGAAAATGAACACAAGAATCAAAAGCATGTCATTTCGATGGCGAGAGATATTACATCGGAAAAAGCCCTAGAAGGACAGCTCTATCATGCAGCGCATTATGATGAATTAACCGAACTGCCCAATCGCGCTTTAATCTTGGCTCAGTTAAAAGATGCACTTGAAGATGCTAAGCGCTATCAAAGTCAATTAGCCGTTTTATTTATTGATCTTAATAAATTCAAGCCGGTCAATGACCGTTATGGCCATCATGTCGGAGATGAAGTACTTAAACAGGTTGCTCTGCGCATAAAGCAAACGTTCAGAAAAAATGACTTGGTAGGTCGTTTGTCAGGTGATGAGTTTATTGCTGTTGTTAAAGATTTAAAGCAAGAGGCTTATCTGCAAAAGGTAATCGAAAAAGTTTGCCAGGCGATCGACCAGCCAATCCAGTATGACGCTTTAACACTCCACACTTCAGCAAGCATTGGATCCAGTCAGTATCCAAAAGATGCAGAATCCGAGCAAGCCCTTATTCGCATTGCTGATCATGCCATGTATCAGGTTAAATCTAATGATCACAGTGACAGTAACTAATAAATGCCTGGCGAGAGATAGTCGATATTGTTTTAGTCAAAATACTTTTGCTTACTATCTTCACTCAAGATTAAATTTCGAATAATTTGATCGAGCGCTTGATCAAAGGTGTAATCGGGGTTGGTTAGGGTAAACACATTGTGCGAAGCCACAACGAGATACCTAATATATTGTGAGTGTTTAAGATTAACCATTTCAATGCCTAAGCTTGTCAAATAGGGTTCTTCCGTACTAATCGTTTTAAAGGTAGGGTGACCATTGTGGCCGAGTACAACTAAAACATGGTCGTCAGGGTGCGGCTGCCTTGTCGCAAATGTCATTGCCATTTCCTATGCGTTGGTTTGAAGTATTAGATGATTGGGAATTTTATAATTTTTATGAAATGATAGCGCAAATAAGGAAGTTTTATATAAAAAATGTATAGTTTTGGTCAAGTGAAATGTTAGCGCCTTGTTTTAAGTTTAAAAGCGCTTTGATTCAGTCCAATACATTATTCTTGGTAGGGCTGTTTAAATGCAAGCAGCAGCTATGCAGAAATCTTTGGGCGTGCCCTTGCTGACATTGTATAGGATTGTTGATTAGAGAAATAAAAAAGGCCTGTAGCATAAAATACTACAAGCCTTACAAATAATGGTGCGCCCGAAGGGAGTCGAACCCCTAACCGCTCGGTTCGTAGCCGAGTACTCTATCCAATTGAGCTACGGGCGCTTACTAAGATGTTATGCGCATTCTAGAGAGGACGTTATCAATTGTCAAGCAATCAATAGGTCAACTGTAAAATGGCGGTGGACTAGGGATTCGAACCCCAGGTAGGCTACTAACCTACAACGGTTTTCAAGACCGCCGCCTTCAACCACTCAGCCAGTCCACCAAACAGGTGCGTATTATAGAGACATGCCCCACAAATGCAAGCTTTTCAGGCGTGTTTTATTAAAAAAAAGCATTATTGGTGGTGCTTGTTTGGCTAATTACTTGTTTTTAATCTTGTTTTTGATAGATGTTTTTTTGGAACTTTAGCGCAGTTAGGATTGTCCTATCGGCTAGTTGATAAATAAGGGTGGACGCTTTTAGATTACACAGCCTTTGATTCTAATGAATGCTTTTTTTTACATGGAAAAACCGTTAAAATGATTTGCATTAATTAAACCCATTTTGGGCATTTCTGATACTTTTCGGGCGGCAATTTGATTTTGGTTTGAGTCGAGTTGGGTTGCCCAGTTAAGTTCTTTCTTAATTTGAGACAATGACATCGATTCATGTTTAACACTCGTTACGATATTTCTAAAGATTATTTCGCCTTATTAGGGGTACATCATCAGGCGTGTGAAAAAACCATTAAGCAGGCTTATCGTAAGATGGCACGTCGCTATCATCCTGACGTCTCAAGGATCCATAACGCAACTGAAAAATTTCAAGAAATTGCCGAAGCTTATGAAGTGTTAACGCGGTTTAGAGACGCCTATTGGCGCGATTTTTGTCGGGTAAAGGGCCGAGGCCAGAGTCATCGGTCAGACACTGAGGGGGCTGGTTATGCGAACCGTCGTTCAGCTCGAGGGACACATCAATATACTAACCCAGGGTGGAAACGTCAAAAGCCAATTCGAGGCAAAGATCGAGTGATCACTTATCCTTTAACTTTGCGGTATGCGATTCGGTTGTTGAAATTAGGATATTTTTATATTCCAGGCTTAAAAGTTAAAATGAAATTTACCCGCGAGGCATTTTTGAATAAAACCTTTCGCTTAAAGGGGAAGGGCTATCATGGCTTGTTTGGGGGAGAGCCTGGTGATTATTTAGTGAAATTTAATTTAAAGCTGGAATCGATTAATTGGCGCCTTGAAGGCTCTGATATTTATGGCACGATTGAGGTCCCCAGTACTCTATTGGTTCCTGGCGCGGAACTCTCTTTACAGTCACCGGCAGGGTGCATGAATGTGTTGGTTCCAGATGACTATTCGCCAGATGAGTATATTGTCGTTCATAATATGGGGCTGCCCGGTGATGGCGTTTATAAACCTGGGCATTTATACGCTCGCTTAATAGCCGCATAGCGCTTGTGCTGTGTCGATTCGTTTGAAGATACTACAACGCGCTTTATAAATTTATTGTTTGGATGAAGGAATACCTATGGCTCAACAGCCGTATCAAGATGATGACAGTCTATTATTAGATGACGCAAAAACACAAATCAAGCCGCCTAAGCGTTACCAGGTGGTCTTGCTAAATGATGACTTTACACCGATGGATTTTGTGGTGGAGGTGTTAACACGTTTTTTTGGTATGGATGAATCTAAGGCAAATGCGGTGATGTTAGCGGTTCATACCCAGGGTAAAGGGGTTTGTGGTGTTTATAGTAAAGAAGTGGCAGAAATGAAGGTGATGCAGGTGAATCAGTTTGCGCGACAAAATCAGCATCCGCTGCAATGTGAAATGGAGGTGGTTTAATGCTGAGTAAGGAACTGCAACTGACGCTCAGCAATGCGTTTAGCCTCGCCAATGAGTACGAGCATGAGTATGTCACTTTAGAGCATTTATTAATCGAACTGTTGGGCTTGCCCATGGTAAGAGAGGCGATTGAAGCCTGTGGGGTGAATCCGAAGGTGATTGAAACCGAATTAGAGCATTATTTAGATACCGAATCGCAGGGGCTAAAGGTTGAAGAGCTATTACCAACGATGGCTTTTCAGAGGGTGGTTGAAAGGGCGATTTATTTGGTGCAATCGAATGGTTATTCAGAAGTGACGGGACTGCATGTTTTAGCTTCTCTATATTCTGAACAAGATTCACACGCAGTTTATGTGCTGGAAAGTGCAGGGGTTCATCGTGTGGATGTTTTAAGTTATATTTCTCATGGCGTGACGGCCCAACAGCAGGAAGATTTTTTAACCACTGAAACGCCCTCGTCTGAAGAAGGTCAAGCTTCGGAGCCGCAAAAGGATCCCATAAAGAGTTACAGTACCAATTTGAATGAAGCCTTTAAGCAGGGCGAACTGGATCCGATTATTGGTCGGGATTGGGAGCTAACCCGAACTCTGGAAGTGTTAAGTCGACGCCGAAAGAATAATCCACTGTTAGTGGGCGAGCCAGGCGTGGGCAAAACAGCTGTTGCGGAAGGGTTGGCGCAAAAAATCGTTGAACAAGCGGTTCCAGAGGATTTATTTGAGGCAGAAGTCTTTAGTTTGGATATGGGAGCCTTATTGGCTGGCACCCGATATAGAGGCGATTTTGAAAAACGCTTTAAAGCCTTAATCAAGGCATTGGAGTCCCGTCCGCATGCCATTCTATTTATTGACGAAATTCATACCATTATTGGTGCCGGCGCCGTTCAAGGCGGAGCGATGGATGCGTCAAACTTAATGAAACCTGCCTTGTCGTCTGGTAAGTTACGTTGCGTGGGCGCAACCACGTACGAAGAGTACCGTGGTATTTTTGAAAAAGATCGAGCCTTAGCAAGACGGTTTCAAAAAATTGATGTTAGCGAACCGACGATACTTGAAACGTTTGAGATTTTAAAAGGTTTGAAGTCGCAATTTGAGAATCACCATCACGTCAAATATACCTTACCAGCATTAAAAATGGCCGTTGATTTATCATCACGCTTTATTACCGATCGACATCTGCCAGATAAAGCCATTGATGTAATTGATGAAGCGGGTGCAAAACAGGCATTTAAAACCAAATCGAAAAGAAAAAAACAAATTTCGGTCGCAGAAATTCAGCAGGTGGTGGCTGATATTGCACGTATACCGGTTTCACAAATTACACAAAAAGAAAAAGATAAACTGGCAACGCTTGAGGAAAGTCTAAAACGCGTCGTTTTTGGTCAAGAACAGGCTGTTCAGTCTGTGGTTTCTTCAATAAAATTGGCTCGATCTGGTCTAAAGGATCCAGCACGCCCAACGGCAGCTTTTTTATTTGTGGGGCCAACAGGGGTTGGTAAAACCGAATTGACCCGCCAATTAGCAACTCACCTCGGGATAGAGTGTTTACGATATGATATGTCGGAATATATGGAACGTCATTCGGTATCACGATTGATTGGTGCGCCACCAGGGTATGTTGGGTTTGACCAAGGCGGCCTCTTAACTGAGGCGGTCAATAAGCACCCTTATTCAGTAGTACTGCTAGATGAAATTGAAAAAGCGCACCCTGATGTCTTTAATTTGTTGTTACAAGTTATGGATAGTGGCACTTTGACTGATAATAATGGTCGAAAAGTCGATTTTAGAAATGTGATTTTGATTATGACCTCGAATGTAGGTGCGGAAGCTGCGACAAGATCCAGTATCGGTTTTGCTGAACAGGATCATTCTTTGGATTTCCAGGCAGAGCTGAAAAAGGTCTTTACCCCAGAGTTTCGCAATCGTTTGGATGGTGTGGTGCAATTTGACCGCTTGTCTTCTGAAGTGATGAATTCGGTCGTCAATAAATTTATTTATGCGTTAGAAGCCAGCTTGGAAGATAAAAGTGTCACGATTAAATTGACTCAGTCAGCACGTGACTGGTTAGCCAAGTCGGGTTATGATCCGTTGATGGGGGCACGCCCGATGGCTCGATTGGTTCAGGAAAAAATAAAACAACCTTTAGCCGAACGATTACTGTTCGGAGATCTACAAAAAGGCGGTAATGTGCAGATTGACGTTAAAGAGAATGAGTTGGTGTTGGTGACAGAAAAGTAAGCGTGAACAGGCATCTATTGGAAGGGCTGGTTGCGACCAGCGCTTTTCCAAGAACTAAAAAACCCGCAAAAGCGGGTTTTTTTATAAGCACATTTTAGCGCTGCAGTCAGGTTATTTTCCGCGGTAAGTAATGCGGCCTTTTGTCAGGTCATAAGGTGTCAGTTCTACCTTGACCTTGTCACCTGCAAGGATACGAATATAGTTTTTTCGCATGCGCCCAGAAATGTGTGCCAGTATTTCATGACCATTCTCTAAGCGGACTTTAAACATGGTGTTGGGTAAAGTTTCAATTACTTCCCCATCGAATTCAATAACATCTTGTTTTGACATAGACTTAAGCTTTAACTGCCCCAATAAAAATTAAGCGGCGATTATAGCAATGGTTTCAGGGTTTATCAATCTTTTACAAAAACTATTTTTCAGCTGGCGTTTTATGGGGGAGAAAGGGGGCCTGCCAGTCGATTTCCATTTGCCAATGTTTGGGGGGGAAGGCGAGTTGGGTTTGTTGATGTAAAAGGGTTTCAAAATGTTCGCGAGATATGAGTTTTGCCCCCAGAGATTTAAGATGAGGGGTTTCAATTTGGGTATCAATGATTAAAAACCCCCAGGCCTGGAGTTGCTGGCTCAAAGCAATGAGAGCAATTTTCGAGGCATCGGTTTGGTGTGCAAACATGGATTCGCCATAAAACATCTTGCCAATAGCCACCCCATACAAACCGCCAACCAGTTTTTGGTCTTGCCAAACTTCGACCGAATGAGCATGACCTTTTAGATAGAGTTGATAATAGGCATCCATCATGGCATCACTAATCCAAGTGCCATCCTGACCGTGTCTCGGAGTCGTGGCGCAATGGTTGATAACAGACATAAAATCACGATCCAATGTCACACTAAAACGTTGTTTACGGATGACTTTTATCAAGCTTCGTCGAATTTTAAGTTTATCTAAAAATAAAACGGATCTCGGGTTAGGTGTCCACCATAGAATAGGATCGTCTTCATTAAACCAAGGAAAGATACCATTATGATAAGCCGTGAGTAGCCATTCCGGCGTCAAGTCCCCTCCAACAGCTAACAAACCATCTGGTTCGGTTAACGCAAGGTGAGTGGGTGGAAACATCACCGGTTTTGGATCAAGCCAAAAGGGTTGGTTAGATAAGCTATTCATCAAAATTCTTATTATTAAATGGGATTTGTTGCTAAATTTAATCTTGTTGCAATTATAATGCATTTGCATCACCTTGCAGTGACGCGATGAGTTTCTCATATCAATTTTCTTTAGTACTTCAAAGCGAACGCAAAACTAATATGTCTCAATTTGTTCATCTTCATCTTCATTCCGAATATTCCGTGGTCGATGCGACCTTAAAAGTGAAATCGGCAATCGCTCTGGCAAAAAGCTCTGGGCAACCTGCTATTGCCTTGACGGATGAAATGAATATGTTTGCGCTTATCAAGTTTTACAATGCCGCTATTCAAGCTGGTATTAAACCCATTATTGGCGCGGATTGCTTGATTGAAGGTGATGATGGACAGGTATTTAAAGTCACTTGTTTATGTCAAAACAATCAGGGGTACTTAAATCTTTCACGTTTAATTTCGCGAGCTTATTTGCAAAACCAAAAGCTGGTTGAAAATGCGATGAAGCCATTGATCAAGCAAGACTGGTTGGCCGATTTGAACGAAGGATTGATTATCCTTTCAGGTGGTACGGACGGGGATGTCGGTCAGGCGCTATTATCAGAAAAACTCAACTTAGCAGCGAAAAGAACCAACTGGTGGATGCAGTACTTTCCTGATCGATTCTATTTGGAATTGGTTCGTAATGGTCGCCCTGAAGAATCCATTTACATTGCGGCGGCTGTTGAGTTGGCGCAAAAATATGAATTGCCCGTTGTTGCAACCAATAATGTGCGTTTTGAAAAATTAGAAGATTTTGATGCCCATGAAGTCCGAGTCTGTATTCATGATGGCTATATTTTGGAAGACCCGAATCGTCCGCGCCGCTATACCGAAGAGCAGTATTTTAGAAGCTCAGAAGAAATGGTCGAACTGTTCAAGGATTTTCCAGAAGCGATTGAAAACAGTGTGGAAATTGCCAAACGCTGTAATGTCACGCTAACGTTAGGTACTTACTTCTTACCCGATTTTCCTGTGCCGGAAGGGCACACTATTGAAAGCTATTTCATAGAAGAATCTCAGAAGGGTCTAGAAGAACGTTTGCAATTTCTATATGGCCATTTGTCGCCCGAAGATTTTGCTCAGACCCGCCAACCCTATGATGATCGCTTAAAGTTCGAGTTGGATATCATTATTCAAATGGGGTTTCCGGGTTACTTCTTTATCGTTGCCGACTTTATTCAATGGGGTAAAAATCACCAAGTGCCCGTTGGGCCTGGTCGAGGATCAGGGGCTGGGTCACTGGTGGCCTATGTTCTAAAAATTACCGATCTAGATCCTCTGCAATATGATTTGCTTTTTGAGCGGTTTTTGAACCCTGAAAGGGTTTCTATGCCCGATTTCGATGTCGATTTTTGTATGGAACGTCGGGATTTAGTGATCGATTATGTCTCCAAGCAATATGGACAAGACCATGTGTCACAGATTGTGACCTTCGGCACCATGGCCGCAAAAGCGGTGGTACGAGATGTGGGCAGAGTGCTCGGCTATGGCTATGGTATGGTGGATAGTATTGCCAAGCTCATTCCAAATGATTTGGGTATTAAGCTGTCAGGTGCTTTAGAACAGGAACCCCAGCTGCAAGAAAGGTATGATCAAGACGAAGACGTTAAAGAACTACTTGATCTTGCTTTAACCTTAGAAGGCACTGTCCGTAATACAGGTAAACATGCTGGCGGTGTGGTCATTGGTCCTAAACCGCTTGACCATTTCTGTCCGCTATCCTGTGAGCCGGACGGCACCAGTGTCGTGACCCAACTCGATAAAAATGATGTTGAAACCGCAGGCCTGGTTAAATTTGACTTTTTAGGGTTGCGGACCCTCACCATTATCGACTGGGCTTTGCAGTTTATTAACGAGGGCAAACAGCCAGGTGATGATGGCTTTATTGAAATTGAACGAATTCCTTTAGATGACCCCTTAACCTTTGATTTAATCAAAACTGGTAAAACCACAGGGGTTTTCCAGTTGGAATCTTCTGGTATGCAAAACCTGATTGTGCGTCTACGCCCTGACTGTTTTGAAGACATTATCGCTTTAGTGGCCCTGTTCCGTCCTGGACCACTGGAATCGGGCATGGTGGATAACTTTATTGCGCGTAAGCATGGTAAAGAAAAAGTCTCATACCCAGATGCGCAATATCAGCATGAGTCATTGAAAGAAACGCTTGAACCCACCTACGGCGTTATCTTATATCAAGAGCAGGTTATGCAAATTGCTCAGATATTGGCCGGTTATACGCTAGGTGGCGCGGATATGTTACGTCGAGCCATGGGGAAAAAGAAGCCTGAAGAAATGGCGAAGCAGCGTTCGATTTTTAAAGAAGGGGCTATTAAAAACGGGGTTGATGGCGATCTAGCCATGAAGATATTTGACCTGGTAGAAAAATTTGCCGGTTACGGGTTTAACAAATCGCATTCCGCTGCCTATGCATTGGTGTCTTATCAGTCTGCTTGGCTAAAAACCCATTTCCCAGCCGAATTTATGGCAGCCCAAATTTCTTCGGATATGGATACCACCGATAAGGTGGTTCATATGGTGAATGAATGTCATGCGATGGGGATTGGCGTTGCGCAACCCAGTATTAATGATGGAGAAATTCACTTTAAAGCCATCCGTGGAGAGCGGAAAATTCGGTATGGACTCGGAGCGATCAAGGGGGTTGGCGAGTCAGCTTTACTAGGGATTATTGAAGAACGAAATCAGCATGGCGCTTATCAAGATTTATTTGATTTTTGCCTTAGGGTTACACGCAAGGTCAATAAGCGGGTGATTGAAGCACTGATTGTTGCGGGTGCCATGGACTGTTTGCACGATAATCGCAATGCGATGTTGCATAGTGTTGGCTTGGCACTGCAAAAAGCAGAACAACATCATAAAAATGAAGAGGCTGGCCAAGCCGACCTTTTTGGTGATGTCAGCACGTTCGAGGCCGAAAACCTAGCTGAGTTGGTATCCGTGCCAGAGTTGTCAGACAAACAACGTCTTAAAGCCGAAAAAGAGGTGTTGGGGCTTTATATGACGGGACACCCCATCGAAATTTATCGTGAAGAACTCGATAAAATGGTTGAGCAAAAACTGTCCGCATTACGGCCAGAAAAATGGCAGAAAAAATGGGTAGCCGGTTTAATTGTCGAAGCGCGTAGTAAAGTCACTAAAAGTGGCAGCCGTATGGGCTTTTTAGCAATAGATGATCAAACGGCACGGTTGGATGTGGTGCTACGTCCAGCGGTGTTTGAATCGAGTCGCGATTTATTGTCGCCGGATTCCGTGGTACTGGTGTATGGTGAAGTCGCAGAGGACACCTTTAATGGCGGTATTAAAATTGATGCTGAACAGTTGGTTTCGCTTGCTGAGGCTCGGGTTGAAAAGGCTAGAGCGATAAAACTCTATGCCAATAACACGATTGAAGTAAACCAGATTCAAGCGCTGGCAGCGACACTATCGGCTTATCGAGCGGAACAGGGGTTACCTTTAGTGGTTGATTATCAATGTTCGGAAGCCAAGGCTCAGCTCAAATCCGATGACAATACACAGTTTTTACCCGATGATGAGCTGTTAGAAGCCCTGAGAGCCGATGGCTGGGAACTGGAAGTGGTCTATTAGTATAGTAGCAAGTTACTTTATGTGAAGTGATGCCGCCCGGATTGCACATTGAGTGTGTTTATTAAGGATATAAGCGATTTTTGTTCCTAATTTTAGAACGATCCCGATAGAATAGTGATACAACTTAACCGATTGACACAGGAGACCTGAATGTCTAATAACATCGAGTCGATTTTGCAAGAAAATCGTATTTTTCAACCATCCGAATCTTTCAAGCAACAAGCCAATATTTCTGAAGCAGATTATCAAGCGTTACTGAAAAAAGCCGAAACCGACTATGAAGGGTTTTGGTGTGACTTGGCGAGGGAAAAATTATCTTGGTCAAAACCCTTTACGATGGGATTGGATGATCGTAATCCGCCATTTTACAAGTGGTTTAGTGACGGTGAGTTAAATGCTTCTTATAACTGTATTGATCGCCATTTAGAGGATAAAGAAGATAAATTGGCGATTATTTTTGAAGCCGATGACGGCACGGTTGAACACTATACCTATAAAGATCTGCACGATGAAGTGTGCCGTTTAGCAAATGCCTTAACGGCACAAGGCATTACTCAAGGCGATCGCGTGGTTATCTATATGCCAATGATTCCGCAGGCCGTTTTTGCGATGCAGGCCTGTGCGCGAATTGGGGCGATTCATTCCATCGTGTTTGGTGGTTTTTCAGCAGAAGCCTTACGTGACCGAATTGAAGATGCCAGCGCGAAAATGGTGATTACCGCAAATGCGGGTCGTCGTGGTGGTAAGTCAGTTCCATTGAAATCTGCAGTGGATGAAGCACTCGAAAAAGGTGGGAATTCTGTCCGTAAGGTTTTGGTTTATAAGAGAACAGATGATGCCATCTCTTTAAAAGAAGGTCGCGATATTACTTGGCATGATGCGATTGCAGGAATGAGCAACTATCATGATGCAGTGATGGTGAATGCTGAGCACCCATTGTTCCTACTCTATACTTCCGGTTCAACCGGCAAGCCAAAGGGGATTCAACACAGTACGGGTGGGTATTTACTCAATGCACATCTGACTAATGAATGGGTGTTTGATTTAAAAGACAGTGATGTCTTTTGGTGTACCGCTGATGTGGGCTGGATAACCGGTCATACCTATGTCGCCTATGGCCCTTTATCCATGGGGATGACCATGGTTATGTTCGAAGGGGTTCCGACTTATCCGGATGCCGGACGTTTTTGGCAGGTGTGTCAAGATCATGGCGTGACCGTCTTCTATACCGCGCCGACAGCCATTCGCGCATTAATGAAGTTTGGTAATGACTTACCAAATCAATATGACTTGTCAAAATTGCGATTACTGGGAACCGTTGGTGAGCCGATTAACCCTGAAGCTTGGATGTGGTATCACCAAGTGATTGGTCGGGGTGAGTGTCCTATTATGGATACCTGGTGGCAAACAGAAACCGGAGCTCACATGATTGCACCGATTCCGGGTGTTACCGCATTAAAACCGGGATCTTGTACCAAACCGTTACCCGGTATTGATGCGCACATTGTGGATGAATCCGGCGAAGAATTAACACATGGTGAGGGTGGTTACTTAGTGATCCGCAAACCATGGCCGTCAATGGTGAGAACCATCTGGGGGGATGATGATCGTTTTGTCGATACCTATTTTGCGATGTTCAACAATAAATATTATGTTGTCGGCGACAGTGCCCACTTAGATCTAGACGGTAATTTTTGGATAATGGGTCGTATTGATGATGTCTTGAATGTTTCAGGGCATCGGTTAGGCACGATGGAAATCGAGTCGGCACTGGTTTCGCATGAATGGGTGGCGGAAGCCGCGGTGGTTGGTAAGCCGCATGATGTGAAAGGCGAGTCGGTATTTGCGTTTGTGGTACTTAATATTGAAATTCCTGAAGATGGAAATGCGCGTTCTGAGTTGGTTCAAGCCTTGCGCAATCACGTTGCGAAAGAGATAGGACCAATTGCTAAACCGGATGATATTCGTTTTGGCTCGAACTTGCCTAAAACCCGCTCTGGAAAAATTATGCGGCGTTTACTGCGCAGCATTGCCAAGGGCGAAGAAATTACCTCGGATACTTCGACGCTGGAAGATCCGGGGATTCTTGATCAATTTATGCAACCTAATAAATAGATAATAGGGTTGTCTGAGAGAAATAAAAAACTAGCTGGGATGGGGGGTAAAAGACCCAGGCCTGGCTATTTTTTTATCCGCTGTGTTGTTTCAACACATTTTTGACTTTGCATGGAGCAAAACACTCTGAGCAAATGTTTACCGTTAGGAGGAAAGACAATGGAAACGTCAAAAATTGAGAAGATAAAAAATCTTCCAGAGTATCAGCAGTTAGTGCGGGAGCGGACAAGCTTAGCTTGGAAGCTGTCGATTCTTATGTTAGTGGTTTATTATGGCTATATTTTATTGTTGGCTTTCAACCCGGAATTCTTTACCGCGATTGTGAGTGGTGAGTATGTTTCAATAGGATTTCCTGTTGGCGTTGGCATTATCGTATTTGCCTTTTTATTGACGGGCTACTATGTAAAACGTGCCAATTCAGTTTTCGATGAATTAACCGCAAAAATTAAAAAAGAGGTCGAATAATGAAACAGCTCTTCAATTTAAAATATTTGGCTGCGTTTGCATTACTGTTACTGCCTTTGTCAGCGATGTCTTCTGGTATTGACGTGGCGGCACCAACTGAAAAAGTGACTAACTGGCCTGCGATTTCGATGTTTATTATTTTCGTCGGCTTTACGCTCTTTATCACCTATTGGGCGGCACAAAGAACCAAGTCGGCAAAAGACTTTTATGCAGCCGGTGGCGGTATTACCGGTATGCAGAATGGTTTGGCCATTGCGGGTGATTATATGTCGGCTGCGTCTTTCCTAGGGATTACTGGGATGGTCTATCTCAAAGGCTATGATGGGTTGATCTTTGCCATTGGTTTCTTGGTCGGTTGGCCGATTATTTTGTTCCTCATGTCAGAACGGTTAAGAAATCTAGGTAAGTTTACCTTTGCCGATGTGGCTTCTTATCGTTTTCAGCAAACGCCAATCCGTGTGCTATCGGCATTTGGTGGGATTGCCGTGGTTATCCTATATTTGATTGCTCAAATGGTGGGTGCTGGAAAACTGATTGAGTTGCTTTTTGGCCTTGATTTCAACTATGCCGTGGTCATGGTGGGTATCTTGATTATTGCCTATGTGACCTTTGGCGGTATGTTGGCAACCACTTGGGTACAAATCATTAAAGCTGTGTTGTTATTATCAGGGGCCACTTTCATTGCACTCGCGGTTATGTATAACATGGATTTCAGTTTTGAAACCCTATTTAAAACGGCAGTAGAAACCCGTGATGGTGATATGAATATTCTCTTCTCAGGTGGATTTGTTTCTGATCCGGTTAATGCTATTTCCTTAGGGATTGCTTTAATGTTTGGTACAGCGGGTTTACCGCATATTTTGATGCGATTCTTTACCGTGCCGGATGCCAAAGAAGCCCGTAAATCGGTGTTTTATGCCACCGGCTTTATCGGTTATTTCTATATTCTTGCCTTTATTATTGGCTTTGGGGCGATTGCAATGGTTGTTGCCTCTGAATATATGGATGGCTCGAAGTTGATTGGCGGTAATAATATGGCGGCGATTCATTTATCACATGTTGTCGGAGGGGATTATTTCCTTGGCTTTATTTCAGCTGTTGCATTTGCAACCATTCTTGCCGTGGTATCAGGCTTAACGCTTGCAGGCGCCTCGGCCATATCACACGATATCTATGCGAATGTCATCAATAAAAATGCGACAGATGAGCAAGAAACCAAAGTAGCACGATTTGCAACGATTGTAATTGGTGCCTTGGCCATTTTATTTGGGATTGGCTTTAAGGACCAAAACATTGCGTTTGTGGTTGCCTTAGCCTTTACCATTGCGGCATCGGCAAACTTCCCTGTGTTGATTATGTCAATGTTCTGGGGCAATATGACCACACGTGGTGCGGTGATTGGTGGCTGGTTAGGCTTAGTGTCTGCTGTGGTAATGGTGATTCTGGGTCCAGTGGTCTGGACACAAATCTTAGCTATGGGTGATCCAATTGTGCCGTATAAGTTCCCAGCTTTATTCACGGTTGTGATTGCGTTTGTGGGTATCTGGTTCTTCTCCATTACCGATAACTCCGCAAGAGCCAAACAGGATCGAGAAGGCTTTGAAGCACAGTTTATCCGTTCTCAAACGGGGATTGGTGCTGAAGGCGCTTCGAGTCACTAATCGTTTGATCATAACGTATTAAAAAAGGAGGTTTTACCTCCTTTTTTTATATGAGAAACGGATAAGATAATGGAAGTTTTTAGATAGGGAATAGTTGAATGTCGACACAACAAGCATTGAATTTCTTACATCAAGTTTCCCCTTTTTCGTCATTGAATGACAAGGTGTTGGCAACCATTGCAGATGCGATGGATGTGGTGTATTTTGCTTTGGGTTCTCAGTTAGAAATAACGCAATCGCAGAGCGAAAAGCAAAATGGCTACTTATATTTTGTGATTAAAGGCCATGTGGCTGAGTACGATGCCGAGCAACAACAACGAGCCGTCTATGGACACAATACTTTTTTTGGGGAAGCCACCTTATTACAAAAAGAAAGCTTTCTTCGCTATGAAGTCATTGAAGAAGCGATTCTCTACCGATTACCTCAGTCGGTATTTATCGCGTTGTTGGAGCAACCCAATATAGAAGGGTATTTCGTAGACGATATCCTAACCAAACTCAATCGATTGCAGTCTCAACGCCAAGCTGAGGCGTCCAGTGATGCCTTAATGGGGATTGTTTCCGATGCGCCTTGGCAGAATTTAGTAGTGGTGTCCGCTGAACAGTCGATTCGTGATTGTGTTGAACAAATGCACAAACAACAAACCGATGCGAGTGTGATTGAACAACCGGATAACGAACCGGGTATTGTTACCTCGATTGATTTATTAAATGCCCTGGCTTTAAACGAACACCAGCTTGATGATGCTGTGGGCCCGATTGCAAATCGACCTTTAGTTACCGTGCATCAACTCGATTATTTATTTAACGCCTTACTCAAGATGACAAAATATCGAGTTAACCGGTTGGTGGTGCGTTCAGATGAGGAATTGATCGGTGTTTTGCATCAAAAAGAGTTGATGAGTGTCTTTGCTAATCAGTCTGGATTGGCGGTTGTGAAAATCCAACAGGCGCAAACGGTGGCAGATTTAAGAGCAGTGGTTGACGAAATTGACCGCCTTGTTATTCATTTAAATAACCGAGGGGTAAAAACCCACTATATCGCAAAATTAGTCAATGAATTACACCGTAAATTAATTCAAAAAGTCTTTGAATTGCTGACAATTGATAGGCCTGAGGTACAGCAGGGCTGTTTGATGGTGATGGGCAGTGAAGGGCGTGCTGAACAGGTAATTCGAACCGACCAGGATAATGCCTTTATTCTGCCAGATTCCGTGCAAAAACACCCAGGCCTGGGTGTTTTCATGCAACAATTCAGCCAAGCTTTAATTGATTTAGGTTTTCCTCGTTGCCCTGGCAATATTATGGTTTCAAATCCAGAATGGTGTTTAACCTTGTCTGAGTTTAAACAGCAATTGCGGGATTGGTTAAACCACCCCACGGCAGACACGCTAATGAAAGTCTCGATTTTATTCGATGCCGAAGCGATATTGGGCGATGCCAACTTATTAGCCGAACTCAAGCAAACGCTGTTTAAATGGGTCGCAGCCAACCAACATTTCTTGCCGCATTTTGCCAAGCCAGTGTTGATGTTTGATACGCCCATTAACTTTTTTGGTCATTGGGTTAAAGAGAAACCATCCGGTCAGGCTCAAATTGATCTTAAAAAAACCGGTATCTTTCCTATCGTGCATGGTGTGCGGTGCTTGGCTTTAAAGCATGGCATCACTAAAACCAATACCCATTGGCGCATTAAAGCGTTAATGGATATGGGCGTTCTGGACGAGACCTTTGGTTTTGAATTGGGAGAGGTGCTTAATTTTATGAATACCTTGCGGCTGGAAGCCATGATCGTGCAGTTAAATTGTGAAAAAACGCCTGACAATCTCATACAGGTGACGCAATTGTCCTCATTACAACAAGATTTACTTAAGGATGGTTTTAAAGTGGTCAGTCGGTTTAAACAACGAATTGATCACCAGTTTAAGGTCAGTGCGGTGTTGTAAATGTTAAAAAAATGGCGACGAAATTGGCAGAAAAAACGCCTAAAAGATCCGAGTTTTCAGTTTTTATTTGAAACGCCCCCCGATGAGGATCTGGTGTGTTTTGATTGTGAAACCAGCGGACTGAACCCGAAAAAAGATGTATTGATTTCATTAAGTGCAGTGAAAATTCGTGGTCAAAGCATTTTGACCAGCCAGGCCTTAAATCTAACCTTTTCTCAAGCGCAACCCATTTCGGAAGCCAGTATTAAAGTACATATGATTCGTAATCAAGACACATTAACCGGACTGCCACCACAGCAAGCGATACAACAGTTTTTGCAGTTTATTGGGAGTCGACCATTAGTGGGGTACTATTTAGAATTTGATGTAGCAATGGTCAACCAAGTTATTCGACCCTGGTTAGGAATTCAGTTACCGAACCCACAAATTGAAGTATCAGAGCTGTATTATGATCTAAAATTTTCTCAGCAGTCGCATGCTATTCCGCAGCCTGCCATCAATTTATCCTTTCAAACCATTTTAGACGATTTGAAAATTCCAAATTTCGGCCAACATGATGCCTTTAACGATGCATTGATGACCGCACTGGTTTATTTAAAACTCACTCAACTCAAGTGAGAAATTTAGATGGTAACGCCATCTTTACCATTATGTTTGGTCTGATACAGTTTTTCATCGGCTAAGGCGATGGTTCTTTCATAGTCGGGGTGACCGTCAAATTCGGCTATGCCGATAGAAATGGTTACTTTGAGTTGCCGACCATTTCTGATAGAAACGATCATTTTACGAACTTTGTCGAGCATTTTTACCGCAGCTTTCTGAGCATTCTCTAAGTTGGTTTCAGGCAGTAAAATCAAGAATTCTTCGCCGCCATAACGAAAAGCATAATCGGTAACGCGTAAGGCGTTTTTTAGTAATCGGCCAATCATTGACAAAACCTCATCTCCCGCTTGATGACCGTGGATGTCGTTGATGTGTTTGAAGTCATCAATATCGATCATCATTAAGCTAAATGGGGTTTCAGTGCGCATTGCCATTTGCGATTCATTTTGTAAAATCGGGTCAAGAAAACGACGTTCAATTAAAAATGTCAATGAATCTTCTCGGGTTGAGGTTTCAATATTGGCATTGGCAATCTGCGATAACATCCAGCCAGATTCCTTGGTCAGGTCGCTGATAGTTTTAAGTGCCTGATTTCTGTGTTCAGGGTCATTGTTTTTAATGGCGGTGAGTTCGGACTGTATGGCGGTGAGGTTGGCTTGGATTTTTTGTGTAGTGCTGGATTCCGCACAAACAAAATTCAATTTATGTCGAATCCATAATGCAAAATCTTGTTGATGGATATCAAAGTAAGTTGATGAGGGGTTTTCAAATAACAAAGCCCCCATGAATTGGCTTAACCAACCGTAAAAATCGCCTTTAATGCGTTCAATCTCAATGGCCAATTCTTGCGCTGTGGAATGGCTTCGAAATTCTTGAGCCGTGCGCTCATTTTGTAGGTGACCTTCCATATAGGATTCATTGATTAAACTTAAGCTGGCATCCAAAAGTTGATCCATTAATGGAATAAAACGCAGTTTATCACTGTCTGAATAGTCAGGGCTTGCACTGAGCGTTTGGTAGAGCACCTGCTTAATAATATTCATTGCGCAATTTACCAGCGACATTGGAACGTCTACTCGAGTATGAACAGCTCCGACATGGCGTTGTGTTTGTACAATTTCAACACGGGCTTCAGGTGTCATTTTGGGTGTTAGGGTTTGTAAAATCCATTTTTGGAGTTCTGCTTTAAGTTTGACCTCAACTAATTCATTGGAAATATAAGGCTGGCTCTTTGGATCCGAAAGCAAAACGTCGTAAAAATGATCGGCACATTCAGCGGTAGTATCAGTTATAAGCGGGGAGAAAAGTGATAATAATTGATTGTTTTCATCCGTATAGAAATTGCCAATATAGAATTGCTGAAGAGTGTTCATTGCGGAGCGCCTTATTTTTCGAGAGTCATTGTTTTTTAGATAAGTGATAGATAACTCACATCCTAAATCGAATCTGCTATTTAAACGGTTGTTGCATTAGATCAAGCTAGCCTATCAATTTTTAAGAGCACTGTTTGATGAAATTGCACAGGAACGGGTGTTAAAAAAGCAAAAATTGAACGACATCAAGTTCAATAAGGTATTGATTTGGCAGGGTGCGTTTTTTGTCTTTCAGCGGATAGGGATGACTGTGGTAAAATACCGTGAATTAATTTTTTAAAAAGGATGCAAAGACGATGTTAGAAGCTTATCGCCAACAGGTTGCCGAACGTGAAGCAGAAGGGATTCCCCCTTTACCAATGGATGCAGAGCAAACTGCACAATTGGTGGAGTTGATTAAAAACCCGCCTGCTGGAGAAGCCGATTTTGTACTCGATTTATTTGAAAATCGTGTTCCGCCTGGGGTGGATGAAGCGTCTTATGTTAAGGCCAGCTTTTTGGCAGACATCGCAGCTGAAAAAGTAGCTGTCGACTTGATCTCACCTGTAAAAGCGGCGTTCTTATTGGGAACCATGCTGGGTGGCTATAATGTGCAGCCTTTGATTGCGTTGCTAGACAGTGAAAACGCTGAAGTTGCTCAAGAATCGGTTAAAGCCTTGTCAAAAACCTTATTGGTTTATGAGGCATATCATGATGTGGTTGAAAAAGCGAAGACTAATGACTATGCGATGCAAGTATTGAAGTCTTGGGCAGAGGCGGAATGGTTTTTATCTAAGCCCAAAATGCCAGAGCAAATCACGGTTTCCGTATTTAAAGTAGAAGGGGAAACCAATACCGATGATCTTTCGCCGGCGACCGCTGCCTGGTCGCGTCCCGATATTCCATTACATGCCAAAGAAATGCTCAAGTCGCGAATGGATGATGTTGATGGTGTGATTGCGGATTTAGAAGCTAAAGGACATCCAGTTGCCTATGTTGGCGATGTGGTTGGAACGGGTTCTTCTCGTAAATCAGCGATGAACTCGGTGATGTGGTTTTTTGGGAATGACATTCCTTTTGTGCCAAATAAGCGTCAAGGTGGTGTGGTATTGGGTGGCAAAATTGCCCCAATTTTCTTTAATACCGCTGAGGACTCTGGCTCTTTACCCATCGAATGTGATGTAAGCCAAATGAATACTGGCGATGTGATTACCATTTATCCCTACGAAGGTAAAATTACCAACGAAGCAGGCGAAACCATTTCCACGTTTGAATTGGCTCCTGAAACCATGCCGGATGAAGTTAGAGCTGGCGGTCGTGTGCCATTAATTATCGGGCGAGGGCTCACCGACAAAGCGCGTCGAGCTTTGGATTTACCGCCTTCGGATGTCTTTATTCGTCCAACTGATAAGTCCCAAGCGGCACATGGCTATACGCTGGCACAGAAAATGGTTGGTAAGGCTTGTGGTATCGAGGGTGTTCGCCCTGGCATGTATTGTGAACCACATATGACCACTGTTGGCTCTCAAGATACCACCGGAGCCATGACCCGTGATGAAATGAAAGAACTGGCCTGTTTAGGGTTCTCTGCCGATTTAGTGATGCAATCATTCTGTCATACGGCAGCATACCCAAAACCGGTTGATATTAAATTACAACATTCTTTACCTGACTTTATGACCCAGCGTGGCGGGGTGGCTTTACGTCCTGGTGATGGCGTGATTCACTCTTGGCTTAACCGTTTGTTATTACCCGATACGGTCGGTACGGGGGGGGATTCTCATACCCGTTTCCCAATGGGGATTTCCTTTCCAGCAGGGTCAGGCCTGGTTGCTTTTGCAGCCACTTTAGGGGTGATGCCGTTAAATATGCCTGAGTCGGTATTGGTACGTTTTAAAGGCGAAATGCAACCAGGTATTACGCTGAGAGATTTGGTGAATGCCATTCCTTATCAAGCGATTCAAGAAGGCTTATTAACCGTTGAAAAGAAAGGCAAACAAAATATTTTCAATGGTCGAGTGCTTGAAATTGAAGGCTTGGAGCATTTAAAAGCGGAACAGGCTTTTGAATTGTCAGATGCTTCTGCAGAAAGATCTGCAAATGGCTGCGTGGTTAAATTAGGTGAAGAGTCAATCATTGAATATCTGCAATCCAATATCGCTTTGATTAATTGGATGGTTGAAAATGGTTATCAAGATGCAAAAACCTTATTACGCCGTCGTGATGAAATGCAGGCATGGATTGATAATCCAGCCTTGTTAGAAGCCGATGCAGATGCAGATTATGCTGCGGTTATTGAGATTGACTTGAACACCATTAAAGAACCAATTGTGGCTTGTCCAAATGATCCAGATGATGTGAAGTTGTTATCTGACGTCGAAAATACCAATATCGATGAAGTCTTCATTGGGTCTTGTATGACCAATATCGGTCACTACCGAGCGGCGGGGAAAGTATTAGAGCAAATGGGCAATGTGCCCACGCGTTTGTGGATTGCCCCTCCAACTAAAATGGACGAGCATCAATTAATTGAAGAAGGTTTCTACAGTATCTTTGGTAAAGTCGGCGCGCGTACTGAAATGCCAGGCTGTTCTTTGTGTATGGGGAATCAGGCTCGTGTTGCAGATGGCGCAACCGTGTTTTCAACCTCAACACGCAATTTCCCGAATCGCTTAGGAAATGGGGCTAATGTATATCTTGGGTCGGCGGAACTGGCCGCTGTTTGTTCGGTATTAGGTCGTATTCCAACAAGGTCTGAATATTTAGATGCGGTTAGGTTGTTGGATACCATGACAGGCGATGTCTATCGTTATTTGCAATTTGATCAATTGCCAGACTACAAAATAGAATCTCCTAAGACGTTATCAGAAATTGCGGTTGCTGTCGGCTAACAGTCGTATTAGATCGCTTTAAAAATAAAACCGCTTGTCAGACTCAAACTGGCAAGCGGTTTTTTATTTTATGAGAAGTTTGTTACTTTAAAGTGGTTAGATACAGACTTAGCTGAGTTGCGGTTTGGGCTGCGAAGTCACCCATAAACTGTTCCAGCAAGCTTTTTTCGGATTCATAATAACGCGTGTTGGTTTGCGTTAATAACTCGCGTTGGACATAGCCCATATCGCCTAGCCCATCGATTAATCCCAATTCAATGGCTTCATCGCCCAGCCATACCAAGCCAGTGTAGGTGTCTTTGGTTTCTTTTATGCGGTTACCACGGCCCGCGCGAACCGTTTCAATAAACTGTTGATGTGTTCTTTCCAAAACGCGTTCCTTAAAGAACTGACGTCCTGCCTCATCCTTTGGTCCCATTGGGTTAATAAAGGTTTTATGATCGCCAGCGTGCATCGAGCGGTTTTCAATGCCCAATTTTTCCATTAATTCGGTAAAACCTAATACGTCCATTCGTACACCGATAGAACCGATTAATGAGCCTTTGTTGGCATAAATTTCATCAGCGGCAACGGCAATATAATAACAACCTGAGGCACACATATCCTGTACCACTACATACACAGGTTTGTTGTAGAGGGTTTTGAGTCGAGTGATTTCATCATTAATGAGTGCAGATTGTACTGGGCTGCCACCGGGTGAATTGGCATTGATAATGACCGCTTCAGAATCGGGATGTTTAAACGCCTTTGCCAATAACGGATTTAAGGTGTCGGCACTGGTTTGGCTACCAGGCATAATCGGACCTTGTAAATTGACAATTGCGACATGCTTGGCGGTATTAGTCGGTGCCTCATCAGCAAATTGCCCCGTGAAAATCGCAATTGAGCCGATTAGGTAAATAATGACTGCCAGTTTTAATAAATTTGACCAACGTCGGCTCGAACGCTCTTGTTTAATAAAGGTTTCAGCTGCGCCTGCAAGGCGGTCTAAGCCGTCATTTTGATCTCTCACCTGATTCTCCATTGACAAACGATTATAATAACGGGGCACTTTGTTATGATGCGTAATCGCAAAGCTGTCCGCATTTAGTTTTTAAAAAGAGATTTATTTTACCTTATATGTCTGAACAATCCGAAAGCCAATTTGACATCAATGCCTTTTTAAAACATTTAACGGAGCGTCCGGGCGTATATCAAATGCTCGATACCGACGGGCAAATCATTTATGTGGGCAAAGCCAAAAACTTAAAGCGGCGGGTGTCGAGCTATTTTAAAAAGCGTCATGCAGAGATCAAAACTGAAGCTTTGGTTGCGCAGGTTGCGCGAATTGAAGTGACGGTGACTGATACGGAATCTGAAGCGCTCATTCTTGAAAATACGCTAATAAAACGTCATAAACCAAAATATAATATCTTATTTCGAGATGATAAGTCTTATCCCTATATCTTTGTTTCTACAGCAAAAAAATACCCTGCTTTAAGTTATCATCGCGGTGCGAAACGGCGAGTCGGCCGCTATTTTGGTCCTTTCCCAAATGCTTCAGCGGTTCATCAAACCTTACAGGCTTTGCAAAAGATTTTTCCTGTGCGTCAATGTGCAGAAAGTGTTTTTAATCACCGGTCTCGGCCTTGTTTGCAATATCAGATCAAACGGTGCTCTGGGCCTTGTGTAGCGGGGTTTGTCACAGACGAAGACTATGCAGAAGATGTTCGTCATACACTGGCTTTTTTAGAAGGGAAAAGTTTTGAGGTAATTGAGTCTTTGGGTGAAAAAATGCAGCAGGCATCAGAAGCTTTTGAGTTTGAAAAAGCAGCTGTTTATCGTGATCGCATTTCAGCACTTAGAGCTGTTCAAAGCCAACACTTGATTAACCAGCCGGGTAATCAAGATTTAGACGTAAT
The DNA here is from genome assembly GCF_002848135.1 of Hydrogenovibrio sp. SC-1. Taxonomy (GTDB): domain Bacteria; phylum Pseudomonadota; class Gammaproteobacteria; order Thiomicrospirales; family Thiomicrospiraceae; genus Hydrogenovibrio. Next base: position 29,306 of record NZ_PKGB01000022.1, read on the forward strand.
TGCTGTTGCCGAAGAGGCCAATATGGTTTGTGTGTCCTTAATGATGTATCGGGGCGGCAATCTCTGGGGGAGTCAAAACGAATTTCCTAAGCATGTGACCGATGCATCGATAGATGAAATCCTCACGGCGTTTATCACTCAGCATTACACAGATTTTCCAATACCGAATCGCGTTCTGGTGTGTGACAAGCTGGCTGATCAGTCAGCGTTACAAAATTGGTTAACTGAGAAAAAACAGCAAAAAGTTCAACTTCGTCAAGCTAGCTCTCAAACCGATAAAGGCTTAATGAAACTGGCAGACACCAATGCGAAGTCAGGATTGAAGCAACAATTAACTCAGAAGGCCTCACAAGCACAGCGAGTTTCTGCGCTGCAAGAGGTCCTGAGTTTGGCTGCCGCGCCAAATTGGATGGAATGTTTTGATATCAGTCATACTCAAGGTAATCAAACTGTTGCCAGTTGTGTGGTCTTTAAAGAAGGCGTGCCTGACACAAATGCCTACCGTAAATTCAATATTGAATGCATTCAAGGCGGTGATGATTATGCTGCCATGCATCAGGTACTGACGCGGCGTTATCAGCGCTTAAAAGCCGAATCAGAATCCTTTCCTGACTTAATCGTGATAGATGGCGGTAAAGGACAGTTAAATCAAGCGATAGATGTCTTAAAGCAGTTGGATTTGGATTATCTTCCTTTGGTTTCCGTGGCAAAAGGCGAGGGGCGAAAAGCAGGCTTAGAGATTCTATACACCCCCAGCAATCAAGCAGGGATTGATTTAGAAGCTGATAATATCGCGCTTCATTTGCTTAACCATATCCGTGATGAATCTCATCGGTTTGCCATTACCAGCCACCGCAGCCGTCGTCAGAAGGCACAAACCCATTCACGTATTGAAGACATTCCAGGCGTGGGTGCCAAAACGAGACAAAAACTATTAACGCATTTCGGCGGGCTCGCTGATGTCAAAAATGCCGCCGTTTCAGAGTTACAGAAGGTGCCCGGCATCAGTCCTAAGATTGCTCAATCCATTTATGATTTTTTTCATGGTGAACTTTAACCCCAACTGTGCGAGCAGTATGGTAATATTTTGCGTTAATTCAGAATGTTGTCACAGACAACCCAAAAAGATAATTTTATGACGTTGCAATCTATTCCTATGATGATGACCTGGTCTCGTGTCATCTTAATCCCTGTTTTTTTAATTTGCTATTATGCGCCTATTGAAGACGCGCGTTTTTGGGCAGGCCTAGCTTTTATGATCGCTTCCATTACCGATTGGTTTGATGGCTATTTGGCACGTAAACTCAATGTGAGTAGTAAGCTGGGCGCCTTTTTAGATCCTGTCGCCGACAAGCTGATTGTAGCCGCTGCGGTGGTGGTGGTTGCTGTGGAATATCAAAACTTATGGGTGAGCTTGTCGGCGATTGTTATTATGATGCGTGAAATCAGTATTTCGGCACTGAGAGAATGGATGGCTGAAAATAATGCCAGAGATGTGGTTGCAGTGTCCGGCCTTGGCAAAGTTAAAACAGCTTCCCAGCTTGCCGCATTAACTTGGTTACTCTATGGTGGTGAACTTTGGGGAGTAAACTGGGGGGCATTAGGGTTTCCTATGCTGTATTTTGCAGCTATTTTGACCGTGGTTACTTGGGTGCAATATGCCAAAGCGGCTTATCCAGTGTTATTAGAAACGGTCTCAGAACAAAAAAACTAAACCGATTCTTTTTCACACGTAAGTGAAAGATTCATAGAATCATAGTCTTAACATTCACCCATCGGAAAAATGACAAAAAACGCTGTAAAAAAGCGATAAATATGTCATAAAAAAACTTGTATTTTTTCTGCCAGCCCCTATAATACGGCCTCATTATGTTATGCGGGAATAGCTCAGCGGTAGAGCACAACCTTGCCAAGGTTGGGGTCGCGAGTTCGATCCTCGTTTCCCGCTCCATATGGCGGAATGGCAGAGTGGCTATGCAGCGGATTGCAAATCCGTGGACCTCGGTTCGACTCCGGGTTCCGCCTCCATTATGGTTTTATAACGTAATATCACATTTACTCTGATAATCATCAGAACACCCTGCCCAGGTGGCGAAATAGGTAGACGCAAGGGACTTAAAATCCCTCGGTAGCAATACCGTGCCGGTTCGATTCCGGCCCTGGGCACCATTTATCCTTTTATATCATTCTGATATTTACAAAAAAGCAATTTTTTTTAAAATTCTTAAAAACTAATTTTAGTCTTATTCCGTATCAGGTCAATTCAGTTGTTTTATGAAAAATTTCGGGATAAATCCTGTTATTTCATAATTCTTTAAACCTTCATGACTAAATCTTTATTTACATCAACGGCAGTATAAAAAATCTTCTTATATATAGTTTTCTGACCGGTAAAGAAAATATATTTGAGTTTTGTATCTTTATTAAGGTTTTATAAAAGAAGGATAAGTTATACTTATATCGAAACATAAGCATTACTTTTGCAGAAGCTAATGACTGTAATCGTTTTCTAATTGAATATCCAAATAGGAGCACTGACTATGAAAAAAGATACAAAAGTCAAAATCAATACAACTTCTCAAACAAAGTCTCGATTTACTACGCTTTTCGTAACAGGGATAGCTTTTATCGCAACCAGCTATGCTATTAATGAAAAGTTAGTTCTAGCGAGCTCTATTGCTTAAATTAACAATAAGCCGGCCCTAGAGAAGACTTCTTTCTTCTTTAGCGCCAAACCTCTAGTTTGTTGTTAACAACTTTTCGCGTCGACTCATCTATCTTGGCGGTTGAGTTACCACTCATTTCCCAGACACTTCTTAGTTATTTTCAATGATGAATAACTTATCGATATAACAGATTTTACCAATCTTCAGAAAAATGAATAAGTTCATTGGTATCCTCCTTATCCTTTTCGTAGCCGGATGTGAAAGTCGGTTTTTAACTCTGATCCTAACGAGGCCATCATCTATCTAAAGGCTGAAAGCGTTGCGGTTAAAAGCCAAACTATACTTATACAATGCTTCCCGTTAATAGATCTGCCAGTTCTCCATAATTTGTTTTATCTTTAATAAAAAAACACGCCCAATCATTTTTCAGATATACCACCCAAGTATTGCCACACTTTTTTACGATGTTTGGCATTTCTCGTCGCTTATTTTTACCCCTAAACTGCGTGATCATGTGGCAACCAAGACGTAAAATCCGATACGTGGTTAACATTCAATCCAAAGGATACTTTCACTGTTGTGCTTTGTTCTATTGATAGGGTATCAATAATCGGATGAACATTGAGTTCATCCATCTTTCGAGTTAAATCTGCTGTTGCGAAATTATTCTATTTTTCACAAAGCAACGAGTTTTTGTAGGGTTTTGTTATTAAATTATGCTAATCTGCCGCCTTTTTTATGCAAAGACAATATGTATGTCATTTAAAAAAATCGCATTTGTCGAGCTGATGGGGTGTCAAAATTGGATGGCAGCTCAGGTGACAGGTTTTGTTCGCAAGGCGTGACATATTTTGCATTCAATTGAATTTATACACTAAGGGCTTTAATCGCACGATTCAATTCGATATGGAATGAGTGACAAGCTGGTTTACGTTAAATCAAATACCTTCCAGGCCTGGTGGTTTTTGTTTTGAATTTAGCAAAATTACTTTATCCAGGCGTATTTATACAGTTTGGCTCTCTGTTGGCTGCTAGCAGCTTTCAAATAATATATTAAGGAAATTAAAATTGGATAATGAGTACCAGTTAGATAAGGATGTGGTTATTCTGTCTACCGCTGACTTAGCGGGCAATATTGTTGATTTTAATAAAGGATTTGTTGAGGCATCGGGTTTTACCGAGTCTGAACTAAAAGGCAAGCCGCACAATATTTTGCGCCATCCCGATATGCCAAAGGAAGCCTTTAAGGATCTTTGGCAAACCATTCAGTCCGGCAAGCCTTGGTTTGGGATTGTCAAAAATAAACGCAAAAATGGCGACTATTACTGGGTGGCAGCCAATGCTAGCCCAATTTGTGAAAATGGCAAAATTACAGGTTATGTTTCAGTCCGTTATCCAGCAACGGCAGAGCAAAAGCAGACTGCTTCAAAACTGTATGCAGACATTCGTGCTAGCAAGCAGAAGATGCCTTGGACGCGCCCGGAATCGATGTTGAAACGTCTATTTTCGACTGGGGTTGCAATAGGTATGGGTTTGATCGCGATAGGGTTGTTGGTTGTGCAAACCGGTTTTAACAGCTTGACCGCGCTAGCATTGATTTTAGCTGCGATCAGTTCAGGCGTTATGATTTTCAATCAGTTACGTTCTCAGGCTATTCCAGAAACATTAATGGGGGGGATTGAAGACTTAGCTAATGGACGTTTCAAAGAGCCCATTCAGGATCGTTCTGCGTGGGGGTTTGCTTTAAATATGGTACGTTCAAGGATCGCAGAATTGGCCGCCCGAAATTATGATGCCTTGCAAGCTTCACAAGTTTTAGCAACGGCGTTTGAAGCTGCCAGTACCAACATTATGGTAGCAGACGAAGAATTTACAATTCAACAAATGAACAAAAGCCTAAAGGAAATGTTTGTACGAAACGAGGCTCAGCTCCAGCAAGTTTTACCAAACTTTTCGGTCGAGAAAATCATTGGTTCTAATATGGATATTTTCCATAAAAACCCACAGCATCAGCGTCAGGTGCTCAGTCAGTTAGCAAAACCTTGGACAGCAGAATTAGATGTTGCGGGGCTTGTTTTAAGTCTCACGGTTGTCCCGATTAAGCATGGCGAAAGAACCGTAGGCTATGTTGTTGAATGGCTGGATCGTACTGAAGAAGCAGGTATCTCCAGAGAAATTGTCAGGATTATGGACAAGATGCAACAAGGGAAATATCAACACCGGGTGACTGTTGAGGCTGAGGGTGAGTTGCTGGTTATAAAAAATGCTATTAATAACTCTATGGAATCACTTGAAAGTGCAATGAAAGACATTACCCGAATTGTTGTCGCACAATCACAAGGTGATTTGAGGAATCAGATTACAGCTGATTATCATGGTGAATTGCGCACTCTTAAGGAAGCTGTCAATACTTCGGCTGATAAGTTGGTTGAAGTGATTGTACGGGCAATCGAGTCATCTGATATTGTGAGTTCGGCCGCGCATGAGGTTTCAAGTGGTTCATTGAGTTTAAGCCAGCGCGTGCAAGAGCAAGCGGCAGCTCTAGAGCAAACTTCCGCTACGATGGATGAGATGAGCTCAGCCGTTGAAAATAACACAGAAAATGCACATCAAACCGCTAAAGTGGCGCAAGAGGTGCAAGTCCAGGCCAGCCAAGGTGCAGCGGTGATGAAGCAAACCATTGTCGCAATGAATAGCATTCAAGAATCGAGTCGTAAAATATTTGAAATTGTTGGTTTGATTGATGGCATTGCCTTTCAGACCAATCTGTTAGCATTAAACGCCGCTGTTGAGGCTGCTAGAGCAGGCGATGAAGGTCGCGGTTTTGCTGTGGTTGCTGGAGAAGTAAGAGCCTTAGCACAAAAATCTGCAGCTGCCGCCAAAGATATCAAAGAGTTAATTGATGAAAGCGTCAGTCGTATTGACGACGGTACTAAGCTCGCTTCTCAATCGGAAAAAGTACTTCAGGGAATTAACCAATCAGTACACAGTGTTACTGAAATGGTCAGCCAAATTGCGCAAGCATCAGCAGAACAGTTTGAGGGCATAAAGCAGGTACATCTTGCGATTAACCAAATCGACAGTGCGACACAGCAAAATGCGGCCCTGGTAGAAGAAACCAGCGCCTCTTCGGAAAGTTTAAGCGAGCAAGCACGGTTATTACAGCAAGATATGGCGTTTTTTAATACAGGTGAAAAGTCATCTTTGACTAAGACCTTACCAGACCATTCTTGACAATAAATAATAACCTTATAGAATGAATTGTTTATTTTTTAGCAAAAATACCAAATTCTATAAGTTGTGTTTTTTTATAGGGCAAACCGAAGGGTTTAGTTTAGTAAGAATAATAGTATTAGAAAGTACTGTTTAGATTTGATCTTTTCAAAATTTCAGGACTCTAGTTACTAATGGGTTGTTTCGCGTTACTGATTAGTAATGAAGGTTTTTAAAAAAAGGTAGACAGATAATAATGCAATGGTTAAGAGATTTATCATTACCGAAGAAAATGCTTACTTATGTGAGCGGTATTTTAGCTATTTTATTAATTTTTGGCATTTTTAATATCAAAACAATGAGTGATTTGCAGAAAAAACTTGATTCTGTTGAGCAAGAATATTTACCCAACGCTCTCATTGCTAAAGATATGAAGCGCAATATTGTGCAAATACAACAATGGTTAACCGATATTTCCGCCACCCGGGGAATGGACGGTCTAAATGATGGCTTTGATGAAGCCGCTAAAAGCTATTCTGATGTATTGAACAACTATACCGATTTTAAAGAATTTTACGCTAATAATCCTGCGAAGCTTCAACAACTCAATGAGGTTAAAAGCGCGCTAGATGCTTATTATGCTCAGGGTAAAATAATGGCACAGGCCTATATCGATGGCGGACCGGAATCCGGAAATAAAATTATGGGAAGTTTTGATTCTGCCGCTGAAAAAATGGATAGCCTCGTTACGCCTTTCCTAGATGAACAGGTATTACTGGTAAATGATTCTGTTACCAAGACTAATGCG
>NZ_PKGB01000023.1 GCF_002848135.1 Hydrogenovibrio sp. SC-1
GAAGTACTTCACCCATTAGTTTTATATAGTGCTGATCAATCTGATCAAGAAGCGCGGAAATTTCCTCAAGCTTTTCTTGGCGAAGTCGGATCTGCTGCCATTTCATCTCTAGCCTTGCTAAGGCAGTAGAGTTCCAGTGCGTCAATAGACCACCGACTAAACCTCCAAGCAAGGTACCTGCTACTCCAATTATTGCGGCGTCCATATTCATCTCCTTTTATGGCTAACTATAAATTGGACATCCTAAACTCGTTATATCAAGTATGTTGACGACTTATAATAATGCCGTTTTATGTTTTAATTTAGTACAAAAAGCTAAACTAACTTGATGTTTTTATAAGTATTACTATTTTAATAAAGTCGTTTAAGGGGCATATAGTATGGCTAATAAACCTAGGGATTTCTAATAGGGATTCAAGTTATCCGAAAACACTCAAGTCTCGCCTTTATTTCAAAAAAATTAAGTACATAGTAATACATATTTAACCAGGCCTGGGCATTTTTATTAGTTGACTACATTTCAAGCAATAGAAAAGCGGCCATTTAGACCGCTTTTAAAATTACTGCAACTTGTACTTGTTTAAAACAGGTGGCTGTAACGCTCTATTTCCCAAGCTGAGACGGTTTGATGCTAGGCATTCACAGCGACACCCATGACAACCCTCATTGAACCATTCTCACTTTCCATTGAAAATGGAATGGATATTGAGCATTTAGAGAACCCTGCTTGCGCCAGTGTTGATTCAATCAATTCCTTTGAAAAGCCTATGCCAGGTTCTTCACTTTCCTTTAGCCAGTCCCACTGAACCAATAAACCATCCTTTTTTAGCAATTGTTTTAGAAGCTTAAGTGTTTCTTGATAATCAGGCACAAAAGCCAAAACAGATGACGCTACGATCAAATCTAAATCATTCTTGAGAACGTCATTAAGCTCAATGAGCTCTTGGCTCAGTTCAGCATTTATTGTGTGTACATGGTTAAGACGTTTATCGGTAAGAATGGAAATCATCTTCTCAGAAGAATCCATCGCCACGACTGAGCTCGCGTGTTTGGATATTTTTTCTGTTAGCAGGCCTGTACCACAGCCGAAGTCCAGTACCTTAAGTCCCTCTAAATCAACAATTTTCAATAATGACTCATAGGCCTTATCGCAATATGAAATAACGGCCTCATTGCTGTCCCAACCGTCAGCATAATCGTCCCAACTTTCGCTCATTATCGTCAATTTCCTCAAGTTATCATTTTGGTGCTTTAAATCAGAGTCATAGGTTTAAAAGATTGACTATTTTCCTAATTGAAGCATGTGTTCGGTTTTTCGTAAACCTCAAACACCTTCTTAGCTAGTACTCTTGTTTAAGATCAAGGTAGCCAATTTAGAAGTTGTTTTCATCCATTACTTCAAAAACGACATCCATAATAATACATACATAACCAGGCCTGGGCGCTTTTTAACTGAAATAAAAGCTAGTTATTGATGACAATTCTTTAGCGTTTCGGGACTAGACGGGAGGTTTATTGTAAAAAAACAAAATCCCCCAAATCTCATTTCATTTCAATTACCTAAAGCAGTTGCTAATTCAATAAACTCAATGTAACCTTACTAAATATATTGTTTTTTTGGGTTGATTCGCTTTGATCATGATTGCGACCCTATCTAGAGAATCCGCTTGGAACTCTATAAAATAAATCTGATAGAGAAACGCTATTAACGAGCTGAACTGTTTGAAAGTGCCTAATTTATAAAAGAATACTGTATGAAAAGACATTTAAGCGCCAACAAACCACTGACGATTATGGGGCTTGCCATGACCCTGATGCTGACGCTCGTGGCGACATTCGGCTATACGGCACTCCATCAAGCTAAACAGATTGAACAAACATTCCATGACTTTTTTCAACATCCCTTTACGGTCAGTAATGCGGCAGGCCAGTTGAGATATGCGGTTACGAAAAGCCAACTGATCCTAACCAATCAACTTCAAAGTCTAACCCCCAGTCAGCACTATGGTTTTCATCAGAATGTTGAAACTTTAAATACAGACATTAATCGTCAGCTACAAATCATTCAGTCGCAATTTTTAGGTGATATGGATAAGATTCACCAACTGGAAAAATTGCTTGAGAAATGGCAAAAGTACGAGATGGAAATCCACTTATTGATTACCGATCAGGAGTCTGAAAAAGCCAAACACTTATTTCAAAGTAAAATGGTACTGCTCAATGAGCAAATCAATGTGCTCACGGATTATATTTTGGGCTTTGCTCTGAACAAGGCAAAACAATATGAGTCGAAGGCAATGCAGTCTAGTGAGCAATCGACCCGATTATTAACACAAGCGATTATGTTAACGCTCACGGTCATTATCACTATTTTGGGATATTTGATTTGGTACTTTTATCAATATAGCGAGAGAGTCGAAACCCGTGCGCTAACGGACAAACTAACGGGGTTATTTAATCGTGCTTTTTTAGAAGCTGAATTGCCGCGCCAATTTAATCTAGCCGACGAAGAGACTTCCAGTGTTTACACTATGCAGGTCATTGATGTGGACAACTTCAAACAGGTGAATGATACCTACGGTCACAATATTGGTGACCAAGTGCTAGTGACCTTAGCCAATGAACTGAAACACCATTTTCGTAAGGACGATATTATCGTGCGCTGGGGCGGAGACGAGTTTGTGTTAATTTTACCTAACACCAGCGAAATAGAAGCCTTGGCGATTGCGGAAAGCTTTAGAGCGCGCTTGGAAGATATGCCCATTCAGACCGACAAAGGGATTATTTACTTTACGGTCACGATTGGGATAAGCGAATTTTTATTGTCTGAACCCATAAAGCAAGCATTTGAAAGAAGTGATGCGGCGCTCTATCAAGCCAAACAAAGAGGACGAAATTGTGTCGCGTCCTATAAATCATTGACGCCCCAGAGTGATCACTAAGATTTTTTACAGAATAATTGTGACGTCTTTGCAGCATTCGTCGTATTCAAAGAATAAAAAACGGCCATATAGACCGTTTTTAACAGGTTTGTTTGGTTTATTGTTGTTTAAATATCAAACTGAACGTGACCGGGACGGCTGAGCTGATAGATGGCAGGTTTGCAACCTCACGCAATTTTTCAATGCCTTCCAATAAATCATATTGAGATGCCTCTACAATAACTGGGTTCATTGATACGGCTAAAATTCTATCTTTTGCTAATTTCACAACGCGCACATCGGTTGCCATTTCTTGTGATACACCGTGCAAAGACAGGTTAAAACGAAATGAATCTTGGTATGTTTCACCAATAGCCATCTTATCAATCGTTTTAACGTCTAAAGCCGCGCTGATGTTTGCTTTTGAAAATGAGGCAATTTCAAAAAGCATAGATTTCATTCGTTCATTACGTTTTGGAATATTGGTCTCAACACTGCCTAAATCGATATTGATTGATAATTTTCCATCAGAGTTTATTGATCCTTCAAGCTGCTTAAAGCTGTTCACCTCTCCCACTTTAGACTTTTTTATAGAAACATAATTAAGTTCCGAATCATCATTTACCAGCGCCCATTGAGCCAGCGCATTGGTAGAAAAAAATACCGTTGCCAGTATCAAAATGCATCTTTTTAACATCTCACTTCTCCTCTGATTTTTAAATCATCTCATAGTATTTATGGCTGACACGTTTTAAGCGTCTAACAATCATTAGCCATCGTAAATGGGTTATATTAAATAGATTAACGTCTGACAACAATACCATTTCATTTTATTAGTTTGGCAAAAAATAAAAATAACCCTATGTTTTTTCAGGGTTTATACATTCCATATAATTGTTCAGGCTATCACAGCATGACTCATAAATCTCGATCTTAGACAATAAAAAACGGCCATTGAGGCCGTTTTTAAAGTAACTGCAATAGACGCTGTTTAGAACAAATGGCTATAGCGCTCGATTTCCCAAGCTGAAACAGTTTGATGGTAGGATTCCCACTCTGCCGTTTTGTATTTAATGAATTCATCGCTAAGCCCTTTGCCAAGCGTTTTCTCAACAAACGGATCGGCTTTAAAGGCCTCAACAGCTTCCAGTAAATTTTTCGGCAAGAACTCAATGCCTCTGGCTTCGCGCTCGGCTTCGGTTAAATCATACAAGTTATCTTCTTGTGGATTGCCTGGATCGAGTTTTTCACGAATGCCTTCCAGCCCCGCTGCCAACACTAAAGTGGATGCCAAATAAGGATTCACCGAGCCATCAGCATTGCGCGATTCAAAGCGACCACCGCCCATAGGGACTCTGACTGAGTTGGTTCGGTTGTTTGAACCAAAGGAATTAAAGACTGGCGCCCAAGAGAAGGTGGCCATATCACCCTGTCGAACCAACCGCTTGTAGCTGTTCACGGTGGGCGAAAACACCGCACAAAGTGCTGGGCCATGTTTTAAAACACCGGCAATAAAGTGATAGCCAATATCCGTTAGCCCCAAGCCTCGTGGGTCGTCTTTTGGATCACATTTAAAAACGTTTTCACCGGTTTCTTTATCAAATAAAGACATATTAAAATGCGCGCCATTACCGGTTTTATCGGCAAAGGGTTTGGGCATAAAGGTGGCCAACAAGCCTTCTTCTTGCGCATAATGTTTTGCCATATAGCGGAAGAAGATAAACCGATCACACATGGTCAATCCATCGCTATATTGGAAATCAAACTCATATTGACCGTTAGCGTCTTCGTGATCGAGTGAATATAAATCCCAGCCTAGATCGTTAATGGTAGTCGCCATTTTGTCTAACCAGGTAAAACGATTCATAAAGCTGCGAACGTCATAGCAAGGCTTGGTTAATTTGTCGTCCTTGTCGGGCACGGATAGGCGGCCATCATCTTTTTCTTTCAGCACAAACAATTCACATTCGATACCCAGATTAAAACCAAAGCCCATTTCTTCGGCTTCGGCTAATACTTTTTTCAGAGCCACGCGGGTATTGATCTCATAAGGTTCACCATGCAGGGTATTGTCTGCAGCCATCCAAGCGACTTCTGGTTGCCAAGGCAACTGAATTAAGCTGTTTAAATCGGGGACGGAAGCGATTTCATCTTCATTGGGTTTTTGCCCCAAGCCATCCAAGGCATATCCGGTATACAATTCAGACCCTTTAACCATGTGATCTAAATGATCAATTGGCACAAACTTCCCTTTAGGGATGCCGTGTATATCAACATAAGCACCTAAACAGTATTTGATGCCTTTGTCTTTTAGGGTTTGTTTGGTCGTTTCAATATCATTTGCCATAACGTTTATCTCTTTTATAGGTTTGTTTTATCAAAATAGCCATAATCTAGCGGTGCGGTTTCAGCCATGCCTTTTTTCACCACTTTGCTTAAATCTTCAACCATCCAATCGAATAACTCTGTGCCCCTTTCAAGGGTTGCCAAGCTTGGGCTTCCCGTGACCCCATTCAAACTGGTTCGATTAACGGGATGTGAAAAAACACTGTCTTCGGTTCGATCTGGATCGTCACTGTCTTGCAATTTATCTTCACGTACGAGTTGTGGTGCCACGGCCATCATTAAAGACGTTTCAGCTTCATTGGCATGCCAATCTTCAGCATCTTCAAAATGACGTGCTTTGACCCTTTCGCTAACCGAAGCCGAATTGATCAATGCCACCATAAAGCCATCATGTTCGGCACGCAGTATCTCTAAAGCACACCGCAAGGGTGCAAAGTTGGAAACATGACTGTTTAAAATAAACAGTCGCTTAAACCCTGAGTCATGTACCCAATCACCGATGTCTTTCACCACATCAATTAGGGTTTTGGGTTGCAAGGCAATGGTGCCTGGCCAACGCTTTGAATGGCCGATGGAACAGCCATAAGGCAAGGTTGGTAACAATGCCACTTGAGTTTGTTCAGCGACCTTTTCTGCAAGTTGATGGGCTATCTCTGAATCCATTCCACAGCCCAAATGCGGACCATGCTGCTCAGTTGCGCCCACCGGCAATATCGCGGAATCGATGCCGGAACTAACTAATAGGGAAACTTCCTCCCATGTCATCTGATGCCATTGATTCATATTGCTACCTAAATCCCCTTTTTTATACACAAACGGATCCCTTAGCCAGAAGATGTTCTTCTAACAAGCTTTTGAATATAAAAAGAATTTAATAAAAAATAGCCGCAAGAACTGCGGCTATGATTGTTCATAACGACGGGGGTTGAATTACAATCCCTGTGTTAAAGAAGCATCAATGTATGAATCGATTTTTTGTGGATCAGCGTAAACTTTATTGGCAACGTTAAAGTCGTCAGAAAGTTTTGTTGAACCGTAGATAGAGCTGAATCCATCGCCTTTTTTGAAGTGTTTCTTCGCTTCTTCAAGCGTCAGAATCTTGGTGCCTTCTACAAACTTACCATACTTTTCAGGTGATAACCCAACACGTGATGCCATGATTTTGATTGCATCCGCTTTGGTTTTAGGATCATTGACATAATCCACCACTTTATACCAAACTTTAGCAACCTTTTCCCACTTAGCACGAGCGGCTGAATAGCTGCTTGGAGAAACACACAACATATCGTAAATCAGGCCAGGTTCATCGGCACTGGTATAGATGGCTTTTGACCCAGGAACCAAATCTAAAGCAGAACCTGAACTAGGCTGCCATGCAACAATCGCGTCAACCTGACCAGACGCCAAAACTTGTGGTGTTTCATTGGTTGGAACATTAACCAACGTTACATCAGACTCTGACATCCCATTGTCTTTTAATGCATTTAACAGTAATAAGTGACTCACGAAACCAACTTCGACGCCCACTTTCTTACCTTTTAGATCTTTAATCGAATCAATGCCTGGTGCACCAATCACCATGTCATTACCATTACTGTAGTCGTTCATTAAGAACATCACACTTTGTGCGCCTGTAGCACCGGTCACCAAAGCATCACCATTGGTCATACCAACCGCATCCAATTGTCCTGCGGCAAATGCGTCCATTGAAGCGACATAGTCAAACCATTCAAATTGAACATCCACCCCTTCTTCAGCAAACCAATCCTTTTCGATGGCCACTTCCCATGCTACCCAGCCAGGCCAATCACTATAGCCAATTTTTAAAGGCTCGGCGCTGACAGACAGAGCAGAGGTTGAAAGAAATAATCCTGCGAAGAAACCGACTAACGACTGACGTGAGAACATATTGGTACCACCCTAAGTTATTACAAATTGAAAGAAAGGTAATAAACATTAAACAGACTGTATACCAATAAACTTTTTAGCTTACATTTCATAGCGTTATAATTTTATAACGAAAATAACCACTATAAATCACACCAACATTTAACAAATACAATCATAAGCGCATTATATTGGTGCACTATTGTCGTCGCGCTTCCAAGAAGGCCGCCAAGACAATTAAGGTTCCACCCACCATTTCATATGGGGAAAGCGTTTCTCCCAATAGGATGCTGGCGGAAACCACCGCGGTAACCAATTCAAAAATCACAATAATTGAAGAACGGCCCGCTTCCATGTGCGTGACGGCCCACTGAGTTCCCAAGTTTGCAGCCATCATCCAAACGGCGGCATAAACCCCTAATAATAACCAGGCCTGGTTGCTCACCTCTAGATTCCATGGACTTTGTTCGGTGGCTAACAGCAAAATTGACGACAACAGCACCGCCCCCAAAAACATAAAGGCCAATTTACTATAAACCGATACGGTGGGTGACACGCGAAAAACAATATTATTCATCGCAAACAAAAACCCGGATAGCAAGGCAACTGCATCGATCCATGAAGGTGGTGCAATAAAGGCATTCATACCACCCACCACTAAAAACGCACCGATAACTGATAAACCGACACCTAACCACCTGACGGCATCAATTCGTTCTTTGAGAAAAATTCGACCGCCCAGCACTCCCCAAAGTGGCACCAAATAAAACAACACCATGACCCGAATCACTTCGCCATAGATTAACGCGGTATTAAATGCTAACTGTGCGCCCCCTCCTAACAAAGCAACACCGACAAGGATTCGCCAGTCTGATAGTAAATATCGTCTCTGCCGCCAACACCAAGGCAACATAATGACCAATAACGCTAAGTAAACAAAGAAAGTTAGGGCAATGCCGTGAAAGCCTTGCTCGTGAAGCGATTTCAATGGCAACCAAGTCAACCCCCATAAAATGGACGCCACAAAAAGAACAATAACCGCGCGGTTTTGCATAAATAATTCCTTAATAAACACTCAGCGTGTAATTTACGCCTGTGTCATAAACTGGTTGAAATGGTGACGTTCAGTTTCCGCCATCCATTGATTGATTTGCCAAATATCGGCAACGGGGGCTTGAGTGAAAGGTAACAAATGACAATACCCATCCGGACCAAACTCTGGCGTCATGGTGGTAAAGGCACGCTGCTGATCCAAATGATTTTGCCAAACGGTTTGCCAAAAGTTTTGATGAGAATGCAGTGCGGGTTGATATTCTGGTGCGGCTGGGTGCGGCACCTGCGGCCCTTGATCATAACCCACACGAGCATGCAGATGATGCACCTTGGGCGCCAACTGCGTTAAAGTGTCTAACTCTGAATCCATTAACCGTTCACACACCACACACCAATGACTAATATCGGCCGTCAGTTTCATTTCGGGCAATTGCTCAACCATCCTCAGAGTTGTCCAAGGGTTGAATAAAGGACGACTGCGGTGCGTTTCAAAGCAGACGGGTATATCATAGTCTTTAGCAATTTCGAGCGCGGCACCATAAAAATCAACGCTTTTGGATTCTTCCCAGGCATCACAACCGGTTAGACAAGTTGCCAATAATGGCGAGAGACTCATGCTGGCCTCTAGCCGTTTTTGAAACTCTTCCAGATGTTGCTCTGGCGTCCAATCTCGCTGGGGAACATAGTCTCCACCTGTGACGATTTCGGCAATATAATCCAGATCATGCCATCGCAACATCCCACTCCATTGCTGTTGATCATTTCGATCTAAAGGCGCAGGTCCTTCAATGCCTTGAAAATTAGCAACCGAAGCCTGTTCACAAGCTTGCTCAAAAGACAGTTGATGTCCCCATAGGGTTTTAAACAATTTCAGTTGCATTGCCATTACTCAAAATAATTTGGAAAACGATTATGACGTTGAAAAAAGTCCCAATCATGATTAGGCCAGATCACTGCTTGATTCTTCTGACTCAGCGATTTCAATTTTTGAATGCTTTGAACGGCCATCGCCGCATCGTCCTGCCAGCAGAGCCCCGGTGCCACTTCTTCATCGATATTTTCTTGTAGGTCCGCTGCATCACCCGCCAATAAAATCGGTTGTCCTTTAGGTAATTCAATTAACATCGACATATGTCCAGCGGTATGTCCAGGCGTTTCAATCGCACTGACGCCGGGAGCCAAATCATACTCACCGGTTTGCAGTTTCCAGTTTAGCGGCAGTTCAAAGTCTGAAGCAAAGTAGGCCTCATCAGCTGGTTCCTTTGCAGCTTGCATTTCTTTCGCATGCACATGCACTTCTGCATGACAAAATTCACACAAGCCGCCGGCATGGTCAAAGTGCAGATGACTACAAAACACCAAATCAACATCTTCTGGTTTTAAGCCCAACACCTCAAGTCGATTTGGTAATCGCTCTTCTTCAGACATTTCTGGTGGCCCAAACGGAAAGCCATCATGCTCGTAATAATGTTTTCTTTGATCTTGTTGTTGAATCTTTTGATAATCACAACCGACATCAAACAGAATACGACCATTCAAGGTTTCAATTAAGTAAGCCAGGATGGGGGCTTTAATAATCTCACCTTGCCCTCTTCCTCTGGTTGATAAGGTTTTTTCATAAGTGTGCCGCCCAGTTAAGATGGGCCAAAATTTGGTAACGTGTGTCATGTCTAACCCTTTACGGTTAATGCGCGGTTAAAAAAGAAACGCCATCAACCCCAATAAACGTTTCACCTTCATCCTGCTTTACATCCAAGTCCACTGGATCGCCATTTAAAATGCGTGGTACTCGATAACGGTGAAAACTTTTTACGAGGTGTTTGAAGGTCAATTGTTGAGGATGGTCTATGTCGAACATCTCGGCGTTCAGTTTCGGTAACCGATACCAAGGTTGCAACATACTGGCATGGTGTACATTGTGATAGCAAAAGTTTAATACCAGTAAGTTCAACCAAGGGTAGCGAACCGACAACAGATTAGAATAGGTATTGCGTTGCTCAAATTCGGCATCACGTAACTTGGCCTCTGGCCCCCGTTTTTGATCCAGAGTTTCGAACACTTCATAGGTATGTTGATGAATATCCATAAAGCGCATAACGGTTAAAAACAGTAAATAGGCCAATGGATATAGCCACAACACATGCCAAGAAATTGAAACTAACCACGCAAAAAAAACCACCCGTAATATTAACGCCATCATAACGCGCCCTCGCCGCTGTCGACGACTGGGTTTGATAAAAGGTAACAGAACCACCATTAGGTGCATCCATATTTCCAGCGCGGGGATATACGCCCATTCAAATGCTTTAATTACTTTCAGCAATAGCGGGTGCTTTGGTATGGTTTCACGAAAATCAAAAGAAACAATATCGGCACGATCAATATGATGTCGATTGTGTTTGTGCTGAACATCATCAAAATGAGAATAACTGCAACCGGTAATCCACAGACAAACTTCTGCGAACCAGCGATTGTGAGTCTTTTTTCGAAACAAACTATAGTGAGCGGCTTCATGTAATAGATAGGAAGCAATGACCATTGAGTGCGCTAACAAAACCACCCCCAGCAAACTCCACAGTGACGGCTCCAACAGCAATAAGCCGAACCCCACGATATAGGTCAACAGCACGTAGCTAAACGCCATTAAATTTGGCAAGATTGCATCATCATGCCTAAACAAACCCTGATTTTGCATTGAACCATCCTAGAATTATTTTTAGACAATAATTCAGAGTGATTAGCAGCGTCCATGCCACAAAGTTAGGTTATTGATAACTCAAATAAAATCTGATTTTAACTATTTTCATATACCCTTAGCGCACCAATTTAGTGCTTCATTACAGAGCGATTCAGAATAAACAGACTCACTCGCTGAAACCAATAAAAATCCTCCGACATCAGTGCTGTATTTCGGTAAACTATCCGTCCGAATTCATCAACTATCGACATTATGTTTTATACAACCGAAAGAGATAAAATGCGCCAGTTCTTTGCGGATACCTGGCAAAAAGCAATCCAAAATGTGCCACTGGATGCAATGGAACAACAAGTTGCAAAAGTGATTGAAATGCATCCGGAATATCATGCGATGCTCAATAACGCTAAGCACCTTGGTAATGACTACTTACCCGAAATGGGGGAAACCAACCCATTTTTACACATGGGCATGCATTTAGGCCTGCAAGAACAAGTGGTGTTGGATCAGCCTGCCGGTATTCAAGCCATTTACAGCCAGTTAGGAGAACGCCTTAAAGATGTCCATGAAACCGAACATGCCATGATGGACTGTTTGGGGGAAGCGCTATGGCAAGCACAACAAAATGGCGGCTTGCCGGATGAATCGGCTTACTTTAGCTGTTTAACTCAATTGGTTAATCCAAAGGAAGATTGAAATGGCTCACCCTCTTTCCCCTTTAAAACGCGCGATACGCAATAGTGCCATCTTGACGATATTGGTGGGCGCTTTAACTCAATACCAAGGAAGCACACTGAGCGAGTCACTGATGGCGATGCAGTTTACGCTTGTGGTGATTACGCCCGCTTTGTGGTTGTCTTATCATTGGACGCAAAAACTCTTTAAATCTCCGCCAACCGACTCAAAATAACCAGGCCTTTATGCCCATGCCCCTCGTGGGTATGGTTATTTTGGGACGATTTAGCGATTAATTTGCCAGGAATCATTGTATGTCAGCTTCGACAAAACCCACCGCAGACTTTAGTATTATCCAATCAAAAGGCTCTTTAGACTGGGCTTATCCATCCATGATTCTTGCCAGTAGCGCGGTGGCAATGGGCAAAGAGGCAGAAATCTTTTTTACTTTTTACGGCATCAACTGCTTACTGAAAGACACCAGCGCACTCAAGGTGTCGCCAGTGGGGAATCCCGGCATGCCGTTAAAAAGTCCGCTCGGCCCAGACTGGCTCAAGCAGATTAATTGGCGTTTTTTACCCGACAGTGTTTGGGGGCTGCCAGGGATGACCTCGGCTGCAACCTGGATGTTTAAGAAAACGTTACAACAACAAAACCAACTGCCTTTTGATGATTTTCGCCAACTGTGTTTGGAATTGGGCGTGAAATTTACGATTTGTGAAATGAGTATGCAGCTATTGGGATACCGTGAGGAAGATATGATTGACGGCATTGATTATGCTGGTGCTGCTACCTATTTTGCTCAAACGCCACAACAACAGAGTTTATTTATTTAACATTTTAGAATCATTCCCGCTATAATGCGCTTTTTTAGGTGCTGGTGAACTCAATACGCCAGTTAAACGGGAAGTTTGTGCAAATCAAACGCTGCCCCCGCAACGGTAATAGAGAAGACAAATGATCATGCCATTGGAATTACTTCCGAGAAGGCCATTTGAAATTGCTCTTAAGCCCGGAGACCGGCCTGAAAAGGGTCAGCAAATGCTGACACAACCGATTGCGGTGGGCAATACGGCGTGTATTTATCTTTTTTGGTTAGGTCTGTGCCGTTCAAAGGACAAGCATTCCTATCGGTTAAGCTAAGTCTCCGTTTTGCCTTCGTTCATTATCAATATGAATTGAAGGAAACTTTCATGAAAAAAACCACATTACAAGCAGCCCTTTTAACGCTGCTAACCCCTACGATCACCCTTGCGGCCAGTAGTCAAATCGATCCGATCATTGTCACGGCGCATAATTCGCAAGAGTCGGCTCAAGCCGTCACCTCAAAAATGCATATTATCAGTCGTCAGCAAATTGAAGAAAAACAATACCAAACCCTAGAGGATGCCTTGCAGGAATTGCCTGGATTTTTCAGTACTCGTAATGGCGGCTTAGGAAGCGCAACGTCCGTTATGCTGAGAGGCCAGTCAGCCAAACACATTTTGGTATTGCAAGATGGCATTGAACTCAATGACCCCATGAATATCAATGGCGCCTATTTTGAAACTTTGAACCTTGATAATGTCGAACGTATTGAAATCATCAAAGGTGCTCAATCCGCACAATGGGGCAGTGGCGCTATGTCAGGTGTCATCAATATCATTACGCGTCAGGCTTCTAATCAAGCTGGTTTCGGCTATGAAGCGGGCAGTTATGGTTTCCAAAAGCTGCGTTTTGCTGCTGGCGCTAAACAACAGAATGCCGATTTTTCTGTAAACTTCTCGACTTTAAAAACCGATGGTTTCAGTGCGGTCAAACCTTACCAACGGTCAACCGATGGCTTGGAAAGTGATGGTTATCAGCAAACCGATTTAGGCATTAAAGTAGGGATTAATCCATCTCAAGGGCACCGTATTGAGACGAACTTTCAGCAACGTCAAGCGCAAGGCGAAATCGATTACGGAAATGACCCCAGTGCCGATGCCAACAGTGAGCTTAAAAACAGACTACGCCAATTGCGTTACCAATTTAGCGGGGACACGGTTCAATTTACTGCCAGCGCCCAAGACACCGAAAGTAAAACGCTTTATTCTGCTGGAAAGCTCACCCAAGCGTTAACGCAACTGAATTGGCAACCTCAAGCCAATCAAACACTACGCCTAGCCATGGATAAGCGCTATCTCAGCAACCAGAATTCAAACACAAATAACTATGATCAACTGGGCTATAGCGCCAGCTTACAGCAACAGCTTTTGGAGGATACCTTAGTTTTGAATGCCGGACTGCGCCAAGATGAATACTCTTTATACAACAATAAAAACACGGGCAATATTGGCCTCAAGGGTCAATTGACGATTGACAGTTATTTAGCTGCGAATTATGGCACCGCCTATCGTGCGCCCTCTCTAGCAGAAATCAGTTATACCGATGCTGCGGCCCCGATGCTGACACCTGAGACCCAAACCAGTTATGATGTCACGTTTCACATCAAGGGGTTTGAAATCAGTTATTTTGATGCCAAAATTGGCGATGAAATTGATTATGATTTAAATACCGGCAGTTTTGGTAGTTATGTCAATCTTGATGGACAATCGCACTACCAAGGTATCGAAGCAAGTTATCAGAGAGAATGGTTAGCACTGGCAAGCCAATTGAATCTGCAATACAGCCAGCAAACGGCGAAAAATGATGCCGGAGAATGGTTGGCCAGACGCCCTGCTTCTCAAGCCAGTGTCAGTTTCGACAACTATCAATTATCTGATACCCATTTAGGCATCCGCGTACGTTATGTGGGTGAAACCTTTGATGAGCCTAACCAAACCGGTGCTCAGATTGGCAACTATACGGTCACGGATTTGGTAGCTGATTATCAGCTTAACGCGCACTTAACGGTTTATGGTAAAGTGTTGAATCTGTTTAATGAAGATTACACCACGGCCGTTGGTAGCCCTAGAGGCGGTATCTCTACCCCAACGTTTGTCTATGCCAATGGCGGCACACAAGTGTTTGTCGGTATTAAAGGCCAACTCTAAGGAAGTTAGAATGTCATCAACCAACAAACAAGCCGAATACCACGCCTTGAAAATGGCTCGCAAAAAAGCGCAAATCGAAGCGTCTATTGAAAAAGCAGATTCTGAGAAAGGTGTGCTGATTGTGATCACAGGTCAAGGCAAAGGAAAATCAACGTCGGGGTTTGGAATGGTTGCTCGCGCCTTGGGACATGGTCTCAAGGTGGGGGTCTGCCAATTTATTAAAAGCCGAACTGACACAGGCGAAGAAGCGTTTTTTAAAGAACAGCCCTTATGTGAGTGGCATGTTTTAGGCGATGGTTTTACTTGGGATACCCAAAATCTTGATCAGGATATCGCCACGACAAAACGTGCTTGGGAGGTCGCCAGCAAAATGCTCAGCGATACCAGCTATGATTTAGTATTACTAGATGAGTTGACCTATTTACTCAGTTATCATTATCTAGACAAAGAAATGGTACTCGCTGCACTCAAAAACCGTCCAGAGCAACAACATGTGGTTATTACTGGTCGTTCGGCCATTATCGAATTGCGTGAATTAGCCGATACGGTTTCCGATATAAAAGAGGAAAAGCATGCCTATAAAAACGGTATTATGGCGCAAAAAGGCGTGGATTTTTAATGCGTTTTTTCGCTCGATTGCCAGTACTGAGTCTGCTTTTAATAGGCCTCTATTTGGCCAGCCATACTGTCAATGCCAAACCCACTCACCCCCCCCCTCACGCTACTCCGAGATTAGTTTCTTTAGCGCCTAGCTTTACCGAACTGGTCTTTGCCGCAGGTGCTGGCCATCATTTAGTGGGTGCGGTTGAGTATTCCGACTATCCATTAGCAGCTCGTTCTATTGCTCGAGTCGGCAGCTTGAATGCTCTAAATTATGAGGCGCTGTTGCAACTGAAACCCGATGTTATTTTAGTTTGGCGATCGGGCAGTTCGGCCCAAGAGATTCGCCGTTTGCAACAACTTGGATTTCAATTATGGATTAGAGAGAGTCAGCAATTAGCGGAAATTCCAAGCTTGATCCGCGAAATCGGTGAACTGACAGGGCACCAGAGGACTGCTAACCAGGAAGCGCAGCGCTTGCAAGTCAAACTCCATCAATTGCGCCAGCAATATCGTCATCGCCCCCCCCTTCGGGTGTTTTATCAACTTTGGGATGCGCCGTTGATCACCGTCAATGGTGATCAGTTTATTAGCCAGGCACTGGATATTTGTGGGGCTAAAAATAGCTTTGCCGACTTGCCTCTCCTAGCGCCACAAGTCAATTATGAAGCGGTGATTCAACAAAACCCGCAGGTGATATTACTGGGAGGACAACCAGAGCGCCAGCGCAATTGGCAACAGAAATGGCAACGGTTTGACCAAATTGAAGCCGTCACCAAAGATCAGTTTATACAAATCGAATCAGATGCCTATCAAAGACCCACTGGCCGGCTCATCGATGCCTTAGAGGGGCTTTGCCAACAACTGGATCGCTTTCGCTAGTCTAGCGTTTTAAAGTCGCTTTATTCGCTTTGAAATAGATACCACAGCATATAGCCAGCATACATGGACACCATCACAATACTAAATAAGGTAATGGGACGCATCCCCTGCTGCTGAACAACAATGCCCTGTTTGGCTAATTGACGCTGTCTGAACTTGCGTTTAATCATCCAATACACAAAATAGACAACCGCAACTAGGGTGAGGATATTGAGTAGCTTTACCATGCCTTTCCTTCGGAATTGGCTATTTTTTGTGCAAATACACGTCGCACTTTCTCTAAATCCTCTGCCGTATCAACGCCAATACCGGCATCCATCACCGCATCCAATACCAAAATGGCTTCACCATGCCATAGAACGCGTAATTGCTCTAACCGTTCGACTTGTTCTAGCTCACATTCTGGCCAGGCCACATAACGTTTCACAAACCCGGCTCGATAGGCATAAAGACCAATATGACGTTTATAGTGCCAATTTTCCGGTAACGTTTTTGAGGTTGACGTAAAGGTGTCACGAGACCAAGGCATGGGCGCACGGGTAAAGTTCAATGCATGGTTTTCATGGTTGCGAATCACCTTCACCGCATGTGGGTCAAAAACGGTCTCCACATCCTCAATCGGTTCACATAGCGTCGCCATATTGACTTGCGGGTGTTGTTCTAATCCCTCAGCCACTTGTTGAATCAACTCGGGTGGTAACATGGGTTCATCGCCTTGGACATTGACAATAATCTCATCATCCTGCAATCCTAAACGCTCGACCACTTCGGCAATGCGTTCTGTACCTGATTGATGATGCAATGCAGTCAAACACACTTCTGCGCCAAAGGCTTCACAAGCCTGCTGTACTTGGGTAGATTCGGTGGCAATAATGACACTTTTAGCGCCCGCTTTTTGGGCTTGTCTCCAAGTCCATTCAATCATCGGTTTGCCTTCAATCATTTTTAAAGGTTTGCCCGATAATCGGGTCGATTCAAAACGTGCGGGAATGATCACAATAAACGACATTCAAAAGTCTTCTCTAATTGAGGCTGATTAGCCGGTTAACGTTTTTGTCTTAAATACTGTTCTTTTTCTTCAGCCGTTAAAGCACGGGCTTCGTCTTCCAGCATAATGGGAATGCCATCT
Organism: Hydrogenovibrio sp. SC-1; assembly: GCF_002848135.1. Classification (GTDB taxonomy): domain Bacteria; phylum Pseudomonadota; class Gammaproteobacteria; order Thiomicrospirales; family Thiomicrospiraceae; genus Hydrogenovibrio. Next base: position 17,203 of record NZ_PKGB01000023.1, read on the forward strand.
CGAACGGGATAAGCAAGATTGGCTGCCGTCGAGATCAGCTCTTGCTTGGTCTTATCAAATTGTAAAGTGGTTTTCGTCACCGGACAGACAAGAATGTCTAACAATTTCGGATCCATGATGTTTTCTCTTTCTAGTTTGGGACTTTTCAAGCTGAGCCCCTGGTTATTGAATTAGAGGTCTCTTAATAACCCCTCAAATGCTTGATGATGTCCAATTTTTTGCAAAATTTGATGCATGAGCCCTTCCGGGCAAACAGGCTTTAATTCTAAGTACCACCAATTGGCTTGTGCAAACGCCCGACATTTTACCGCATCTTTTTCCGTCATAAGCAAAGGTTTGGTATGGTCAAACCCTGCAAAATCGGCAGGGCTAAATTGATAATGGTCATCAAAGGCCTTGAAATCGGATTCAACCCCCAAGTCGTTCAGGGTTTTTAAAAAACGTTTGGGACTCCCAATACCGGCAATGGCATTGACCTTATCCGCTTTAAAGCTAATGGCCGGCAAGACCATCTTCGGGTTGGCAACAGACCGAAATTGATGTGGCGTTAATTGCATGACACTACTGCTCTCAGCCACCAAATCAGATGCATCACCGCCGTTCCAAACCACAAAATCGACCATCGCTAAGCGTTTTTTGGGTTCTCGCATCGGCCCAGCTGGCAGACAAAGCCCATTGCCTAATAGGCGTTGCGCATCCATCATCACAATTTCAACGTCACGCGCCATGGCATAATGCTGCAAGCCATCATCACTGATAATGACATCTAATTCATATTTGGATTCCAGTAATGCGATCGCTTCAGTGCGTTTGGGTGAGACCGCCATCGGGCATCCCAAAGTGCTGACCAATAAAACGGGTTCATCTCCTACCATTTTCGGGTCAGAATGTTCCGTCACCCATTGCGGCCAACTGCTGGATTGGCCACCATAGCCTCGACTCACAACACCATAGCGTAACCCTTGCGCAGCCAACTGTTTTCCCAGCCATTGAATAAACGGAGTTTTCCCCGTTCCACCCACCACAATATTGCCGACCACGATGACCTGCGCAACCGTTTGTCGAGCTGTCGCTTGCATGACTCTTCGCTTATTAAAACGTCGCAGTCTAAGCGCAGCAACCCCACAGACCAGTTTTCCGATAGGCCATAATAGCGCTGTTTTCCAAGATTGGGTTGGTGATTGTGTCCAAAATCCTGGCCAACTCATTACATGTTTCCCTGCTTGACTAACTTCATGATTTCCCCTTTTGCAACTTGCAATTCAGCTGATATCAAGGCTGATATGCTTGACGGCTTGTTGATGAAAATGCATCACACCGACTGTAAAACCATTTGGCACGATGCTGTTTTTCGCTGCCCAGCCAAATTATCTCAGAGGCTGACTTGGATTTCGGTTTCGTAGTTTGTTTTGTCAAGTTGGGTATTATTTTATACTGAATTGCACCGTCACAGGCTGTATTTCGCCACGGAATCTGTCGGCGTTTTAAACGGTCGATAACGGGTTGACTCGGAAAGCCATAACGATTGGCAAAACCACTTGAAATCACCACTTCGCTTGGCGATATCGCATCTAACCAGGTCTGAGAGGTGGAGGTTTGACTGCCATGGTGCCCCGCCACTAACAGATCGACCTTCAATTTTGATCCCAGCTTATCGACTAATTGGCGCTCCATCTTTTCCGTTAAATCCCCTGGTACCAAAATCGAGGCTTGCGATGTTGAAACCTTTAACAAGCAGGACGTATCATTATCATCAAGCGGACGATTTTCGCCCTTTTCTGGCGACAGAATTTCAAACTTGACCCCTGAAAACAACCAGGCCTGGCCATTTTCACAAGGACGAACCTTCCATTGAGGCTGTTGCTGATTTAACCGTTTTGCTTGCCCTGAAACAAAGTCTAGTACCGCAATATGATTCCATAAACTGGCTGTTCCGCCGGCATGGTCTTGATCAGAATGACTGACGATGAATAAATCTAGCTGTTGACGTCTTTGTGATTTGAGATAAGGCAAGATGGCTAATTGTGCGCCATCAAACTGATCGGTCCATTTGGGGCCGGCATCATAAATAATAGTTTCATTGCGGGTTTCAAACACAATCGCTTGCCCCTGCCCAACATCCAATACCGTCATGCGCACTTCGCCCAACGCTAACGGTGACGACGGCCAAAGCATCCAAACGAGCCCCAGAACAACCCCTGACCCCCCTAACGTTTTCCACCCCCCAGTCAGAGGCAATCTCCCCCCAGTGACGAGCAATGCAATGCCGCCATAAATCGCCGCTACCTCAATAAACGATAGCTGGCCAGTCTGCCAAAATTCGAACGACTCCGCAACGCCATTTAAGCCCCACCAAAGCAATTGCCATAGTTGTTCATGAAGGGTCATCATCCATTGCGCCAAATCGTATGAAATGAAGCTAATCCCTACTGTCAAAAATAACAACGGCAAGCCCACTAAACTGACAAAGGGCACCGCAATAAGATTGGCAATTAAACTCCCCACCGCAAACTGTTGATAAAAACCCGCCAAAACCGGGATCATGCCAATGGTTAAACTGAGTTGCACCCATAGCATTTTTTGCCAAGCAGGTGCTTGACGAATTTTGGGCAAAGACAAGACTTTAAAAATAATGGCCACGGCAATAAAAGATAACCAAAATCCTGAGCTCAACACCGATGACGGATGCCATAATAAAATCAACGCGGCTGCCAAGGCTAACGCCGACCAGGGTTGAAACTGGCGTCTCATCATTACCAAGCAGGCCACAACCACGACCATCATCCAGGCGCGTTGTGTGGGTATCGAATAGCCAGCCAAACTCATATAAAGCGTCGCAATTATAATCGCACCCACTGACCCAAAAACCAGCCGCGGCGTTGTCATCACCCAATGCCAATCCGTCCAACGAATAAGACCTCGCCAAATCAGCGCAAACAGTGCGAAACCAAATGCAGCCATAATGCCGATATGCAGTCCGGAGATCACCATTAAATGCACGGTGCCCGTTTGTCTTAAAAGTTGCCAGTCATCTTTACTGATAGCGGCTTTATCGCCATAAACCAATGCCTGAAAAATGCCTTTGAATCGGCTTGTCTCAAATAAGGGTGCTAAATGCTGAGCCAAAGATTCACGTAGATAAACGCCATTAGTCGGTGCAACCCTCATTGCTGAATCGTCTTGATTTAGTACATAGCCCTTTGCACGGATACCTTTTTCATATAAATAAGCTTCATAGTCAAAGCCACCTAGATTTAAACTGCCTTGCGGCGGTTTTAATTTAACTCTAAAGCGCCATTGCTCCCCCGTTTGGGGCAGTTTTGTTGGGTGATACCAATTCAATTGAATCTGCGGTTGCCAAAATGACCAGGCCTGGTCATTTTGGTCATCAAGGCTATGCCAATGTGACAGCTGCAATACTAATTTCAATCTTTTAGGACTTGAATCGTTTGGACTGGCAATGACTTCCGGTCGTTCAACGATCGTTGCCATCACTTCAATGGGGGCAAAATAGGCTGACTTTGAGAGGGTTGGACTCATAATTATCATCAAAAAAACCCAAATAAAGCCGCTCAGAAACCCTATAATAATTTGGCGTAACCGGGATATCAGTGCCTGACGGCTTGAAAAGAAGTCTAACCCCACCAACAGCAATGCGGCCAGCAGAATGCTTTGCCAACCGGGTAAGACCGCGAGTTGGTAAAACCACACCAGTGCAGTGACTAGGCCAACAACAAAGTAACGAAACATATGCCAAAAAAGATTTTCAAAAAATATTCTCCCAGTCCAGAGAAAATCAGAAATACCAAAGGGCTCGGTTTTTTAGCCCAGTGGATTGCGAACCCCAGTTTATGGCATATTCACCGCCACAGCACAGCGAAAGCCTTTGCAAACGGGTTGTTTTGGATGTCGATTCCCATTCCTTCACAAATGGTCACATCCGCGATTACCGCCATTTTTATCCGCGCCAATTTGCCAATCAGTGTCGCGCTGGTTTGGATAAGCAACCCCCTCACCATGCCACCAATTTTTTATTTTAATTATCTCGTCGGGACTTGGCTATTAGATGCGCCGGCAAAACCGGATTTACAATTTGAAATGAGCTGGCATTGGTTAACCACCACCTTAGGTGAACTTTGGCTGCCCCTGTATTTAGGCAGTTTTGTGGTAGGCCTCTGTTTGGCAGTGATCAGTTATTTTGGGATTCACCTTTTTTGGAAACGCCATGTTGCTCGAGCCTGGCAAAAACGCATGAAACGTCGTCATTCCCAACCCCATTAGGCATGCATGGCGTTTAACAGATCTCAGTTATGATCGCTGTCCTTGGCATTCATATCTTGCAAAGCCAACATCACTTTCTCATTTAAGCTGCCTTTAGGATAATGACCGTCAGCAGCAATTTCACCAACGTCAGTACCCGACAACAATTCCAAAGCATGATCAATGTGACTCATCGCGTACAAGTGGAAACGCTCATCAGCAACTGCGGCTCTGACTTCTGCATTGAGCATTAAGTGTTTGGCATTCGCTTCTGGGATGACAACGCCCTGAGACCCCGTCAATCCACGCGCTTTACACACTTTAAAAAAGCCTTCAATTTTTTCATTCACGCCACCAATCGGTTGAATTTCACCGAATTGATTCACTGAACCCGTCACAGCGATATCTTGTCGCAACGGGACTTGTGAAATGGAAGAAATCAATGCCAGTAGCTCTGCTGATGAGGCACTATCGCCTTCAACCCCATCATAGGTTTGTTCCATTACAATCGATGCGCTAAACCCGAGGGATTTGTGTTTCATATAACGTCCGCGCAAATAGCCCGAGAGAATCAACATGCCTTTAGAGTGAATCGGGCCGGCCATCTCAATTTCTCGTTCAATATCCACCACCCCTTCATCTCCAGCTGAGGCTTGAGCCGTGATTCGGACTGGTTGACCAAAAGATTGACGACCCACGGTTAACACCGTCAGGCCATTAACCATACCGACATGACGCCCCACGACCTTAATCAGGACCTGTTCTTCAATAATGGCTCGGTGATAATGATCTTCCATTAAGCCAGTATGAAAGTCACGTTGCGCAATGGTATCTTCAATAATTTCTCGGGTGACTTCTTGCTGATCATGCGCACGGGCAAAGGCATTAGCTTCGGCTAATACGTCCCGCAATAATGCCTTATTTGTATAAAGTCGCTCCTGAGATTCAACCAGTCGTGATGCATATTCAATCAGACGTTCCAAGGCAGAGGGTAAAACGGGTAAGTCTTCCCAAGCCTCAACTTCACTGGCCAATTGTTTTGCCAATACCAATTCATGTTCGGGAGTTCTTGCTAACTCAGCTTCAAACTCAACTTGCACTTTAAATAATCGGTTAAACTGCGCATCGAGTTCTTGCAAGGCATAAAAATGCTCCGCTTGCCCCACTAATACGAGCGTCACGTCAAGAGGGTAATCGGGTAAATGATATGGCACGACACTACTGGATGAGGGAATTTCAAACGTCAACCGTTTGCTCATCAAAGCGGCTTTTAAGTTTGACCAGATTTCAGGTTCTTTTAACACCGACTGAATACTGAGCATCAAAAAGCCGCCATTGGCTTTTTGCAATAAACCAGCTTGATGATTCATTGCCAGGGTTAAAGGATCGGTAACCGTTGCGCTTGCAGAATTAATGGTATAACCAAACAACTTCGGCATAGAAGCATTTTGCTCGTAAATCACTGGCGCATGTTTCAGCCCAGTGTGATCCACCAATAAATTGACCTCAAATACCGACATCCCAGACTGCTCGGCTAGCAGTTCTTCCATTGAAGTTTGCGCCGCACTGGTCACCTGATCCGCGGATTGATCCCAAAATAGATGTAACTTTGAAACAATGGCATTTTTGAGGGCTTCTAAATAGCCACGCACCGACTTACTTTCACCAAACTCCATTTTAAGTGCATCAATTAAGGGGGCTAAATGGGCATGTGTTACTTCGGTATTAAGACGCTTTCCAGCATCCATAAACTCATGCTGTAAAAAGGGAAAATGCGTCAAGCCTTTATTAAGGGCCTCTTCAACTTGATCCAGCGCCTCGATAAACTGCTTTTGCAAAGGTTCTTCCAGTTTTTTCAAGTCGGCCATTCGCAGCCGCTCACCTTCAACCACCGCATACAAAACAAAGTTGTTTTCATTTTGCTGGACCTCAATACTGAGGGATTCAGCCAAGTCCAATGCGGGCTCTAAAGCATCCTCTTGTTTCTCTGCTAAATCATTCTCGAGTTGTTGATTTTTAAGTTGATAAGCATGACCGTCGAACACCACCGGTAATTGACTTTTCAGCTGCGTAATCAGCTCTTCGATTGCTTGCTTAAAAGCATGACCATGCCCTGCATCAAAAAATAAATATTGCGTTTTATTGGTTTCACTAAAATCCGACACCAATACCACATCTTGAGGAATAGGCTTACGCTTGGCAGCTTCTCGCAACATGGACTTGGTCATGCCAATGCGTCCGACGCCAGGTTCGCCCATAATAAAAATATTATTTTGGTTCCGGCGCAAATGTAATCCGAAGTTTAGCGATTGATACGCTCGAGGATGAAAGCGCCTCATAAACTCTTTAGTATCAGAATGATTTGATTGAAAGTCTTGATCGTCTATCGACGTAAATCGATAAAGCTGGTCTGCAGATAATTTGCGCATATTGGAAAAGGTCTTTAAAAATAAAAAGCAACTATAACAAAAAACCCGCTCTTATTAGCGGGTTTCAAAATCTTAAAATGAATTAATATTCTTCGCGAGGTGGGTTGGCGTGAATTTTATGAATGGCCAAATCAGCACCGATGTATTGTTCTTCATCGGAAAGTCTTAACCCCATCACTTTATGAACCAACCAATAAACGGCATAACCGCCAATCAGGGCAACAACAACACCTAATACACTCCCTGCAATTTGCGACATTAGCGAAACGCCCCCTAAACCCCCAAGCGCTTCGGCACCGAAGATGCCCGCTGCAATTGCACCCCAGACTCCGCAAAGTCCGTGCAATGGCCAAACCCCAAGTACGTCATCAATTTTGAGCGTTTTTTGCGTCCAAGTAAAGGCTTTCACAAATAAGGCCCCGGCAACCAATCCAATCACCAATGCGCCAAGCGGGCTCACAATGTCTGATCCTGCACAGATCGCCACCAGTCCAGCAAGTGGACCATTATGAATAAAGCCGGGATCTTTCTCTCCAACAAAAGTGGCTGCAATAATGCCGCCAACCATTGCCATTAAAGAGTTCATCGCGACTAACCCTTGAATACCTTCAATCGCTTGAGCAGACATGACATTAAAGCCAAACCAGCCCACTGATAGAATCCAAGCACCCAAGGCTAAAAACGGAATACTGGAAGGTGGATAAACCGTGCGCATTCTGCCTTGGCTATCATAACGATTATGACGAGCACCTAATACAATAATCGCTGCCAGAGCAATCCAACCACCAACAGCGTGAACCACAATTGACCCAGCAAAATCATGAAAAGGCGCACCAAACATCGCTTCCAAGCTATTTTGGATGCCGAAATTGCCATTCCAGGCAATGCCTTCAAATAACGGATAAACAAAAGCTACAATGAGAAAAGTAGACATCAACACTGGGTTAAAACGGGCTCTTTCAGCAATTCCACCCGATACGATAGCGGGTATCGCTGCGGCAAAAGTCATTAAAAAAAAGAATTTCACCAATTCATAGCCAGACTTTTCTGTCATCTGCTGGGTGAGCTGTCCATCGATATTGAACCCTAAAAAGACGCCATAGGCGATGCCATAGCCAATAAAGAAGTACGCAACGGTTGAAACCCCTAAATCGGTCATAATTTTGACCAGTGCATTCACTTGGTTTTTATGTTGTACGGTTCCCACTTCTAAAAAAGCAAATCCGGCGTGCATAAACAGCACCAAAATGGCTCCCAGCAAAATAAACATCACATCTAAGCTTGTGGTTAAATGTTCCATCCTTGTCATCCACCCTTCCGTTAAAATAAAGCGCTATTCTAACAAATAAAATTGAGATTCGTTAATTTGCTAACCTCTTCTATCGTCACACCACTACAACCGCTTAAGCACCCACTCTTTGAAAGCCACCAACTACAGGTATGGATGAAGCGTGATGACTTAAATCACCCTGCCATTCAAGGCAATAAATGGCATAAGCTGCGGTTAAACTTAGATCAGGCTCGCAAGCAAGGCACCCTCAGACTCATTACCTTTGGCGGAGCCTATTCCAATCATATTGCTGCAACGGCTGCAGCGGCGAAGACATTTGGTTTTGAAACCGTCGGAATGATTCGAGGCGATGAGCTGGCAAACTGCCCTCAAAAATGGAGTCCAACCTTATTGACCGCCCAGGCGAATGGCATGCAATTGCATTTTATGAGCCGTCAGGCTTATCGACAAAAGGAAGACCCAGCATTTTTACGGCAACTGCAAGAGGATTTTCCGAACAGTTTTATTCTGCCAGAAGGCGGAACCAATGAGCTTGCCATACAAGGGTTTGAAGCCGTGATCGACCAACTTGATCAGCAATGTCCGACTTGGTCACACCTTTATACAGCAGTGGGAACCGGTGGCACCTTGGCAGGCCTGGTTAAAATGAGTCAACGAAATCCTGTTTCCGTACGAGCCTTATTTGGCATCGCAACGCTCAATCAAGCAGACTATTTACGGGAGTCAATTAGTCATCTTGCTGATAACAGAGCGAATACAGCGCACCACTCAGTGACCTGGCAACTGCTCACCCAGTACAGTAGCGGTGGCTATGCAAAAACAACTGAAGCGTGTCTAGCCGATCAACGCTGGTTTGAAACTAATTTTGGTATTTTATTGGATCCCATCTACACCAGTAAAATGGTACATGGATTTTTAGAAGAAATGCGACTACAAAGAATCCCACCCAATTCGAAAGTAATTCTTTATCATTCAGGTGGGCTGCAAGGTCGGCCAGAAGACACTGACCAAGAAAATGAGGTTAAAACTGACTGATATAATCCACCATCGTTTTTAAATCGGTATCAGAAAGGTTTTTGACATAAGGCGTCATTAGCGAACTCATTGGCCCGACTTGCCCACCTTCACGGTAGGTTTTTAAATTGGCTATCATTTGTTCTGCATCACGACCTGCCAATCTTGGACCGACACCGCCTTCTCCCTTTGCGCCATGACAGCCAACACATGACTTATAGAGATCGACTCCTGCAGTTGCATTTTCAGCCAATAACATCGGAGCCGCTTCAGCCGCACTCAGTGACTTGGCTTTTTCGTAAGTTTCTTCAACCGTTTCCGTCACAGAATCAGTGACCGACTCAGTCATTTCATCCATTTTTTCTGTAGCTTCATCAACCGACTCTTCTATGGTTTCTTGTGCTTTTTCCATTGAGTCCTGAGCCATTTCTTTAGCATTTTCAATAGCGTCACTGGCTTTCTGTTTGGATTCTTCACTACAGCCACTTAGCAAGCCAATGCTCAGTAGCGCACTTAAGCTTAGACCCACAATCGAACGCATTGAAAAACCAGGCTGTGCATTTAACAAGATCATAAACCCCTAAACTCCCTACGATAAATTAAAAAGATAAATCAACTTGGCTTTATTATGGCATAAGCTTCCCTTATGACCAATAATTACTTTTCCTAAAATAAGGAGTCACAAAGCTTGTAGCTTTTTTTGTATTCTTGGAATCGACACGGGTTTGAGTGTTTTCATCGGCTGAGCGAATAGTGACAATCGTAACTCTTCAATTAACCAGCGAATTTCAACCAGGCCTGGGTGAAATTGATACGCTGGGGAGTGTGCTAGAGCCTGATAACGATCCAATAAGGGTTGAATCTCACGAATCAGCTTCTGATCTTTGGCAGGGTCTAGGTCAATTTTTTCTAACCGTTTTTCAATGCCTTGTAGGTAGCGGGGAAATTGCTTTAGCCAGTTTTCAGGGGTATCTCGAACAAAGGTAGCATCAATTAATTCATCTAATTGAGTACGGACATCTGCTACAGAAGCTAACCAACGCGGCGACACCTTGCCTTTAACCTGTTTCGCAATTTTTTGGTGCTGCGTCAAAATAGCCGTTACCTGCTTGGCCAATTGTTGTGCAGTTTCGATCCAGTGCGTTTTTACCTCTGCCAACCGTTGTTCAAAGTCAGCTTGACGGCGAATCTTTTCAGCATTGGGCAACCATTCCAATAACGCACGATCGATAATTTGCTGCGTTAAAGACTGGCAATTACCATAGGGCGCAAAACACAAACAGGCCTTTTGTAACGGCAGCTTTTTTTGTAAATATTTTTCTTTATCAGCAAGCGCTTGTTTCATGAGAAAAATAACCGCTTCACGATGATGCTGCTCAGCTTCGTCCATATCCCCCAACAGCGTTAATTCAATATGATCATTTGCCTTTTGTAACGCTGGATAGGCAACCATTTCCAGCCCCTGAGAACGAATGGTTTTTGAATCCGCTAAGTCACCAAAATCCCAACTTTCAACGACACGATGTTCTGTTTGCTGATGTGATTGATGCTTCTGAATACGAGCATCAACCAGATGCAAATAGTCTGTTTTTAGCTTTTCCAAGTCACTGTTTTTAGCAATTTTTTTACCCTGATCATCCAATAACACAAAATAGGGTTTTAGATAATCGGGTAGCACAACTTCGCCAAAATCAGCGGCCGCTACCCGATTTTGTGCACGGCGATTCAGCGCCCAAACCAGTTGGGTAACGTAATCTGCTGTACGACCCTCAATCCGTTTAGTGGGTGACATATCAGCCAATACCGCTTCGGCCGTTTGTGGTGCCGGGATAAACTGCTTTCGCAGATTTTTCGGTAATGCCTTAATATAAAAGGCGGTTTTTTCTTTTAATAACCCGGGGGTCAACCATTCAAAGTCTGCTGTTTGTGCCAGATTTAACGCGGACAAGGGCAATTTCACCACCATGCCATCAACGGCTTTGCCCGGCTCAAATTGGTAGTCGACTTGTAAACTCAACTGGTTTTTAATCTGGAGTTGATCGGGGTAATCAATCGCAACCCGCTCATCAACCGCTTGTTTCAACAAAAAGTCGCGCTCTAAATAGAGTGATTTGATTTTGTCAGGATCTTTCTTTTGAGTCTGCTTGACCCAAGTTTCAAAAGCCGGCTGATTATAAATGTGAGTCGGAATATGGGTATCGTAAAAATCATGCAACACCGATTCCTCAACTAAAAAATCCGGCCGTCTGAGCTTGGATTCCAGTTTATGGATTTCAGCAATACGCTTTTGATTATGAACAAAAAAATCCACTTTACTATTCAGCTCACCCTGCACCAAACCAAACTGGATAAACAGCTTACGGGATTCCACAGGATTAATTGGACCATAATTACAGCGTCGTCGATTGACGATTGGCAGCCCATACAAGGTTACCGATTCAAAAGCACCCACCTGCCCCGATTTTTTCTGCCAATGTGGGTCGGCATAATGCCGTTTGATAAGATGCTGCGCTAAAGGTTCAATCCAGTTAACATCAATCACTGCATTATTTCGTGCATACAGTTTGGTGGTTTCGACTAACTCGCCGGACAACAACCATTTAGGCTTTTGCTTGAATAAGGCCGAACTGGGATGAATAAACAACTTAGTATTTCGAGCGCCAAGATAGCTATTTTCATCGTCTCTCATGGCAATATTCCCCAACAAACCAGCCATTAAGGAACGGTGCACTGCCATAGAATGCAGGTCTGAAAGACGCTCGGTCACGGTTTTACCCTGTTGCACTTCTTCATATAAATGCAACTCACCAACTTTGATGCCCATGCGTTTTAAGTTCATTTCCAATTGAAAAAATAAATCGTGCCATTCTTTCATTCGCAAGTACGACAGGAAATTGGTTTTGCATAATTTTCGAAGTTTGTTTTGACTTAAATGGCGACGCTTATCTTCATAAAAGCGCCATAAATTGAGGAAAAATAAAAAATCAGATCGACGATCTTCAAAGATTTTATGGGCCTGATTGGCTGCTTGCCGTGTTGATTCATTGACATCTCGTGGGTCTTGAATGCTAATGGCCGCCGCGATAATCAACACTTCCGCCAGCACCCCATTTTTCTGCCCCTCCAACACCATTTTGGCCATTCGAGGGTCTAATGGCAATTTAGCCAGTTGCTGCCCTGTCTGAGAAAGGGTGCGTTTTTCGTCTAAAGCACCTAATTCTTGTAGCTGTCGAAAACCATCATTGAGCGCTTTATCTTCCGGTGGTTCAATAAAGGGAAAGTGTTTAGGTGACCCCAAGCGCATCTGCGCCATTTGTAATACCACGGTGGCTAAAGAGGTACGATGGATTTCCGGCGGCGTAAAGGCGGCGCGACTATTGAAGTCGTCTTCCTCATAGAGTCGAATACAGACCCCTGAACTAACGCGTCCACAACGGCCAGCACGCTGATTGGCTGAAGCTTGAGAAATTTTTTCTATCGGCAGGCGTTGCACTTTAGAACGCACCGAATAGCGGCTAATTCTAACCAGGCCTGGGTCAATCACAAATTTAATGCCCGGCACCGTTAAAGAGGTTTCAGCGACATTGGTCGATAAAATCACCCGCCGTTTGCTAGATGTCTGAAAAACCTTATTTTGTTCCGCCATGCTTAATCGCGCATAAAGGGGGACTATTTCGGTGTTTTTGAGATGTTGCTTGCGCAGCGCTTCCGCCGTTTCCTTAATATCCCTTTCACCGGTCTGAAAAACTAACACATCGCCAAACGGATCGATTTCAGATAATTCGGCCAAGGCATCGCCGATCGCCGTGGGCATATCCTGTTCAAATTCATTGCCATCGTCATCGCTTACTTTGACCAACGGGCGATAGCGAATTTCAACCGGATAGGTTCGTCCACTGACTTCAATAATTGGCGCGCCTTCAAAAAAATCCGCAAAACGCTGCGTATCAATCGTGGCCGACGTAATAATCAATTTTAAATCCGAACGTTTTGCCAAAAGCTTTTTAAGAATACCCAATAAAAAATCGATATTAATGGAACGCTCATGCGCCTCATCAATAATCAGCGTGTCATATTGGTTTAAATAGGGATCTTTTTGAACTTCCGCTAATAAAATCCCATCGGTCATCACTTTCAATAAGCTTTGTTCGTGTACTTGATCATGAAAACGTACTTGGTAACCGACCAATTCTCCAAGCTTAGACCCAAGTTCCTCGGCAATCCGTTCAGCAACACTTCTTGCCGCCAATCGTCGAGGCTGAGTACAGCCAATTCGGCCAAACACCCCTCGCCCAGCTTCTAAACAAATTTTAGGGATTTGCGTGGTTTTTCCGGACCCGGTTTCCCCCGCAATGACAACCACTTGGTGTTGTTTGATCAGTGATAGAATTTCTGATCGCCGCTCAGCAACCGGCAAGGCTTCATAATGAATATTTGGGATGCTTTGTTGGTGTTGCGCTACCGCGGTTAAAGAATCAATCAACTTCTGGCAAAACGGCTGCCATTTTGGATTGTCTAATAAGTGAGATGGAATACCCGTTGAGTCAGGCCACTTCGAACAAAATTGGCGGAATTGCTGGCTCAACCGAAATCGGTCTTTGGTTAAAGTTTGCTCAAGCGCCCTCTCAATGGATTGCCTATCATTAAAATTGATCTGATCTATCTTTAACATTGAGTGATTTAACCTCTCAAAAACGCCGTTTTACTGATATCAATTCATTATCCTGGCGATTATTAGGAATAATAAATTTTGTATCTAAGCTTGCAAAAAAAAGGCATTCTACGCTAGTTCCTCTTTTTTTACCAAAATCACACACAAAGAGGTTGTTTTAAAGCTAAAAACCCGCTAAAGTTATACAGAATTTTAATGTAAACATTAATGCTCGACTTATTGTAAAATGTCCAGTGTTAATCAATACGCACCCAATACCCTTAAGAAGGAATCAACAATGGATACCAAAAACCTTTCATTACTGTTTAAAACCAGTTTTCTTGCCGCGACCATGTCAATGGTCATTGGCTGTAGTGAGAACCCCATCCCAACATCAACTGCAACTGAAGCTTCAGTTGATGCTGAAATTGATCAGGCAATCGATGCTGCTGCTGCTAACGGAACTGTTGTTACCGTTGCCGACGGATTAGGAACCGGTTGTACCGTAAAATCTGGTGATCTTACCGCTATCGAAGTAGATCCAACAGGTTCACCCGGTCAATATATCTTTATGGGTACACCGACAGAAGATATTACTGTCACTGGCTGTAAGGATGCACATACCGGTGCAGATCTTCCGCCAATGTCAGCAAAAGCTAAAGATGCTACGGAGTATGGCTTAAAATCATTAGCCGTAACGCCTCTAACCACAATGGTAAAAAGTTACCAAGATTCAGGTTTAACTGAAGCTGAAGCCAGAACGAGAACCGCTGAGATATTAGGTGTTTCAGAAGCGGAACTTGACCAAAATCCAGTTGCAGAAGGTGCCAGTGATGCGGTTATTAAAGCGGCTGTTAAGTTAACTGCCCTAGCTAAAACACTTGAGAAAGCCGGTAATACGGATCCACTTAAAGCATTTGCATCAGCAACAAAAACCAAAACTGCTACAACAACAACGATTGATGAAGCTGTAAATGATGATACTGTTATCAATACGGTTGTCACTAATGCCGCTAACCGCGCTGTAGCGAAATCTGCTGCAAAGGCTGTTACTGATGCCATTAATGAAAACAGTGCGGGTCAAACAGGTGGTGATCTGCTTGATACCATTGCAAAAATCGTTAAGGTTGTTACTAGTAGCACAGCTGCAGAGCTAACTAACAAAGAGACCATTAAAACGAAATCGACAAGCCAAACACTTGCTGCTGCTGGTAAAACCGTTGTCGTGATAACGACTGACAGTGAACTTTTCAAAACAGTTGTTGCACAGAAAAAAGAAGATGTTAAAAACGGTAATACTGAAGGTTTTGAAAATAATGAAGCCATTAAAACTAAAGTAGAAGAAAAAACCACTCTTTCTGGTGGAACAGCTACGAACTAGTAGTAGATAAAGGAGTGAATAATTCACTCTTTAAACAAAGTTAAAACTAGACGGAGAAATTGCATTGCTTTTTCTCCGTTTTTTTATGCCCCCAAAATACTCAAGCTTTGGTTTGGACACAATGCACACTAACTTTATCAAGCCTTTTGAACAATACAAATCAGCATAAAAACAACCAGACCTGGTTAATTTTTTTCAATCCTAAAACTTAAGCCCCCCCTTTCATTAACTTCTAAACCACCAATTTCTAACACTAAATAATATTGAATAGGTTAAGATTTCTTGTGACTGAACCCATTAAATTATGGAAAACATGAAATCCTAATTCCCGGCTTACCCCCTCCTTCAATAATCTATTTTGTGTTGTTAAATAATACGAGTCAAAGGTAAAATCCGATTTATGGCGAGTCCATAATTTAGGGGAAAACCTCTCCTTAAATGGCAAGAAGCTTTTGTCCGTTATGTGAAAGAAACCCAGAATCTTGATCAAATAAATGAGATCAGCATTTTTAAATATCTTGATCCATTTTTTTGTCATAAATATCTGGATGAAATTCGCCGTATGCATGTTGATGAGATCATTCAAAAACGTTTGGATGATGGCGTCAGTAATGCAACCATTAATAGGCTACTCCAGAAACTTAGAGCGGTATTAAATAAGGCACACAAAGAGTGGGAAGTTAAATACGACCCACCCTATATAAAACTTTTAAAAGAACCAAAAAAA
>NZ_PKGB01000024.1 GCF_002848135.1 Hydrogenovibrio sp. SC-1
GTTAGAATACTTGCCTGTCACGCAGGGGGTCGCGGGTTCGAGTCCCGTCCACTCCGCCATTATTACCTTATCTGTTAGTTTTCAACTCTTTCTTTTCTATTTACACTTTATTTCTATTTATTTCATTTATCGTTAGGATGCTTTGTATTGCTACATAAAAAAAGCCCCTTACGGAGCTTTTCTTTGTACATTGTCCTATACCCAAAGGGCATGGCAGGCCTGGTTGTTTTTAGGTGCTGGCAGTGGTGTTGTAGCCGCCATCAACATAAGTGATTTCACCGGTAATGCCAGAGGCTAAGTCTGAGCATAAGAAGGCTGCAGTATTGCCAACCTCTTCAATGGTGACGTTTCGTCTTAAAGGCGTGGCTAATGCGGCCTTATCAAGCATGCTTCTAAAGTCTTTAATGCCTGAAGCGGCTAGGGTGCGAATCGGGCCAGCAGAAACTGCATTCACGCGAATCCCATCTTGTCCTAGGTCCGCAGCCAAATAGCGCACAGTTGCTTCTAGTGAAGCTTTAGCGATGCCCATGACATTGTAATTAGGAACAGCACGTTCAGCCCCTAGATAAGACAGTGTCAAAACGGAACCATTGTTGTGCTTAAGCATGTCATAGCCTGCTTTGGTCAGGGCGGTGAGGCTGTAGGCTGAAATGTCGTGTGCCGTGGCAAAGCCATCACGGGTTGAAGCGTCAATCATGCGGCCTTCCAGCTCTGCTCTAGGTGCAAAGGCAACCGAGTGAACGAGAATATCTAATCCATCCCAGTGTTGCTTTAACTCGGTAAAGACATTTTCAATTTGTTCGTCTGAAGCCACATCGAGTGGCAGAACAATGTTGGACCCCAATTCATCTGCAACTTTTTCTACACGGCTTTTGAGTTTTTCCGTCTGATAGGTCAAGGCAATTTCCGCACCTTGTTCCCGCATTTGCTTTGCAATACCATAAGCAATCGATTTATTGTTTGCAACACCAACGATCAATGCTTTTTTGCCTGATAAAAATCCCATTTTGACTCCTCTTTATTCAGCAGATTTGCTTTATCAATAATGCATACTATTATAACGCAAAATGACGTTATAATAGGGGTTTTGCAGGTCTTAGATTGCGTTTTATCTGGATGCTTTATGAGAGAATTTAATTTAATATTATGGTTTAAAAGTGATTGCTAACTGTATAAAAAAAATAATAATATTTGTTTTTTTACTCTCCTTGCTTGGGTGTGAAGCCAATCGTTGGAACAGTCCCTACGATACCGAAAAAGCACAAGACCCCATTCTCTTTTCTTCCTTTTCCTCTAAACCAAAACACCTAGACCCAGTGGTTTCTTATAACGCCAATGAATGGGCAATCTTAAGCCAAGTTGTAGAACCGCCTTTACAATATCATTACCTCAAACGGCCTTATACATTGGAACCCTTAACCTTGTCTAAAATGCCTGAAGTTCGCTTTTTGGATGCACAAGGTCAACCCCTTTCAGAAGAGGATTCGCATTTGGCGGTTTTTTCTGAGTATATCTTTCGTTTAAAACCCAATATTCTATTCCAACCGCATCCAGCCTTTGTTAAAAATGATCAAGGTGAGTTATCGCTGGGAAACTTGACAGAGACACAACTAGCATCGATTGAGACAATGGCTGATTTTGACCAGCAATCTACGCGTGCATTGACCTCAGAGGATTATACGTATGCGATTAAGCGCATGGCGCTTAGACAAAATCATTCTCCAATACTGGGAACCATGCAACAGTATATTGTGGGGTTGAAAACCTTTTCTGAGACAATGTCGTCAAAGCAGCCCAGTGTGAATGAATTGCGTGCTGCGAACATTGAAGGGGTAGAAGTCGATTCGGAATTACAATGGCGGATTCGAATTAAGGGTGTTTATCCACAATTTATCTATTGGTTAAGTATGAATTTTTTTGCTCCAGTGCCTTGGGAGGCTGAGCTCTTTTTTCAACAAGCGGGTTTAAAAACTAAAAATATTAGCTTAGATACCTATCCAGTCGGAACCGGGGCTTATCAATTGGTTGAAAATAACCCGAATAGGCAAATGCGATTGGTTGCCAATCCGAATTATCAACACGGTTTTTACCCTGAAGATGGTTTGTCGGATGGAGCCGATACGGCATTATTAACCGATGCAGGCAAGCCATTACCGTTTATAAAAGAAGTGATTTATAGTCTAGAAAAGGAAAGTGTGCCTTTATGGAATAAGTTTCTGCAAGGCTATTATGATGCATCAGGGGTTAGTTCTGATAGTTTTGATCAAGCCATCTCAGTCTCGAGCGGTGGTAGCTTGAGTCTGACTGATGAAATGCAGCAAAAGGGCATTCAATTTTTAAATACCATAGAACCGACCATTTTCTATTTTGGTTTCAATATGGCTGATCCAGTAGTGGGGGGGTATAGTGAAAAACAAAAAAAATTACGACAAGCGATTAGTATTGCTTTGAACTTTGAGGAATATATTTCCATTTTTATGAATGGACGTGGCATGGCTGCACAAGGTCCAGTGCCGCCTGGTATTTTTGGATATGAAGCGGACCGAATCAATCGCTGGGTGTATGATTGGCAGCCAGGGCGAGCAAGTCGTAAGTTGATTACAGAAGCCAAGGCCATGTTAGCGGAAGCTGGTTATCCTGATGGCCGAAAACCGAATGGCGAACCTTTGGTCTTATATTATGATACGGCTGCAACGGGTCCTGATAGTAAAGCGCAATTAAATTGGTATCGAAAACAGTTTAATCAATTGGGGATTGAACTGGTGATTAGAGCGACCGACTATAACCGTTTTCAAGATAAAATGCGGGGTGCGAAAGCACAACTGTTTTCTTGGGGATGGAATGCCGATTATCCTGATCCTGAAAATTTTCTGTTTTTGCTAGATGGGGAACAGACCATTTTGAAAACTAGTGGGGCGGGGATTAATTATGCCAATTATGACAATCCGGAATTTAACCGCTTATTTAAACAAATTAAAACAATGCCGAATTCCCCGCGTCGTTTGACACTCGTTCGGCAGATGATCGAAATTGTCCAAGAAGATGCTCCTTGGGCTTGGGGATTTTACCCCAAAAGTTTGGCGCTATATCACCGTTGGTATCACAATGTCTGGGCGAATCCATTGGCGAACAACACCTTGAAATATAAACGAATTGATGCCGAGTTGCGTAATCAATCACAACAATACTGGAATAAACCGACGCTTTGGCCAATGATATTGGTCGTCGGTTTAAGTTTTTTGCTGTTGTGGCCATTGAGGTTGGCTTATCGCAAACGTCAAGAGGCCATCATTCAACCAAGGGATGTTGATTGATGCTGGCCTATATTGTTCGACGATTATTATTTGCTATTCCGATTTTAATTGGGGTGAACCTCATTACCTTTGCGTTGTTCTTTATGGTGAATACGCCTGATGATATGGCCAGATCGCAATTGGGTGCCAAGCAAACAACCCCGGAAATGATTGCTTCATGGAAAGCCGAAAAAGGATATGATAAGCCACTGTTTTATAATGAAAAACAACCAGGCCTGGCTAAGGTTTCGGAGACCTTGTTTGTGCAAGAGTCTTTGAAGTTATTTTGGTTTGATTTTGGACAAGCGGATGATGGGCGTCAAATTTCGACAGATATTCTAGAACGTATGGGGCCCAGTTTGGCGATTGCTTTACCGACGTTTGTGATTGGTTTAGTGACCAATATCGCCTTTGCATTGTTGATCGTGTTATTTCGCGGATCGGTATTGGATACCGCCACGATGGTGGTGGCGGTTGCGATTATGTCAATTTCAGGACTTTTTTATATCATTGCCGGCCAGGTGTTACTCAGCAAGCTATGGCATTGGGTGCCGATTTCAGGATACAGTGACGGTTGGGATGCAGTGAAATTTATGATTCTGCCCGTTTTGATTGGTGTTTTTGCCGGACTTGGAGCCGGCATCCGTTGGTATCGTAGTTTGTTTTTAGAAGAAATGAATAAAGATTATATTCGTACAGCACGCGCTAAAGGCCTGTCGGATATTAAAGTGTTGTTTGGACATGTTTTGCAAAATGGGTTACTGCCGATTTTAACTGGTGTTGTAGTGGTGATTCCGACCTTGTTTATGGGCAGCTTAATTATGGAATCTTTCTTTGGGATTCCGGGGTTGGGTAGCTATACCATTGATGCGATAAATGCTCAGGATTTTGGCATTGTTAAAGCCATGGTGTTTTTAGGATCCGTTTTATACATTATCGGTTTGATTCTAACCGACATTTCTTACACCTATTTTGATCCAAGGGTGAGGTTGTCTTAATGGCGGAGTTCATTTTAACCCCCTTATGGACCGATTGGATGATTTGGGGGCTGGTTGGAGCTTTTGCTTATTTAGGCTTTTTAATTCAGCGCTCCCAGCAAGTTCGTGCGCAATGGCTTGGTATTTTTGAATCTAAACTGGCGATGAGCTCTGCGATTATTTTGCTCAGTTATTTAATTATCGCACTATTGGATTCTGTTCATTTTCAAACCTTGGGCATGAGCGGTGTCATGGAATATAAAAGTGCGCTGGATGGCGTATTTTCGCATCTGGCTCTGATTCAAGAGCGGACTTATTCTGCACCTTTTGCAACCACCGAATACACCAAAAGCTTGGTTGTTAATGCTGCCGGTCAAGTTCAACATATCAAGCAACCCCTAGAGCATATTGCGAATCCTGCTCAATTTTCGATTTTGTCACAAAGCCTGTTAGCGATTGGTTATGCTTCTTTGAGTTCTGGCCTATTGATATTATTGCACCTGTTCTGGCGTAGTCGTGTGCATCAAAGCGATTTTATCGGTTGGACAAAGCAGGTGATTCACGGTCAAACTCGATTGCCTTGGCGCACCGCTTATTTTACCGTTTGGGTGCTAGTGAGTTTGGCGGTTTGGTTTTGGATCATGAGCCATTCGGTTCATGTACTCGGTACCGACAAAGTGGGCAGTGATGTACTTTATGAGTCTTTAAAAAGTATCCGTACCGGGGTGTTGATCGGAGTGCTGACTACGCTAGTCATGTTACCGCTTGCTTTGTTTCTGGGCATCAGTGCCGGGCTGTTTAAGGGGTGGGTCGATGATGTCATACAGTATGTTTACACCACCTTAAATTCGATTCCAGGGGTATTATTAATTGCCGCATCCGTATTGGTTATGCAGGTTATCCTCAGTAATCATCCAGACTGGTTTACCCGAACTGAAGAGCGAGCTGACATTCGGTTATTATTTTTAGTATTGATTTTAGGCTTAACCAGCTGGACGGGTCTATGTCGATTACTGCGTGCAGAAACTTTAAAACTCAGTGCAGTCGATTATGTCACCGCAGCAAAAGCTTTTGGTATCAACCGATTGACTATTATTCGGCGCCATATCTTGCCGAATGTGATGCATATTGTTTTAATTGCCGTGGTGCTCGATTTTAGTGGTTTGGTATTGGCTGAAGCGGTTTTATCTTATGTTGGGGTCGGGGTTGATCCCACCATGCACAGTTGGGGCAATATGATTAACCAAGCACGATTAGAAATGGCACGCGAGCCAATGGTGTGGTGGTCGCTTTTCTCAGCGTTTTTATTTATGTTTGTGTTGGTGTTAGCCGCCAATTTATTTTCAGATCGAGTCCAAACCGTATTGGACCCTCGAAATCAATCGTCACTTTAGGAGTTTTTCATGACAAAGGCCTTGCCCGTACTCAGTGTTCAACAGCTTCAAATTGAGGTTAATGGCGTTGAGCTGGTTAAAAAAATTGATTTTGAAATTCAATCGGGCGAAATTTTTGCATTGGTTGGCGAGTCCGGAAGTGGTAAATCGTTGACGGCTCTGGCGATTATGCGATTACTACCGGAAGGCTTAAATGTCCATTCAGGACAGATCTTATTAAATCAGCAAGCACTCTTTCGTTTACCTGAATATCAGATGCAGCGCGTCAGAGGAAAACAGGTGGCGATGATTTTTCAGGAACCGATGACGTCATTGAATCCCGTAATGACCGTTGGGGAGCAGGTAGCAGAAGTGTTGCGCATTCATTTGCGAATGAATACCCCATCGGCACGGAAAAAAGTGGTCGCCTTGTTTGAAGAAGTCGGTATTCCCGAGGCGGCAGCGCGCTATGATTGGTATCCGCATCAATTATCTGGAGGGCAAAAACAACGGGTGATGATTGCAATGGCATTGGCTTGCGAACCAGATCTATTGATCGCGGATGAGCCTACTACGGCATTGGATGTCACCATCCAAGCTCAAGTATTGGCCTTGCTTAAAAAAATTCGGAAAGAGCGCGGCCTGTCGATTTTATTTATTACTCATGATATGGGCGTCGTTAATGAAATGGCAGATCGTGTTGCGGTGATGCAAAAAGGCGAGCTGGTCGAGCAGGCGGATAAGAATCATTTTTTTGAACATGCCAACCATCCCTATACCCAGCAATTGTTGGCAGATGCCGTGCCCAGTCATCAATTTAAACCACCAGTGCAAACCGAGCCTTTATTGGATATTCAATCCCTTAAGGTGTATTTTCCCATTAAGAAGGGGCTGTTTCAGCGAACAGTTGGGCATGTAAAAGCGGTTGATGAAGTTAATTTGTCGATTGCGCAGGGTGAAACCCTTGCGTTGGTGGGTGAGTCAGGCAGTGGCAAAAGTACGATTGGTCAAGCCATTTTAAAATTGATTGAAGCAACCTCCGGATCGGTTTCACTATTGCAGTCCACTGAATCAATCAATTTGCTGGATTTATCAGAAAGGCAAATGAAGCCTTATCGCAAACAGCTTCAAGTCATTTTTCAAGACCCTTTTTCCGCTTTAAATCCTCGAATGCAAATTCAAGATATTTTATTGGAAGGAATGAAAAGCCTAAAAGTTGCCAAAAATGACCAGGCCTGGCAGGAACAGCGCATTGATGAACTCTTGCAGCAGGTGGGTTTATTACCTGAGCACAAATATCGTTACCCACATGAGTTCTCAGGCGGTCAGCGACAGCGTATTGGCATCGCACGGGCTTTGGCAGTAGAGCCTAAATTGATTATTTGTGATGAGCCAACCAGTGCATTGGATGTGTCAGTCCGCGCCCAAGTATTGGCTTTATTAAATCAGTTGCAGCAGCAATATCAGGTGTCTTATCTGTTTATTACCCATGATTTGTCGATCATCCCTGCGATTGCGCATCAAGTGGCCGTGATGAAATCAGGCAAAATCGTAGAACAGGGTTCGGTTGAAGCTGTGTTGTGTCAACCGAAACATCCTTACACGCAAGCGTTATTAAAGTCTGCTCCAAGCCTGATTCGTAAACGCTTAGCTGCCAGTTAAAGTGCTTTTGATATAGACGGGGATGACGTCGCATGGGGTGTGCGGGGAAAAGTAATAATGACTTTGAGTCCCTTTAATTTTGAACTGGTTGATAACTGTATTTCTGCGCCGAGGCTTTGTGCTGCCTTTTGAACAATGCTTAACCCCAGACCACAACCTTGGCTTATTTGACGGTGCGCATTTTGTCGATAAAAGCGCTGAAAAACCTTATCTCTTAAGGGTTCTGGGATGCCTGGGCCAGAATCTTCCACACTCAAAATAATGTTTGCATCGGTCGAGCGCCAATATATCTGAATAGTGCCATTATCAGGGGTGTAGCGAATGGCATTTCCAATCAGATTAGAGAGAATGATTTGTAAGGCTAAAGGGTTGCTTTTAAAAGAAATATTGGCCGTTTTATAGTCTAAGGTTTGATTTTTGTCGATGAGCGATTGTGCTAAGGATTCAACAACTTGGTGTGTGAGCTGATGTAGATTAACTGGTTTGGGGTCATCAAACATCACTTCGGGTTGCATTTTTTGCAATGTCAGCAGCTGTGAGATTAAATATTCACTGCGATCCAGCGTTAAAAATAATGAATCTAAATAGGGTGCCGTGCGATCTAAGTCTGAGGTTGATTTTAATTGCGTTTGAAGGTTTTCCAGTTGCAAGCGCATGGCCGAAAATGGGGTTTTTAGTTCATGAGCAGCAGAGGAAATAAACTCTCTTTCAGCTTCAATCATTTTTTCAGCACGATTCAGTAGTTGCTCAATTTCAATCACCAATGGGGCCACCTCCACTGGAACTTGTTGATCTCTTAAGCGATGACGCTGATAAGGCTGAATGCCCGATAAAGAACGGCTGAATAGATTTAGTTGGTTTAAATGGCGGTTTAATAAATAAATAAATAATCCGGCCAAGATGGGTAGGGCAATTAAAAAATGAAAGATGAGGTTTATGGCAATATGTTCAATTAACTCATTGCGGATATTGAGCTGTTGTCCAACGATAAGTGTATGGTTGGGATCAACCTGATCAATCAAAATACGCCATTGGTGGGTTTCCAATTCGATATTGTGATAACCGTTACCTAAAGAAATGACCTTGAACAGATTGTTATCAAAGGAGCTAATTAAGATGTTTCCCGATGGACCCAATAATTGATACAGCAGTTTCGATTCATATTCATGAAGTCGAGTGGTATCAGTCGGGAGCCTAAGTGGTATTGAATCGTCTTGGGTTGGATTGAGTCGGCGAGATTCTATTAGGTTTTGAATAAGATGGTTTTGGCTGGCTAATTGCGCATCAAATAGCTCATTAACTTCATGAACACTATCTTGATAGGCCCAGGCAATAATTAACCCAAACGTCAGAATTAAAACCAAAAAGGTGGATAGGAACAGCGATTTCTTTAAAGATTTGGTTTTAAGTTGGTTATTCAATGTCATTTAGGTTGTCTCACAGTTCGGGTTAAGCCTATAACCAACCCCTCTGAAGTTTTTAATAAAATCAGAGTGGGTTTTTTTTCGAAGATTATGGATGTGAACTTCAATGGCATTACTCGCCAAATCAGCATGATAATCGTAGAGTCGATCTTCAAGTTGTTGCTTAGAAAAAATTTGCTTTGGATGAGTCGCTAATAATTGCAATAGGTCAAACTCTTTTTTGGCCAAGCCTAATGTTTGATCTTGCCACCAAGCTTCACGAGACAATGTACAGAGTTTTAAGCTGCCCACTTCAACCTGGGAAAGCGCAACGCCTTTACTGCGTCGATAAACGGCATGAATTCGAGCAATCAATTCTTGGCTGTTAAAAGGCTTGGCTTGGTAGTCATCCGCGCCTAGATTTAGTCCTGTGATGCGATCTTCAATTTGATCTCTTGCCGTCATAATGATAACTGGCGTTGTGCGATATTGACTGGCCTTAAGTTCTTTCAACCAATCCAAACCATCGCCATCCGGTAAGGTAAGGTCTAGTAGCACTAAATCAATCGGATGACAGGCGAGGAGTTGTAAAGCGCCATGTAATTCACGATTCCATTCAACTTTAAAATGTTGGTGTTGGAGGGTTTGTGATAAGGCCTGTCCAAGTGCTTGATCATCTTCAATGAGTAAGATATGCATGGTGAATTCAAAAACCTAAATAGAAAGTCATTGCTCAGAATTGTAAGGGATGTCCGCGCTAAAACAACCCATAAAGAAGCATAATTGAGGATTTTTATAATTTTTTAAATTTTTTTTATAAGGTTAAGGTTTTATTAAGTTAATTAATTTAACCTATGCTTGAACTGAAACAGGTGAGGAATTTAAAATGAAAAAGCACACGAACAATACATTAAAACTTTCTACGGGTATCTTAGCCGGAACTCTTTTAGCCGGGTGTGGCGGGATTGAAGGCGTCACAGGAACTTCTACGGAAGATGTGAACGAAGCCGTTCAAAATGTCAGTAATACTGTAAGCAGTTATGTTGATAACATCACTGGTAAAACAAAAGGAACGGCTATTAGTGCTCGTTTTTTGGATTCAGCGGTCACTAATTTGCAATATAAGTCGAATACTTATAACGGTTCGACAGGAACCAATGGTAACTTTACTTGTGCCAGTGGTGAACAGGTTGAATTTGTGATTGGGTCTTTGTCATTAGGAACCTCGATTTGTCAAAGCGTGATTACGCCGCAAACCTTGGCTGCGCCTAAGACACAGGAAGTGGTTGCGCAAACCTCAACTAATGCATCTGGTGTCACCACATCAACAGGGTCAACGGTTCAAACAAAAGTTGGTTCAATATTATCAACGGATGATCGTGTGTTAAACCGTGTTCGTTTATTAATGACATTGGATACCGATTCAAATCCTGATAATGGTATTACCTTGCCGGCATCAACTGAGCAAGCAAAAGTGACAACATCAACACTTGATTTTGCTTCAACGACTTTTGATAATGACGTGCAGGCAGTATTAACAGCTATGACTATCAATGGTAGCTTGGTGACTAAAGCGGCCGCACAGGCTCACTTTGTTGATGGTTCTTTGGCAACCTTGGTTAAAACCGATACCAACTATAGTTTGAATACGGGATCTTATGATGAATATGATGAGACAGCCGCTTCAAATAATAATGATGACAACGAAAACGATGACAACGAAAACGACAATGAGAGTGATGATGACGGCAATGATAATGAAAACGAGAACGATCGCGATTAATTAAGCCATAGCTCCTTTCACGTATTTTTGTTTATTTTATTAAGCTACCGTTAAGGTAGCTTAATTTATAATAGTGCCCATGAAAGTTAAAGAGGACAATTTCATGAAAACGAATGCATTAAAATTGACAGTTGGTCTTTTATCCACTGGCTTGTTAGCTGGATGTGGTGGTGATGATGGTGGTTCGACTGGAACGGTGAATACGGCTACGTCATCAACCTATGATGCTGCAACAGGGAAATCAAAAGGGACTCCGATTAATGCGAAGTTTATTGATGGGGCTGTCAGTGGCTTACAATATAAATCCAACAGCTATAATGGCACCACCAGTTCAACCGGTGCATTTATTTGTGCAAGTGGTGATGTGGTTGAATTTGTGATTGGTAGCCTGTCATTAGGAACCTCTGTTTGTCAGGGTGTAGTCACCCCTCAAACTCTAGCCGCTGAGAAAACTCAGCAGGTGGTTCAAGGCGCAACCACAACATCTGCTTCTGGAACAACAACGGTTGGTGGTGAAACGGTACAAACTGTTCTAAGTACGGTTGTTCACACTGATCCTAAGGTGGTGAATCGTGTCCGTTTATTAATGAGTTTGGATTCTGATTCAGATGCTAGCAATGGGATTACTTTGCCAAGCTTAACAGAACAGGCAAATGTTACGACGACAAGCTTAGATTTTGCAACCACGGCAACGTTTGATTCAACGGCAACGGCTGTACTTCAGGCGATGACCTCAACGGCAAACCGCAGCTTGGTTTCGTCAACAGACGCATCAACGCATTTTAACTCAGTGTTAACTGCATTGGTTGCATCAGATTCTAACTATAGTTTGTCTACAGGTGGCTATGTTGATGCAGTGGCGGTTGCAGCAGCACAAGCAGCAGCAGCAGCAGCGGCTTCGACTAATGGCTACGGTGATGGCGGCGGCGACGACTAAGGTTAAGGTTATTTGGAGAAAAACATGTTTAAAAATATTATTAAAGTATTTGTATTAGGGTTTGCTTTGTTGCAAGGAACGGCTGTTGCCGCAGATTCAATTAGCGAGTCGCAATGGCAGCTACCGTTAAAGAATGACCAAATGTCAACCACGCTGTCAAGTTATCAAGGTCAGGTTATTTGGATTGACTTCTGGGCAAGCTGGTGTCCGCCATGTAAGGCGTCTTTTCCTTGGTTAAACGAAATGCAGCAAAAATATGCGAACCAAGGGTTTAGGATTGTTGCCATCAACGTGGATGAAGAGCGCTCGGATGCGATATCTTTCCTTAGACAGGTTCCAGCCAGTTTTGATGTGTATTTTGATCCAGATGGGAATGCGCCTTCGCAATTTCAAATCCAAGGTATGCCAACTGCTATCCTAGTGGATCGTGATGGTGCGATTAAAATGTTCCATATTGGATTTGAAGAACATCAAAAAGGTGAGTTGGAAGACTTGATTCGTCAAGCCGTTTTACGTTAAATTGAACCTTTAGAAAAGAGCGTAGGATAAATAATAATGAAAGCACTACTTGTTATGATGGGCATTATCACTTTGTCCGCCTGTAGTAACTTCACGCCTAAAGACGTGAAGCCCTGGGAAAGAGGGACTTTGGCACGAGATAATATGAAGCTTGTGCCAGATGAAGTCCATACAGGATTGGATGAACATATTTATTTCAGTAAAGAAGCCGTTTCAGGCGGCTCTGGTGTTGGTGGAGGCGGCTGCGGATGCAACTAAATCGTAAATTAGCAATGGCTGTTGGTTCACTGCTGGCAGTAACTCAAGCACAAGCGGAAGAGTGGGAAGTTGATAGTGCCGTCATGCTCTATAACGAAACGGACAGTATGGGGCAAGATCGTGTATCGATTTTTGAACCAGTTGTCAGTATCACCCAAAAAAATACGCCTGATGACTATGTCAAACTGGATTTTGTTTATGATTCCTTAACGGGAGCAACGCCAAATGGAGCCAATGCAAGCAGTCAATTGCAGCAGTTCCCTAAAAATAATCCAGGTTATTACGTCAAAGAAGGTTATGCACCGTTAAACACTAATTTTGAAGATACGCGTATTGCACTGAATTTAAGCACCATGAAGCCGATAGATCGTATGTCTCGTTTCACTGCGGGCGCGAGTTATTCCGTAGAAACAGATTATGAATCGGTTGGTGGTAACTTCTCTTACTTGAAAGACTTTAATAACAAGCAAACCACCGTAACCGTTGGTGGTGCTTATACCATGGACTGGGTGAATCCAAGTGTTGGATTTAAAGACCCCTTCAGTACGCTTGGTTCATCGACTGCCAATACGACAACTTCTGCGAGTGGTGGTGGTGAGAAAGAGTTGAGCACCTTTAATTTTGCTGGTAAAGAGAAAAATACACTTGATATGATTTTGGGTGTGTCTCATGTATTGAACAGCAAGACTCTGCTAAACCTGAATTATGGTATCAGCTCAACATCGGGTTATATGACCGATGATTATAAAATCATCAGTGTCATAGATGGAACGACTGGATTTGCTCAGGATTATGTTGCAGAAGCCCGTCCAGATTCACGTTTTAAACAAACATTGAAAGGAACCGTGGTTACCGCATTTGGTGCCGATTCATTACATGTTGATTACCGCTACTTCTGGGATGACTGGGATGTCACGGCTCACACCTTTGATGTTAAATACTATTTAACGGTGGGTGAGAAACTGACTGTTCGTCCGCATTTCCGTTATAGCGCGCAAACTCAGGCTAACTTCTATCGTTTAAGCTTAACGCAAGGCGAAGCTTTGCCGAAGTATGCCTCAGCTGATTATCGTTTAGCAGATATGACAACCTTAACCTTGGGCGCTATGGCCACTTATAAGCTGGCCCATGACTTGAGTTTGTCGTTTAGTATGGAAAATATTACTCAATCGGGTGATAGTTCTCCTGCAGAAGCGATTGGCGATCAGCGTACTCAGGACATGTTCCCAACCATTGATATGTGGACCTACACCTTCGGACTGAAGAGTAAGTTCTAATATGACTGAACCACAACGCTCATGGACGATTACTGAAAAATCCCCTGGGCTGTGGTTGATTCAATTCGAAGCCATGCGGAGTCCGTGTGAAGTTTGGTTGGAAACTAATCAAATTTCTGCGGAACCCGCTTTGGTTTGGGCGGCAAATGAAGCCTGGCGAATTGAACAAAAATACAGTCGGTTTAATCCAGACAGTGTATTAAGCCAAATCAATCAACAAGCCGGCGACTGGCAAACCGTTGATGAAGAAACTGCTTCATTATTAGAGTTTGCTGACCAGTGTTGGCAATTAACCAATGGGTTAATTGACGTCACTATCGGTGGCTTTCTTTCTTTCTGGCGCTTTGATGGCAAAACGCCTCCTCCGACTCGTAATCAACTTAAAAAACAAGCGCCTTATGTTGGCTGGCAAAAAGTCAAGCTGGATGGTGATAAGCTATTCTTGCCTGAAGGAATGCGCTTGGATTTTGGTGGGATTGGTAAAGAGTATGCCGTTGATTCGATTGCATTAGAACTTGCCAATCGTTTCCCGGGTGCAGGAGTCATGGTTAATTTTGGTGGGGATTTAATGTGTAGCGGTGGTAAGCAGGATGGTTCTGCTTGGACGGTTGCTATTGAAAACCCTCATAATGTCCAACAACCGATTGAAGTGATTGAATTGAGAAAGGGGGCCGTTGCCACCAGTGGTGACGTGAAACGATTTGCAGTGGATAAACGTGGCAAAGTATTGGGTCACATTCTTGATCCCAAAACCGGCTGGCCTGTTGCAAAAGGACCGGCAACGGTTACTGTGATGGGACAAACTGCAAGCCAGTGTGGTTTATTATCGACGTTGGCAATGTTGAAAGGTAAACATGCCGATGAATTCCTTAAATCTCAAGGGGTTCGATATTGGTTGCAGGATCATGCTGGTTAAGTCTCTAACTCAGTCGATTTGAAAAAGGGCCATATTTGGCCCTTTTTTTATTTGAAAACGCCCAGGCCTGGTTGTTTTAATCCGCTTTGGCTAAGGACTTTTCAAGTTCTACGATTTGTTGGGTCGTGGTTAAGACTGAGTCTGGATTTAAGCTAATCGAATCAATACCTAATTTCACTAAAAATTCTGCCATTTCAGGGTAGTCGGAAGGTGCCTGTCCACATAACCCAGAGTGGAGTCCATTGCGTTTTGCGCCTTCAATCGCCCATTGAATCATTTTTTTGACGCCAGCCGATCGCTCATCAAATGAGTTTGCGACCAAATCCGAATCTCGGTCAATGCCCAATACCAGTTGCGTTAAATCATTTGAACCGATAGAAATACCATCAAAATAGGGGGCAAATGCATCAATTTCAATGACATTATTCGGAATTTCACACATCATATAAATCTTCAGACCATTTTGATGACGTTTTAAGCCATTTTTTGAGAGCAGTTCAATCACTTGCTTGGCTTCTTCAACTTGCCGCACAAACGGAACCATTAAAATGACATTGGTCATCCCCATTTCTTCTCTGACTTTTTTCAGTGCTTGGCATTCAAGTGAAAATGCTGGTTCAAATGCTTTTGAAAGATAGCGTGAGGCACCACGGTATCCAATCATAGGGTTGGCTTCAGTGGGTTCAAAGTCTTCCCCGCCCAGCAACTGAGCATATTCATTGGATTTGAAATCAGATAAACGCACGACGACGGGTTTAGGGTAAAAGGCAGCGGCAATGGTGCCGATACCACTCGCCAGTTTCTCAATAAAAAATTCCCCGCCAGATTCATAGCCTTGCGTAAGCTGTTGAATGGTTTCCTGGGAGTTTGAATCGGTTATTTTTTCTGGAAAACATAAGGCTAGAGGGTGTACCTTGACGGCCTCGTTAATAATAAATTCCATACGTGCGAGCCCAACACCTTGGTTGGGAATGAAGCTGCTTTGAAAAGCCAAGTCAGGATTGGCCAAGTTAAGCATAATTTGCGTTTGGGGTTGTTCCAAATTCGATAAATCGGTTTCGATGACTTTGTAAGGTTGTTTACCTGCATAAACATTGCCTGTATCGCCTTCGGCACAGGAAACGGTCACAAATGGATTATCAACGAGAGTAGAGGTAGCATGCGCACAGCCAACAATGGCGGGAATCCCCAGCTCTCTTGCAATAATGGCGGCATGGCAAGTTCGCCCGCCGCGGTTGGTAATAATCGCCGAGGCCACTTTCATGACGGGTTCCCAATCCGGGGTAGTGATGTCAGTGACCAAGATTTCTCCCGGCTTAAATTGTTCAATATAGGCAACATCGTGAATGACATGCGCTTGACCTTGCGCGACTTTTGCGCCTACCGCTCGGCCACTGACGAGGATTTCTGCATCAGGCTCAGGGGTGATTTTGTAGCTGGTTAGCTGAAGGCCTTGGTTTTGAGAAACCACCGTTTCTGGTCGAGCCTGGACAATATAGAGTCGTCCATCAATACCATCCATAGCCCACTCAATATCCATCGGTTTTGACTGGCCTGACTTGTCACTATAATGTTTTTCAATGCGAATGGCGTAATCGGCTAGTTTGAGGACTTCTGCATCATTGATACAGAAATCGTGTCTCTCTTGTTCGGTGGTAACGACATTGCGAACACTGGGATGGCCTGCCGCTTGGTGGGCATAAATCATTTTCATCTTTTTGGCACCTAAGTGACGGCGCAATACCTGACGGTAGCCTTTGTCAAAGGTTGGCTTGTGGACATAAAATTCATCGG
Source organism: Hydrogenovibrio sp. SC-1 (assembly GCF_002848135.1). GTDB lineage: Bacteria > Pseudomonadota > Gammaproteobacteria > Thiomicrospirales > Thiomicrospiraceae > Hydrogenovibrio. The sequence goes on from NZ_PKGB01000024.1 coordinate 16,193, forward strand.
GATCAACGGCTCCCTGAACCACATTTTCACCTAAGCCGAGCGCACCAGTAATAAAGACCGCATCCTTAAAACCGGTTTCGGTATCAATCGAAAACATCACTCCAGAAGCAGCTAGGTCAGAGCGGACCATTTTTTGCACGCCGATTGATAGTCCCACATCAAAATGATCAAAGCCTTGGTCAATTCGATAATGAATCGCTCTGTCGGTAAAGAGACTGGCAAAGCATTTTTTACAGGCTTCCAATAGCGCGGGTTCACCTTCAATATTTAAATAGGTGTCTTGTTGGCCAGCAAAACTGGCGGTGGGCAGGTCTTCGGCTGTGGCTGAACTACGGATGGCTAAACTGACGGGCGTCTCAAACTGTTGACTCAGTTTTTGATAGGCTTGGTGGATTTGCTCAGTCAGTTGTTCTGGAAAAGGGGCATCGTAGATCAATTGCCGTGCTCGCTTTCCTCTGGCTGCCAGGTCAGTCACGCTATCAGCCTCTAGAGGATCTAATATCTGATGCAGTTTATCCCATAAATTATTTTCGCTAAGCAAAGCATGATAGGCTTGCGCTGTAATCGCAAAGCCATTGGGAATAGGCACGCCGACTGGGTTTAAAATTTGATACATTTCTCCGAGCGATGCATTTTTACCGCCGACCAATGGAATGTCTTCAATTCCAATTTCCTCAAAAAAGCGAATATAATTTACAGACGACATACCCGATCACTCCCTTCCTTTGAATTGATTAAGTTAACATGATTTTTTTTGGTTGGCTAGGTGAATCGTCGCAGTACATATTTAATTATTTTATTATTTAATGGCGGATATAATCAGTTAATATGCACCGCTGAGAAATTAACCTAACTTTTTTAAGGACTAATGATGGATTCTATCGAAAACAACCAGGCTGACGGCCAATATTTAGCCAATTTACCCTTAGCGCTAAAGGCGCTTTTTACCGGCTATATTTTAGTCATTGGATTGGGGTTGTTGGTGGCTGGCGGTCAAATAATGTTGACCCATGGGCAAGCCGATGGTGAGCCGGGGTTATCCTTGGATGATATTGTTTACAGTTATTATGGCAATCGCACGGGTTCGACATTGGAAAACAAACTGAATGGCTCGATGAAAGCCAATGCCACTATTGAAGAAAGAACCGCTATGATTAAATGGGCTCGAAATGGGGCCAATGAAACGGAATGGCAAACGACGATACAGCCGATTGTGAACCAAAAATGTGCCATTTGTCATTCGGCGATGCCGACCTTATCCAATATTGCCGACTATCAAGTGATGCAAAAAATTGCTGAAGTGGATGAGGGTGTTGAAATCAGTTCTTTAACCCGTGTTTCCCATATCCACTTATTCGGTATTGCCTTTATCTTCTTTTTTATCGGTTATATTTTTTCCAAAGCGCAGGGCATTCATCCTTATTGGAAAGCCGGATTGATTTTTATGCCGTTTGCATTTTTGATTGTGGATATTGCTGCTTGGTGGTTCACCAAGTTTGAGCCCAGCTTCGCATTGTTGGTTATGGTCGGGGGTTTTGGTTATAGCTTAGCATCCACCGCCATGATTTTTATTTCACTCTACCAGATGTGGTTAATGAATTGGGTGAAATCCAGAAAGCAGGCCTAAATGAAGCGGGCAGGCTTTTGCCTGCCTAATTTGAATGGATCACTCATTGTTTTTTGATTTATAGGGTTCAACCTGTTGCGGATCAAACTGATTTTGTTCAATATCAATTCCTAGGTTAATTAGCTTCTGCACCAATTGTTCTTTTTCCGCTTTTAGATTAATCAAATCATGGCTATTGTCATCTAATTTGTGCATTTGCGTTAACCCTAAATGATAGAACCGCAGAATTTTCAGTGCCGCTTCATCATTTTCTTCAGCCTTGGCTTTCACTGTGTCGATGACATTGGAAATGTGTAATAAATTCCGTTTCAGTCTCCAGCCATAAATCGCTTCTGCCATCCAAGGTTTGTTTTTAAAAAACACATTAACGATCAACGCGGTAATCGCTAACCCAATCCCCGCACCCAATAAATTTAGAAAAATCGTGCTACTGTTATAGGGTTTTAGGTATTCCACGGTGGTTGTGGTGGTAATCATGCCAATCACGATAAACATCGCCATTACCTTAAAGGTCGCATTTCGAGTCTGCTTACGGTAAAAAGCAGGGTCAATTTCTTTGAGTTGAAACATGGTGTTTCCTTTTTTCAAAAATCAGTTGCATCAATCTAATCAAGCCCAATATTTTAGCGGATTACGCACGAAATAAGCGAAGACTTTATAGAATGCCATGTTATTCCCAAATTTAGCAAAACCAGGGAAGGCTAGGTTAATTCTTTTAAAATGACCAGGCCTAGGTGATTTTGGTGAGGTGACTGGCGATTGTTGTTAAATTCTTTTGCTGGTTTAGTCGTGTCAAAGTCGCTTTGCGGGTATAATCTGCGGTTTTATAAAACTGTATTTGTGTTTGCATGCGACGGCAAGATTTTCATTTCAAATTACCTGATGAGCTGATCGCTCAAAAACCACCCCAATCCAGAACCGATAGTCGACTGTTGGTGATGGAGGCCGATGGCAGTTTATCAGACCGCCATTTTCCCGATATCCTCGATTATCTACAACCCAACGACTGTTTGATTTTTAACAATACACGGGTGATCCCCGCACGCTTGTTTGGTCATAAGCAATCGGGTGGTAAGGTTGAATTATTGATAGAGCGGGTATTGGATGATCAGCGCGTGCTGACCCATATACGCGCCAGTAATGCGCCAAAACCCGGTGTGCAATTGAAAATTGCAGACGCTTTTAATGCGGTGGTCTTGGGTCGAGAAGGCGCTTTATTTGAGTTAGTGTTTCAGAGTGATGACGAACCAGATTTAACTGCGTTGGATTTAATTGAAAGGCATGGCCATATGCCTTTACCGCCTTATATTACCCGGGAAGATGTCGTTGAAGACAAAACGCGTTACCAAACGGTGTATTCGGAAAAGCCAGGTGCGGTGGCCGCGCCAACAGCAGGACTACACTTTGATGAAGCTCTGCTTGATCAGGTTGCCGATCTAGGCGTAAAGGTGGGGTTTGTCACCTTGCATGTGGGCGCGGGAACTTTTAAGCCAGTTCAGGTGGATGATATTGCCACGCATAAAATGCATTCAGAAGTGATTGAAGTCCTACCTGAAACGGTCGCCTTAATTGAGCAGACACGACAAAATGGCGGGCGGGTGATTGCGGTTGGCACGACCTCTGTTCGATGTTTAGAAAGTGCCGCACGTTTTTCAAAAACGGGCGAATTAGCTCCTTATCAAGGGGAAACCGATATTTTTATTACCCCGGGCGTCGACTTCAAGGTCGTAGATGTGTTGCTAACCAATTTTCATTTGCCTGAATCGACATTAATTATGTTGGTTTCAGCATTTGCCGGTCATCAGCGAACCTTAGAGGCTTATACCCATGCCGTCGCCCAATCCTATCGATTTTTTAGTTATGGAGATGCTATGTTGGTGTTTCCCAAAAACAAAGTTTAATGGACTTGCTTAATGGAATTTGAATTAGACAATCAAGATGGTCGTGCTCGCAGAGGGCGATTGATTTTTGAACGAGGCGTGGTTGAAACGCCTGCTTTTATGCCAGTAGGTACTTATGGTTCTGTCAAAGCCATGATGCCCGAAGAAGTCGCTGCGACCGGCGCACAGATTATTTTGGGTAATACTTTTCATTTATCGCTTCGTCCAGGCACCGATATTATTGAGCAACATGGTGACTTGCATGATTTTATGAATTGGCAAGGGCCTATCTTGACCGACTCAGGCGGTTTCCAAGTGTTTAGTTTGGGGAAAATGCGCAAGATCACGGAAGAAGGTGTGCATTTTAACAGTCCGGTCAACGGCGCAAAAATCTTTATGGGGCCGGAAGAATCCATGGAAGTGCAACGCAAATTAGGCGCGGATATTGTCATGATTTTTGATGAATGCACGCCTTATCCAGCCAGCCATGAAGTGGCAGCGGATTCAATGCGGTTATCGTTGCGTTGGGCGGAAAGATCCAAACAAGCACATGGTGATAATCCGGCTGCTTTATTTGGTATCGTTCAGGGTGGCATGTATGAAGATTTACGTCAGGAATCTGCTGACGCCCTAACTCAAATTGGTTTTGATGGTTATGCGATTGGTGGGCTTTCAGTTGGAGAGCCAAAAGAAGAAATGATGTCAACTTTGGATTTTACCGAGCCTCACCTTCCGCAAAATAAACCACGCTATATGATGGGCGTTGGAAAACCAGAAGACATTGTTGAAGCTGTTCGACGTGGTATCGATATGTTTGACTGTGTGATTCCAACCCGTAATGCTCGAAATGGATTTTTATTTACCCATAGTGGCGTTGTGAAGATTCGCAATGCGGTACATAAAACCAGCCTAGTACCTTTGGATAAACAGTGTGATTGCTATACCTGTCAGAATTACAGTCGTGCTTACTTACACCATATGGATAAGTGTGGCGAAATCCAAGGTGCCCGCTTAAATACCATCCATAATCTACATTATTACCAAACTTTAATGAAGGGATTACGGGATGCCATCGCCGAGAATCAGCTAGACACATTTGTAGCGGATTTTTATCAAGCAAGAGGCGAATCCGTCCCAGCTTTATAGCGGCAATCAATCACTAAGAGAAAATTTTGCGAAAGCCGCGAAGTCTCTCATAGAATTTTAATTTTTTTTATGCAAGAATAACGCAGTTAATTATCAAGGAGAAAAAGATGAGTTTTTTGATTTCAGATGCAATGGCAGAGGGTGGCGCAGCAGCAGGTGGAAGCGGTTTTGAAGCCCTATTACCGTTGATTTTATTGTTTGTGGTGTTTTATTTTTTATTGATTCGTCCACAGCAAAAGAAAGTAAAAGAGCATAAAAAGTTAGTTGAAGCCCTTGGAAAAGGCGCAGAAGTCGTTACATATGGTGGATTGGCAGGTAAGATTCGTGACCTAGATGAGAACTTTGTTGATCTTGAAGTGGCTGACAATGTCATTGTTAAGGTTGAGCGCGCGAACGTTGCTCGCGAATTGCCAAAAGGTACCCTAAAGGGAACCGCTGAATAAATCTTATTCGGTACAGGATATGATAAAGGGGCTTATGCCCCTTTCTTTTATAGAGCTTTTCATTTAGCTGCTTAGGAAAATACAGATGTTTGAGTCAAGACAAAAAGTGATTAGCAACCAATACCCAGCTTGGAAGTATTTGTTGTTGTTAATTGCGATCATATTAGGGGGAATTTATGCTGCCCCTAATTTATTTGGAGATGATCCTTCCGTTCAAATCTCACCTGCAAAATCAGTTCAGTTTGATGATGCAACCCAAGGAACCATTACTCAAGCATTGGCAGAGGCACAGCTTGAACCGAAAGCGATTGGTTATGAAAATAATCAGTTTTTGATTCGGTTTCACTCTGCTGATGAGCAGCTAAAGGCACGTAGTGTTTTAAAAGAAACATTCGGACGCCAAGCGGTCGTGGCTTTGAACTTAGCCCCCGCAACCCCCGATTTTTTGAGATCACTGGGTGGTCAACCCATGTATTTAGGATTGGATTTACGCGGCGGGGTTCATTTTTTAATGGATGTCGACATGGAAGCGGTGGTCGAGAAAACCTACTTGCGTTATGTGGATGAAATCAAAGGCAGCTTCAGAGAAGAGAGAATTCGCTATCTTAGTATTGATTATGATACTGATCACCTATTGGTGAAATTCAGAGGGGAGACCATTCCTGAAACGGCTGAAGCGGTGCTCAATAAGCAATTTCCAGGGGAATTTACCTTAACGCCTGTTGAAAATGAAGCCGCATGGATACTGCGTTTATTACCGATCACCCTAAAGGAAGCAAGAACTTACGCCCTTAAACAAAATATCACCACCCTTAGAAACCGAATTAATGAGCTGGGTGTTGCTGAGCCTGTGATTCAGCAGCAAGGCGACCGTCGCATCGTTGTGCAATTACCTGGGGTTCAAGATACGGCCAAGGCCAAAGAAATTCTGGGGGCAACAGCCACACTGGAGTTTCGTTTAGTAGAAGAGAAGGGTGACGCCTATCGAGCACAAAAAACAGGCTATGCACCTAATGGTTCGCGGTTATATCAATTCCGAGATGGTCGGCCAATTTTACTCAAGCGTAGCATTATCGTCAGTGGTGATAATGTCATTAATGCACAGGCCGGTATTTCTTCCGATTCTGGTTCGCCTGAAGTGAATGTGACGCTAGATGGTGTTGGCGGCCGTAAAATGTTAGCGACGACCAAAGAAAATGTCGGTAATCGTATGGCGGTGGTTTATATCGAAAACCGTGTTGAAACCATTGAAGTCAATGGTGAAATGGTCAAAAAACGCTCTACCACCAAAGATGTGATTAATGCCGCTGTGATTCGGGGACAATTTGCCAATCGTTTTCAAATTACTGGCTTAGATAGCCCGCAAGAAGCGCAGGATTTGTCATTATTGCTCAGAGCGGGTGCTTTGGCAGCTCCAATGGAAATCATTGAAGAAAGAACCGTGGGGCCAAGTCTAGGTCAGGATAATATTGATCAAGGCTTTATGTCGGTGATTGTTGGCTTTATCTTGGTCTTAATCGTAATGGTATGGCGCTATAAAACACTGGGTATGATTGCCAATGTGGCGCTGACCTTAAACTTGGTATTAATTGTTGCAGTCCTTTCACTGCTTCAAGCAACGCTCACCTTGCCGGGGATTGCGGGGATCGTACTGACGGTTGGGATGGCGGTCGATGCCAATGTACTAATCTTCGAGCGGATACGTGAAGAGTTAAAGATTTCTTCGATACAAACGGCCATACATGCCGGTTATGAAAAAGCTTTTGTCACCATTGCAGATGCCAATATCACTACCTTGTTAGCGGCGTTGGTGTTGTTTAGCTTTGGAACAGGTCCGATAAAAGGATTTGCCATCACTTTATCCATCGGTATTATCACCTCCATGTTTACAGCCATCTTGGGAACAAGAGCCGTTGTCAATATGCTCTACGGCAATAAGCCTGTAGAAAAAATTTCGATTTAGGTGGCGTACAAAAATGAGTCAGACAATGGATAATCAAATGGAAAACAAACAAATAAACTTCATGGGATATCGCAAACACGCGATGGTCTTCTCAGTAATTTTGATCGTGATTTCGTTAGCTGGATTATGGGTCAAAGGCTTGAACTTTGGGATCGATTTTACCGGGGGAACTCTGGTTGAACTGGCCTATGAAGATGCAGCGGACGTAGATGCGATTCGAAGCACTTTAGTGTCAAACGGCTACGAGTCGGCAACGGTACAAAATTTTGGCTCGGCTGAAGAAGTGTTGATTCGAATTGCTCCTATGGAAGGCATGAATTCCGCGCAGATCAGTAATCAGGTTATGACGGCACTCAAAACGGATCATTCAGAAGCATTTGAATTACGTCGTGTCGAATTTGTGGGGCCACAAGTAGGGGATGAACTGACCGAAGATGGCGCTTTGGCACTGATCTATGCCTTAATTGGGGTATTGATTTATGTTGCACTACGATTTGAATTTCGTTTTTCAGTCGGTGCGGTTTCAGCCTTGATTCACGATGTGGTGATTACCTTGGGTGTGTTTTCTTGGACACAAGCCCAATTCGATTTAACCGTTTTGGCTGCATTATTGGCGGTTATTGGTTATTCGTTAAACGATACTATCGTGGTATTTGACCGAGTACGTGAAAATTTTAGAACCGTGCGTGATGGTTCACCGGAAGAGGTGAGTAACCTGGCAATCAATCAAATGTTGGCTCGGACATTGATGACGTCATTTACCACCTTATTGGTGTTAATTGCGTTATTTGTGCTCGGCGGTGAAGTAATTCATTATTTCGCTTTGGCATTGATCATTGGTGTGGTCGTCGGAACTTACTCATCGACATTTGTCGCCAGTTCGATTGCCTTGTCATTGGGCGTTTCAAAAGAAGATTTAATGCAACCTGTGAAAGAAGGGGCTGATCCAGCTGAGCAAGAAGCGGAATTAAATCGAATCTTTTTGGAACAAGAAGCTGCCCGCGAGTTAAAGCAAAAAAACAAGAAGTAATGGATGATTCAGTGCCGTTAAAGCACGCAGACATTGTAAAAAACAAAGCGCCCGTTATGTTAATGCCATAACGGGCGCTTTTTAGTTTTCATTAACGGTATCCATTAATGATGGGTGGTATGTGACCCTTTAGCACGAACCTCTGCTTCAAGTAGGGCATGATAGTGCGTTTCTGATTTGGTGTCGCTTGGCACCGTTTTTCGATCAGAGTCATTTGCATTCATTTCTGAGGTTTCTACGGTCTCTGTATTGGCTAACGGAGCCTCTAGCTGTTTCAGTTGATTCTGGTTAACCGTGTTCATAAACGTTTGAATGGATTGCAGCATTTGACTGTTTAGATCATGATTATTTTGATCCCTAATAATGTCATGTAACTGATTCACCCATTTCATCTGCGCCACGCGTACTTTTTCAGCATGCTGGCGTAAGTTATTTTGTTTGAGAGCTAATGGGTAGGAAATGGTTAGCGCTTTGATATCTTCAATCATCATTTCCGCAATTTCTAGCGTTTGCGATGATGTTTTTTCTAAGCGATGATCGATGTAGGAAATACAATGATGAATATGTTCTGGTGAT
>NZ_PKGB01000025.1 GCF_002848135.1 Hydrogenovibrio sp. SC-1
ATCAATTTTGGTTAATGACTGTAAAAAGTCGGAATAACGCACATCTCTCAAATTCAGTTTAACCGTTTCATAAAAGGCTTTGGGATCTTTTTTCAATGCGAGCATGGCATCGTCCACCATTTTTCTAAGCACCTTAAACTGTTCTTGATGCCGCTCTAACGTAGCTTGTGTTGTAAAGAGCGCATCTATAACCACCAAGTCATCGATACTGGCGGTGGATGCAATTTCTTTAAAGCCGTTGCTTTGTAGTTGGTATTGGTAAGGATCATAAGTCACAATAATCGTCGCTGCATCGTGATCTTTAGCATTCAGCACCGAAATTTCCGCCTGATCCCGATTGTTGTAGTTGATTTGCGCCGTGATTTGATGTTTTTCTATAAAGTCCTGTAACAAAAAATTGTTTATGGAATCCAATTCTAAATAGGCTTCGATTTGTTGAGTTTGCTTGATTGCATCAATAGATCGGTTGGCCAAAATCATATCGCCGCCATTGGAACGATCAAAGAACAAAATTGGCTTTAACTGCGGAATCTTATTCACCAACATCTGATACTCGTATTGAGTACCAACATAGGCATCAGCACTTCCCGCTTCGTAGAGGTACATATTTTCAGCCAGAGAGACCACATGGGTTAGCTTAATATTGTAGGCCTCCAACCAGCCCTTCTCTTTGGCATAAAACAGCGGAACATACCCAATCCAGGTCGTACTAGAAATTTTTAGGCGCTCGTATTCGGTCTGACTAAAACAGGCTGACAGTAAAAGCAAAATACCGAGCACCCCTGCCAACTTGATTGATTTCATCCAACCCTTCCAAATTGCTGCTTTAAATTATTGTTACCAACATTATAGAAACAGCCCCTTCAAGTCAATTTAAAAAAAACCATACCCATATAAAAATTGTTATTTATTGATTTTTCTTAAAAAATTTGACCATTATGGTTCCTTATGGACTTGCAACGCGCTTTAACTTTCCGCCCATGAGCGAATCAAACTGCTAAAATAGCTTTCTTTTATAGCCTAAGAATCCCTATTAACCATGAGCCAAGCCCAATTAATTTTTATCGACAAGCGTAACCAACCCATTAAAGAATACATTGTGGCGGTCGCCGCTTCTGATGGACTCAATATTAAAGGGATTCAAGTCATTGCCTCGCCAGCAAAAGGCGAAAAAGCACTTTTGAGCGCGACCCTAAAAATTCCACCTTTGGAAGCGTTACAATTCAATACAACTCATATTGTCAAAGACATTCTCGCCAATATGGTGGTCGGTGAAGAAACGATGACGGTTGAAGCCTTTATTGAGAAAGCCAGTGATGACGAAGCTGTCAGAAAATCGCTGACGAAATCCATTAAGAAGTTGAAAACCAAGCTCACGGATCTCATTAATGAATTCACCAGCTCAGAAGTCCTCAATCTTATCCAGGAACGCCGTAATGATGCACTGTTTAAACTCAAGGAGCATGACCAGGCACTGAAAGGCAAAAAAGTGGTGTGTATTGATATTGAAGCCACCGACATTTGCACCAAAGAGTCAGCGGATATTATTCAAGTTTCAATTTGCGACCTAGAAGGCAAATCGTTGCTTAATCAGTTAATCAATCCAGGGTATGACATCCCAGAAAACGACAAACATAATATCTGCACGGAAATGGTGAAAGATGCCCCCTTCTTAACAGAAGCTTGGCCGCAAATCCATGACGTGTTAGCCGAAGCCAATATTGTTTTAGCCTACAGTACGGAATCGGATTTTGCGTATTTGCAAAAAAGTGCCGAAAAGAAATTACTGCCTTTCACCCTTGACTATAACGATTGGTTGGATGCTGCTGAACTGGCAAAGGATTTGGTTGGCGCGCTTCGTTGGCAATCTGAAAAAATGTACTGGTTTTACAAAACACCAAAATTGACCGATGCTTTTGAAAAAATACTAGGCAAGCCTTTTCCTGGAGATGCTCATGATGCACTTGCTGATGCCCGCGCAACGGCCGAATTATTTCTCGCTATGCTTGAAAAAGGGCGAAAATCTCAAGTTGCGATAAAAAAAGCGCCCGTTGTTAAAGAAACCATTTCCAATAACCCTTTTGCACAAGCCTTTGCCGCAGCCAAACGGAAAAGCTAACCCGCGAATAACGTTGAGAAGCACTATGTCAGAGTCGTTGACCTTTAAACAACTTGAAAAAGCTCAGCAAGGAGATCAGTTTGACTGGCCCCAACTGCTGGAAAAAGTCCGATTTGACGATCAAGGACTGATTCCAGCAATTGCCCAACAGCATGACACTTTAGATGTGCTAATGATGGCTTGGATGGACCGTCAAGCCTTGCTAGAAACACTCCAAACCCAGCGTGTCTGTTATTGGTCACGATCTCGTCAGGCATATTGGCGCAAAGGAGAAGAGTCAGGACAGATCCAACAATTAAAAGAGTTGCGCTTTGATTGTGATGGCGATGCGATTTTATTATTAGTGGATCAGACTGGACCGGCTTGTCATACGGGCCGTAAAAGTTGCTTTTACACTGCCATTCACGACACTCACGCAGACATTCTGAGCAACCCGATTATCTCACCTGAAAAACTCTATCAAAAATAAGCTTAATGGATACTAAAAACCACCAGGCCTGGTGGTTTTTAGTCAGGTTTAAGTCGTTCAAGTTGCTTGCGACAAATCAAACAGTTCCCGTATCACCATCGTGGCATAACTACCCGCTGGCAACTCAAATCCAATCGAAAGCGTTTCTGAATCTACCCATGCCCAGTTCATCTTCTTGGGTAATACTCTTAATGCGCGACGTTCTTGTTTTAAACCGAGCTTTTCTAACCCTGCCTGCCAGATAGGGTGCTGGTCAATAATCGTTTGCTCAAGCTGTAACGCTTCCAGCTGTGATGGTAGTTGGCCACGACCAATTAAAGCCCCTGTCGGATGAAGATCACCGTCAAGTACTCGCTGGGCTAACTGAACATCCCCATCATCAACAAACCATTTTTGAGACGCTTCCAGTTGAAACACGTCGCCATCAATCGCTCGATCCCAAGTAGCTTGATCGACTCGCTGACTTAAAATTTCATTAAAAATCCACGACCGCGCAGCCGAAATATATAAAGATTTTTGATGGCGTTTGGGGGATTTAATTTGACCTTCAAACAGTGCCGTTGCCTTTTGCAAGTTCTGAAACGCTTGTCCAAAGCGCTGCTCACCAAAATAATTTGGCACCCCATTATCACGAAGGGTTTGTAGTCGTGCGTCCAATACAGCTACATCGGCTGAGACGTCTCTGAGCGTTAATTGAAAACGGTTACCCGATAAGCCACCGGTTTGCAATTTACGGTGATGGCGTATCGTCTTTAAAATTCGCACGCCAGCCACGTCTAATGTTTCTGGACTGGGATCTGCCCGTCCAGGGAGATGACAACTCATCCATTGACGCGTTATAGCTTGACGATCCTTTTTACCCGCGACCCCAACTTCTCGCGGCGCAATGCCCGCCCATTTTGCGATTTGTTTGGCCACCCAGTCGGTGTTTTGTCCGACCTTTTCCACCCAACACCAAAGATGCTCACCAGCACCCGACAACTGATAGGCAATCTGTTCGGTAACATCAAAATCACTTGGGTCGGCTTTTAATGTCGCTGTGGCCTCTGGCTTACCATAGGCATAATCTAGCGTTTGTAGAGGGGATAATGTACTCAAAGGACTCTCTTTATCAGGGCTTTAGTACTCAAGCCTTATCGGTAAAACTGCCCAGGCCTGGGCAGTTTTTGGGATGAAATAATACGGATTATTTACAGGTCTTTAAATAATTTTTCATCAATCGGTAATTCTTTACCTTGTGGTTTTGAATTATAAACCTGAATCAGTACCTGGTTGATATTGCCGGGTATCATATAATCTTTAATCATTTGTCGCGCACCCAAAGGCGAGCCACGGTGAATATAGTTATATAGATTTCGCAAGTGACACTTATTGCCCGGATCTGATGCCAAAGGCCGCAACATACTTCCCCCATCCAGTTTATAAGATTGGTGGGTAATGATTTTAACTTTGTGATAATACTCAGCGGACAAAGGTTCTTTAAAGCAAATTTGAATCATGCGATCAAAGTTTCCCGAACCGCCATCTAACGTATCAATAAATTTAACAGAGGCGATTTCGACAGGGGGCTTTGAGCAGCCTGTGATTATCAAAGACAATGATAAAACGACCATTATCAAACCATGCTTTTCAATCATCGATTTCATTATTATCGCCCCCTAACTTTCGGTAATCCTATTGTTGAATGCCCGCAATTTGCCAGTTACCCGACCCTTCAGCTAAACGGCGAATATGCCAAACTTCGCTAAAGGCATGGGCATCGGCTCCGGCACTTTCTTTTATAAAGCCACTGAAACGAACACTGACCACGAAATAATCGCCATCAATGGACATACTGGCCGTTTCAGCATTTAATTCATCCACTTCGGTATGATTGGCACCTGGAGTTAGACCAGCCATTTCGGTTTGCAAAGCAGCAAATAATTCTGGCGTACAATAAGACTCCAACTCTGAGACATCCAATGCATCCCAAGCTTTTTGCACAGCAATAAAATGACCTTTTGCCCCATCAACAAAGGCGGCTTCATCAAACCAGGCAGGTGCGACTAATAAGTTATTGGCTTCATCCGAAACGGCAGAACCAATCAAACTACCACCGGCATTCGGATTATAAGAAGGCGTTGAGGCGGCAGCTTCACGTTGCTGAGGCTCAGCTTGAACTGGCGGAGTGTGCGATGGTTGGACCGAAGAATCTGGATAAGGCGCGCCTGCATAAGCTGCAGAACCCGCTCGGCGACGCCTAAGGAACATCCAAATGCCCACACCGATGAGCGCAAACAAAAGCATATCCATTATCTGCAAGCCATCAAAACCATCGCCAAACAGCATCGCAGCCAAAAGACCGCCCGCAGCCAAACCCGCTAGCGGGCCTAAAAAACGAGACGCCCCAGATGCTTTAGCGCCCGATTTAGCAGCGGCGGCACCCGCGGCTGGTGCTGCCGGCTTGGCCGCTGGTGGCGTATTTTTATATTGTTTAGGAGCCATTTTTTTGGAATACCCAAAACTCTTGCCTACACCAAACCGCTTCGCTTCAGCTGCTTGTAATCCAAATACCAGTAACGACAGGGATAAAATCCAAAATTTCATGACTTGCTTCATTTTCTACCTTTTACAATTGCTGAACGAATCAGGGCGATACCAAATTAAAATACGGGATAGATTATTCTACCTGTTTCAATTTGGATTTGCACGAAACGCCCAATCGAACAAAGGGAACGCCAAAATTGATCGTTTAAAAACACTTAAGTGCAAACTTAGACGCACTCCCTAAGATTTAATTACATTGAGACAAATCAATCTATTCTAACTATGAGTCTTTCAATAGATTATTTGACACATCTCGAAATGGTGTAATCCTTCCCTTGTTTCACTTTTTCATAATTGCCAAACACGTCCATAAAATTACGTTTCATATACTGGCGCAAGCCATTAATCGTCACCACCACAAACTGTCCACCAGGCGCCAGCTGTTGATGAACATCATGCAATAGGATTGACAGCATTTCCTTACCCACTTTAGCTGGGATATTAGAGACCACCGTGGTAAACCTTAATTCACTGGGCACTGCACTCAACCCATTTGATAAATAGGCTTTGGCATGAGACAAACCATTGATTTGGGCATTTTTATTGGCATAGTCTACCGCGACAAAGTCCTTATCCACCATGTGAACTTCACCCTGACTACTTGCCGCAATGGCTAACCCTATTGGCCCGTAACCACATCCAATATCCAATGCGACTTCATGTTCAGAAAGCGTTAAGTGCCTTAACAGTAGAGTCGTACCTGCATCGATTTCTCGAGGGCTAAAAATGCCCCAGGTGGTATGAAAGGTCAGAGGCCTCCCTTTTAACTCAGATTGAAAAACAATATCCTGTTTAAGTTGGGCGATGTTGATCATGCCATTTCCTAGTATTAGAAAGTTGAATTTAGTGTCGCTTTCTGTCGATTTGAAAGCGATGATTTTGATATGATATGCGCCCGTTATTGTATCTTTTTTGTAAGGCTCGCGAATGGATTTCCCACTATGCATGGACTAAATGATCGTCAATTGAAAGGTGTCATGCACATTGAAACCCCTGCCTTGGTTTTAGCAGGCGCCGGTTCAGGCAAAACCCGTGTGATTACCGAAAAAATTGCCTACTTGATTCGCAAGCATGATATTCGTCCCCATCATATCTATGCACTCACCTTTACCAATAAAGCGGCAAAGGAGATGAAAGAACGGGTCAGTAAACTGCTGAAAGACGACCCCAGCAAAGGCTTAAATGTCTCTACTTTTCACAATTTGGGTCTGAATATTATTCGTCAGGAATACAAAACTCTTGGCTACAAGGCGTCCTTTTCAATTATGGATGCCACCGATACCAAACAGATTCTTAAAGAGTTGATGAAAAAGCAGCAACTAAGTGAAGAAGAGTTGGACGGGGTTCAGTGGGATATTTCCAATTGGAAAAATGGTCATATCAGCCCTCAGCAAGCGCTAGAAGAAGCGGAAGACAACTTGCAACAAGCACGCGCCATCCTCTATGACTATTACCAAAAGCAACTTCACGCTTACAACTCCGTTGACTTCGATGATTTGATTGGCTTGCCGGTTCGACTGTTTCAAGAACACCCCCATATTTTGGATAAATGGCAAAACAAAGTCCGTTATTTATTGGTGGATGAGTATCAGGACACGAATGCCGCTCAATATGCACTGGTTAAGCAACTGGTTGGTGTGCATGCCAAATTTACCGTGGTTGGGGATGACGACCAGTCGATTTATGCCTGGCGTGGTGCACAGCCTGAAAACCTTGCGTTGCTGCAACAGGACTTTCCAAATTTGGAAGTCATTAAACTGGAACAAAACTATCGCTCCAGCAATCGAATTCTAAAATCAGCCAATGCCCTCATTGCTCAGAATCCACACGTTTTCGAAAAGCAACTCTGGTCTGAAATGGGGATGGGAGACCATCTAAGGGTTTTAGCTTGCTCCGATGAAAACCATGAAGCCGAAAGGGTGATTTCGGAAATCATTGTGCATAAATTCAAACACAAAACCCAGTTTAAGGACTATGCCATTCTCTACCGCGGTAATTTTCAATCGCGACTGTTCGAACGAGCCTTACGTGAGCAAAACATTCCTTATAAACTGTCGGGCGGTCAATCCTTCTTTGACAAGACTGAAATCAAGGACATCATGAGTTACCTGAAACTCATCGTCAACCCAGACGATGATGCCGCTTTTTTGCGCATTATCAATACGCCGCGACGCGAAATTGGCGCCTCAACTATCGAAAAACTGGCCCGCTATGCAACAGGGCGCAATATCAGCTTGTTTGACGCCACCCAGGAACTGGGACTCAGCACTCAACTGAGTGAAAAAGCTTTAAAACGAGTTCAGCACTTTGGACAACTACTGTTATCTTGGGCACAAGAAGCGGATGCCAAGGAAGGCATGGACGTCATTAGCTTTATCCGACAACTCATTGAACACATTGAATATGACAACTGGTTACAAGAGACCAGTAATACACCACGCCAAGCGGAAAAACGCATTGAAAATATTCGTGACCTTTTTTTGTGGATTGAACGAATTCTTAAAAAAGCCGAGGAAGAAGATGGCGAGTCGTTGCGATTAGAAAAGATTGTTGCACACATGACATTAATGGACTTGATGGAACGCAACGAAGACGACACTGAATCGAATGAAGTCACGCTGATGACACTACATGCATCGAAAGGGTTAGAATTTCCTCATGTCTTTTTAATTGGGATGGAAGAAGAACTGCTACCCCATAAACAGAACTTAGAATCCCCCGGCTTAGAAGAAGAAAGACGCTTGGCGTATGTCGGCATTACTCGAGCACAGCGCAGTTTAACAATGACCTATGCTAAAAAACGCAAAAAATATGGTGAACTGATCTCCTGTGAACCCAGCCGTTTTTTAAACGAACTCCCTGAAGAGTGTATCCAATGGGAAGGAAAACCAGGAGTAGAACGCTCGCCTGAAGAACAAAAAATGCTCGGCAATGCCCATTTAGACAATCTCAAAGCCATGCTCAATGCCACCTAACTGAACGTCTGCCAGAAAGGAGCTCCACATGCCAGCCACAATCGCCTCGTTTACCCTTGCCAATCAACCTAAAATCCATTTTCAATGGGATTGTTTATCGGCTTTAACCGAATCCATCGGTCAAAAACAGTGGCATTCAGTCGTCGTTATTTCCAGTCAATTTTTAGCCAGGCCTGGGCAATTTTCTGACCAGTTCATTGCAGGTTTACAGCAAGCAGATTGTCGCGTCACCGTCTTTACGATTACAGGGGAACCCTCTCCTGAAACCGTTGATGCCTTAGTAAAGGCTTGTCCAAAGGATACACAAGGGGTGATTGGGATTGGCGGGGGCAGCGTATTAGATACCGCTAAGTCGGTGGCAGGTCTGCTTCCCAGTCAAACCTCGGTGCTTGACTATTTGGAAGGCGTTGGCCAAGGTCGCCCGTTTACAGGCCCAATCTGTCCCTTTATTGCGGTACCCACCACGGCTGGCACCGGTAGCGAAACCACCAAAAATGCCGTTCTCTCTCGATTGGGGGAATTTAAAAAATCTTTTCGCGATGACAAGCTATTGGCACAAGAAGTGTGGCTGGACCCGCGTTTTTTAGAAACCTGTCCTGGCAAAGTTCGCTATGCCACGGGCATGGATGCCTTTACCCAATTACTGGAATCCTATACTACCCTAAAAGCCAACCCCTTTACCGATGCGCTGGCTTGGCAAGGCATGCAACTGTTTCAATCTGTGAAGACTGAGTTTCTCGCCCAACCGTTAACCCCCTCAAATGACCTCTCCAGCCACCTGATGCTGGCAGCGAGCTTTTCGGGCATAACACTCGCCAATGCGGGCTTGGGTGCAGTTCACGGGCTGGCTGGTCCGATTGGTGCGTTTTTTGAAGCGCCGCATGGCGAAGTCTGTGCGGCATTGCTGGCTCCGATTACCCAAGCTAACCTCAATGCCTTACAGGCTAATCCAACACCCGAAGCCACTCAGACCCTAAAAAAATATGCTCAAATTGGCCAACTCTTTAACCCGAATGCTCAGACCGAAGCACAACAATTATCCAGTTTAATGGAGACGTTGACCGAACTGGCTGCCCCCCTTCAAGGCTTATCCAATTATGGCTTAACCCCCAACAACCTAGAGCCAGTCCTTAAAAACTGTCGCGCAGGCAGTATGCTTGGTAATCCAATCCCGTTAACAGATTCAACACTATACAATGCAATTCTAGAGGCCTTATAACTGCAAAAATGGGACTCGTTGGCTAACTGAGTATAAAACTGAGCGAATATTTCAATTCTATCGGAATTATTGTAAAATCGCCGATAGCTTAATTTTTCCTATAAACAAGGCTTCCCCATGTCCGTAACTCAGCTCTCTCAATCCTTCTTTATTGGCTGCATCGTTGTTCTATTTACCCTCCCTGCTTCAGCCAAGGACAACCAGCCCATGACACATATAGAAGCTGGCGTTTACACTCTGACACAAATCCAAGAAGGCCCGAGTAAGGTTGCTGATCGCTATCAAGACTTGGATCAAGATGGGGTTGAGGATGCCTTAGACCATTGCCCGAATACCACACCAGAACAATCAGTGGATGCATTGGGGTGTGAGCCTGACACTGATAAGGACGGTGTTTATGATCGTTTGGACCAATGCCCGGAAACGCCAAGAACCATTACCGTTAATTTTCTCGGCTGTGAGGGCGATGAGGATATTGACGGTGTTTTGGATAGCAAAGATCGTTGCCCAGGAACCCCGTTAGGCACCAGAGTCAATTCTTATGGCTGTAAACTGGAAACAGACGATGACCAAGATGGGGTTCAAAACAATAAAGACCAATGCCCGAATTCACCACCAAATTCCATCGTCAACCAATATGGCTGTAAACCAGAAGAACAGGTTATTACAAATATCATCTTTAATACGGGCTCTTATGAAATTCGTGCCGACCAGAAAGCCATTCTCGATAAGGATATTAGTCGTCTAAGAGATGTGACGACTGAGGAAGTGGTTGTTATTACTGGTCACACAGATGACCGTGGTTCAGCGCAAAGTAATCTAAAACTGTCTTGGAATCGTGCAAACTCCACCAAAGACTACTTTGTAAAAACCTTTAACTACAACCCTAACCAAATTTTGATATTGGGTAAAGGGGAGTCAGAACCAACAGCAACCAACGATACGGCTGAAGGTCGCCAATCAAACCGACGCATTACCTTCTCCATTATGGATAAGCGAATCATCCCCAAAGATGTCCGTTTGAATATCCCAAATGAGATGATGCATTACAACCGTTATCAAAATAGACCCTAATCAAGAGGGTGCGGTATGGCACTGACTCGATTAACAAGCTGGCTGTGGTTGATCCCGCTAGTCAGTGCCATTGGCTTAGGGAGCTATCCCTTGGCTGCCACGTCACCACAACAGGTCGTCACTCAAAAAGACCTTCAAAAAGCGCAAAAAACCTATGGCATCCTTGCAAAACGCCGCTTGGAAGCCTGGCAAAGTTTAATCGATAAGTATGCACAAAAACCTGAGCGACTGGTGCTACAAAAAGTTAATGATTTTTTTAACCAGGCCAGGTTTACCAATGATCTCGAGTTATGGGGAAAAAGTGATTATTGGGCGACACCTTTTGAGTTCTTGGGCATTGATGCTGGTGATTGTGAAGATTATGTCATCGCCAAATATTTTACGCTAAAAGCGATGGGGGTTGATGAATCCAAACTCTATCTGACGTACGTTAAAGCAGTTCGTCTAAAGCAAGCACACATGGTCTTGACCTATTTCAAAACCCCAAAATCCATCCCTTTAGTCTTAGATAATCTGACCGACCGCATTCTAAAAGCAACACAACGCAACGACTTGATTCCGATTTACAGCTTTAATGGTGATGGCTTATGGCTATCGAAACAGCGCGGCAAAGGCCAAGCAGTTTCAGGAGGCACCGACCAATTGAAAAACTGGAATCGACTATTACAAAGGATGGCTCCGTGAACTTTTTTCACCCCCCTCTCACTCAACATAAAGGAATCTGCTCATGAGTTTGAGTAAACAAATGATCATTTTTATCGCGACCCTACTGATTGTCTTGTTATTGGGCACATTTTTACTGAACCTCAATAATACACGGACTTTTTTAGAGACTCAGTTGCAGTCTCATGCGCAGGATACCGCGACCTCATTGGGGCTATCCCTCAGTTCCGTCGCCGACCCAGAAGAACCCTCCAGCATGGAAACTATGGTCAATGCGGTGTTTGACCGTGGCTACTATCGCCACATTACCATTGAAGATGTTGAGGGCGCATTAATTTACAAAAAAACCAATCCGAAGCATATCGAAGGGATCCCTCACTGGTTTATTGAACTCCTGTCCATCGAAGCACCTGAAGCTAAAGCGCTGATTCAAACTGGCTGGATGCCGATTGGCAACTTGGCTGTCCAAAGTCATCCAGGTTACGCCTATATTGAACTGTGGAATACCGCCAAAAACTTATTGTTATGGTTTAGCTTGGCTGCCCTAGTGGCCATATTCTTAGCGATGACAGCTTTAAAATTCTTATTGCGCCCACTCAAAGCGATGGAGCAACAAGCAGAAGCCATTGTTCGGAAAGAGTATCTACTACAAGAAGCGATGCCTAGCACAACCGAGTTCAAACAAGTGGTTTCGGCAATGAATGTCATGGTTTCAAAAATGAAAACGGTTTTTGACCGAGATGCCCGACATGCCGAAAAATTACAAAAAATCGCTTATCAGGATAGCGTCACCGGCCTCAGCAATCGTTTACATTTTGAAATGAACATTGATGCCTTATTAGACAAAAATACCGAAGCCGCGGCCGGTGCCATTTGTTTAACCCGCATCGAAGAACTGAAGTCTCTAAATGACCAATTTGGCTATTTGGTGGGCGATAAAACGGTGAAGATGATTGCTGACAAGATGAAGCAGCTTTTTGCCGATGAGGACGCTCTGTATGCGCGTCTCAATGGCACGGAATTGCTTGTCGTCATGCCCAACCATAAAGCAGATACGCTAGTGACCTCAGCAAAAGTGTTAAGCCAAGCGATGCCGGAAATTCTAGCCTCCTTGGAAATTGAAACAGCAGCCACCCAATTATCAGTGGGTTTAATTGACTATGAGCCAGGAACCACCCGCGGTGCACTATTATCTCAGCTGGATTTTGCTGTTAAAAAAGCTGACCAGCAGCCTGACGGGGAACGCTACTATTATCACCCTCAAGACAATACCCCACAAAGTCACCTAGTATGGCATGATCTATTAGATCAAGCCATTCAACAACAGCAATTTATTTTATTCCAGCAAATGGCCTTTGATGCAAAACAACAAATCCATGAACGCGAGCTATTAATTCGATTGAAGGACGAGGATGGCACCATTCATCCTGCTGGATACTTTATGCCTGCGGCACAGAAACTTCATAAAATTCAGGTCATTGATAGAATCGTTATTCAGCTTGCCATTGAAGCTTTACCGAAACTTACCCTACAAGCGGATGAACACTTGAGCATTAATCTATCTCGTGCATCCATTTTAGAGGAAGGCTTTTCGGATTGGTTATTGGAAAAAATGACGCCGGATATCGCCCATCACTTCGCGTTTGAAATTGCTGAGAATCTAATGGCTTCAAACCCCGTAACCGTCACCCAGCTCATTAATGACCTGAAAAGTCGAAAAATCCGGGTTGGCTTAGACCAGTTTGGTAATCAGTTTGGCAATATGGGATATTTACAGTCGCTACGTCCAGACTACATCAAACTCAATGCCTCCTTCACCAAAGGCATTGAACAGGACGAGCAAACCCACTCTTATGTCTCAAGCTTAATTGAAATGGGCCAAACGCTCGATATTGACATTATTGCAATGTCTGTCGAAACCGAAACCCAGATGAAAGCCTTTCAAGCATTAGGCATTACCACGGTTCAAGGCTACTTCTTTGGCCCACCAAAGCCGCTATTGAAAGTGTAAAGGCCGTTAAGCCGTAGCCGATGTAAAGACTATACTCGAAATGGCAGCAAAACACTGACTTCAAGTCCACCTTCGGGATGGTTTAAAAGGGAGATGGTGCCGTGATGCAGGGTGACGATGTGGTTAACAATATATAGCCCCATACCGGTTCCAGTGGTTCCGGACACCTTGTTGCTTCGAACATACTTGCCAAAAAGTTTATTTTGTAGCTTAGCGTCAATGCCATCGCCTTGATCTCGTACAACGATTTTAATACCCTCATCAGTGCGACTTACCGATAAAGTAATATCCAAATCATCGGGTGAGTACTTAATGGCATTCGACAACAAATTATTTAACGCCACTTGGATTAAATCCCCATCCCAATATACCGTCATACACTTCTCGAAATTATCAGGGTTTTGAAAAACAATGGTACGTGCCGGAAAGAGAGAATGATGTTCTTCTAGTACCGATTCAAATAACTGACTCAAAACAATCTCGCTAGCATTCAGTTGCCAGGCATCGCTATTAAAACGATCTGCAATATAAACCTTATCCATAAATTCGGTAGTGCGAGTGATCGCACGATTGATTCGATCCAACACTTTTTGAGGAATCGGTTGATTATTTTTCATATGCAATAAAATCAACTGAACGTTTTGCGAAATAATGGCGAGGGGGGTACGGAACTCATGAGAAGCCATCGAGAGAAACTGTTGGTGGTCCGCTAAAGTTTGCTCCGCATCTTCTTTTGACTGTTTTAACGCTCGCTCTAGTTTTGCAGATTCTGTCATGTCTTTTACAATACAGATGACCCCATCGACTTGGTTATACAAGTTATATCGGGGGCCAATATGCCACAAACATTGAATAGTCTCCCCAGACTGAGTCGTATTATTGTTAACTTGGCTAATAAACGATTTTCTTTCTAACGCACTTTTAAGCGCCTTCTCAATATTGTCATGAACAGGTTCATCATCAAATAGACGCGTGATACGGCATCCCAAAATCTCATCCTTTTGCCAACCAAACAACTGTTGCGCCGCTTGATTCCACTCACAAATGCCCTTGTCTTTTCCCAAGACGATAAATGGTAGGGGGGCTAATTCCAGCATATTTTGATAATTGTGCCGACTGTGCATCAATTGTTTTTTAATACGAAAAATATAAATTAAAGTACCCAACGCTACGAGCAAAACCACAAAAAAGAGGCCAATCGCTATATAGTAGGGCGTTAGGTCAATAGGGGATTCGGTGTCAGAATATAAAAAAGGATCCAGTTCAAAATCATTCGGCAACATCTTAGCCTCTGTATAAACGTTCACAATACTTTGCCAACGTCCCTCATTCATATAGCCAGGATGAATAACATCTACCTTCATCAGATGAGCCATTTCTTGCGCCTCATAACGCAAAGCCTCGACCGAACTATGGGGGCTATATTTTTTTTTGATCAGTTCAATGATTTCCTCAGGATGAGTCATGGCATATTCCCATCCTTTTAAGCTGGCTGCTTTAAAAGCCCTGACCCTTTGAGGGCGATTAGCGATCATTGCTTCGGTGGTAAACAGGTTATCACCATAAAAATCAATCCCCACAGATCTTGGTGAAAAAAGCTGGTATTCAATACCAAGTTGATCCATTAGATAGGGCTCGGTCGTCGTATAGGCAGTTTGCGCCGCGATTTCGCCCTTTATGAGCTTTTCAATATAGAAGTCATGGCCTTCAATTTCGACTTGATGAACCTCAATGCCTCGCGATTTTAAATAGGCGACTATCTCACTCGAACCGGACTCAATCGCAATGGGTTGTTGCATAATGTCGTATAGTGTTTTAAATACCTTGTCTCTTTTGGCAATTAATACTAAAGGGGAATACTGGAAAATAACGCCCAGTACCACCACCTTTTCTCCTTGCGCACGACGCAACAATAATTCAGAAGTACCAACACCAAAATCGGCATTTCCCGACATCACCTCAGACACAGGGTCTAATTCAGCATTGGCGGCAATTAAAGTGACATCCAGCCCAACATCTTTATAAAACCCTTTTTCAACGGAGGCATAATAGCCAGCAAATTGAAATTGATGTAACCATTTCAATTGTAGCTTTACAGGAATTAACTCGGAAGATGCCGCCACAAAACCCACCTTTGCAAACAGCATCATGATTAAGAAAAACCGCCAATATCGATGATTCATTTTACGACACCGATAGCTTCAAAGAATTTGATATGATTAATTGGCACGGCTTTTAAAGGCAGAGCCTCTTGGGTTTGGTTAAGAACCTTTTTGCGCAGTCGACTCAGCATCACATCCATTCTGGCATAATGATAAGAACCTGAAGGCAAGTTAAATAACAACGCGATACCATCTCGGTGACAAAAACCTTGATGCATTGCCAAATGTTCTAACAGCAGCGATTCTCTATGAGTCAATTCAACTTGCTTATTTTGCGGGGTACTTAATTCTAGTAAACTGGGATAGACGGTCCAACACGTCTTGGGTTCAAAAGGAAAATGCTTTTGACGTGTTCGAGAAACCGCTTCAATATTAGCGATCAATTCTTCCATATTAATCGGTTTAGAAAGGAAACGATTTGCACCCTGCTTTAATGAAAAAAGTTTGTCCGCATCGCTATTTGAGGCGCTTAGCACGATAATATCAAATGCATAGTCATTGTCTGACTGATTAAGGTGATTTAATAACGACAATCCACTCTCACCAGGTAGTCCAATGTCCAACAATACTATGTCTATTGGCTGATCGATCAAACGCTGATAAAATTTTTCCAGACTGTTTGCCGTTAAAACCTGATAACCACAAATTGTCAAATATTCATACATTGAAGCTAATAAGTCTTCATCATCTTCAACCAATGCAATTCGCGGTAACATCTATAATCCTCTTTGGTCATTGACAAAGCTATTTTGCCATACTATTTGACCCATTTTGTTGATATGTCGGCTCTGTGTAAGGAAGTGTAAGTTGCAAATACTCTAGGTTTACACTAAAGTGAAAGATTATATTAGGCAATAACCGCTTGAAACGTAGAGCAGAAGCAAGCAAATAAGAATTTATTTTTGTTGTATAAAGGGTTTTGATACTTATAATAACGGATAGAAAACTTGATTAAAGTCAAAAGACTCTAAAAAAAACATAACGTTGCAACATCTAATTAAAAAATATAACAAATATTAGGTAATGTTATCTCAAATGCGCTCGGAAACTTAAACAGATATAATGACTTCTAATGCACTCGACCACGGCACGCAAGATGACACCACTTTAACAACGGGACTCATTGATTTTGAAGATCCGTTATTAGAGTGTTTGGTGCTATTCACCAAGCTCAATCGTCGTCCTTTCTCAAAAGATTCCCTTATAGCGGGGCTACCCGTTACCTCGGGCGAACGTTTGTCTCCTGAGCTCTTTATTCGAGCGGCTGAAAGAGCCAATATCGTTGCAAGTTTTAAAAAACGCCGCCTTGATGAAATTTCAAACCTCATTCTACCGTGCATTTTAACCTTGAAAAATAACCAGGCCTGCTTACTGGAAACGCTAGACTGGGACAATAACACCGCAACCCTTGTCCTGTCAGATGCGCCGGACGGCCGGGTTGCCGTAGATATCGATAAATTGCAAGATGACTACTTAGGCTACGCGGTTTACTTTACTGAAAAGTTCCAACAAGCTTCCAAAAAAGAAAGCCTGATTGCCAGCCGTAAGGGACACTGGTTTTGGCATACCTTTTGGGATAATCGTGCCGTCTATCGCGATGTCATTATCGCTTCGATTGCCATCAACCTGTTTGTATTAGCCAATCCGCTATTCGTGATGAATGTGTATGACCGCATCGTTCCGAACAATGCCGTTGAGTCTTTATGGGTATTGGCCATTGGTATCAGTGTTGTCTATCTTTTTGACATTTTATTGAAATTTTTACGGTCTTATTTCCTAGAAATTGCCGCTAAAAAAAGCGATGTCATTATGTCCTCCAAGCTGTTTGAACAAACTCTTGGTTTAACCATGGCGAATCGTCAAGGTTCAATTGGCGCCTTTGCTAATAACCTAAAAGAGTTTGACAGTATCCGAAACTTTTTTACCTCTGGTACCATCGCTTCGGTCGTTGACCTGCCATTTGTCATTATCTTTTTATCGGTTATTTTCTTTATCGCCGGGCAAATCGTATGGGTACCGATAGGCATCGTGCTGGTTATTTTAGCTTACAGTTTTATATTGAGAAAACCGATTCAAAAAAGTATCGAAGCCTCTTATGAGGCTTCGTCACAAAAGAACTCTGTCCTGATTGAAACGCTATCCGCAATGGAAACCATTAAATCGCTTGGTGTTGAAGCCCATTCTCAATGGAAATGGGAACAAGCCGTTGGTCAAATTGCCAAAGCCAGCCTAAAATCTAAAATGCTACAAAGCTCAATTGGTCGCATGACGGGATTCATGCAGCAAATTAGCACCGTATTGATCATTATCTCTGGAGTCTATCTAATTAAAGATGGCGACCTAACCATGGGGGGATTGATTGCCACGGTCATGCTCAGCCAAAGAGCCATCGGACCGATGGGACAGTTCGCCAACTTAACGTCCTCCTACCAGCAAACCAAAACCTCGCTGGATGCCCTCAATACATTGATGCAACAAGAGGTAGAACGCCCCACTAACAAACGGTTTATTCAACATCCCATATTTGAAGGGACAATTGAATTTATTGATGTTAAATTTACATATCCTGGAGAAACCAAACCAGCCCTAAACGGGGTTTCTTTTAAGATTGAAAAAGGAGAGAAGGTTGGTATCATCGGTAAAATGGGGTCTGGGAAATCCACCGTTGAAAAACTGGTGCTTGGGTTTTACCCAATAGACTCAGGAACCATTCTTATTGATGGCATTGATATTAGCCAACTTGATCCCGCCGAATTGCGCCGCAATATCAATTATGTTCCGCAAGATGTCACCCTTTTCCGAGGGGATGTCAGAGAAAACATTGCTTACAGAGCCCCTTACGTTGAGGATTCTGAAGTGCTTAGAGCGGCTAAATTAGCCGGAGTTGACGATTTCATCAAAACCCACCCTGCGGGCTACAGCTTACCCATTAATGAAGGCGGCACATCACTGTCTGGTGGACAACGCCAAAGTATTGGCGTGGCAAGGGCGCTACTATTGCAAGCTCCCATCTATCTATTTGATGAACCAACCAATGCCATGGATGCGAAAACTGAGCAAACCATGATAGAAAGACTTAAGAAAAACACGCTTCCCAATACCAGTATTGTGGTAACACACAAAATGAGCCTACTTCAGTTGGTTGACCGTTTAATCGTGATGAATAATGGCAAAATCATTGCGGACGGACCTAAGTCGACCGTATTAGAAGCGCTGAAAACGGGACGGATAAACAAATGACCGATCAACACCCAATATTGGCGAAAATCGGGCGTTTGAGAAGCGCTAAAGATAGAGCGAACAACCAAGCGACCGACCCAAACTCGCTCCCTGAAAAGAAGAATCCACATGCACTTGATGAAAGTGATTTGGAATTCATGTCCAGCCTTAGTCAGGCCGCATTGGAAAAGCCCACCCTTAAATCGCAATTAATGGTTTGGGTTATTTTCTTAGTCCTAATATGGCTTCTTATTTGGGCCAATATGGCAGAACTGGACAAAATTGTACGCGGCGAAGCAAAGGTTGTCCCCTCTTCTAAAATACAGGTGGTACAAAACCTTGAGGGCGGCATTATCGAAAACATCAATGTCCGTTCCGGGGATGTCGTCTCTAAAGGGCAAGTCCTGCTTAAGCTCGACAATACTCAATTTTCCAGTTCTTTTGGCGAAACAGCTTCTCAGCTTTATGACTTACAAGCACAAGCTTCGCGATTGTCTGCTCAAGCGAACAATACCGATTTCAAAGTGGCTATCTCAGATAGTGACCCTGAAATGAAAGCAATTTTTGAGCGTGAAAAAACCCTTTACCAACACCAATTACAACAACTGAAAACCACCCAGCGGATTTTGAATGAAAAGGTCATCCAAAGCCAGTCGGAATTGGATGAAGCCTACAATCAGTTTGAACAACTTTCCAAATCTTACGATTTGCTCAAACAAGAAATCAATATTATGGAACCACTGGTCAGACAAGGGATTGCCTCCGAAGTCGAATTACTCAAATTACGACGAGAAGCCAATGATGCTTATTCCTTACTGAAAACGACTGAGAATTCCATTCCAAGATTAAAATCCGTTATCAAAGAGGCAAAGAGCACCAAACTTGAAGCAGAACAAAAATTCCGAAATGAAGCGCGACAAGAGCTCAATACTGTGCTCGCTAAGCTCTCACAGCTTGAAAGCACTAAACTAGCACTTGAAGATCGAGTTCGTCGAACCAACATTACCTCACCAGTTAATGGAACCATTAGTGAGCTATTGGTAACGACTATTGGTGAAGTCGTGCAACCCGGGAGTGATATTGTTAAAATCGTACCGATGGACGACTCTTTGGTATTGGAAACCAAAATTCTGCCCGCGGATATTGGCTTTTTAACCCCCGGTTTAAAAGCCAAGGTCAAATTTACCGCCTATGATTTTGCAATCTATGGCGGTTTAGAAGGTGTGGTTGAAAAGATCTCTGCGGATACCATCCAAAACGAAGAAGGCGACAGTTTCTATATTGCTCGGATTAAAACAGATAAGAACATTTTGGGCTCAGAAGAAGATCCCTTACCACTGCTACCTGGGATGATGGCAACCGTCGATGTCATCGTGGGTAAACATACCGTATTGGATTATTTACTGAAACCTATTATCAAAGCTAAAGAGCTCGCGCTTAGGGAATCTTAATGCAACGGATTAAAGTCAAACTCAACCTATTTCAAAGACGGAAGCGACAGTCAATATGAAACAGTTGCAACTTTTTGTTCAAGAACCGCAGGCTTTAAAGAACTGGTCGAATGTGACGACTTTGCCTAAAAAAATCCTTTATTCCTTACAATTATCACCAAAGGAATACACTGTTGATGAAAATTTATTGCTAATTCAACTGCTTCCTGACGCAAGCAATCAATTAGAGGTCGAAAATTTACTCAAACAGCAGTATCATATCCTCTTGTTTTCAAATATCCCATCTGCTCAAGAAGGCATGCAGTGGTTTCAAAAAGGCATCAAAGGCTATTTGAACACCTTTGCGCATCCTGACAGAATTGAACAGGCTGTCAGCACCATTTTGACAGGGAATATTTGGCTGGGTCAAAGTGTGATGCAATCAATGATTCAGGCCATATCAAATCAATCTTCTCCAGTAAATGAAGGTTGGAAAGAAACATTAACGGAGCGAGAGATCGAAACGGCAGACTGGATTTTGCAAGGCAAAAGCAATTTAGAAATCGCCAACGCAATGAATATTAGTGAACGAACTGTCAAAGCGCATGTCCATAATTTATTGGAAAAGCTAGACGCGAAGGATCGTTTGAACTTGGTGATTAAGATCCAAAACTGGACTCGTGAATCAAGTTAGGAAATGGAATACTGAATGAAGTTAACTTTCATGAGAATCGTCGTCTCAACCTTTCTAAGCTTGTTAGGCATTTCCCAACCGGTATCAGCACTAACCTTATCAGAAGCCATTGAAGATGCCATTATTAACAATCCCGAATTCCGCCAAGAAGTCAAAGCCTACCAAGCCGTAGAAGCGGAAGTTAGATCCGCAAAAGGTGGCTTTCTTCCCGTCATTGACCTCAGTGCAGGGATAGGACATGAAGAAGTTAACACCCCTTTAACCAGCAGCAGTGGCTTAATGCGTCGTGAAACCGCCATTCGTTTGACTCAAAACTTATTTGAGGGTTTTAGTACCGAGTCTGAAATCAAGCGATTAAGCTATCGCATGGATGCTCAAGGCTACCGCGCGCAAACAGCAGCCAATGATGTCGCGCTTAAAATGGCTGAAGCCTATATCAGCCTATTGCGAGAGCAAGAATTGATGGAGTTGGCAGAAAGTAACCTTGACACCCATATCAAGCTCCTTGACCAAATTGAGAAACGGACTGCTGCCGGCATGGGAAACCAAGTCGAAGTCGATCAAGCTAAAGCCCGTTTAGCTTTAGCGCAAGCCAATTTCAGTTCTGCAAAAAACAATTATTTTGATGCTCGCTCCGCTTTTCATCGTGTACTGGGGCGGGCACCGGATGAAACCATTATCAAACCAAAATTTCATTATCCT
>NZ_PKGB01000026.1 GCF_002848135.1 Hydrogenovibrio sp. SC-1
ATCCCAAGGCGCTTGAAACTGGCCTTTTTTGATATTAACGGGTAATCCCTGCTTACAGACATTTTGAATAAAGTTCGTTTGACGCACTAAAAATGCAGGGGTTTGCATCACATCCACTACGCTAGCCACTTCCTCTAGCGGCGTATCTTCGTGGACATCAGTCAAAACGGGAACCCCAATTTCTTGCTTAACCTTCTGTAAGATTCGCAAGCCTTCTTCTACCCCTAACCCTCTAAAGCTTTTAGTAGAGGAACGATTAGCTTTATCATAAGACGATTTATAAATAAAAGGGATACCTAGCGCACTAGTCAATTCCTTTAACTGACCTGCTGTATCAATTGCCAATTGTTCAGACTCTATAACGCAAGGCCCGGCAATCAGAAAAAAAGGCTGATCAATTCCAACATCGAATCCACATAATTTCATAAGTTAAAATCCTTTTTAACCTTTATTTTGAGTTTGCTTATGCAGATTGGCTGCAGTGACAAATGCTTTAAACAATGGATGACCATTACGCGGTGTGGAAGTAAACTCGGGGTGGAACTGACACGCCACAAACCAAGGATGATCAGCAATTTCAATTGTTTCGACCAAACTACCATCTTCTGACCGACCTGAAATAATTAACCCTGCCGCTTCCAGTTTTGCAATATAGCCATCATTCACTTCATAACGATGACGATGTCTTTCACGAATCAGGGGCGAACCGTAAATTTGTTCAATTTTACTACCTGATAGCAAACGACAATTTTGTCCCCCCAAACGCATAGTTCCACCCAGGTCTTCTTGCTCTGTTCGCTCAACAATTTGACCTGACTCATCTGTCCATTCGGTAATAAGCGCCACCACAGGTGTAGAGGTATCTGCATTCAATTCGGTACTATGGGCTTCTGGGTAGCCCGCCACATGACGCGCATATTCCACAACAGCCATCTGTAACCCTAAACAAATCCCTAAAAAAGGAATTTTGTTTTCACGTGCATATTGTATGGCTGCAATTTTGCCTTCAACGCCACGTTCTCCAAAACCACCGGGCACCAAAATTGCATCCATTTCGGCAATGGCAGCATTACCATTAGTTTCCAACTCTTCCGAATCAATATAATGGATATTGACTCGAGTTTGTGTGTGGATTCCGCCATGAATCAGGGCTTCTATTAGCGATTTGTAGGCTTCCGTTAAATCAACATATTTACCCACCATCGCAATTTCGACCGTTTGCTTGGGATTCAACTGGGCATCAACGACCTTATCCCAATCTGTCAAATCGACTTCACGCGCATCAATTCGGAAACGATCCGTTACCAAGTTATCCAACCCTTGCTCATGAAGCATTCTTGGCACTTCATAAATGGAACGAGCATCCAACGAATTTATTACGGCACTTTCTTCAACATTCGTGAACAAGGCAATTTTTCGTTTTTCAGACTCTTCTAATGGACGCTCAGAACGACAAATCAATACATCGGGTTGAATCCCAATCGATCTGAGTTCTTTGACCGAGTGTTGTGTGGGTTTGGTTTTGACTTCACCGGCAACCGCGATATAAGGCAATAACGTTAAATGCATAAACAAGGCTTGTTGTCGTCCAACTTCAACCGCCAATTGACGAATGGCTTCCAGAAATGGTAGCGACTCGATATCCCCAACCGTACCGCCGACTTCTACCAAAGCGACATCATAGCCTTCTGCAGCGAGTTTAATGCGTCGCTTAATTTCATCGGTAATATGAGGAATCACCTGAACAGTACCGCCTAGATAATCTCCTCGGCGCTCTTTGCGAATAACTTTTTCATAAACTTGCCCAGTTGAAAAGCTATTACGTTGGGTAAAATTTCTTTGTACAAAGCGTTCATAATGCCCAAGGTCCAAATCTGTTTCAGCACCATCATCGGTAACAAAAACTTCACCATGCTGAAAAGGACTCATGGTGCCTGGATCAACATTGATATAGGGATCCATTTTTAACATACTAACTTTAAGTCCCCTTGCTTCTAACAAGGCGCCTAAAGATGCAGCAGCAATGCCTTTCCCCAATGAAGAAACAACACCACCCGTAACGAAAATAAACTTTGTCATGAAATCACTTTGGTTTAGAGTTTTATTCGGCATTTTCAGTGCATTGTACATCTGAAAAGTTCGTCCGAATTGAAGGTTAAGAATGGAAGCAAATTATAGCGGATAATCACCCTTTCGGCAATTCCTTTCCAACAAATGTTTTTACTGAATGAAAGCCCAGAACAGCGACAGGCATGTGATCCACTTCAACAATCGGCCAACGCTGACGATCCCAAACTGGCACCCGATGTTGCTTAAACCATTGCTTTAATTTTTTCGGAGTCGACACCCAGTCCATATCCTTAGCGGATATTGCTCTCAGTAGAACGCACCGTCCCACAAATAGCTGATCCAAAACACGAAAATCATCCATTAAAGCTTGGTTCCAAAATTGCAAATCATTCGGCGAAAACAAATCTGCATCAAGATAATAATCCGTTTGAAACGTTCGATAATAAAACAGCGTTGTTTGATAAGTTCTCAAGAGACCATTCGCCAATCGTCTTTGCGGCTGAGACTGTGGAGTTGAACCTTTAAAAGCACTTTCAATCCATTCTAGAATAGACTGATTTAATTGTAATTTCATATCATAATGAAAAACCCAAAAACGAATCACATTTTTAATTCTAGCAAAATGATTAAACAGATCTTCTGGCAGTTTTATAGCAAATGCAGAATGTTCACATCGCTGAAAATCGATTTCAGCCAACTCATTTAACAACGATAAACCTTCACTCATATGCAGAGCTGACTGAGCGACATTGGCCTCAAAAAATGGCCAGGCCTGGTTAAATTTTGGCAGAATCTCATGCCGAATAAAATTTCGTCTAAAATTCGTGTCAACGTTAGTCGAATCTTCTACCCATTGTAGCTGATAATGTTTTGCATACGCCTTCAAATCAGCGTAAGGCACCTGTAATAAGGGACGATAATGCCGTTTTTTCTGATCACCATCAAACTGCCAGTACTTTAGATTGGGCATTGCGGCTAAACCCGCAACACCCGCGCCTCTAGCAAGATTCAATAGTAGTGTTTCAGCCTGATCACGTTGATGATGCGCTGTTAATAGAACCGTTTGGTCGTCGACAAACGCACACAACGCCTGATACCGTTTTTGACGGGCAACTGCTTCGATGCCTTGACGAGCAGATGAATCGACTTGAACAGCGACCGCTTGAAAAGCAATCGAATAATGATCACAGATTTGGGCACAATGTTGCGCCCATTGGGTAGAGTCAGCCTGCAGACCATGATCGATATAAACTGCATGCAAGCGTTCTGAGGGTATTTTTTGCGATAACGCATCCAACAGAACGGTTGAATCCATTCCGCCACTAAAGGCAACTAGAAAACGGGGCTGTTCAGGAAAGGTTGCCACCAAGTCAATGATGGCCTGTTCGATTAATGCGTTAGACACTAGATGACATCATCTTAAACGCAACTGTGCTTAAACGTTGGTTGATTATTAAACTATCTAAAAGATTAGGCCGTTTCAAAATTGCCATATTGCATATACCGCTGATACCGATTTTCCAATAAGGTTTCAACTGGCACTGACGCTAAGCTTTGAAGCTGACTCAATAACGCTTCCTTAAGGGAAGATGCAGCCGCAGCCGGATCACGATGAGCCCCACCTAAAGGTTCTGAAACAATTTCATCGACCAACCCTAATTCTTTTAAGCGCGTCGCCGTAATACCTAAAGCAGCAGCCGCATCAGCTGCATTGGCCGCATCCTTCCACAAAATGGAAGCACAGCCTTCAGGGGAAATCACTGAATAAGTACTATATTGCATCATCATAGTTACATCACCGACACCAATTGCTAAAGCGCCACCAGAACCACCTTCTCCAATTACCGTACAAATCACAGGTACGGTTAACTCTGACATTTCCAGCAAATTTCGGGCGATGGCTTCAGACTGCCCTCTTTCTTCGGCATTAATCCCAGGATAGGCACCCGGAGTATCAATAAATGTCAAAATGGGTAAATTAAAGGTCTCTGCTGTTTTCATTAACCTTAGGGCTTTACGGTACCCCTCTGGTCGAGGCATACCGAAATTACGTGCAATTTTTTCTTTGGTGTCACGACCTTTTTGTTGACCAATCACCATTACAGCCTGTCCATCAATCCGCGCCAAACCGCCTACAATCGCCGCATCATCTGCAAAAGCACGGTCACCATGCATCTCTTTAAAATCTGTGAAAATGGCTTCTAAATAATCCAACATATAGGGGCGCTGTGAATGTCGAGCAACCTGGGCAATCTGTACATCAGACAAACGACTAAAAATAGACTGTGTTAAGTTTTTGCTTTTTTGTTCAAGCGCTGAAACCTCTTTAAGCAAGTCCATATCCTGGCCATCTAAATGTCGCAACTCATCAATTTTGGCTTCTAATTCCGCGATGGGCTGTTCAAAATCTAAAAAGTCTAGTTTCATTCGGTTATTTCCTAAATAATGCGCTGGGTAAATGAGGTCTATTCACCTAATAAACCCGATATTCTATCAAAAATGCTCTCTTTACTGGTAATTTTGTTTTACCAGGTTGCCGCCTTTTTAACTTGGTGAATTCGATCATAAACCGACAATAGCGCCAGATGGTTACGGCTGTTACGGAAAGCATCCATGCCGATATCGATTCCACCAAACAAGCACTCTCTTCGAATGCACTGCCAAACCCTTTCAACTGTTTCCTGCCCAAACAAGCAAGCTTGTACCGCCTCGGGGTAGTCAGACTCAGCGGATTCCAATACGATTTCCAACGCAAAGCCAAGTGCTCGATATAAATGCGCCTTGTCATCATTATCAACATAATAATGACAAACCTGTAGCTTCTCATAAGCCATCTCATAATCTTGCATCGCCAGTAATAACCACATAGACAAGTCAATAATTTTAAAGTGCTTCCAATCCGACTGTGGATCGGGCAAAAGTCCAATCAAGTTTGCTACGCCCTGATGGTCGGCAAACCCTAGTGATTCTATAGTCTCATACGCTTGTTCAAACCGATCTTCAGCATCAGAGTCTGCTAAGACTTCAAGCAATTCTCTTAATATTCGACCTTGATTTTGATTATTATCTAAAAGCTCTGACATAGGAAACACCTCAGACATGCCAGGCACTACGATACGGCAAGCTTGCAATCCAAAATGTTGGTAGTGGGCAAAATACACATCAGCGCCTTCAGCTTCAATTTTTGCGATCAAATCGGCTAATTGCGCTTGGGTTGTTCCTTGAAAGTCCCAGGGCACAAACTCAAAGTCGGCTTGCTGTGAAATAAATTTGGCATGAATCAATCCGCTGGAATCAATAAAATGATTTTCAATATTTTCATCCTCAGCGACCAATGCCTCATCAAATACCGGCACCTGGAAGCCATCTAGCAGATCCAAACTTCTTCCTTGCAAAGATTCCGTCAAAGTTCGCTCTAATGCAACCTCAAAGATTGGATGTGCGCCAAACGAAGCAAAACAGCGTCCGGTTTTTTGCTCAAACAGCGTGACGTTCATGACCGGATAGCGGCCACCTAAAGAACTATCGCGAATGGAAACTTCGATTCCTTGTTCACGCAATGCTTGACGAGCATGAACCACATTTGGGAATTGATTAATAACGGTTTCAGGCACTTCCGGCAAACACAAATTCTCAGTCAATATTTTACGCTTGACCCAACGTTCAAAGACTTCAGACAGCCCTTGCACCATCGCTTCTTCCTTGGTATTACCGGCACTTAAACCATTACTGGCATAGAGATTACTAAATAAGTTCATCGGAAAGTAAACAGTTTGACCACTAGATGCCTGTGTCAAAGGTAAACACCGAATTTGATCTAAAGCATCATTTAAGCTGAGGAAGTCCTCAGCACATAATTGTTGTTCTGGATCATATATTTTCCACAGCTCGGGCGTTAGGCAGTTTTGATAAGCATCTAGCTCAAATGCTTTCTCATTAGAGAAATACAACCCCTCTTTTTCCCAGGCCTGGTCATTTTGAGAGTGAATCAGCTTCGATTCCAAATAAAAATCAGAAAAGAAATAATTGGTTTCGAGCCGTTCAAAAAACTCACCTAAGGCACTGGCTAAAGTAGCTTTGCGGCTGGCTCCCTTACCATTGGTAAATAAAGCAGGACAAAAACGATCACGAATATGAACCGAATAAACATTGGGTACAGGGTTAAGCCAAGAAGCTTCTTCAACCTCAAACCCTTCTGCTATTAGGCGAGCCTGCAATCGCTCTATCGTGTCTTCCAAGCATGCATCCTTACCTTTTATAAACGTTTGTTCAACCATGATTTTGCCCCGTCATTGAATAATGGCGCTATCTTATCGAATTTAATCCAAGATAGTGAGAAGTTTCTTAAGATCGTTATTAGAAAAACAACCATAAAAATTTAGAAATGGATAACTATTTAAACTTAAATTTTCAAATAGTTAGCAAAGGAATAGATCAGGCTAATAGGGGTATTGATGTTTTTTCAAAAAAATTAAATAAAATCAGTAAAATGAATTTTGTTTGTTGAAAACAATTAACTACGCCCTACAACTCTTTTGGAGGATTTTATGAAACTGTTACACAAAAGCATCTTTTTGACTTTACTGACACCCATGGCGGTTATGGCTGAAGACGTTCACCCTGGCAAAGTCTTACACGATGATGCTAACTGCATGAGGTGCCATGCTGACTTAGGATATAACCAACCTGACCTAACAAAAATGGCGCCAACAGATATCAAAGGCCTTCAAAAAGCCGTTTCTTTTTGTGACAACAACCTCAGCATCGGTTGGTTTGATGATGAGAAGCAGGATGTTGTCGATTATTTAAACAAAACTTACTATCACTTTGATCATTAAGACGCTCTTAACTGTTCAATGGACTTAAGCTGCTGTTGGAGCAGCTTGAGTGCTTTGGGGTCCGCCTTTTCTAATGACTCCCCTTCTATCAAATATCGAGCATCTCTAACAATCTTATCAATTGCATCAATCAAAAAAACCTGTTTCATAGATTGATTAATTTCTTGCCAATTTCGAGGGTTACTTTTCCACAACCGTACTAAATCTGCTTGTTCTGACAATAAACGCTGAATATCCGTAATAACGAGCAAAAGCCGTGATACCGACTCATGAGGCCAAAAAGGGCGCCCATTTTGCGGATCATAATAAGCGACCCTTTCCAACTGAGCGAGTTTTAAAGCGGGTAGAATGCCTACCATTCCGATAGACCTTGCTTCTGCTTGAGTACTTTCCAGTTTTTCAACAGGCATCACCGGCGCATTCGATTTCCAACGGGAATAACTGATATAAATATTGTAACGATCAATAAACAGCAGCTTGCCCTTACCCAGATCCATAACGCTTTCCCCAGGAACAACATATTCCAAGCCATCAACCGAGAGATATTTGGTATCTTTCCACAACTCCCAGCCAGAATCTCCAGTTGACTGACCTGTTTCATCGACGGCAATCGGTACGCAAGATAAGCCATAATCATGCCCCTCGACAAACTCCTGTACCCGGATTTGAAAATCGCCCTTTTCTAATTTTTTAGTCACGATACCAATAATATAGGCATCGTCTTTAATCGTCGGTTTTGGGAATGCCACCAACACCGTTTCCCCAATATCAAAGTTTGGGGATAAGGTGGATAAGTTCGCCGCTTGTGCATAACTAAACACCACACTAAAAAATAAAAGCATTATCGATGCAAAATGATTTGGCATTTTCCCTCCCTAAGCCGTCACTACTGAATGCAATTAAAACACTTTTTATAAAAACATATTATCCTATTGTTTTAAAAAGGATTTAAGTATAACTATTCTGCAAAAACACAATATTCTAACAATATTAGAAATTCATAATATCACTTTTGTATTGTCAATTTCGGTAAAAGGACTATTTATCTAATTCTGAAACTTTCATCCACAAAAGCTGTGGATAAAATTGTGTGTAAAAAGAGAATGACATCAAAAAATGCTGAAATTTCTTGACGCTTAACAGCATTGTTTAAAATCTAAGCACGAATTATTTGGAGGGCTGTTCAAGCAGCCATCATTAAACAGCTTTGGGCTTATCTGCAACATTATTTCGTAAATATACCGGCATGGGTAACTGCTGAGAGAGATCGTAACTATTATTCGGTCTTTGCTGTGCAATCATCGCGATTGCTTCTGCCGAAGGATATTGATCTAACCAAAGACCAAACCCCCCTGCCAATTCAGGGTAGACAGGTTGAATATCACCAATTCCGTTTTTCACTTGCGCCTGAGTTATTTTTTCATGCGCCATCTGCTTAGAAAGTAAAAGCGCCTGCTCTGAATCAAGTATCCCAGCTTCGATATGACAGGTTTGCAGATAGACTTCATGCATTCTTGCATCTAACAAAGCGACCCAGTCACTTTGTCCAGTTTGCTGAAAACCTTGCCAAGCCATCGCTTCCAATGTTGATACTGCTTGAACCGGTTTACTCCACCCTAACGCAAGTCCTTGTACCACGCCAGCGGCAATACGAATGCCCGTAAACGCACCAGGCCCTTCACTAAATGCCAGTGCATCAATCGATGACTCATCACAACCCGCATTCGCCAATACAGACTCAACCATCGTTAACATTAAGTTAGCATGTTGTTGAGGAGCCATTTCAAACTCAGTAAAACACTCATGCCCTAACCGTAAACTCACTGAACAGGCTTTGGTTGAGGACTCAACAGCCAGTACATTCATCATAATTTTTCCTTTGCAGTTTCAGCATCATACACCCACTTAAACTTTGGCAGACTATTCATAATTAATTGTCCATAAGACTTTTGACTAATTCTAGGATCACACAAAATAAGCACACCCGTATCGGAAGTATCTCTTATCAATCGTCCTGCACCCTGCTTCAACGCAATAATCGCTTCAGGGATTTGAAAATGATAAAAGCCACTTAACCCTCTTTGGCGCAAATCTGTTTCTCTAGCCTGCACAATAGGATCGTCTGGTGGAATAAAGGGAATACGGTCAATCAATACAATCTTGAGCGCCTCTCCTTTTACATCAACGCCTTCCCAAAAACTACTGGTACCCAATAATAATGGCTGCTCCATTTCTTTAAAGCGACTTAAGAGCGCATTTTTGGGAAGATCCCCTTGAACTAATAATGCTCCTGGCCAATGAGCTTTTAGAAGCACCTTAGCTTCCTGTAAAGCGCGATGACTGGTAAATAACAGAAAAGCACGTCCTTTACTTGCTTGCAGTAAAGGCCAGGCAGCTCTTAAACAGATTTTGATATAGTCCGTTGCGCTGGGAGCAGGCAAACCAATGGGGTGATAAATCATCGCTTGCTTTGCATAGTCAAACGGACTTTCCCATTGATGCGTCTTGGCACCAGCCAAACCTAATCTCTGTGAAAAATAATCAAAACTTTGATTTACACTTAAGGTTGCAGAGGTAAAAATCCAAGCCCCACCAGAGGCGGCTCTTTGCCGACTAAAGGGATCAGCCACACTGAGTGGCGTTAAATTCAATTTGAACCGAGACTGGGCAGACTCCAACCAGCGTATCTGTTGATTATCGTCAGTTTTTAACCAAAGATTTAATTGCTTTTCAAATAACTGTAACCGAGTCAATAGCGCCGATAGTAATTTGCCACGATCCGCTAACTGTTTGACGGTAGCAGAGACTCGTACCAATTGCTCAGAAAGCGCTTTTAGAGCTTTTTCTGCAGCATTCTGTGTTTGAAATTGTTCTCTTGTCCAGCGTTTTTCCCACTTACCTAGCTGTTCATTGAATGCTTGAATAGCTTCTGCCAATTGCTGAGTTTGATCTTTCAATTCGACCGTGTCTGGAGACTCTTGTTGATAAGCTAGCTTTAAATCCCTAACCAATTCATCAAATTGATATCGAGAGAGGTTAAACCCCAAAAATTGGGCTGCAATATCAGGTAATTGATGCGCTTCATCAAAAATATAAATATCGGCTTCTGGTAGAACCTCTCCAACACCCTGCTCACGTAAAGCGAGATCCGCGCAGAACAAGTGGTGATTAACAATAAGTACTTGTGCATCAGCAGCTTGTTGTTTAATTTTGGGATAAAAACAACAAGCTTCTGATGCATGACATTCATTGGCTTGACAAAATTCAAGACGCGCACAAACCCGATGCCAAATCGGATCATTTTCATCCAATTCCGACAACTCAGCCTTATCTCCCGTTTGCGTTTTCTGCTGCCAATCTTGAATTAATGAGAGTTTTTTCCAAACATCCTTCGGATGATGTTCAGCGGTTTCAGTCAATTCTAATCGCTGAGGACATAAATAATTTTCTCGCCCTTTTAAAACCCTAACCGCACCATCAATCTTGCACCAAGATAATAAATTCGGCACATCTTTATTTAGAAGCTGATCTTGTAAAGTCTTAGTTGCGGTTGAAACAATCACTTTTTTGCCAGACAACAAAGAAGGAATCAAATACGCAAAGGTTTTACCCGTGCCCGTGCCCGCTTCAGCAAGTAAAGTTTCTTGCTGGTCAATCGTTTCAGCAACCGCTTCAGCCATTTCAACCTGAGCATGGCGAACTTGGTAGCCAGATGTTTGTTGCGCTAGAGGGCCATTTTCTGACAATATCTCAGCCAATTGATTTTTAATAGACTTAGCAGTCATCGCAAAATAGCACTCATGAGTCCCCAACAGTTTAAAAACTGGGGCATTTTAACAAAAAACTAGACAAGCAGACTAAATATCAGTAAAATCCACGCTTTCAAATTTGAACCGTTGATATCTATCAACAAACTGCCTAGGAAAATACTATGAAAATTTTATCTTCATTAAAATCAGCGAAGACTCGCCATAAAGATTGCCAGATCGTCAGACGTCGTGGTAAGGTTTATGTTATCAACAAAACGAATCCACGCTTCAAAGCGCGTCAACGTTAAGTTTTTAACTGTTCGCAAATAAAAAAGGCACCTGATCAGTGCCTTTTTTATTGCCTATTGGAAAGTCCATTAATCGGCCGATTTATAGTACTTCTCTTCAATTTTATGAATGGTTTCTACAATCAAATTGGTATCCACCTTCCCGACAAAGTGATCAGCACCCATATCAATTACTTCACGACTGTTATTATCACTGGTCATCGATGTATGAACCACAATCGGAATATTCCGAGTTTTTGGATTGGCTTTCATCTCCTTAATCACAGTATGTCCTGACGCTTCAGGCATTTCCAAGTCGGTAAAAACCATCGAAATATCATCCATACTTTCTAATGAGCCCAAATAATTTAACAATAGCCGCCCATTTTCAAATCCTTGATAACGAAGCCCCAGTTGCTCAAATACCATACCCATATACTGCTGTATTGCACGGCTGTCTTCAGCAAACAGAATCTGGCGGCTTTTCACCGCTTCAGAAATTTGATAATCCTTATCACCAACCGATTTTGCAGAAGAAAATATTTTCTCAGCCATCGACGGCATTGCTTCAATCAATAGCTTTTCAATATCTAAAATAAAACAAAGCGTCTCACTATTTTCCAAGTAAGTATGATTAATAACCTGGTTGGTATTAACATTCATATTGTAATTACCAGCCGGTTTGATATCTGCCCAATCCTTTTCTTCGACCCCATGGATATGAGCAACACGCATACCGATAAAGTTATGACTGAAGTCGGCGACGATGATAATCGACTTTTCACGCTCTTCTTCGGTCATTTCAAACCCCATCCATCTTGGGAGGTCAATTACAGGGAGATAGATACCACGAAGCTCAATCATACCCTCAATCAATGGATTGGCATCCGGCATTTCTGAAATTTCATAAGCACGAGCTTCTAATACTTCACGCACTTTAAAAACATTCATCCCATAGTAAGGTGGCGTGACATTTTCATGAGGAAACTGCACCTGAAAAATCATTAAACTCATTTGATTGTTTTTACTTAGCTGTGCTGTTTTTTCAACCTGTTCTAATGCCGTGGTCATAACTATTCCTAATGTAAATGTTTGAAAAAACGATCATGAAGGTTCGTAAAAATAACCGACACATCAGTTTTTAAAACTTTAATCGAATTCAAAATAATTCTCAAATGAAATCCAGATTATCTTAACGACAAATATTTTTTACGGGCTTAAAGCTGAGCCGATAACCTGGAATAATGCCATATTCCGCCAACCGCTCTAGGTGCATCACAGTCGGATAGCCTTTGTGCTGATCAAAACCATACTGTGGATAGCGTTTGTGTAAGGTTAACATCTGCTCATCTCGATAAACTTTTGCCAAAATAGATGCTGCACTAATGGGCGCAACCAATCCATCCCCTTTAACAATTGCTTCACACGAACAGTCTAGATCAGGACATCGATTACCATCCACCAAGACTTTCTGATAAGGCTGCTTTAATCCTGCTACCGCTCTTGTCATCGCTAGCATTGTTGCATTTAAAATATTTAACTGATCGATTTCTTCCGGTGAAGCTGTTGCAATACAAAAATCAACCGCTTCTTGCTTGATGGCTTCCGCCAATGTCGTTCGTCGCTTTTCCGATAATTTTTTCGAATCCATTAACGGTAATTGGCAATCATCTGGCAAAATAACTGCCGCCGCAACCACATCTCCAACTAAAGGCCCTCTACCAACTTCATCTACCCCTACCTGCTGTGAAATCGCAATCATAGGTGGGCCCACTTTTTAATAGCCTCAACCGTAAGAGCCGACGTATTCTGATGTAACTGTTTGGCCTGCTTTTTAAACTCGGATAACTGCATATCTCGTTGTTTTTGATCTTGGATTAATTTACCTAGAGCTAATGTAATATTTTCCACGGTTGCTTCCAATTGTATCAATTCTGGAACAATCAGTTTCTTTGCAAGAATATTGGGAAGGCCAATCCATTCCGTCGTTGCCAATCGCTTCATAATCCAATAAGAAATAGGGTGTACTTTCATGGCCAAAACCATAGGTCTTTGCATTAATGCCGCTTCAAGCGTAGCAGTTCCTGATGTCACCAATAATTGATCTGCTGCAGCCATCACTAATTGTGGCTGTTGATCTAATAAAATAATCTTCAAACCCTGTCCATAATCCATCACCGCTTTTTCAATTCGGCTTTTCGCGACTTCATGGACACAAGGTATGACAAAAACCATTGCCGTATGGATCGTTTGAATTTTCACAGCAACTTGAATATAAACGTCAGCCATCAACGCAATTTCACTCATGCGAGAACCAGGTAACAAGCCTGTTACCAATGCATCAGAGGACAGTCCAAGTTGTTGCCTAGCACCCTGTTTATTCGGAGCCTTTAAAACCTGGG
Organism: Hydrogenovibrio sp. SC-1; assembly: GCF_002848135.1. Taxonomy (GTDB): domain Bacteria; phylum Pseudomonadota; class Gammaproteobacteria; order Thiomicrospirales; family Thiomicrospiraceae; genus Hydrogenovibrio. The sequence goes on from NZ_PKGB01000026.1 coordinate 13,347, forward strand.
TTGCTAAAGGATGCCCGACATATTGAGCAGGAATGCCATATTTTTGATAATAAGGTAACTCAAAAGGAAATAAAACCAGTACCCCATCAACTTGCTGCTTTATTTTAAGCAAACGCTTCTCTCGCCAAGCCCAAACAGAAGGGCCTACATAGTGAATAGCAGGAATTCCAGCTTTTTTAGCAGCGCCTTCGATTTTAAAGTTAAAATCAGGGGCGTCGATACCAATAAATGCCTGAGGTTTTAATTGAAGAGTTTGCTTGATACAAAATCGACGAATGGAGAGTAATTCAGGAAGGTGCTTAATAACCTCAAAAAAACCCATCACCGAAAGCTTCTGCATGGGGAACCAAGTCTGCAAGCCTTGAGCGCACATTTTTTCACCACCAATTCCATGAAATTGTGCCTGTGGATATTGACGCTTTAGTGCAGAGATTAGATCAGCGCCTAACAAATCACCAGAAGCCTCTCCCGCTACCAACACAAATACGGGGGCTTTCTCATGTATTCCTGTGGGGCTATCGGACAACGCCACGATGGGAGTTTTTTAGAAAGGTTAACAATGAATCAAGCGTTTTGCGCTCGTCATTAATCGCATCAATTTCTTGAATCGCTTCTTCGAGGCGATATCCTGTGCGATATAAAGCTCGGTAAGCTTTCTTGACCAAGTTCAATTGCACTTTATCAAACCCTCGACGCTTCAAGCCCTCAATATTAAGCCCTCTAGGTCCTGCTAAATTTCCAGAAACGGTTACAAAGTTTGGCACATCTTGATTAATGACACTACCCATACCGCAAAATGCATGTTCGCCAATATGACAAAACTGATGGACCAACGTGTAACCACCTAAAATGGCCCAGTCATTAACCGTGACATGGCCAGCCAAGGCCGATGCATTTGCAAAAATGGCATGGTTACCAATGATACAATCATGTGCAATATGAACACCCGCCATAATCCAGTTATCATCACCAATGGTGGTTTCGCCACGATCTTGAATGGTACCCCGGTTAACGGTCACATTCTCACGAAAGGTGTTATTGTCTCCAATCGTTAATCGCGTTGGTTCACCCGCATATTTCTTATCCTGCGGGGCAGCCCCAATAGAACCAAACTGAAAAAATTGATTATTTTTACCAATTTGAGTCGGCCCTGAAATAACCACATGTGGACCGATAACCGTTCCTGAGCCGATGGTGACATCTGCCCCAATAATACTATAGGCACCCACCTGAACATCAGGTGCAATTTGAGCCGTTTCATCAATAATCGCCGTAGGATGAATCACACAAACCCCTTTAGATCTCTTTGGCCAGGCTTAGACTTTACGCTCTGCACATAGCATGTCACAGGAAGCAATTAATTTTCCATCAACACTGGTAGTACACTCAAACTTCCAAATGCCTCTTTTATTATTAATAGCCTTGACTTCAAAATCAAGCCGATCACCAGGAACGGCAGGCTTTCTAAAACGGCAATTATCAACCGCTGCCAAATAATACATTGAAGTCCCATCAGGTTTCACTTGCTGGGTTCTAAAAGCCAAAATACCAGTACATTGGGCCATCGCCTCAATAATCATTACACCAGGCATGATCGGATTATCCGGAAAATGGCCAGTAAACTGCGGTTCATTATAGGTCACATTTTTATATGCCTTTAAAGAGGTTCCCGCTTCAAATTCTGTAACACGATCCACTAATAAAAAAGGATACCTATGCGGTAAATATTCGAAAATTTCTTTAACATCCAACATTTTATTTTTATTCCAATTTTGTTTTGAGTTCTTGCACTGCTTTTTCTAAGCTTTTAATTTTTTGAGCCATATTCTGTAAATTTTTACTTCTCACCATATTCTTTTGCCATTCCCCCGTGGGGATCGCAGGGAAACCTGAATAACTACCAGAGGACTTGATCGAATGAGTCACACCAGCCTTCGCACCAAATTGTGCCCCATCGGCCAACTTTATGTGACCGTTAACACCAACCTGCCCACCAAAAGCACAATACTTTCCTACGGTTGTACTACCAGCAAAACCGACTTGACTGGCAATTGCAGAACCATACCCTACTTTCACGTTATGGGCAATATGCACTAAGCTATCAATAATACAGTTATCTTCAATCACCGTATCTTCAATAGCTCCCCGATGAATATTCGCATTTACGCCAATAAAAACACGGTCGCCAATGACAACCCGACCCAATTGCGGAATTCTCTGCCATTCACCCTGATCGTTTGCAAATCCAAAGCCCTGACCACCAATCACACAACCGCCATCTAAAAAGACTTGTTTGCCGATGATGCAATCTGTCATGACGGTGACATTCGGCATCACTATCCCCTGTTCACCGATTTTGACTTTATCCATCAACACTGAACCGGGACCAATATAGGTATGATCACCAATCTCGACTTCAGCCCCGATCACAGCATGAGCTCCAACGTGAACCCCCTGACCCAATTTGGCAGAAGCGTCAACACTGGCAGAAACGTCAATACCAGGCTCAAATTGAAAACCGTTTAATAAACTCGAGACTTTCGCAAAAGCATAATAGGGATTAGAGACAACTAAGCAATTAGATTCCGTTAACGATTGAAATTCGCTTTTTAAAATCACGGCGCCAGCTTGAGTGTGAGTCAGTTCCTGTTGTCTCTTTGGGTCGTTGAAAAAGGTAATTTGATCCGATCGTGCATGGGTCAAACTCGAAACTTGACAGATTTCATCGTCCCCCTTACCCACTAGGGTGACTTCTAGCCCTTCATCGGCTAAAAAGTTTGCAATATCATTTAATTTCAAAAGCTTGACTCAAATTTTACTGATTAAAATTATCGCGTTTACTGCGATATTCTTTTTCTAAGTACTTCAATACCTCTTCGGTAATATCTAAGCGGTTATTGGTATATGCAATACCTTCATACAAAATCAAGTCATAAGCTTGCTGCTTACCAATTTCACGAATTGCTTTATTTACTTCATTTTGTAAACTAGCCAATTCTTCATTTCGACGAATATTAACCAATTCTTGAATGTCATTTCTTTTACGCTGAATATCTCGCGTCATCATCGTAATTTCACGCTCTGAAGCTGCCTTTTGAGACTCTGACAAAATCAACTGGTTTTTTTGATACTCTTTTTGCATCTGTTCCAGTTTTTCTGCCATTCGTTTCAACTCAGCTTGCTGAGGTCCAAATTCCTGTTCAAGGCTTTTACCTGCAGCTTGGGCCTGAGGGGCTTTTTCTAACAGCATACCAACATTAACCACGCCTAACTTAACGGATTGCGCCTGCACTTGATTGGCAAATACCCAGAAAAGCACGCCTACGAATGCTATTAGCCTTTTATGCATAACCTTATCCTTAGTCAAAAATTTTATTTATTGTATCCGATTTAATCTAGCTTTTTAAGCGTTTTCCCTGCATCAATAACTGACGCTATCCGTGATCAATGACAAATTACATTGGGATGCCTAAGTTAAATTGGAAGACTTGTGTTCGATCACCATCTTGATAATTCAAGGGTTTTGCCAAACTGAAAGCCAGAGGTCCTATTGGCGTCAACCATGACACAGCTAACCCAGCGGCAGAACGAAATTCAGGTAATTTAATATTACTCCCTTGATTAAACACGTTACCCGCATCAACGAATAAACTTAATCTTAAGTTGCCCGAATCCTCAACAAAAGGCATTGGGAAAATGATTTCGGCATTCGAAACAATTCGAGTGGTTCCACCAATAGGACGAGTTGACCCATCTATTGTCTGATCATAGCGTTCTCCCAATGAATTCGCTTCATACCCTCTAACGGTCCCAAAACCACCTGCATAAAAGTTCTCATAAAAGGGTATTTGACTGGTTCCTGAATAGGTTCCAGCATAAGCCATATCACCTTTCAGTTTAAAGGTGAATATTTCATTCAAGGGAAAATAAGCCGAATCGTGATAATAAAGTTTATAAAAGGAAATGTCCGAATTGGTTGGTATCACCAACTCACCACTTAACGTGAAGTTACGACCGTCTGTCGAAAAACTGTAACTATTGGTGGTATTTTTTTGCCAGCCCATTGTTAAACGAACCGACTCATGCCCTTGTTGATTATTCTCATCAACATAAGCATTACACGTGGTAAATGTACTCACACATTCAAGCGACTGTCGATCGAGTTTAATCCCATAATTCATTTTACTCCACTCATCTAGCGGATACGAAAGACTTGTGCGAACCCCTAAGTTATTAGTTGTATAGTCGGAGACGTTTAATTGTGCGGCATCTATCTGACGATAATAAAACGCCCCGGTTAAAGAGACACCATTTTGGGTAAAGTAAGGATCCGTGACACTAATATCTGCATATTTTGTTGAAGCACTACTTCTCGCACTAATATTGGTACTGTAACCCGAACCGATCACATTTCGTTCTGTCACACCGAGTGTAAAGCTAATCCCATCTATTTGTGAATAACCAACCCCTGCATTAAAGGAACCTGTTGACTGCTCTTCGAGTTGGACCACTAAATCGACTAAATCCTTAGAGATTCTTTCCGTTCCAACTCGAGCCATTTTGAAATAACCTAACTTATTCAATCGAAGGTTAGATTGACGTACTGCCTCTAAAGAATAAGGCGCACTTTCAAACTGTCTCAGCTCACGGCGAATCACATCATCCCAAGTTCGGGTATTGCCCTCAATACGGATTCGTCTGACGTAAACGCGGCTTTTTGGCTCAATCCGAAAATCGATATTCACCAAACGATTATTCTTATCCAAGTCGGTAATCGGTTCAATTTCTGCAAACGCATACCCTTCTTCACTTAAACGATCGCGCAGTGCATTCACCGTTTGAACGATTTGCGCACGTGAAAAGTAATCTCCTGAATGAATTTTCAGCAAGCCTTCTAGCTCCGCTTTCTTCAAAATGGGGTCACCACTAAAATTAACTCTGGCAACCGTATATTGCGGCCCCTCTTTCATATTAATGGTAATAAACACTTCCGTTTTATCAAGCGACAAGCTGACTTGAGAAGAAGTGACTTCATACTCAGCAAACCCTCTATCCATATAATAAGATCGTAAACTTTCGATATCAGATTCGAGTTTCGGTTTTGCATATTTATCAGAATCCCCAAACACGACAGACTCAGTCAATAGCATCTGGTTTTTTAAAGTCTCATCAAGATAGGTCTTATTTCCAACCATCGTAATCCGTCCAATAGTGGCCGGCTGTCCTTCTTCTGTCTTAATCAGAAGCGCAACACGATTACGCGGCAGTTCAGTGACTTGAATATCAATCTCAGCGGCATAATATCCTTGATTTTGATAACGTCTTCTTAAATCCAAAATAATGGATTCCATTTGCGTATCATTAAAGATTCGACCTTGTTTGACACCCATTCCGCTTAAAGCCATGGTCATTTCTTCTTTGGTAATCAGCTCATTCCCTTCCATCTCTACCTCTGCAATGGAAGGACGTTCCAACACCCGAATCTTCAATACGCCCTGACCTTCTTTGAACAGACCAATATCTCTAAAAAAACCCGTTCTATAAAGGGCTTTAATACTTTCATGAACATTTTGCTGAGTAACGACATCCCCCACTTCAATGGGTAAATAACTTCGTACGGTTTCAAAACTCACCCGTTGATTTCCCTCTAACTCAATCTGTTCAACAGTAAAGGCAGGTGCTGCCTGAGCAAATGCAAAACCAGCATTTAAGAAGGCTATGACGATAAATTTAAAAAAATGTTTAACCATTTGAAATACGTACCACATCGTTAAATAAAGCAAAAAAAGTCAGCGCTAAAATCATCGCTAACCCGAATTTCTGAGCGACCGCTTCAACGGCTTCTGACACAGGAGAACCTTTAATCATTTCAATGACATAAAAAAATAAATACCCACCATCCAGCACGGGAATTGGCAAAAGATTCAAAATACCAATACTCAAACTTAATAAACCTAAAAGTGATAAAAATGCAATCGACCCATTTTGCAACGCCTTACCCGAGTATTCCGCAATACTCACTGGCCCAGAAATATTTTGCGCGGACACCTTTCCGAGAACCATTTGTTGAATCATTTCAGCCGTCATATCAAGCATTTTCCAAGTATGTTCGCCGCCTTTCATCATGGATTGCCACACAGAATAGCTTTGTGTGGTTTGATAAGCTTTTTGTGTTTGTTCATCTATCCAAGCCGTTGCACCGAGGTAGCCAATAGTACGCTCGCCAAGCTGTTTTTCACCTAGCTTTACCGTTTTCAAGAGAATCCCATTTTGACGCTCAATCAAAAATGGCAAAGACTGACCCGGATGCGCTTGAATCAAGGCAACCAACTCGGACCAGGTTGCGACCGCCTGATTATTGACTTCCAACACTTTATCTAGAGGTTTAATCCCTGCAATTTCTGCAGGGGATTGCGAAGAAACCTGATCGATTTTCGGTTCTGAATTTGGCAACTTGGATTGAAATCCAAGCACACTTAACCAGCGTTGCTTAGGTTGGTTAATATCTAAGTCCTGCAAGCCAAGCTCAATGATTTTCTGCTGAGAACCAGAAAAGGCTTTTAATGACACGGCTATTGATGACTGTTGGTTAATTAACGCCCGCAAAATCGACTGATGCACTTCTTGCCAGCCTAGAACCGGACGATCATTGACAGACACAACTTGCCAGGCCTGGTCATTATTTGGTAACTGAGTGGCCAACGCCGTGTTAGCGGGGATATTTTCAAATACTGGCTTAACACCCGTGATACCTGAAAAATAAATCAATGAAAAAGCCAACCAAGCAAATAATAAATTTATCACCGGCCCGGCAGCCACCACCGCAAAGCGCTTATAAACCGATTGTCGATTAAAGGCTCTTGGCAAGTCTTCAGCAGCCACTTCACCTTCACGCTCGTCCACGAAACGCACATAACCACCTAAGGGTATCAAAGCCAATTGATAACGGGTTTCACCCCGCTGTTGTGCAAAAAGAACTTTGCCAAACCCTATTGAAAAATGCGTCACCTTAATGTTAAACAATCGAGCTGTGATAAAGTGACCCCATTCATGAATGGTGACCAATACCCCTAACGCAATCAAAAAACCAAGAAGAGACCAAATAATTGTCATGCAACAATGCCCTTCCAAATAAAATAAAACATGGGAACTGCGATTAATAGACTATCAACTCGATCCAATATCCCACCATGTCCAGGTAAAAGCTGACTACTGTCTTTTAAATCAACTTGCCGCTTGAGTAAACTTTCAAACAAATCGCCAAAAATCGAGAAGATTGCAATGAACGTAAACAGCAACGCCACGACCTCATTGGAGTATAGCAACGTTGGCTGTAAATAATTCAACCCAAACCAGGCGA
>NZ_PKGB01000027.1 GCF_002848135.1 Hydrogenovibrio sp. SC-1
CAATGAGATTCGTTGCTTGTTGAAATACAAGCCGAATGACAAGTCATTCACAACTTGTCCCGTTCGTCTAGAGGCCTAGGACACCGCCCTTTCACGGCGGTAACAGGGGTTCGACTCCCCTACGGGACGCCAATTCTAAAAGCTCGTTTAGCCCAGGCTAATCGGGCTTTTTTTCTTTTTGAAGCATCATCCTATGACAGCAGGTGCATTTCTTGCTTGGTTCGTCATAAACATTTCAAACCCATCACGAAAACTTGGTTAAACTATATTATTCAAGTTGCTTTCGCTTACATTTTTTGGAGATGCTATGAATCAAGCAGATATCGGTGTTATTGGTCTTGCCGTTATGGGGCAAAATTTAGTTTTAAATATGGCAGATCATGGATTTCAAGTCTGTGTCTACAATCGTTCTTATGACAAAACCGAAGCCTTTATTAACACCCGAGTTGAAGATCGCCCGATAACCGGAGCCGACACACTTCAAACGTTTGTCAGCAGTCTGCAACAACCCCGAAAAGTCATGTTAATGGTCAAGGCTGGGGAAGTGGTTGATTACTTTATAGACCAACTGGTTCCTCTGTTATCTAACGGCGATATGATTATTGATGGCGGAAACTCTTTATACACTGACTCTATTCGACGGACACAAGCACTGAAAGAAAAGGGCATTTTATTTATTGGCACCGGCGTTTCAGGTGGTGAAGAAGGCGCAAGAACTGGGCCGTCGATTATGCCAGGTGGAAACCCAGATGCTTGGCCCGCCATTCGCCCCATTTTCCAAGCAATTGCTGCGCAAGCAGATGGCATGCCGTGCTGTGATTGGGTGGGCCAAGATGGTGCGGGTCACTATGTCAAGATGGTGCATAATGGCATTGAATATGGCGATATGCAACTCATTTCAGAAGCGTATCAATTAATGCGATTTGGATTAGGCTTGAGTGCAGACGCCTGCCATGAAGTCTTTAAAAAATGGAATCAAGGCGTACTCGATTCTTACTTAATTGAAATTACCGCCGAGATCCTTCGGTTCAAGGACAAAGATGGTCTGCCGCTCGTTGATAAGGTTTTAGATGCGGCAGGGCAAAAGGGCACGGGTAAATGGACGGGAATCAGTTCGTTAGAACTGGGAACACCGTTAACGTTAATTTCTGAATCGGTCTACGCCCGGTGTTTGTCCTCGTTAAAACAGCAAAGAGTTGCTGCCGCCGATCGCTATCCAAAATCCTCTCAAATAGCACTATCGGATAGTGACATTCAATCAATGTTATCAGCGATCCATGATGCGCTTTATGCTTCTAAAATCATTTCCTATACGCAGGGCTATATGTTGATGTCTGAGGCAGCAAAAACCTATGAGTGGGATTTGAACTATGGCGGCATTGCCTTGATGTGGCGTGGTGGCTGTATTATCCGTAGTACTTTCTTGAGTGAAATCAAACAAGCCTATGATCAAGACCCTCAACTGAACAATCTACTCAACGCTCCCTTTTTTGAAAAAGCGATTAAAGGTGCAGAATCGAACTGGCGAAAAGCGGTTATATTTGCGATTCAATCGCAAATTGCAACGCCCGCATTAAATTCTGCACTGGCGTTTTTTGATGGCTATCGTACAGCATCTTCTCCGGCAAATTTATTGCAAGCACAACGAGATTATTTTGGTGCCCACACGTATGAAAGAGTAGATGCGCCCAGAGGAGAGTTTTTCCACACTGATTGGATCGCTTCTGGCGGCCATATTAGCTCTAGCACTTACGAGGTTTAATCATGTCATTGGCTTGTACTTATGTTGTTTTTGGTGCCACTGGTAATTTGTCGCTTACCAAGCTGATGCCCAGTTTTTATCATCTGGAAGAAATTAACCGCCTAGATGACAAACTTCGTATCTTAGCCATTGGGCGTCGTCCTTGGGATCGCCAACAATGGTTAGAAACCGTTAGAAATGCCGTCTCGCCCATTGCGCGGGGTGGATTAAATGAGGTGGTCTTCGAACGCTTCTGTGATCGATTAGACTATTGTGAAATGGATGTAGAAGATCCCGCTGCGTACAGCCATTTACAACAAAAAATTCAAGATTCAGACTGGCCGAATAACATTGCTTATTACTTATCGTTAAGCCCCAATAGTTATGGCAAGGCCATCCGAAATTTGGGTGAAGCGGGCATGCTTAAGGAAAATAATGGTTGGAAGCGCGTGGTTCTGGAGAAACCTTTTGGCTACGATACGGAAAGTGCTAAACACCTACAGATTTCACTCAACAAATACCTTGAAGAAGAACAAATTTACCGTATTGATCATTACCTTGGTAAAGGAATGGTCCAAAATATTATGGTGTTCCGATTTGCAAATTTATTGATGGAGCCTTTATGGAACCGTAATTTTATTGACCATATTCAGATTACTCATGCGGAAGACCGACCAATTGGCACGCGTGCAGGCTATTATGATACCAGTGGCGCCATGAGAGACATGATTCAAAGTCATTTGTTGCAATTACTGGCCTTAGTCGCAATGGAACCTCCGGCATCAATGGATGCCGAAGACTTGCGAGATGAAAAGGTTAAGCTGCTGAAGTCCATTCGGCCAATCTCAAAGAAGAATGCTAAGGCTCAATCTTATAGAGCACAGTATACTGCTGGAGAACTCAATGGACAGCCTGTTCCGGGATACCTTGATGAACCTGGAGTTGCACCGGACAGTGTCACCGAAACCTATGCGGCACTAAAACTGTATATTGAGAACTGGCGATGGGCAGGGGTACCTTTTTACATACAAACCGGTAAAAACATGCCCAAAACCAAAACCATGGTTTCCATTTGTTTTAAACATGCCCCTAAGCAGTTTTTTCGCGATTCTCAGGTTGAGAAGATGCAACCTAACTGGATTGTATTTGGTATTCAGCCTGATGAGACCATTAAGGTTGAAATGTTGGCAAAACAACCAGGCCTGGAAATGAATACCCAACAGATTCGTTTAGACGCAGCGCTTAAACCGGATGATATGGACTCAAATGATGCCTACGAAGAGTTGTTGCTTGATGTGGTGAAAGGGGATCGATCATTATTTTTACGCTATGATGAAGTGAAAGCGGCTTGGAAGGTCGTTGATCCGATTATTGATGTATGGAGTACGGAAACCACTTATATTGATACCTATCCTTCTGGCACCTGGGGGCCAAAAGGCGCCAGTAAATTATTTGATTCTTCCGAGCAGGATTGGCGCTACTATATTCACCCAGAGAGAAAATAATGGTTGAAATTAATAGCTTGCCCAAAAATTGGCTGGTGTTTGACTCAGCAGAAGACGTGACTGAAGCTCTGGTTAACAAGCTTTTGAGCTTGGCACAACAAGCCATTGATGAAAAGGGGATTTTCACATTGGTCACCGCCGGGGGCACAACGCCCCAGAAGTGTTATGAGCGACTGTCACAACAGGATGCTGACTGGTCAAAATGGCATATTTATATAGGTGATGAACGCTGTTTACCAACCGATGATAAAGACCGCAATAGTGTTGCTTTAACCCAGGCCTGGTTATATTTTGGCAAAATTCCTGCCGAGAATATTCATCTTATTCCCGCCGAACTGGGGGGAACTTTGGCCGCACATTCTTATCAGCAACTCGTTGATAGTATCGCGTTATTTGATGTGGTGTTATTGGGTATGGGCGAAGATGGTCATACAGCTAGTTTATTTCCAGGACACCATTATCCATCAAACCAATCGGTGGTCACTGAAACACGATCCCCGAAACCGCCGTCACACCGAGTTAGCTTATCTTATGAACGATTGGGCAAAGCCAAAACCGTTTTTAAAATCATTACTGGTCAAAATAAAAGGGAGGCGGTCAAAGCTTGGCTAAATCAGTCAGCAGACATGCCAATACAACACGTTGAAGGTCAGCAGACTTGGGTATATATCGACTCAAACGCGCTTTAAATTTTTTTTAAACGGCAGATGGCTTCTGATTCAAATTGATCGACGTTGAAACAATATTTTTCACCTGCTCTAATTGATCCAAAAAAGCACCAATATTACTATGGGCATCTAACTCAATATCCATCGTCATCGAGACAGTCCCATCCGTTTTATCCGTATGGGTGTCTGAATGAATTAAGTTAATATCCCAATCGGTCAGAACCATCATAACGTCTCTTAATAATCCCTTACGATCAAAGGCCAGTAAGTTCAACGAGGCATCAATGGTATCGGCTTCTGATTTTCCTTCAGCATCATTGAATTCGCCTGTCCATGCCACCTCGATTAGACGTCTTTGCTCCTCATCGGTTAAATTCAAAATATTGGCACAATCTTGTCGATGAATCGTCACACCACGACCACGCGTCACATAGCCAACAATGTCGTCTTGGGAAACAGGGTTACAACAAGGAGCCAATTGGGTCTTTAATTGCGGCGAACCGATAACGAAAGGCGAACTTTCTGTACGGCGAGAGGCTTCACCCGTTATGGATACTGACGGTTTTATGCTGCGCGACGATTTTAAGCTGGGGTTAATCCATTTTTGGATGGCATCGGCTAGTTGACGTTCATTAATTTTGCCTTTTCCAAGTGCTTCATAAAAGGCTTCTTCAGAGTCCATTTTAAAGCGTTCAATCATTAAAGCGATAGGGAGTTCTTTTGCATGCAATCGTTTCGCTTCTTTAATGAAAAGCGCCTCTCCCGCTTCAATATTGGACTCTCTATTTTGCTGATTAAACCAGTGCCTAACTTTCGCTCTGGAGCGGCTGTTACCCAAATATTTTAAATTTGGATTAAGCCAATTTCGATTGGGACTCCCAGTCTTAAGGGCTAAGATTTCCACTCGGTCGCCGGTCTTCAGTCGAGTCGTTAACGGCATGATTTTACCGTTAATTTTGGCCCCACGACAACGGTGACCCAGCTCAGTATGAATCTGATAAGCAAAGTCTAAAGGCGTAGCATCTTGGCTCAGGGTGACAATATCATCTTCTGGTGTAATGACATAAATATGCTCACTTAACAATTCGGTGCTAATCTCATTTAACAAATCCGGATTGTCATTATATTCAAGCATTTGTCTAACTAAGTTGATGCTATTCTCTAAGCTTGGATCGAGCTTCTTACCACCTTCTTTATAACGCCAATGGGCGGCAACACCAAATTCGGCATGATGATGCATTTCATAAGTCCGAATTTGCACTTCAACCGGTTTATCTTCAGCACCCACAATAACGGTATGAATGGATTGATAGCCATTTTCTTTTGGGCTAGCAATATAGTCATCAAATTCTTCACGAATATAAGACCACCGACTGTGAATCAGGCCTAATACTTCATAACATTGTTGCACCGTATCAACATAAATCCGAACGGCTCTTAAGTCATAGAGTTCATCAATCGGCACTTTTTTACGGTACATTTTTTTCCAGATACTATAAATATGCTTAGGACGGCCTGAAATATGAAAATCTATGCCGCTCTGTTGCATCATCTCTTTTAAGGTATGAATAACCTTTTCAATATAAGCTTCACGGCCTTTACGGTTGGCATCCAGTTGACGGGCGACTTCTTGATAGGTATCGGGTTGTAGGAAACGAAATGATAAGTCTTCCAACTCCCATTTGAGTTGCGCAATACCCAAACGGTTTGCAAGCGGCGCAAAAATTAACTGCGTTTCGTAGGCAATTTGTTGACGAACAGTTTCGGGTTCATGTTTAAGCAAACGTAACCGAGCCACCCGATATGCCAGCTTGACAATCATAATGCGAATATCTGAAACCATTGCCAGGAGCATTTGTCGCATGCGCTCGGTCTGTTCTTCATTGGAAATACGATTTGATCGGAAGTCTTTAAAATGATTGAGTCGACGAATGCCTTCAACCAGTTCAGCGATATTCTTTCCAAATGCCGCTTTGATTTGTTCAAATCCATAGTCAACTTCTAAAGCCATATCACTGAGCAAAGTGGCAATGAGTGTGTCCCTGTCTAACTTCAAATCCGCTAGAATAACCGCTACATCAATACTTTTTACGAAGCGCTCATGAGGCTCATGGCTCACTTCAACCGCAATTTCACAGGCTTTCAAGGCCAAAGCATCTTGCGGGTGCGTAGAAAATATTTTTGAGTAAACGGATTGAACAGCGTTCATTTAACAGCCTTATAAATCTAAAATACGATAAAAAACTATTTTAAGCGAAATGAATTTTTGTTTGCAGTTGTTTTAAGATGAGCCGTAAAACGATTCAAATAGGTTTATTTAGGTTTATTCAAGATTTTTGTCAAACCCAAGAAACTCAATATTTGTCGAAATTCCGATTGCTGCGACGAGCTTGTCTAATCATTAGAGAGAAAACAAAACTGACCTGTTTGACTCAAATGGGATTAGGAAGCGTGTAAAATAGCCTTTAATCCAATGTCTCATTTATTTATCCAGTTTCAGTACCACCAAAATGCCAAAAAAAACAAACATTTATTCAAACTCAGCTACAACCACTCCCAAAATATCCTTCAATAGTGCGTCAGGATTCTCCGTTGCGCCGATGTTGGAATGGACCGATCGTCATTGTCGTGTTTTCCATCGTTACTTAACACAACATGCTTGGCTGTATTCAGAAATGGTTACCACAGGCGCTATACTGTATGGCAATGATTTAGAACGATTTTTAGGGCACTCAGAATTGGACTCGCCTGTGGTCTTACAATTGGGCGGCTCTGATCCAGAAGCCTTAGCGCAATGTGCGAAACTCGGTGAGGCGTGGGGCTACAATGAAATTAACTTAAATGTCGGTTGTCCATCTGATCGTGTTCAAAACAATATGATCGGTGCCTGTTTAATGGCACACCCAAAAATGGTTGCCGATGCGGTTAGAGCCATGAAAGCGGCGGTAAAAAATATTCCGGTGACCGTTAAAACGCGAATTGGTATTGATGATCAGGAAGATTTTGAAACACTGGCAGCTTTTATTTCAGCGATCGACGAAGCAGGAGTGGATGGCGTCATTATCCATGCTCGTAAGGCCTGGCTTCAAGGATTGTCCCCAAAGCAAAATCGAGACATTCCGCCGTTGAATTACGACTGGGTTCGGCAAATAAAAATGCGATTTCCACACCTCACAATTGCCGTTAATGGCGGCATCCTTTCACCGCAACTGGGGTTAGAATTTTTAAATTCAAGTCAAAACCAACAGGGTGAAAGCTTGGAAGCTGTGGATGGCGTTATGCTGGGTAGGGCGATCTATGAAAACCCATATTTATTGACGCAGGTCGATCCACTTTATTATGATGAACCGTCACCTATCGACAGTCGTGAAGCGGTATTGGAAAAAATGTATCCTTATATTGAAAACCACTTATCAAAAGGCGGCAAGCTCAATCATATCAGCCGGCATCTGTTAGGTCTCTTTTCTGGGCAACCAGGCGGGCGAAAATGGCGACGTCATATTTCAGAAAATGCGTTTAAACCCGGTGCAGGAATAGCCGTTATACAACAAGCTTACCAGCTTGTTTCAACTGAAATTCAACGCATGGAAGACCGAGTTCAATGATACTTTTAGAGGTGCCTTTTGCTGAAAAAGAAGCGGCTAAATCCGTTGGCGCACGCTGGAATCCGCTTGAAAAAAAATGGTATGTACCGGATGAACTGGAAGCTGATTTGGCTCCATTTTCAAAGTGGCTTCCGCTATCAACCATTACTGAATCGACCTTGTCGTCTAATGCGATTCCGGCTAATGACCAGCAAAAAGGAGTGTCCCTTTCCCAATTAATGACACAAGTTCAGGGTGCCTTACGACAAGCTTTTCCGGGCGGGGTTTGGGTTAAAGCCGAAGTGGCTAACTTAAACGAACGACGAGGACATTTCTATCTTGAGTTATCCGAAACAGCAGAATCAGGGCAGCCTATCGCCACCTGCCGCGCCATGATTTGGCAAAGCCAAGCCAAACGCTTATTGGAGCGCTTTGCCTTGGAAACCGGTTCAGAATTACAAGTAGGGCAGAAGGTTCTGTTATTAGCCGAGGTCAGTTTTCACGAAAAATTTGGCTTTTCTCTGGTTGTTCAAGATTTAGATCCGAGTTTTACGCTGGGTGAAATTGAAGCCAATCTCAATAAAATTCGTCAACAACTAATCACAGAAAAGCTTTACGACTTAAATAAAGCACGCTCCTTACCTGAGGACTTTTTTCGCATTGCAGTTATTGCTCCGCCTAATGCAGCAGGCTTGGGTGATTTTCGTGCGGATGCCGACTTGCTACAAGCAAGTCAGTTGTGTGACTTTAAATATTTCTACAGTGCCTTCCAAGGTGATAAAGTTGAAACCGAAATGGTGGCCGCATTTGATGCCTTTAACGGACTCCATCAAATCGAACCGTTTGATGCTTTAATTATTATCCGAGGCGGTGGTGCAAAACTCGATTTAAACCCGTTAAACCTTTATAGTCTGGCCAAACACATTGCACAAGCCCCCGTTCCAGTCTTAACAGGCATTGGACATGAACGCGATTCAACCCTATTGGATGAAGTCGCTTGCCAGCGTTTCGATACGCCCAGTAAAGTGATTGCCGGCATTCGTCATACCATTTTTAATCAAGCGCAAAAGGCTCAACAGCACTGGACGCTGATTGAAAGTGCCAGTCGGCTCTACATTGAACAGCAAAAGCAATCCTTACACAACTTTGAAAGAACCGTGCAAAATCAAAGTTTAGCGATCACTGAGGCATTGAAGCAGCACTTAAGTCCTGTCAACTTTCAGATACAGCGTCAAAGCTTTGCTTTGTTAGAAAAGCAAAAACATCAACTGTCTCAACTTAATCAAAATATTCACTATCAAGTTCATGGCACCTTGAATTTACAAAAACAGCAATTAATACACTTTGAACAAACACTTAAACAAACACCATTTAACTTGGTTGCGCAAGCCAAGCAAAAGAACAAACAGTGGATACAATTCATTTTAAGTTCAGGCCCGAAAACACAATTAAACCGTGGATTTGCCATTGTTAAAGACAAGCAGGGCATTCCAATCAAATCGGCGCAAAAAGCTCAGCAACAGGCTCAAATTGAAATAACCTTTAGTGATGGCACCCTGAAAGCCATCCCCATTGATAATCATTAAATAAATAGGACAACCTTTATGGCAACCACTAAAAACAGCAATGAAAGTTATCAAAAAAATTACGCAAAACTTCAAGAGATCGCTCAAAAACTCTCGCATTCAGAAGAGATTGATATTGATGAACTGGTGCCAATGGTAGATGAAGCGACCCGAGCCTATCAACTTTGCCAATCCAGAATTGAGGCTGTTGAAGCAGCATTGAATAAGCGATTGGACCCAGAAAAAGAAACCAATGAACCTTCATCAAGTAATGAAGAGACAACCGATAGGCTGTTTTAAAGGGAATTAATTTTATGACACAAGCCACTATATATCACAATCCTCGCTGCTCTAAAAGCCGAAAAACCTTACAAATCCTGCAAGACCAAGGCATTTCAATACATGAAATACGTTATTTAGAAACGCCGCCAACGCGAGATGAATTAGGCGCCTTGTGCCAAGCGATGGCAATTGAGCCTCAGCAGTTGATTCGAACAGGAGAAAGTTTGTTTAAAGAACTCGGCTTATCAATAACCGATCCTAAGTCGAGAATAGAATGGCTTTCAATCTTGGTGGATAACCCTAAGTTAATTGAAAGACCCATCGTTAGAGTTTGTGAGCAAGTCGTGATCGGTCGACCACCAGAAAAAGTGTTATCCATTCTATAACTTTCAACTAAACCAATCCTTTGTCATTCAAAAATGACCAGGCCTGGTCATTTTTTATTAAACGTTAGAAGAAAAATTATCAACTTAGGCAGAGGCGTGCGCCTCTGTCATTTTGCCTTTTTGAGGTTTATATTGAATTTAACATAATATACATTATGCGAAGTTCATCTTTGTGTTTTTGTTTGGGAATTTTAGCCGCGGCAATCGTTTTGCTTTTTAGTTGATTCCGTAATTTTGCGGATTAACTAAGGAGCGTTTTAAATGTTAAATCACAAATTTCGCAACGAATGGCTAGACAAATTAAAGCTTGACCCTTATCACGTTTATTTAAAATCGTTACGGCTTGAAATGGGTTTAAATCGTGCTGAATTGTCGGCTCAAATCGGTTTAAGCCCTCACACTATACGCAAATACGAATCCGCTTGGCCTGGTAAATCAAAGCCGCCCGCATGGTATGAAATTTTATTACGTTTGTTATGTGCTGATCTGTCAATTTTTGGCCAGGCCTGGTCGGATTCCCGCATTTTTCGCCACGATCAAAAGCTTTCAAGCCCTTATTTTAAGCATACAAGAATGAGTCCGTTAGATATGAATAGTCAATACAGCCTTGTACATAGACAACTAGAACAACAAATACGCGCCCTTTCTGCTGAATTGTCGGCCATAACCACCAAATACAATACCCTTAGCGCAGAACACCAAATACTTGTTACCCGCTTTACAGAATTAAATGAGATTAAATCACGAATGAAAGCCCATGAAACTGGTTTGAAAACTGGAAAAGTGTTAAATTTGTTCAAGTCAAACTAGCTATTTGACTTATTTTTTATTGCAATAAAAGGATTTCACTACATGAAAAAACTATTTTTAATCGCTCTTTTATCGTCCGGCCTTGTTGCTTGCGGCGGCGGTTCTGATTCAAATACTGGCGAAACCGAATCCCAACTTAAGGAAGTTGTTGTTTCAAGCACTGGATCTACACAAACAATCAGCGAATCATCACAATTTGATTTAACTCTCAGCGGCACTTCTAACACTGTCACGATCAAATCTACTAATAGCATTGATAGTTTTGAAATAAGCGGCGTTAGTAATGTGATTTATATCGAGAAAGGAACCGTCATCAATTCTATTGAGTCTTCCGGCGTTAGTAACACTATTTACATGGATAAAGATGCCAGTTATTCATTACAAGAAACTGGAACCGGTAATACCGTTATTAAACAATAATCAGCGTTTAATATAGGCTTCTATCTCGGTTTCTAGCTTAATAATCTTCTCACGCATTTCCTGCATGATTGTCGATTGTCGATAAACGAGATATATTAGGCCAACTGTGGCGGCATCGCCGCCCGTTGATAGATACTCAATAAGGTTTAATTCTGTCATTAGCTTAGTCGTCTAGCGTTGTGCTTTCTTGAACCGCAATAGCGACCGAATCCGCCACGGGCGATAAAATAGCGGGGTTCACCCCTAAATAAGTACCGCCGCCCATAATTGCCAAGGCCACTACCCAACCTAACCACGTTTTTTTATTTTTCATATCAACTCCCTAATAATTTTATAAAATCGCCAACTGGACAGGAAAAACTAGCCGCCCATGTATCGCCATTTTCTTTGTCGATTTGGCATTGTGTTTTATCAGGGTTTTGAAGCCCCACAAAGTCACTAGCGCCATAAACTGCGCCCTCTGCCACACCTGCAACCGCATCAACCGCCGCTCGGCTTGCTCCCCTTGCAATGCCACGGACACCAATTAAATAAACCACCGCGACACCTGCAACGGCGGCGGCAATCATCATTTGGTTTTTAGTCATTACCAACCCAACCCGTTACGATTATCTGCCACTGGCGGCGGCGTTGGCATTCGCATCCGTTGCAAAATAATTGCAGTTATCACACCAGCCGCGACCATCATGCAGACCTGTTTAAGCGTAGCTTGCATTATGCAATCCCTCGATATTCCATAGCCGATTGAATCCCGCGCATCAAATCATAATCTGCAATCTCTCTGCCGTTTTCATGCAGAATCATTGCCGCGATCATGTCATTTAAATATGGCTTTAAATCTGTTAAAAATTCATCTGGATTTACCCCCATTTTTGATGAAACATGATTAACATACGCTTCCACATTATTTTCATGACCAGGCGCATATTCCGTTATCAAACCTCTAACCGTTCGGTTTCCGTCTTTATAGAAGTCTCCCGTAATATCAAGCGTCATAGCCCGAACGCCATTTTCCATTTTATCGAAAATAACAAAACGCCCATCGTCGCCAATTTTTCCACGCCAATTAATATTGTTCGCTTCAAGATTACCAGGATTGTTGTTTCGAATCCCTTTCGGTAAATTCATTCTATACCCCCAATAAGCTGCTATTAAAATCGCGCCGCCGATTAGATAATTTTTCATTACAAAGTTGCTAATTCAGCCCGAAGCGTTTCCGCTTCATTATTTAGGGCTGCCAGCTTATTATTATCAAAAGCTGTCGCTGTTTGATTTGCCACTGCCCGAAGTGGGCGCAATGATTCCAAATCTATGGCTTTAAGACGCTCATTAATTTGAGTTTTACGACTTTGAGCGATATATGCTGGCGTTGGTGCCAAAAGAATATCCAATGAATCTATTGCAATCTCAACCAAATTACCCGCAACTAAACCCGCTGCAACTTGTTGATCGTCGAATCCAAAAATATCATTATTTTCATCTTTAAAATATTTCATTTTTTAAGCCCTTGTTTCAATCCACTTTTGAACGCTTGCAATCCCTGCATCTACTGAAACGCTATACGTATCGCCGTTTTTAACAATAAAACTACACTCCCGCCAAGTGCCTTGCGTTAAAGTCGTGTAACTTGCAATCCCGCCGTTTGAAACATGAAGATTCCCGCTCGTATCTGTTGTAACAATTACTTTAACGACAATCGATTTTCCTGTTGAATTCGTGTAACTCACACCTAGCGAACGCGAAACGGTTACATCTTGAACCGTCTGACCTTCCCCAATCGCTTTAAGTGATGAAACCTCTCCCGCGTTTACCCGTCTTGACCCATCAGGCGTAATCAGGATTAATTCATCCGTTTCCACCAAAGCCAACTCTTCTGTTAATTGTGAACCTTTAGGCATTTTCTTTTCTCCTACCTACTCGATTAATAAATATTCACCGCTTTCCGTGTATAAAGGCGCTCCGTTTTCTGCTAGTAATGCACCATCAGGAATAGAAACCCCATCGAACTGATCATATTCTTCAATCATGCTCAATTCAGAATTTGCATTAGGCGCTAAACCGTAAAGCTCCGCACCGCTCGCATGATTAATTTCCAAAATTTCACCAACTGATAAAAGCCATCCATTAGTGGAAACATCAATACCGCCGACTAATACAGAATCGACTCCTGTATTTTTTATTTTTATTGAATAGCGCCCTGCATTTGCCACACAAATAACCGTTTCAACTCCTGAAACCATCGTGATTTTTTTGGTTTCAACTCCTAGTTGATTAGCTTTGTTTGTTTGGATAACACCACTTAAACGATTATCATCAACCTTCCCGAATGTTACTGATATTTCTATTTTCTGATTTTCAGATGAATTTAATCTGACTTCATTAAATTGTTTATCCAACGTATAAGCCATGCCACGTTGTAAACTCACCTTTTCGGCGAATCCGTCACCATAGAACTCACACATAACAGGTATAGACGATTCTATAACTCTGAATGCGTTACCCGTTACATAAAGCGTTTGCGTTTCATTCTCGATTAGTTGAATTTCCATTACTTAAACACCATCGCAACTACCATTACACCCACCGCCAACATCGCATATTTAGAAACATTGTCTTGAAGCATTGCCGAATCGGATCGAGTTGAATTACTCGCAAAATCAAGCGCGGTACTCGTTGCCTTTTCCATTGCTGTTAAACTTTTATTATTCATTTCTTTGTATATGCTTAACGCTTCAACACTGGCATTAATTGCCTTATCGGTTGCATCCGCTGAAAAATCAAAGGCGGCGTTAGCCGTATCACCTGAAAAATTAAAGGCGTCATAAATTACACCGCCGTCCAAAGTTTGCGAATTATCTATCTGATAATCGTTATTTGTAGTATTGGTGGTGTTGTTACTGTCTTTTACAGAACTTGAAGCATCTGAATAGCTGTTATCCGTTTTAATGTCATTGCTTACACTGGCATCATAATTTAGGTTTGTCGTTTTTCTTGTTGCGGAATCAAAAAAGCCCATGTTAAACCTACTTTTTAATAACTAGATAAGCAACGGCGGCAAAGCCACCGATTAGCAACAACGTATTAACATTTAATCCATTCCCGCCCTGCATTTTTAACCAAGGGTTTCCAGTTGCGCCGATATTAATCGACCCAAAACCTGCCCCCGTTTGAGCGCCTAACGTATCGCCGCCCATGCTTGCAGATGATGAACCCTCAAAGGAAGACCCCTCCCCCATACTTAAACCAGGAACCATAATTTTAACCCCTTACAGCTAAAGCAATCACGGCAACAAGCGCCAAAGCACCTACACCCGCATAGACTGGATTAATTTGAAATCCTGTTTGCTGTGGCGGTTGAACGTTAGCGTTCGGTGTCCATGTTTGCGCGTTTGGTTGCGATACTTGCTCGACCTGCCCCAAAACGTGCGCCTGAGAAGCTGGCGCATTTTCCATTTTGCCCTGCGCCTTTTGAGCTGAAACGTCCTTAACCGCTTTTTCAAGCTGTCCGAACCAATCAAAACCCGAATCTAAAAGGCTCATATTAACCCCCTTAAATTCCCGCTAGACCGTCAAAATATTCAACAATCACATCTACCGCACCCGCTGTATCATGCGTTAACTTCAAGCGAAAATCTTGAAGCCCTTTTGTTGTAAGCGCCTGCGCTAAATCACCCTCAAGCGTAAAATCAATATGGCTTGCGCTTGCTGTTTGTGGCACTCGCTTATAATCCTTTTGGATTTGCTCGGCGATTTCTTTTGTCGCTTCAAAAGCTTTCAATGAATTAACGTCCACCTGAATTTCAGATGTATCCGCCTTGATAACGTGCATCGCCGCAATCCGCGCCCCAGAGGTTGGAATGTTGTCGATTTCTTGCAATCCTGCAACCGCCACCGAAGACGGGAAATTTTTGATTTTTGTGCAAGCACCGAAAACCGTTTGATCTGATTGAATCGCCCAAGATTTCACAACTGGATTCGCCGCCGCCGCATCAATATCAAAACGAAGCGTCAAAGATTGAATATCAGCCGTACCCAAAGCCGTCATACGCTTATCGGCTAGAGTATCCATTTCAGGGCGCACAAACCAAAGCGTTAGAACCCCGTTAACGTCCGCAGAACGACCGTAATAATCGTTTAAAAATTTAACAGTCGCTCCGTCTTTAAAACGCTGAAAAACTTTACCATTGGCAAGCAATTCAATGTTTTTTAACTGCGCCAATGTAACGCCTGTATATTTAAGCTTTAATTGGTCATACGTTAAACCAAGCGGCATATTCAATGTTGCTGTTGAACCTGCTGAAACATTTGAAAACGAAGGCATGATTGTCGTTTTACGCATAATTAAACCCCTTACCCGTTAACAAGTTTTTTTAACTGTGGTACACGATTTGAGATACCAACCGCAATCAAGGCGACAATCCCAACTAACGCATATTTTTTCATAGCTGTTTTATTCATTTTTTCCTAACCCTCTAAAAATATTATTTGATGGATTTTTGTGAATCCGTGAATCCTATTTAATAGACTTTTCAAAGGGTTATCAATGGCTTTTCGTTAACGTTAACATTGACAATTTAGGCCGATTTTTTGCGCCCAAATCTCACAATTCCCGCTGTCTTTGTTCCATCGTCATATTTTTCTATAAACTCCAACGGCTTTAAATTAGCAATATCCGAAACTGGTATGTCCATTTCCTTAGCCATATAAACGCGGTCTTGCTGTCTATTCATGCGGCCTGCATGAAAAGTTGAAGCGTTACCCATTATGGTTTTATCGCTTTCGCTTGGCCTCTGTGTGATTGCATAAATGGTTATGCCACGTTTACGCCCACGGCTGACAAGCGTATGCCAGTTTTTAGGGGCTTTTGCAGGCGTTGTTACGCCTGCCAATTCCTCAATAACACAAGTACACACCCCCCACGCGAAAACGATTTTGCAAAATAGGTCAAAATCTCCGAACTCACCAACCAACCGAAATTTACCTACTTTTGAACGGCGCAAAGCACCCGCCAACTCATTGACGTTATAAAAGGTTTTAATTCCCCTTATGTCGCCGTATTCGTCATCAACATCCCAAACAGCTAAACGAGTTGCCTTTGTGATCTGCTGTTTAACCCAAGCACTTTTTCCGCTTCCTGATGACCCCGTAACAATCGTTATTTTTGCTTTTAAGCTTGTATCTACCTTTAACGACATCACGCCACCTTTTCACCGTTAACGGTTTGTTCTGTCTCTAACATTGCCAACTCATCGGGTAATTTTCTGCCTGTTGTTTTTGGCTTATTTTCGTTAACGGTTTCATTTTCGTTAACGGCTTTTTCATCGTTTGCCGCTTCCACAAATCTTGGCTTGCCAAGTCTCGGCGTTAACACTGCCGCCGTTATTAACAAGGCGTTCAATTCAACCCCAAAATTTCCCATTGCATTAGGAAAATATTTATCTAATAAACTGGAATAGGCATCCGCAAGCATCTCATTTTCTTCCGCTTGAATTTCCCAGTTTGGAGCCATAACCGCCGTTGCAAAATTAACTATTGGTTGGATTAATTCCTTTGTTGGAATTTCAGGTTCTAAACATTCACTTTTATCACCTTCACCCTGACCAGCATCATTAAAGCCGCTGGCATCGCTTTCGATTTCGCTTAGTGTTTGTTCGTCTATTGCTGTTTCATTTACAACGGCATCCATGAATCACCCCCCTCACTTTCTTGAGGTACTCTTTGACCGTATGACGTATCAGAATCATTAAATGATTCCATTTCGTCCTTATTAAAAAATTGACCATGATCTAAAAGATATTCCTGACCATCCGTTTTGTTAGGCGTTATCATTCCTGCCTTGCCTAGATAATAAAGCTTGCCTTTTTTGTTGCGCCGTAACTCGGCCATATCGCCCAAAATCGGGCACTTGATACGCCCGATTGTTTTATTGATTTCATCCGTTTTCATTGTCATGATTTACCCTCCATTTGCTCAACAATTCCACGCACCAAAGCCACCGTTTTAAATACGATTTTTTCCGCTCTATTTGCTTTTACAAGAGGGTTTTTAATCGCCGCCACTTCATCTATTTTTTGCTCGATTTCTTTAAGCATTTCCGTTAACGGTTTTGATTCCGTTAACGGTTTTTGCTCGGCTTCAAAAGCCGCATCCATTCCGTAATAATCGCTCATTTCACCACCTCATCATTAATAAAATAAATCCCGAACCTGTCATAAAAATATTCACTCAAAAACTCATCAAATCGGTTCTTTCTGTATTCGTCCATGAGTTCGATTGATTGCCCCGTGTCTTCCAGTTCATCCGCAAGTGTTTCAAAGTCATAAACCGATTCAAACCGCACTTTTAACTGATCAATAACGCTTTTATCTATGTGCCAATCCTCACCAATGCGGCTCGCCACCTCGGTTTTTATGTATTTCCCCATTTCTGACCGCTCGGCCACGCTTTCAGAAACTCCAGCATTCTTCATTAAGGCTTCAACACATGGATAATGGATTGTTAAATAGTCATTTTTGAACTGCTGGCGTAATTCTTCTAAAAGGCTTCCCGTACAGTTATTGACACGAGTCCAAGGCTCCGCGCTGACGCGCTCCGCTTCACGACCTGAAACGCCTATATCCCACTGAAAAGGACGCGTTACAACACCAACACCACCCGCTTCAACCCCGTAAATGCTCATAGTCTTTAACTCTCCATATTGGTTTTTCTCGCCGTCTTGGTCTTTTTTCATCAATTGGATTTCTTTATTCCAATTCAATTGACAATAACCCGCCCAATCTCCCGCATCAGCACAAGCCCGCGCCCGCTCTAGTAATTCACTGCCGTTTATTTCTTCATCACGTAGGCGGCGCAATTCACGCCAAACCGTTACCGAAGCCCCGCCGATCTGCTGAAATTGTCGAATACTCCAAGTAGAAGCCCATGCCTCAATTCTTGCGCTGGCCGCTTGCGCATCATTGCCGAACAAATCAACGTCCACGCCGTATCCATCAATGGCTTTAGAAATGTATTTAGCGATATAACCAGCGGCTGAATATTCCCGCCCTGTCTTTGGGTTGGTTCCCGTCAAAATGCGCTCTGCTTTAAATCTGTACTTTTCCGCGCCCGCTTCTTTGCCGTCCACCTCTAATGCGTAGTCTTTAATTACAGAACGCACAAAAGCGGTTTTAGTGGCATCCATAAACAACAAAAGATGCCAATGAGGGCATCCGTCATGGTGCGGTTCTACAACCCGAAAACCGTATATTTCAATATTGTTACGATCTAACTTTGATCTGATTTTTTCCCATTGCTTTGTTAAATGCTCTTGTGCTTGCTTTGGGGTGGTGCCGTCATATTTACGGCTTGAAGGGTGCATTTTGGAAGGACACGTTATCGTGTAAAATTCGGCTACATCGCTCCAGTTTTTCGCGTACTGTTCAAAGCCTTTAATGCGCGTCATTAATTCAGCGCGTTTAATTGTTGGATTAGATACTGACAATTGCGCCAAATCGTAAAGGGTGTATTCTTGGCCAATATCATTAATGGCCGTTATGTTTTCTAGGACCCTGTCATTTTGGCCGCGTTGGGCTTTTCGTCTCATTACCGTTTCATTTGATGCGTAACATTCACGGTTTTTATTAACGACTTTTTTAGCAATGGCCTTACATTCTGCCGCCCTTGCTTGCTTAACCCTTAACCGCCGCCGCCACCATTTAGGGCAAATCATTCGCATGATTTTTCCGTTAACGGTTTCTGCGTCGGGTTCATCAATTCCCAATATATTTAAATGAACTTCCAGTTCAACATAGGCCGCCATTTCATCGCCGCCCGTTTTCGTCAATTCTTCTTTGTATATCCGCTTACATTTACGCGCTTCACCTCGCGCAATCCATTTCAATTGGGTTAAACCTGCATCCGCCAAACGGTGCATTACTTGCCCCTCTTGCGCCTGCCATTGATTCCCGCTTAGATTAAGTATGGATTTTGATTGTGTTTGCGCTTCACGGCGAACCGTTAAAAGATGGGATTCAGAATAGGCGACGTTCATTTTCTAACCAAACCTGCTAAGATAAATACCAAACCAAAAACCTGAAATAATCCCAGCCACAACTTTTGCATAAAGGCCAACATCATGAACGAAGAACAAGCCCAAAAAAGCCACGAAACCGAACAACCAAATGAGAACAAATGGCTTTCCGATAACGCCCAAACGCTTATCAAACTGGCTTAAAAATACGTTAATACGGTCAAAGACTCCGAAGAAAAACGAGCTAACCGTCTTTTTTGGTACTCGGTTTATATCACTACTATTATTTTTGGTATCAGTGCTGGCCTTATCTTCTGCACTGACAGAGTTGATACAGGAATTGCAATCTTGACCCACGTTGTAGCCTTGCTTGCAGGTGCTATTGGTGTCGGCGCTTTTATCAAGCGAATTGACTAAACGACTAAAATCATTTTTATTCAGCGTTGCGGCCGCATAAGTGACTAAAGCAAGCTTTACTATTAACAATTCTCGACTTGTCATCAAATACCCCTTTTGAAATGACTTATAACCCCGTTAAAAGATGGGGCAACCGTCGCCGCCCCTAGGGGATAATTCTCGATATACCGAGAACTGTCAAAATAATAACTCGATATACCGAGAATAGTCAATATTTAATTTCTCGACATACCTAGATATTGTTTTATTTATTTAAAGCAGGATAATGATAGTCATGCCCGTTAACGTTAACGGTTTTTTTATCTCGAGGGGAGGGAATAAAAATGGCAACTATCACACAATTTTACCTAGAGAAGTGCAGAACAAAATTAAGCGCTACAATCAGCAAAGAAGCTTCCGACTATCAACTTTCAAAACTGCTTGACGTTGCATCTAGCACAATGACGCGTTACACAAAACACGACGGTGAAGCCGATGACGAAGTTGCATTCAGAATGGCAAATTATTTAAAAATTCCACCAATGGAAATCATCGGTGCGATCAATGCCGAAAAGGCAAAAAGTGACGAAGTGCGGGATTTTTGGAAAAAGGCAAAAAATGCTACCGTTGCAGGGGTTGCGACCGTGTCGCTTTGTGCTGGACTGGTTCAAAGCCCTACCGTCCAGGCTTCTGATAAGAGTTTTTCAATGTACGAACAATCTATACATTATGCGAAGTTTATATTTTTTATTCGGTAATTACAAGCACGGCCTCTACCTTACTTTTTCTGTTAAAACGTACTTTTAACGGATTTATAAAACCAATAGGAAAATCTATGCTAAATTATAAATTCAGACACGGTTTGACTTTTTTTACTAAGAAAACCCGTTGTGCATTTATTAAGAAAGGAATAAATCAAGCGTGAAAATACCATTATTCTTAACCTTATTTGTTTCACTCGGCCTTGTTGCTTGCGGTGGCTCTTCTAG
>NZ_PKGB01000028.1 GCF_002848135.1 Hydrogenovibrio sp. SC-1
CTGCCTAATTGTAAAAATTAAAAAAAAGAACCGGACAACTATCCTGACACAGCGGGGATGCGTTAGAAGACAAATGGGGAAAACAATATCCATTAGTCCTGAACTCTTGGCGACGCAAATGGGAGAATCTGAGCGTTTACTTTAAATATCCTGATTACATCCGAAAGGTCATCTACACCACCAATGCGATTGAAGCGGTGCACCGCCAGTTCCGCAAATTGACCAAGACCAAAGGTGGTTTTCCAAATGAAAACAGCTTGATGAAGCTGTTGTATGCTGGCATACTTAATGCCTCTAAGAAATGGACGATGCCCGTCCAGAACTGGAATCTCGCCTTATCACAATTGGCGATTCACTTTGAAGGCCGACTCGACAAGGTGTTGGATATTTAGCAACCTTGGCTGACACAGAATTCTGAACGCCCTCATATTACCCAACACATATCGCCTTCATTTTGCCAGTCAATTACAGGCACTAGTGACTATCGCTATCCCTATCAAACAATGCAATAGATTCTAATTTTTGATTCAACTCTACCAAACGCACTTGAGTACTTCTTATATTTTCAATATCATTTTCTAGAGCTTCGAGAATAATTTGGTATTCATGTATTTGAGGTGCAAAAAATTCAAACATTTTTTCATCATCAATAAGCAGATCATATACATCCTTAAATACCTCCTTAATCATCTCCGTTAAATCACTTTTAAGATTTTTAAGTTTTTCCTCTTGTTCATTCACTTGGTACGCACTAAAAAGATCCGAAGCTATTGTAACAGCGGCACCTGCAGGACCCGCCCACTTACTAATCGAGCCAGCTAATTTACTCGCTTCCCAAGGCTTAAACTTATAAACAACACCAGCGACCTTACCAAGTGCATCACGAGCGGCAAAAATACCCGTTTTGATTGTATCCACTGGCATTTTTGATAAAGTGCTAGCAACGCCACTTACAGCTTTACTTGCGTTCTGTGAGATGGAAGAAACTAAGCTTTCACGCGCATCAAGCTGTATCTCAATATCCTTCCCTATGCGACTACTTACAACCTTGGCATCATCAAAAAAACGCTCAATACTAGACTTGATTTGAAACTGCAATTTAAAACCAAAATCCTTGTTGGAGTACCCAATCTCATCTTCTAAAAATGGCATAATGTCTTCAATTGAAGCAGAACGCAGTTGAACTAATAAACGCCGTTCCACTTCGTTCAACTCATTGTAAAGCTGATCTCTCATCTGACGAATCTGCTTTTTCCCACTACGAATATCTTCATCAATACGATTGATTTCTTGTATGGTTTGCGACTCATTTTTTTGTAATGCATCAACTTGTACCTGTGCTAGAGTTACCTTCTCTGTCACTATTTGTTTCACCACATCCAATCCTGTTTTGGCAACAAGAACAGACGGAACAGTATTGTCTAAAACCGCATTGGTAACAGTACGCAAATCATTAATCCTTGAACGGTCTTCATAAATTTCAGGTTTTTTAAACCAAAAATCCAAACCTCGACCATTTGGGTTTGATGCCATACAAACTACTTTTAACTCAGACAACTCAGCTTCTGACAAGCTAGCCACTCGCTTTAGCTTGCCAACCAAGTTTTCTTTTTTAATATGTGCTTGCTCCGCATAACTGACTTCATCCGTTAAGTCAGCAACCTCATCCATCTTATTAATAATAAAAATGGTTGAAGACAGTTTATTTAAATCACGTAAAATCCAACGAACAATATCACCATGACTTTCCTTAAGCGGGTTCGTCGCATCGACAACATAGAAAATCAAATGTGCTTCAGAAATATAACGCTTAGTAATGTCTTCATACATAACCTCTTTCCCGCTATCATTTTTCTCCTTGTCACCAAAAAGGCCTGGGGTATCGACTATTTCGCACTGACCATTTAACCCTTCAGGTTTATAGATAGATAACTGATCTGAAGATTCATCACTATCAATCTTCATATCATCCATGATTTTTCCCAGCCATGAGGCAATGACACTGGTCTTACCATCTGAAAAGGCACCCAGAAGTGCGACTCTTAAGACCTCATCTTCCACAGAAGTCACGGCACGCTTCAGTTTTTCGAGATCATTGGTAGCATCAATGCCAACTTCAGCCATCTGCTCTATTACATCTTCCATCTGCTTGAGAGAATTCAGAACACTCTCTTTATCAACATTAAATTTTTTAAATTGATTCACCCAATAACCCCTCTGCAATCAAACTTTTTGTATTTCACCATAAGGCATTTTCTCAATCTTAGAAGCAAGTTCACTCATCAAATCAAGCTGTCCCTGCATCAGGGCTTCAGCTTCCTTAAAAGCATTTTCTAGCTTATCGATTTCACCAATCACCTGCTTGTTCACGCCCTCCCGAAGAGGGGAAACAATATCTTGTACTTGCTGTTCATGGTTCTTAAATACTTTTTTTCGTAACTTATTGATTTTATCCCCAAACCGCTTCTGAACTTTTCTGATTTTTTTATCTTCACTTACAAACAAATCAAGAACACTTATCAACACCCCTATGGCTGCACCAATAGCACCCCCAATAGCCGCACCGACAGGGCCACCAAAAGGAAACCCTATAACAGCGCCGCTGGCAGCGTAAGAAGCAATATTAAATCCAATTTTCCCCCAGTCTTTAATATCCAACCCAGTCGAAAGTCCTTTGCCATCAAATTCTAGATCTAAGTCAAGATTGGCTTGATATTCCACCCGTTTCATATTTTCAAACAAACGAATTATAGCGCGGCTAATTTCTTCCTGGAGTTGACCTAATAAGGTTTCGATATCCGAATGAAGCTGACCATCAAGCTCTTCATTTAGTTTTTCAGACGCATTGTTTACTTCAGATTCGATTCGATCATTATCACCAAAGTTGTTTTTAACCACCTCATCAGATTTCTCAATCAAAGTAGTAAAAAAGTTATGGTAGTGACTTTTAAGCGCTGAACCCACTGATGTTTCGAAATTATCAAGAGCACGTGTAATTGCTTTTTTGCATATTTCAAATTCTGCTTTTAAATTATTTACAAAAACCTGATATTCACGCAATGCCTTTGTCAATTCCGCTTCATTTTGACGAAGGAGCTCCTTTACCTTATCTTTATTCGCCTCAACAATGTCTTCTTGATAAGTATCCTGCTTATCCTTAATAACCTGCGCTAGACCCGAAACATTACTGAAATCGACCATTTTTTCAGCGTTTTCAAACCATCTCAAATAGTTTTTCTGAGTTCGGACCAGGTCATTGTCTCGACTGGCATGAATTGTTGTTTGATCTTTAGCAAAAGCCAAACCGCAGAAAGCCAGCAGACCTTGAGCACATTGTCCTCCAATAAGGGAATCCTCCCCAATTTCCGACGACAACACGTCAAGAGTTTGTTGAAAAGCCGCTTCGGATCCACCATGAGATTCCATTATGGAAAGGCGATCCTCTTCAAACTCATACGCATCCGGCATACCTCGGACATTACAAATGGCATAAACCTTACTGCCACGCCCTAAATACGACTTTATTTTTGCTGCTGTCTTTTTTTCCGGTTTCTTATTAGTACCATTTACATAAAAGATCAAATGGGCCTGAGCTACAGCTTCTTTAACCATGTTTTCAAACTGGCTTTCATCTCCCTCAATCCCAGGGACATCAACCATATAAAAACGCTTTCCTTCTTCTACCGACAACGTGTAGCAAGCGTTACCCTGCGTAAAATCAGCCTTTCCGGTGCCAATAATCTTGCCATCCACTCTCCGCCTAGAGAGCTTAAGCTGAACCAAGTCCTTAAGCGTTGATGAAATATTATTCAGCGTTTCATCTATTGAATTGAAACTGACACCTGTCATGTTTGCTTGGCTCACTTCATCATTCGTTTTCTGAATACCTACTGGACTCACCTTAACTCACCATAAACAGTTGAATAACACTCATCACGCCAACACCAGCAACTATGCCGCCGATTCCCGCCATTAACACATGCCTTCTCAAACGTAGACTGGCTTCATGCTCACTCCGCTCTTTTATTTCAGCAACCAACCCTGTGATTTTTTCAACTTCAGAAGCGTGGTGACTCACCATTTCTGCAATGTGTTGACGTAACGTTTCCACCTGGTCTGTCAATGATTCCTCGATAACCTTTACATCTTGTGCATTAGCATCGATCAGCTTTTGCCGCTCATTTTCATTAAAAAGAATACGCAAACTTTCTATAAGCGTACTTTTTCCTGCATTGGTTTCACCAAAAAATGCCACCGAAAAAACATCCCATTCAGAATTTTCTTCAAGAAAGACTAACTCTTCGTTAAAACGCTTCTGCATACTATTAAGTAAATTTTGCATCTCAATCAACTGCTGATTCCCCTCCTGATGTTCTAATTTAATCTCTGAAAGATCATGAACAGCAGAAGAAATATTGGCTGAAATATCCCTATATAGGTGAGTAAATTGTTGTTGCTTGTTATTCAATCCCATTGTCTCCGGTAGATATTAAGTTTTATCGTTATTATTTTTCTTCACCAACCTCACTTTGCCGGTGTGGTAAGGCCTGATTTTTCTAGACACTTTTTGATGACACTTTTATCACATTAGGTCTCACGCACAATTACTCTCGATTACCTATTTATCACTCTAACACGTCTATTTTTAAGGCGCGAAGACATATGAGTCAAATCAGGCTTACTCATTTCGAATTCTTTTCTTTGGATAAAGAACTGGATTTGTCTTCGTTTTTCTTCTGATAGGCTTTGATACTTCAAGCCAACAATTCTTTCGTCTTGAGAGTCTTCACACTGGTAAATATTGACAACATCACATCTAACTAGGATTGGACTATCTTCAGGGTCTAATTGAAACATTAGATCAACTTTGTCATTTTGATGAACTTTATCTTTATGAATGCTAATGGCGATGCCTGACACACTAATATTCACTAAATTGCGTGGCATAGAATTAGATAATTGTTTTTTGTCTATCGATTGGAAAAGAAAGTCTATTTTTGAATTTAGCGCTGAAAATGCATCTGCAAGAATTGTACTTTTAGAGCCAATTGCGTATATGTAGTCATCAATCTTTGAATTGACTTGATTCAAACTTCGAAGAAAAAACTCTTCAATATATTTATCGTTTAACTCTGATGGCAAATAGCTATTGTCAATCTCTTTCTCAGGGATAATGTGGTAACTACATGGTATGACGGTATCGATTCGGTAAGCACCGCGTTTATTTTCATGTTTCATACTATTGAACAGCCCCACGTTCTTTATAAGACCTAGAATTATATTCTATTTGTCATTTTTTCAAATGAAGATTATTGGCCAAGCTGACGCCAATCTTAGGTTACTATCAATATTGATGGCCTGATGATTAGGAAACAAACCACCAATTTGACTTGTCTGGTTCATTGGGCTAAATTAAAAAAGGATTTCCTACCACTTGAACATTCCCCTACTTTGCTCAGGTAGTTTTTTTACAACCGATTCAAATACCACTCCTTCCCTGGCGTTGATACTTTACTAAATTGATAATAATCCGGCTTGTCTGCAAATGCCATTCTTCTGAGGGATAGTTTGGTGCTGATTTGATCGGCATTCTTGATCATTTCACCACCAATAAATTTACAAAAGCCATCACTGGATTTCCAACCCAATAAATATTGCAAAGTATGAGACCCTTTTGGCCAGGTTTTGCTTAATTGACTTAGGGGTTCAGCTAGAACAAGCAGTGTTAGTTGTTCGTGATCAACTAGACGACCCAGTTGAGTATGATGGTTTTGATCTAGGGTTTGGGTTTTGCCTATGTCATGTAATAAGGCTGCTAGTATTGTTATCTCTCGTTCTGGGGCACTGACTTCTGATTCAATAAATTGTAAATGTTGTTGTACCAGTTGTGCGACCTCAATTGAATGCACCATTAACCCACCAGGAAAAGAGTGATGATGGTGTTTACTGGCCGGTAAAGACAACCATTTTTTCATCAACTGTTGGTTATACAATAGACTCATTGCAAAATCTTTCACTGCCTTAACTTTAAAGCTTTCAATCAAGTTCAATAGGTTTAATAAACTCTCAAAGTGTTGTGATGATTGATATAGACTCATTATCACTGGTTGAGATAATGAGGATTTAAACAACCGCCAGTCTTCAATCTGATGAGCAGCATCAACACTGACCCATAACCATATAAAATCACCTTGGTTCAGTGATAGTTGGTTTTGTCGTTGGATCATTTTGTCCAGTAAATATTCCGATACTTCAAAATCAATCATTTGCGGTTTTTGGATTTGACCAGATGATTCCCCTCCTAGTAATGTCAGACTAACATAGTGATTGGGTTCAAGCGGATAACCCACACTGGCACTCATAATGCCTGCTAATCCAAGATACTGTTTATTGACCGTTCGGAGTGGGATTTCCGCATCATGATAAACCACTTGTGAGTCATTAAAACCTTCGGCCAGTAAATTGTTAGCGGTGATCGTTGCTTCAATATTTTGGTTATGATTAAAATCCATCATGAATACACCTCCAAATTGAGTTGTGTTTTGAGCTTTTCAACAAGATATGGCAATAGCTCTTTAGATTTGAGTTGATGATCTTCTAATTGTTCTAAAACCCAAGATTGCAATGCTTGTTCATTTGATCGACAGTGACCATACCCCAATACAAAAGTGATGTAATCACCAGCTTGAATATTGAACAGGTACATCAGATTATTGACGATTCGTTTCACCACTCTAGGATCTTCAATTTGAATTGAGTTGCTTTGCCAAGGGTTTTTAAGATTACTCAGATGTTGTGGCATGAGTATTGGGTTTTGGCTTTTAATGTTTTGTTCGATTTGACAATTCATTGCACACCTCCTGCTTGGCTTTCTGTCAGTTGAATAAACTGATCCCAAAAAGCGACTTCTTGGGCTTCTTCAATTTCTTCAGTTTGTTGTGCTTGATTGGCGTCTTCGGGTTTATCATCTCTTGATTTGAGTTTGATGGGTTGATGATAAGACTGTACTTGTTGCGCTAATAATCTTTCCATGGCTGAACCATCTTTTCGGGTGAGGTTCGGTACATATCTGGCATAGACAGAAAACAACATATTGGTATTGGCATGCCCCATCTGTTTTGCAATCCAACTTGGATTTTCGCCAGCGGCTAACCAGAGTGTTGCAGCAGTATGTCTTGTCTGATAGGGTTTTCGGTATTTAATGCCTAAGTAATTTAGAAGCGGTGTCCAAACACGACGCAGAAAGTTACTGGCGTGCACTGGTTGACCAACATTGTTGTGAAAAACCAAATCTGTCTTGTACTCTTGCTGAGTATTTTGTCCATTTTTGTGTTTTTCATATCGTGTTTTTAAGCAATTAAATACCAGCGTGGACATTTCAACTTCACGTTGAGAGCCATCGTTTTTGGTGTATTCCCATTTATTACCAGAGAATGTTTCTCTGACTAATATTTCACGTCTTTCAAAATCAACGTTTTCCCATTTAAGACCATCAATTTCTCCGGTGCGCATGCCAGTAAAGAATCGAATCAAATAATAGTCACGCCAGTCTTCTCTGACATTAGCCAGTAGCTGATTCACTTCATCGATGGAAAAGGGTTGAATATGTACCTTTTCTTCTTTAAGTGGTTTTATATTTAAATGAGGTGGCGTAAAATCATATCGGTCAGCGGCTTCATTCATAATCATCCCTAGGCATTTAATAAATTTATTAATTGTCTTGGCTTTTAATTTACCGTCCGACTGTTTGGCGACGCTGGAGCGGTATTTTAAAATTTCAGCTTTGGTGATGCGGCTGACTTCCATTTCTCCAAAATGGGGAACTAGGCGTTTATCGAGATAACGCCGATACCCTTCTGCTGTTGCCCTTCTCCAGGTTGGGAGCATTTCTGAAAACCACTCTTCTGCAAAATCTTTGAATAGAGGCGTTTCTCGATAGTCGGGTTTCATCTTATCTTCTAACTTTTTAATTTTTTGCAGTCGGCTACTATTTGGAAAGTATTTCTCATATTGAAAACTCCCCATAGCGATTTCACCTTCAATGACTTTTAGAACTTGCCCTAGCTTTTTCCGGTTAGCCTTATTGTCTGAAAGTTTTGTATATTCTTTGCAACGTGTTTTAAGGTAGTAAAAATCTAGATACAAATGCCCTGTTTCTTTTTTCACACTTACAACGCCCATATCAAATCCCTCCTCTGATTAATTAAATAAACCTTGAATTGAACTTGTCGTTGCCGCCCATTCACTACAAATACTGCTCCCAAAGGGACTTGACTCAGAGAACTTATGCATATCTTCTTCAATATTTTCCCAAATAAATAGGATCTTGCGCTGGCCAAATGGGCGAATATAATGACGTCCTTCGAGTAATACACTGTCTTTTAGGTCATTACGGATGGTTCTTGCGTTATATTTAATACGCTCTGAAAGTTCTTCTGTGGTCAAATAAGTCATACTCATGGTAGAATCCTCTTTTTAAAACAATTTGCTAAGAAAGATAACTTAATGTCTGTACTTGTCAGCCCAATGTCATCTTAAGTGACATTAAAACAGATAAAAAGACGACTGTCAACAGCATAATGCATTTTTATATGACATTTAGTCAAAAATGGAGGCATAAAGAATGATTAGGTCTAATTTATCCCTATACATGGGACGAGATAAATTAAAAATGGTTGATGTAGCTGAAAAAATTGGTGTTCATAGAAACACCATATCTCTATTATATAAAGAGGAAGCAAAACGAATTGACTTAGAAACACTTGAAAAACTTTGTGAGCTATTTAATTGCGAAGTTGGCGATATGTTATATATCCAAAAGGAGCAAGATTAGACTTTATAAGTCCTTTGCTCATTTTTGTATAAAATCATATATTACAGTCCCTGCTTAGTCCCTATTTAGTCCCCGACAACTTTTTTGCTTTATTTCCAAATAGGATTTGACAGCCTACAAGCCCCTCTATATAATACGCCAAATCAAAATACGGCCACATAGCTCAGTCGGTAGAGCAAAGGATTGAAAATCCTTGTGTCCCTGGTTCGATTCCAGGTGTGGCCACCACATTTTTTAACCTGTTTACAACGGGTTATCTTCGCGGGAGTGGTGGAATTGGTAGACACGCCAGATTTAGGTTCTGGTGCCTTTGGTGTGAGAGTTCGAGTCTCTCCTTCCGCACCATATTTAATCAACAAGTTAATTAACAGCCTAAGTTAACTTGTTGTTTTTCATTGTTTTATCTTACTTTTCATAAATACTAAAACAACCTACTCTAGAATCATACAATCGACATTCTCTCACGTTTTTCCATAAAACCTCACCAAAAACATAGACTTAATCTTATCACTTGACTATAATACCCCAGCTTTAAATAGGGGTAATTTTGCACCCTCTTTAATAATTTAAATAGCGTAATGAATGATTATGCAAAACTTTTTCTTAAAAAATATAAGAGGATACTATGACACTTAGAAAAAGCTTATTAGCAACCATGGGTATAACTGCACTAATGGCGACTGGTGTGGCAAACGCAAGCGGTAACGGTAGTGTAACCGTAGGCGTGGTTCAGACCACGATTGACTCTGCTCACCTTCATGATCCTGCCGCTTCTGCCACAAGCAATGGTGTCGCAGTAGAATGGGTTCCTGGTCATTTTCTACACAATTACGGCTATGGTGTTTCTGCCAATATGGGAACAGATGAAGGAAGTGTTTTCACTGCTTTCTTAGAAGGTAACGTCCATTTCGGTCACACAATGAAATTTTTTGCTAAAGCAGGCGTTGGCTACGCGACTGGCGCAGGTACCGGCGGAGCTACAGGTGCTCATGGAACGACAACCACCACAACCACCACTCATGAAGCAACTGACTCAAAATTTAGTCTTATGGGTGCAGGGCTTTCATTTAATTTAACCCATGACACTGCTTTAACCATCTCTGGTGAATATACCTCTACTAAAGCAACGACAGCACTTGTTGGATTTACATTTAACTACTAACCAACAGCTGAGCAACTAAAAAGCCGGGAGTCTATTCTCGGCTTTTTAATTTTAACTTATGCCCCCCTTTACTCTAGCCTCTCTGTAACACTCCATTGACTTCAGATTCATTTTTCTTTTACTGACAAAAAGCCCTCCTTGCAATAATTTTTTGTTGAAGGGACCACAAAATGGCAATTTCAACCGCTATCAAGGTTGCTATAATAAATTCGATGCCCCCTCAAAATAGACTATTGGACAACAAATGCCTAGTAAATCGATAAAACTCGGTCTTATGCCTCCGCTTACCGGAATAGTTGAGCTATACGGACCTGAAGTATCTTGGGCGGGTAAAATAGCCTGCGAGGAAATCAACAATAATGGCGGTGTGCTAGGTCAAAAACTGGAGCTGATAATTCTCGATGATGGTAGTTTTCCTGAACCATCGGTCAATGCCGCCAATAGACTAATTGATGAGTTTGATTGTAGCGCCATCATCGGTAACTTGCTTTCAAACTCACGTATTGCAGTTTCTAGCCTGGTCTCTGAACCGAGAAAAATCCCTTATCTGAATTTCTCATTTTATGAAGGCAGCATTCAAGGTCGATACTTCTTCAACTTTGCGGCACTTCCCAATCAGCAGATAAACAGAATGATTCCCTATATGGCAAGGCATTTTGGCGAAAAAATGTACTTCGCTGGGAATAACTATGAATGGCCAAGAGGATCAATTGATGCGGCTAAAAAAGCCTTACAGGTCTATGGTGGTGAAATACTCGGTGAAGAGTATTTACCCATAGGCGCTAGCATTGAAGAAATTCAAAGACTTTTGGAATCCGTAGCCAATTCTGGTGCAGATGTCTTTGTTCCTTATTTTGCCGGAGCAGATCAGATCAACCTGCTCAATATGTTTGCGGAAATGGGGCTAAAAAAGCGTATGGCAGTGGTTATGGGACACTACGATGAAGCCATGGTCAGTCAGCTATCCCCTGATGTACGTGAAGGTCTATACTCCAGCAACACTTACTTTATGTCACTGAATACCCCGCAAAACAAAAACTATCTTGAACTTTTAGAAAAGCAACCCAATATCACAGGCATCCATCCACACGGCAATGGCGTGCTGACTAACTTTGGCGAAGGAACCTATATCTGCGTACACGCTTATGCAAAAGCGGTCAATATGGCAGGGACAACCGATGTAGAAGCCGTTGTTGAAGCATTGGAAAACGTCACTATTGAAGCCCCACAGGGTATAGTGTCAATGGACAAAGGAACGCACCATGCCAAGGTCAACACCTATCTTTCAAGATGTGAAAGCGATGGGGAATTTACAATCATTGAAAGTTTTGGCCAGATATCTCCAATTATTCCCGATCGATATCGGAGCGTGGAAACTCTCTCGCCTCCAACTACGCCAAAAACACCATCTAAGTCACTCCAAAAAGAACTAGGATTTGTCTCAAAAAGCATATTAGAAGCCGCCGACATCGCGGTAATTGCAACAGATGAAACCGGCATGATTCTGCAAGTCAACAAAGGGGCATATCAACTTTTTGGCTACTTAAAAGATGAATTACATGGCCTTTCCGTCAATTCCCTTGTGCCGCCACACTTTAGGCCTTTCCATGACCAAGCCATCAAAAGTTTCGTTCTGAGTGACCAAAAAGAAATTCGAATGGGGAAAAGAGGCGAAATCACTGGCTACAAAAAAGATGGCTCATTTTTCCCGGCAGAGGCCAGTATCTCGAAATTCAAAAGTGATGATAATGAATGGGTATTGGTCGTCACCTTGATGGATATCAGCGCTAGAAAACAAGCAGAAGATGAGCTGATCTGGAGAGCCACACACGATCCGCTGACAAGCCTACCGAATAGAGCGCTTATCAAGGAACGTTTAACAAATGCTCTAGTACGAACTCGAAGAAGCGAACAAAACCTCGGACTTTTATTTGTAGATTTAGACAAGTTCAAACTAGTCAATGACACCTATGGTCATGAAGCAGGAGACCAGCTGTTAATAAAGGTGGCAAAGACATTAAGTGAACATGTTCGCCCTGGTGATACGGTAGCGAGATTGGGTGGCGATGAGTTTGTGATACTTTGTGAAAATATTGCTTCGGAGGATGCTCTTACCCAACTAGCAGATAGAATCAATAATGCGCTAAGAACGCCTCTTGTCTTTGAAGACAAAGAAATCGTAAGTACAGCGAGCATAGGCCTGGCAAGAGGACATGGCGCCACTCACTCTGCCGATGACTTACTAAGAGAGTCTGATACCGCCATGTATGCGTCTAAGCAACATGGTCGGGATCGATGGCAAATTTTTTCAAGTGACCTGCAAGTTCACTCAAAGCAAAAACTAGAAATTGAAACGGGCTTACGAAGCGCATTAGACAAAAATGAGATGGTGCTTTTTTATCAACCCATTGTTTCCAGTGCCAACGGACATATCAAAGGAATGGAGGCTCTCCTTAGATGGAATCCGCCGAG
Organism: Hydrogenovibrio sp. SC-1; assembly: GCF_002848135.1. Lineage (GTDB taxonomy): Bacteria > Pseudomonadota > Gammaproteobacteria > Thiomicrospirales > Thiomicrospiraceae > Hydrogenovibrio. The sequence goes on from NZ_PKGB01000028.1 coordinate 12,468, forward strand.
CGGCAGTGTGAGTCCGGGAATCTTCATCCCTATTGCCGAAGAAATCGGCATGATTGTTTCTATTGGCAGATGGGTGTTTGAGCAAGCATGCCAACTGCAGGCTAAATTGACAAAATTATATGGAGACAAAGCCCCTTACATATCAGTCAATGTTTCCGCAAAACAGCTTGATAATGAAAAGGTCGTAGATGATTTTCAAGATATCCTAACAACGACCGGTGCCGATCCTCATAAAATTCTCATAGAGGTCACAGAAACCTCTATTATGACAGATGCGGATGAAAATATCAGAGTACTCAATGCACTCAATAAGATCGGAATGAATGTCGCGGTCGATGATTTTGGTACAGGCTATTCTTCTTTACTTCAACTGCTTCGTATGCCCATTACCCACATCAAAATCGATCAAGAATTTGTCAATGGACTTGATAAGCGAGAAGATAGCAAACTGATTACTTCCGCTGTAATCAATATGGCAAAAGCACTGGGTAAAAGAACCATCGCAGAGGGCGTGGAGAATCAAACGCAACTTTTTGAATTAAAGACGCTAGGAGTAAATGGAATCCAAGGGTATTTCTTTTATCGACCAATGGATGAAGCCACATTATTAGAAGTACTTAAAAACGATGACACCATCGATGAAGATTTGAAAAAGCCCGAGATTTACATCACGATCTATATCAGCAAAGCCGTTGAGGGTTTAAAGAAGGCCGATATTGATAGATTGATCAGCAAGGCTAGAGAATTTAACTTAGCTAATGCTATTTCAGGGTGCTTAATTTATGAAAAGGGCTATTTTTTACAACTGCTTGAAGGTGAAAAAAAGAGTATCGATCTTTTGATGCAGAAACTTCACGAGGATAAAAATCATACTGATGTAACAACCATCATGAAAGGCTATTTTGACCATAGACTTTTTTCAGAGTGGAATATGGGATACTGGGATATTGATAGTGCGATCCAAAATCCCAATATCGAAGTGCTCATGAAAAAAGAGATTTCTCTAAAAGAGCTCTCTCAAGATCCAAGATTCTGTTATGGCATATTTGAAGGGCTAGCAAATAAAGCAACCTTCTCCAAAAAATTAAGGTCGTTTTAAACAGTGGGCCATTGTCAAATGACTTAACCATCATTACATGCCATTCAAGTCTTTTTCTCTTAGCCACTATGGTAAAGTGTTTTCAATACTTTTTTGACAGTTAAATTTTAGAGAGGTTTCTATGCGAGTGGTATCACTAGTAAATGGTTCATTACTCTCTGAGGCAGCAAGCTTTTATGCCATTGCATATGCGAAAGCGACCCAACTACCTCTAACATTTTTATTTGTTGATAATGGCGCTGAATCTATTGAAAAGTTTCAATCTTCTTTAGCGACATTAGAAGAAGTTTCTGAAGCCAGCCAAGTACCTTTTGAAACGGTGATTTTAAAAGGCGGCGTTATTGACCAATTAAAGTACTTTGCACAACTTTATTCCATTGATACCGTTTTTTGTGCAACCCGAAAAAACTCTAACGCACATTCCTTTAGTGAAAAAATTATCCGCTCCAGGATTGAAACAGACATAGCGGTCGTAAAGGTCAAAAATGTATCTCAAGTAAGCTCTTTTCATCGTGTTTTATTGGCGGCTGGAGAAAAGATTAACCCTCATTGCTATGTATTATGGCTTGGACTCATCGCTTCCAATCAAGCAATGGGTAAATTGTATTTGCAGAACAATCGAACCCTTAAAAAAGCATCCAGTAAATCAGGGCTGAAATACGCTGCCGCACCATTTGTCCAATTGGCGGGCATGCTTAATCAGCATGTAGAAGTTGTTCAGGTTTTACAACCGATTACCCCCACATCCATGAATAACTATTTGATTGAAAATGATTTGGATTTGGTTATTTTCAACACCTCATCCCACTCTCAAAAAATTATCAATCAAGTGACCGATTTATCTGGCATTAATAGTATTTTGTTCTACCCTTGGAAGGAAGACTGAATAGTGCTTTTTCAACAACCGATCAAACAGGTTTTAAAATCCCTACAAAGCTCCGATAAAGGTTTATCTCAAGTAGAAGTGGATCGCCGTTTACAATCTTTTGGCTTGAATCAAATTGCTCAAAAGCAGCAGAAAGATTATCGGATTGAATACCTCAAAGAATACATTTCCTTTTTTCCAATTCTGCTCGAAGTTGCAGCCATCTTAGCCTTAATTGCCGACTATTATCAACCAGGCCAGGGCAATGATATTTTGGCTTATGCCGTATTTGGTGCCGTTTTCTTAAATGCGACCTTTACATTTTGGCAAAAATTTAAAGCCGATAAAGCAATGGAAGCGCTCCTCAAGCTGATGAAGTCTGAAGCGACCGTTTTACGGGATGGCAACTGGCAAACAATTGATGCTATCAACGTAGTTCCAGGCGATATTTTGCAATTAGATGAAGGTGCGAAAGTCGCTGCAGATGCCATCTTATTAACGGCCAATGACCTGTATTTAAATTTATCGGCCTTGAATGGAGAATCAACCCCTTCCGCTAGAAACTTAAATCCAGGAGAAGCGCAACGCGAATTAGATGCTAAGAATATGGTATTTGCCGGTTCAGCGATAACAAATGGCATTGGGATTGCGGTCGTTGTTGCGACCGGAAGCGCAACTGAATTCGGCAAAATTGCTCAAATGACCTCAGAAGTCGCCGTAACGGTGACGCCAATTGAAAAAGAAATTCGGCATATGACGTCAGTTCTGACGTTACTCGCTCTGGCTGCTGGGGTTGTGTTCTTTTTGCTGGGTTGGTTCTCAGAAAGAGGCGTGTTGATTTCAGCGATCTTTGCCTTATCCTTAATCGTTGCAAATGTTCCTGAGGGGTTATTGCCAACTATTACCCTATCGCTCTCTCTGGCTTCACAACGAATGGCAAAGCGGCAAGCATTAATCAAAAATTTGAACTCTGTTGAAACGCTAGGATCGGCTACGGTTATTTGTACCGATAAAACCGGTACTTTAACTAAAAACGAAATGACTGCCAAAATGATTTATCTAGCCGACGGCAGCACAGTTTCGATTACTGGTGGCGGCTACCTGGAATCTGGCGAGCTTAATTTTGAAGAAAAAACCTCAGAAAACAGCGATGCACACCTACAACAACTCCTGACCGTTACTGCCAATAATACCCATGCAACGGTCAACCTTGAACAAGGAACGGTGACAGGCGACCCAACCGA
>NZ_PKGB01000029.1 GCF_002848135.1 Hydrogenovibrio sp. SC-1
CTGATTGAAGCGGTAAATTCCTTAAGTGTAGCGCCACTGAAAACTTTTATGAGAATGGTGCTATCGGATGTACCACTCATGAAATCATTTGTATCGATTCCAGCCAGTAAACGTCATCACCATAGTTTTCCAGGCGGGTTACTCAGTCATTCACTAGAATGCGCACTGATTACCCATAGCAGTGTTAATTCTCTGATTGAAGTCAGTCAAAATGAAAAAGAGGTGGCCATAGTCGCAGCACTTTTACATGACGTTGGCAAAATAGAAACGCTTGGACTTCAAGAACACACATCAATGGGCAAGTTACTTGATCATGAAAAGTTTACGCTCTCAGTATTAGCACCCCACCTCAATGAGCTTAAAAAGTTCTGGTACAAAGGCTATGAAGTACTGACTTACCTTCTGAACTGGAAATCCAGTATGGGTTATTGTCAGTATGTGGTTGGCAATGCCATTAAGATTGCCGATCAAATGAGCACCAGTGCCTCACTAAGACGAATGGCTTTTTCAGATAAGCCTGAGTATTTTCATTTTTCTAAACTTCAGGTTGGTCAGAAGGAGACTTATTTAAGTCGGTTGAATTAGCCCCATAAACGGTTCAGAAAGAAACCGGCTTTAAGCCGGTTTTCGCTTAAAAAACTGTCCTGTTTTAGCTAACTATTTCAGAGTGTGGAAAAAATTAGCACAATGTACTTAATGACTGTTGATCCGTTAATTATTGCTTCTAGGGCCCCTTTCATGTTAAACGCCCCTTTTTGTATATTAGTGCACTAATAATGCAAGTTGAAGAGGTCGGGTCGTGGCTATGCTTGATTGGCTAGTCATTGGATTTCTCCCTAGATAAGTCTTGATGTAATTTGATGAACTCCATCAAATCCAACTTCGCCTCATACTCTTTGATTAGAGCCACTGCTTTCTGCTCAAGTTCAGAGTTTTTAGCAAGATCACCTAACTGCTCACGAAGGACTGCATATTCCTCTGGGCTTTCAATTGGTTCATCGAAACTTTCTGGATTGTTGAATCTCTCTAGAGCTTTATTTCTTCGAAATTCCTTTCGTTTTTTTGCCGCTGCGGCATCTATGCGTGTAGTGAAAAATAGGCCTGCCAGTGCCACCGTAAAAACACAAAGAAATCCCCATGTAATTGCTGAAAGTGATGTCATCATCGTTCCCCTCTTTTATTAATAAATCCCTGAATAATCTGTTGACAACAACTATCCAAGTCGTGATAGCAGCCAAAATGGCTATGCAAGATCAACTTCTACTCCCTAAAGGGAGAATAGGTATTTGGGAATGATCTTTTTGAGATGGTATTTTTTATTGATTACAATCAAATTTATTTATAAACAACTACAAGCCTTATAAAAGGACAGGTGGATCAGAATAGTGATAATTTTTGCATAGGCGGAGATTTGATGTGAACATGTTTGAAAGAATGCAATATGTTACACAAACACTCAACAGATCAGCTTATCTTCAATATTCACAATCCCACTCAATGCACGATTAATGCATTTTTCGTAATGCGCTTTAGAACTTCAATTATCGCAAGATCAACAACATCAAATACCTATATTTTTCGTTCCGAGAAAAGCCCCTAGACCGAATAAATGCTAGGCAATAACCTGTTGTTAAGTTTTTTCCTGTCCTAATTATCAAATCCCCCTTCTTAGTTTGAATACCAAAACTAAGGAGTCGCAAATGAAACCATTAAAAACCAAGTCTGATCGTTCATTCATTAAAAATGACATTCAAGAAGAAATCATTGCCTATATCAATAAGCACTTACCATCCAGGGGAGATAAGCAACGAACTGAAAAGCTGGTGCAGTTCATTAGCCCGCACCCAAACTGTACTTTGCTTATTAGCATATTTAGTCGGCTTAGCCTTGGTTACGAGGCTTATAAGCGAAATTTTCAAGACATCAAACTAGAACTGGGGTTTTTAGAAATCTTAAATCATGCCGTCAAAATCAACAAAATTGATTTCTATGAGTTAATCAAAACGTATCCTCACATTGAAATTTTTTCGTTGCAAGACAAACTGAACCGAGACAAAAAAGAGAAAGACTTACCTCTACTGACTAAAGAAGATTTTGAGAAGGAACTGGCAAGTGCAATTCGGGGAACTTTCCAAACCAAACCCCACTATGTTCTATCAATATATCCGTATTCTCTAGCAACCGAGCCTTCCATTGATTACCAAGACAATGAAGAAAAATACTTATCTCTTTTAACAATAGTCTTCTCGATATTCTATTACTTCCAAGATCACCCTTCTAAAAACCAAGCGTTTAATTCATATCAATATAATTTGGAAATCAGGCAAATTAACCTTCCAACCGAAACCCCTGAATTGAAAGAAATCGAACTTCAGAATTCACTAAAAGCCCTCATCGATTATTGTAAGAAGTATCCAGAATCAAGCAATATCTTTAAGCCTATTTATCACATAAGGGTATTGATAGAATCCTACTTAAGAAGAGACCTTCCTCCCACATCAAATAAACAAAATTCCTCGACAAAAAAGTCTTCTGGCAATCGCTCTCCTAGAGCTCATGGATATGGCGTTTTTGATGAAAATAAATATGAAGCCGTTTATCTAGAACTCGATGATGACAAATCGATAAAACTTATATCCCCCATACTTGAAAACAATACTGAAACAGAAAACAGTGATGAAATCGATTTCATCGATGAAGCAGGAACACTACTGGTAGTTGACGAATCTGGTGACTTAACTTTAGATGAGATTAGATATTTTTCACCAGCACAGCAGTTGCATATTGCAAAGCAACGAATGATACCCTTTACTGGAATAACCCCCTCTGAAGAATCAGTACTAAAAACCTTTGTTAAGAATATCGATTCAAAAAGCTGTAAGTTCGAAGTTATTGCAGCATTTTATTTATTCGTCGCACTTGAATTGAACTTGCTAGATTTAAATTCTCCAAGGCCAATCATCATTACAATGGATTCTTCCCCTTCAAATTCCAAAAAAATCAACTTTGTTATCGAAACAAATAATCATCAAACAATGATATATCTGCCGTTTGAATTTGTTGAATATAAAAATAAGCAGTACTGTGAAAACCCTAATTTATACAACCAAGTAAACAATGCGTTAAGATTAATTTTAGATAAAAACACTCACGAGACGCTGTTCAACTTAATATCACAAGTTAGCTCAAGGGGTATTGATACCAGCAATTTAAAAAAGGAGCAAATAAACAAGTCTATTCAATCTGTTCTACAGAAGCTAATGCTAGATACTCGGATTACACCTTCATATTTAGCTAAGCAAACTCGAAAAAACATCTACATTCAGACTGATGGCAATTATGTTCTTATTGATTGCTCACTCGGTAAGAGCATTGGCGAGCCAAATGACAAAACCAGTTACAGCACCAAACAACATTACACCACGCTTAGACTTAAAGACATTGCCAAGAACCTTCCATTTCTGGTTTTATCACCAGAAAATTCAGCTAATTGGATAGGCAATATCCGGTGTCCTAAAAAATCGACTATCAAAAACATGATTACGACCATTCACCAAAGTTTGCAGAACATTCACCTGAATCCACATAGCTCAACCGCAGACTTGAAGAATGCATGCCTGTTAATGTCGACCTATACTGATTTAGTAATAACGTTTTGCACAGGCACTAGAAACCATAAGAAAACTTATTTTATTCAAAGTTCCAATATCCATAGCGATGGGTGGAGCGTCGTTAATGACAAAAATATTGATTATTTGGCAAGGCCTGTCTACTTATCAGAAACCTGTCGTCAACAAATTAAATTCTATGAGAAATTCAAAGAGGGTCTAATTCAATCGCTTCCAACTGAACAAATCCATGATCATTCAAAATTCAATGGATTAATTATTCTAAACATAAACCCTTCAGATAACACCATCCATATTAATGATTTCTATCGGACTACCGCTTACAAACAAGTAACGGCTTTAAACCTTCCTAGATCAATAAATATATCGGGATTAATTCCCAACCATAGCCGGCATTTCCTTGAGTCCGAATTAAGAAAATTAGGTATGCCTCTTAAGTACATTAGTTGTTTTTTGGGCCATTGGCAGCTTGGAGAAGAACCCTGGTCTAGAAATGGATCGTTCGATTTCCAACAATTTAATCAATCCGTACAAAGTCATATTGAAGGACTATCCAAGGGTTTAGGAATCCAACCAGTTCAAATCCGAGGTTTAAGCTAATGAGTATTGAAAAACAAAATCGTATCCTTGCATTTTGGAGCCACACTGACCCTATCGTTTCTGATCGTGTGGATAACACTTTAATCGACAACCTCCATGCTAGGTTAGAAACATATTTGGAAAACGCTAAGGTAAATAAAAAAAAATCATATAACGAGAAAACTATTAGACTGTTAGAGCAACTTTTAGGGACTCAATTTGAAGGTACGTTCGAGAATAAGTCAGATCGGACTAAAGCTCTCAAAGGGGTTGTTAAAGATCTCAAGCTTTCACCTAAAGACTTGGCATTTACCTCTCAAATACTTAATGCACTGATAACATATGGAAATCATCATCAAGTATGGGACATTGGGCTTATTCCTAAAGCCTCGTTAATTAGTCCTGAACCAAACCCTTATCATCCAAAACACATCAAAAACTCCATTCAATTTGACAGATTGTTTCAGAAGCATTGTGAACAGCTAGAAGCCTCAAACAATGCTCAACAGGGATTTAGTTTTTTTCAAAACCAAATTGGTCAATTCGCTTTCAGCTTGATTGCAGATTCTTGGGTTCTAACCGAAAGCGCGCTTGAATATTGCTTCCAATCTCTACTCAACAAACAAAACATCGTTGTCTTTCAAAACCGGATTCAATTGGTCATTACTGAAGATAAGGGAATGCAAACACATATACCTCTATCCGCCTTAACCCAGATGATTTACCAGAGAATTCCATCAAACGAGGACTTTGAGGGTGTCGATGCATGGGAGGAAATCTGTTCATATTTGAATATAGATCTAAAAGAAACGAAATCCATCAAGCATTTAATGACCCAAGCGAATGCTTATTTCAAACCCAGATTACCGAGTATAGTCACCCAAATTATTAAGCACAACATGACCAATTATTCTTTACTCCCAGTTACGTTTGATCGCATTTTTTCAGGATATCGTTCATCGAACCTGCAAATATGCAACACGATTCCTGAGAGTACTAAAAAAGGAGATTTAGTCTGCCTACCTAATTTTGAATGGCTTGAAATGTCAAAACCGATTAGGAATTCTAGCGATGGCATAATCAGAGATTACATAAATAGACCTGACCTTGATAAAAACATTGCCCTTTTTCTTCGCTATATCAGTCGGAATAAGAATTATAAGAAAAATATCAAGTCATTCCAGTTCCTAGAACCGTTGCTATCGCATTATTGCAATGGTCAATTTATTGAGAGCCTATCAGAGTTTCAGAGAAGCGATCTTTATTTTGATATTTTCGAAGAGGCCTTACTGCAAGACGGTACATACTCAATCCTCGAAGAACTAAAAGAATTTGAAATATGGTTTACCAAAACGCTTGAACGACCCAAAATTACAGACTGGGATGAAATCTTCCCTGATAAAAGTTATGTGCAATTTGTAAATGCTCGGATTATCACAGAGGATGAATACAAATCATCTTTTGAAATACTTAGAAAAAAGCAAGTGCTTCATACTTCAGTCAATACCGTCAATTGGTTCGAGTTTGCTCGCATTTTTCTTTTGATTGGCTTCAGGTTAGGACTTCGTATTTCTGAGGTCGCACGTTTAAAAGCTAGAGATTTTTTATACTGTACTGAGTCACCGCAAATCCTGATTAGAAAAAGCTTTAATCGAAGCTTAAAGACTCTTAATGCTAAACGAAACCTCCAGTTAGATCACTTCATGAATGAGCATGAAATCCAAGTTCTACTCGAGTTTTATGAGAAACATCATAATAATTCTGCAAATATGGATGAGGATCGCTACCTATTCTCAACCTCTTTAGACTATTCATCTCCCATTACCCCTGACAATATTGTTAGAAGAATGTTGGCGACTCTTCGAGAAGTGACGCTTGACCCTGAAATAAAGTTTCACTCTCTGAGACACTCTTTTGCGACTTGGAATTTTCTTTCAGAGTCGCAAACTGCATTCAACATTGATGTATCACATTACTTTGTGAACTCACCATTAACAAAAATCTGGTTAAAGCAGCATAAAAAGCGTTCTGCTGAACGCCTACAAACCACTGAACCTACCAGTAAACACTTTTTCTGGTTAGCTGGAGTCATTGGACATGCCTCAATTGCAACAACGATTCATCATTACATTCATCTAGCAAGCTTAGTCATTGCAGAATATCAGGTCGCGCTAAATTTCCATGGATTTACTAAGAATCTTAAACAAATCGCAGACCTGTTTTCTATTTCACTGGATAAGGTTAAGAAAAACAGTACCGAAATTCACAAAAGAGTTTCCGTGTGTTTGAAGCCTTATGAATCAGGCTACATTAATCTGGTGAAGCTGCCGCAAAAGCAACAGTTGAGACCGTCAAGCCAAATCAGCATTTATGATTTTAATTTCTTTCACAACTTTGCAACTTACCAGAAGTACGCTCAATCTGGTTTCAACGATATTGCATATGAAGACCAACACGTTATTGATGGCTATATTTCTTACAGTAAATACAATTTTCCAGCAAAAACTACTGTCACTGACGCTGGTATTCTTGAAGTGATTAGACAAATTATAAAGGCTTATGGAGAAGATGTTTTTATTGATGGAGCAATCAATCAGAATAGTCAGTCTGGAAAAAATTTCATTGATGATTTGGAATTGTTTATGGAACGCCTTATCTTTGAAAATCGAACAAACAAATCCAAAGAAGAAGCTGTCCTGTCGATTAGTTCAAAATATCCAGCTAGCATAGAGTCAACAAAGCTAATAAATAAACTAGGATATAGAGTGAATGCAAAACTATGCCGAAATGCGGACAGAAACCCTAAAGAAGTTGAAACCATTAAAGACTATTGGGGAAAGGAAATAGGGTGTCCTATATTCAAGTTTTTAGACAAAAAAGAATCCTCTCACAGCATTCGGCCTAATGATCGAATTGAATTGAGGGTTCTCAATAAAAATCAGAAGTTTCATTCGGCATTCATTTTTACAATTTGCCACATTTATCTCACGTGTCTCATTGAAATTTAAGAATTGAATATTGACGATTCAATGTAAAGCTTAGAACTAAGGCCTTTTTGTTATCTACCGAAGGCAAATATACAGGAAACAAGCATAAAAATGTTATCTGCCATGATATCCTAATGAAATGGTAGACTTTGCGATAGATAACTATCAGTTAATGCCAAATAAAATTCAGAACTGGATTGATTTCTACAAGTTAACCTCATCAGTTAGTTTACAATTTACAGGCTCTTAACCTCCCAAAGCTTTATAAACCGCATCAACTGGATCAGAATAAAAGCTAATTTGAAACTTCGAAAATAATTCGGCTGGTACAATTGGTATATCGCCAGCAGAACTCATTGGAAGTAGTACTTTATTCGATCCAGCATCCAATGCCATCTGTAATGAACCTGCTAAATCATTAACAGGATTAACGACACCTCCCAGTGTCATATCACCTAAAACTACTAATTGGTCCATAACGGGTTTATTTAGTAAAACCGAAGAAAATGCAATCAATGCGGCTAGACTTGTTGAAGTGGTCACGCCAGAATTTTGAAGCTCAACAATATGAATATTAAACTCATGTTCTGAGAACTTCGATGATGAACTGATTCGGTTGAGGTTCCCTTTAAAATAATCAAATCCAACACGGATAGATTCTTTAGCCGCAGAGTTTGACCCTAATCCAGATACAGAGTATTTTCCATTACCTGACATCATCTGGGTTTCAAAACGATACAGTCCTAAATGACCTGTTGAGCCATTTGAAACCAAATAGAGCACACCTGGTTTAGAAGCACCTGCTGGAATTAACTTACTGCCACCTTGCTCTGGAACGTTTACAAACGTTTCTTCCATAGTCTCTATGTCAATGTAGCTAAAATTAACGTCAAAAAACTCCATACCTCCTAGTTTTTTTAACTGCTCTTTGACACGTCTGCGCGTCTCCAAAGCATAAGACAAACATTCCGCAACTTCTTCTTTGCTAAATACCCCGTTTGGATAAATCAGTTTCAATAAACCAGATAAGGTTCTCCGAACCCCAATCACATCTCTTTGGTTGAGGTTATTACCAAGCTTAAAAAACTTATCGATTGCATCAGCAAAACTGCGTTTACGCATCTCGCGCATATATTCAGCTAAATAATCGGTTATCAAACCATAGCGATCGGTAAAAAACTCAGGTCGCATCTTAGGGATATCCCATCCTGGTATATAAGCATGGAAACGGTCAAAAAATGCTGTATCAATCATTGCACCCGGAAAAGGCGCTAATAAATGACTCGTCTTCACTAAGGTTTCAACACTTTGGTTAATGTTCCCCACAAAGACCATTGAAGCCTTAGCTTCTATTGAATCTTTGCCGCGTGCAAAAGAACCGGATGCCATATAGTCTTTCATGATTTGCACGCCATCTTTGTCTTTAAAGCTGATTCCTGCCACTTCATCAAAAGCGACTACATCCCACATACCGACCAACCCGACTTGTCGTGAACTCATGTTATAAAACAAATTAGCAACTGTCGTTTGTCCCCCCGACACTAATAGTGAATTCGGCGAGCACTCTTTATAAACATGGCTTTTACCCGTTCCTCGAGGTCCTAATTCACACACGTTGTAATTATTTTCAACAAAAGGAATCATTCGAGCCAGTAAATGCCACTTAACTCTTTCATCAAGGTTGGCCGGTTCCATACCTATTGAGCGGATTAACACATCAATCCACTCATCCTTAGTAAAGGATTTACGCCCTTCAAAAACCTCATTCAAATCCATATTTGGCATTTGAATTGGCTTCAAAGCAGAAATAGAAAATGGCGAGAACTTTTGACCTTCTTCAAAAAAATATTGAACGGTGATAATGCACCAAATACCACCTGTTAAAAGTTTTTCATTATCTTTAACAATCTTTCCTGGTATCACCGCATCATTAATACCAAGGTTTGATAGTGAAGCTTCATACACGTCTTTTCGTTGGTTTAGCTTCACTCCAACCTTATCAATGATTTTAAAGCTTCCACGCTCTTTAATGAGTGACTTCACCTTTTCCGCTTCGTCAGGTCGAACGTAGTTTTCCGCTAAAATTTTCTTAACATTTGCCAAACCTTCAGAAACCACTTCATCATCGTCCGAGGCGCAATACATGCCCAATAAATACTCTAAGACATACACTGGCACATTCGCGCCCTCTTTAAGCTGCTTGGTCAAATCCTTGCGAACCACTCTTCCTTTAAAGGTCTGGTTTAACTTATCATCTAAGCTCATCATTTCATCTGCCATACTGCTCCCCTAAAAGAAATCATCTTCTATTGCCAAATCAATTTTTACCGGATACTCTGAGTACACCGTATTTGTTGCCTCATCTCGTAAAACCAATTGGTAAAACTGGTGTCGATCAAAGCTTTGTCCCGTCAATCGAATTCGCACCTCTTTTATTCGAGCATCAAAATTCTCTTCGGTACTTTCAAAAGCCACTTTTTCAACTGTTGATACTTGCAACCCAGCAGAATCTTGCACAAAAATTTCAAGTGTTCTTGCCTTAAACGTCTCCCCCACTGGGTCAGACTGTAATAACTTAATTCGCTCTAAATTATTCACTAACTTTAAGTTCTGAGCCACGGACACCACGCCAACGGATTGTTTTTGATGTTGAGCGATTTTTTTACCTTCCAACTCTTTAATCTCAATCACTGGGACACATACTTCTTGCAAACTGGCGCCACCATGCACAAATTTAGCACCACCAACAAAATGAAAGCGTTGCACACCTTTTGGTAACAAGAATTCGGTATTGTCGCCATTTGCAGTATGTTTAACCGATCCCTTCCAACAATTTTCATAAGAAGGCAAGGTTTTACCAACGATATGGCGTTTTTTAGCTTCAATGACATCATTAACCTTTATCTCAGCGGTTTTATCCGATTGTTCTAACGGTGCCTGCTGAAATAAAAATCCATGATCTGCAGTCAACATGACTCGGCTGGCATTAAAACGGTTAATAATACGTCCCATTAAATCCATTAACTCATTAATTGCATCTCGGCAGACTTTAGGGGTTTTATCCTCTCCACCTTGCTTATCACAAATGTCATCTATCGTATTGTGATAAATATAAACCACCTCATACTCTCTAAGCTTTTCTCTTCCTTCAGAAGCCGTCCAACTCGCTAACGTTTTATCAGTCACCACCAAACCGTTCACAGAGTTTAGAATAGCCTGCCGACTCGATGACCCTTTTGAAGAAAGGCCATCCACAAAAACCGTATTATTGCCATCTTTATAAGAAAGCTCGGTATATGGTAACAGCGAAGCCATGCCTAATTGCGTATAACTTGGCAACACCCCCAATTGAGATTGCAACTGTGCTTTAAACTGTTTTTTGTCGTTGAGTTTACGGGTAAACTCTTCCGCGACCTCATAACGTAAAGCATCCGATATCACCACAAACATGCGTTTCAATTGTGTCGTTTTAAGCGGTTTTGCTACAAAGCTTTTATAAAAATCAGGTTGTCTAGGTTTATTAGGCAACTGCCATTGAGCCATCAGACCCTCGGCCTCAATAAGCTTATCCCAAGCCAACGATAATTCAGTTAAAAACCAACTGGTATAGATATTTTCAACCTGCTTGTCTAACTGGCGCAGAATCTCCGCACCCTTGCTAAATAAGTCGTCGGCAAATTCATTAAATAATCGGTAGGCCTGGTCAAACTGAAACAGCTCTTTTTCATAAGCAGAATACAGTGCTTCAGCCGTTTCATAATAAAAACCACTATCAAACTTTTCGCGCAGCATAATCAGGGTTAACGCTTCTTTAATTGCCAAGTACATTGCACGGTATTCTGACTTTTCAGAAACCCAAAAATGCGTCATTCGGTTAGAAATAACCTCCTCAAACCAAGCTTTATTTAATTGGCTGGCATGATTTGTTAACCCCCCCACTAAATAACGAATAATGGTTTTTTCAATACCTTCAAACGATTCCGCTTCTGATAACTGTTCTGCAGAAATAGAGCCATAACGCTTTTCAATCTCTAAATCCGACTCTAAACGTGCAGCCCAAATCAAATAGCTTGGTTGATACAAACCATGATGACGCCAAAACTTCATTAAAGCCGCAACATTTGATTTACCCGATGCCCCCTGCACAACATTCGCATCTAACCAACTGCGATCCGTCAGCTCCGTTTGTAACCAAAGTTCGGTCGAAAAGAGTCGTAAGATAAATTGTTCAATAGTTGGCTTATCGGTTTCATAACCATACTCACAGCTCAACAATTGCCAAAAGACCTCTTGCAAACCATATTTATTAAGTTCAGCCATCAAGGTTGAAGAATCTGAATCCATGGACATCAAAATGGCCGACAAGGTCACATCGTTTAAATTAGCAGTTTCTGATTTAACCAGCACCGCCAATATTTTTTGATCCAAGCTCTCAGCGGTTTCGTTCTCAACTACCATCCGCTTTAGCTTAGCCACACGTTGTTTATTACTAAAAAACGCCATACGGGTTTGAATATGGCTACGCAAAGACATTTTTGGAATATTTAACTGGTTTAAAATTAATGAACTGACATCCGCAAAAAACGATTCCGAATACTCTCTAATATCTAACAACCAATCCACTTCAAACTCTGGCACTTCACTGGGGTAATAAAGTAAAAAAGACACCTTTGGCTCATCCAATTCAATACGTTTTTTTGTTTCAAAATGAGAAACTTCTCCCATATTGATAAGCGTCACATTCGGTAATGCTAGTTGTTCCAACGACTCGCTAAACGCCAAATCTGCATCATGCCAAAAGACAATACGACTTTTAGCAAACTTATTTTCCAGACCTTGTTGTAGTTGTTTAATATCCATTTTGCTTAATGTATCCAATTACTTTCCAAGATAGACCTTATGAGAAAGTCTGTATTTTTGTTTAGGGCTTGTCGGTTTATCAGGTAGCGTCATCTCAACAATATCTAAGTCTAAAAGCGGCTTTAGAACTTGGTCCCTAAACTTAGTCCTACTCGTTCGACCCACGCCATCCATCAACTCTTGAATTGAGCACTCTGCTTCAATCAATTCAACAACTTGAAGTTGTTCATTCGTCAAATCATGAGGATTATTACCTTGGTCCCAGCTTAGTCCCAACTTAGTCCCTTCTTGGTTACTTGACGGAACCAAACCATCAAACTCTGGATGAGGATAAAACGTGGTTAAAAATAACTTCTATCGGCATCGGTTTCAAAAACAGGTTCAGGAGATCCGTTTTGTTTAAACATTGCACGCATTTTCGGAAACCCCGTGCCACGTCCCTCAGTCAGCTTAAGCTCTTTCAAAAATTCGCCAATACGGCTATTACGGTAATCACGTGCAACCACGCGTGGCCGTTTTAACATCTCCGCATCAACAGGTGGCACAGGGCCAGGAAAAGAGAGTATTTCAATGCAATCAGGGCGTATATTGATCTCAATCGGTCTAGGCTTCTCATAACTTTTGTGAAATACCGCATTGGCAACCGCTTCTTCAAGTGCTTCATAGGGGTAGTTAAATGCTCTAATTGCTTCAGCTTGACCTGTCACTTTAACCACTTTTTCACGAATCACTGCACCTTTTAAATAGGCTAACACCTCGCGTAACTGTTGCGAAATTGGGCCTTTAAAGCGTCGTTCATTAAACTGGTCACCAATCATATCGTAATACTCTACCACCTCAATAAACGCTTTCTCAAAAAAGGTTTCAGGCGAGTGGCTGAACATTAACAACCCCACATTAACGGGCATTAAATGTTCATCTGCACCACGGGCAATCGACATTTGCCTACACACCTCTGCAAATGTCATTTTAGGTAACTCACTGTAAAGCGAACTCCCAACCTCTTTTAAAAAACTGGCTATTAACGTTAAGTCTAAGGCATCAATACTCGCAAACTGATTCACACGATTATCAAAAGGCACTTTTGCAGTCATTTGCATTAACTGTGTTAAGGTTCCGTCTTTAGCCTCAACCGTAGAGTTTAATTTACGAACATAATAAAGCTTATTTTTTGCTGCTTCCTTACCCAAGGTTTTGGGCACACGATAAGGCCTTACATCACCTGGTGGGCACCAAATAGCCAATACATACTTATCACCAAACAAAACCGCCTCTGTTTGTGGAACATAATGCGGTTCAATAAAATGAGATTGGGATAACAACTCTTTTTGAATGGCATCAATCTGGTTGGCTTGTAAGCCAATTGGCGGAAGTTGAGCCACACCATCAACCTCTTCAACACCCACCAAAACATAGCCACCACCAATATTCCCAAGATCATTGGCAAAGGCACAAATGGAACGCAAAATAACCTCTGGATTCCAGCCCTTTTTAAACTCAATACGATCAGATTCAATGACCGTTCCAGTTAATAAACTTTTAATATTAATAGGCAGCGCCATACTTATCCTTTAGCCTTACCAACAATGGATTTTACATCGACTAATAAATCACCAAACTTGCCGTAGTTTGCTTTTACGCCATCATCTAAATCCAGTGCTATTTGCTCGTCGGCAAATTGTTTAAGCTGCTCATCAAACGTGCTTAGTTCAGCTTGTTTTTTCTGGAGTGCGGTTAGCTCTTTTTTTAATTTATTGGCTTGTGTGGTGGTGTCTGCCGATTCTATTTGGTTTTGCAATTGCTCCGCAAAGGTTTGGTATTTACCCATTAATTTAATGACATACTCGGTGCGCATTCTGGAAAGCGTTCCAGCGTTATAGCGGTGCAAGTACACCAAACATTCAAAGGCTTTTTGTTTACCACTGCTAAACAACCAATAAATGGGGCGTTTTTTGTAGGTTTGCAAATGGTCTTTATAGAATTTTGTTGAGAGATAACGTCGAATGGTGTCTAACGCACTTTCGTTATTTTTAGGCTTAATGGCATATAAACCCAAACTTTCAGCAATGAAAGCTAGGTTGTCGTAAAGCTGAGCTTCGCCCCAAACGGTTTTAACAAACTCTTGCACGCGGTTAGTTACATCATCCACAAACCACTCTTGGTCTGTTAACGGCACTATGCCATCGTCATCGGCGGGGAAAGTTTGATATGCTCCCTCATTCACCAAGTCTGCAAATCCTACATTGCCAGCATGCGCATACACCAGACCTTTTCTGTCTAAAGAATAACGTCCAAACATACAACCGACCGCATAGCTAATCAGTTCTGCCATGGTATCGGCTTGAAAACGCTGTGCCAGTTCGTCATCCGAGGCTTTGCCGCCGTAGCGGTATTTGGGATTTACTGTTAGGGTAATTTCTTCTAAAGGCACCTCAGGTGTGAGTTCATCCTGCAAACCATAAGCCTCAATAAACAAACGATTGTTTTCCTCTTCAAGGCGTTTCATTTCAGCAATGGTCGCTTGATTCGAATCCCACCAGGCCTGGTAAGTTTCCGATAAGGTTTGCGAAGGGGTTTCGGCGTGAAGTTGGATTAAGGGGTTTTCGGTGAAATCCCAAGAGGTTTCATAGGTGTTCCAGTCTATTTCAGATAACCTAATGCATGCGCTTGCACAGCTTATTACCCTATCATTAATGAATTTTTCTGAAAGTGCTAGTTTTCGAAAGTCTCCCGATTGGAAATGCAAAGTAGGATTTAAAATTTTTGACCAATAATTTGCAAAACTCGTATTCAATAAGGCAACGCCAACTTTAGTATTTTTTGAATCTGTAAAAAATGCTGATGGTCCAGAGGCATCAAATATAAATCCTTTTGGGAGATACCTGCATGACAAGTTGCCAGATGTAACATCAGACCAAGTTATTCCTTCAGAAAAATAAAACTCTTCTCCACGGGTACAGGAATTTTTTTCTTTTTTAATTTCTTGACCATTATTTTGCCAATTCACAACAAAATCAAAATTACCGTACCACCTTCTAAACCTTCCCCCTTTATTGTATGGAATCCATTTAGTTTTAAACTTTTTATAAGAAACTTCGCTCCAGTTTCTTACATATGTATCATTATTTCCTGTTTGAACCCCATTGGATGAAGTAGCAAATTTTTCTAACTTACTATTTTTAACAAAAACATTAAGTTCACTTTCAGATGCCCAATAAGCAATCGGA
>NZ_PKGB01000030.1 GCF_002848135.1 Hydrogenovibrio sp. SC-1
CGTGTCGTACCCTCTCAGAGAAGGCTGCTTTGTTGGCAAATGAGGCAGTTAGCAATGAAGTGGCTAACTAGGCGAATTCACTCGGACGTATTTTCGTTCGCTCTGCTCGAGAATAATTCACCGGTGATTTGCAGCGTTATACAATCAGGAGAATTTGAAGCATGGAGTTAATTTTCACACCTTTGATCTCAGGTTTAATTGGTGCTTTAGCGAGCGCTTATCTTTTTTTAAAGTATGAAAAAAAGAAATTTAGACTTGATACTGCCAAAAAGCTCTTTGGAAACCGTTATGATTTAAACGGCGACGAGTTCAGTCGAGCTATGAACGAAGTTTATTTTGTATTCCATCACAATGAGAAAGTATTGAGAGCAGTAGAAAAACTTTTTGAAGCTCTCGATGTTCCAGGGAAGCCTCACGTTAATGATTCGATAACTACCCTTCTAAAGGCAATATGTGACGATGTGGGTGTGAATTACAAAACCTTGAATGAAAGTTATATGCTTAAAGTGTTTAATCAAAAACGACGTGAATAACAAACAAATTAAGGCACTCGCTACGCTCGGATTATAACCCACGTGTTTACGCCCCTTATTTGGCTGTTAGAACTAAATATAAAAATCAGGATAAGGAGTTTTAAATGGCGACATTTCAAGAGTTGGAAAGAGATTATGCCAAGCACATGAAGGAAGCGATTGCATCCGATGGCTTTACGAGCAGCTCTAAAATTTCACCACAAGATATTCAAAATCCTAGAACACTGCAAGAAGCAAAGATAATCAAGCTGTCTTAATCAACTCCTTGATTTTGCAAGAAGCAAAAGATTCCAGTGAAATCGAAAACATCATCACAACGCACTATGACTTATACCGCTCAACCATAGACCAGACCAATTTGTCTCAATCGGTTAAAGAGGTGCAACATTATGGTGAAGCACTGCGCAAGGGTTTTGAGCTGGTCACCCATAACAAACTCCTGCTTATAAAAGACATAGTGCAAGTTCAATCGATTCTAGAAAAAAATGATGCGGGTATTCGTAAACAAGGTGGGACCAAACTTAAAAATGACCAAACGGGCGAAGTGATTTTTACCCCACCACAGTATGAAAATGATATTCGTGATGCTCTAGCAAACTTAGAACAATACATTAATGATTCAGAGCTGGATGATATCGATCCACTCATTAAAATGGCAATTATCCACCAACAGTTTGAAACTATTCATCCATTTTACGATGGTAACGGACGCACAGGCCGAATCCTGAATATTTTGTATTTAGTCTTAAATGAGCTACTTGATTTGCCCATTCTTTATCTCAGCCGTTACATCACCACACATAAAGCAGATTACTATCGCTTGCTGCAAACGGTAAGAACTAACCAGGCCTGGGAAGAATGGATTTTATTTATGCTGGATGACATTGAACAAACGGCCAATCAGACTATTACACTCATTCATCAAGTAGATGAACTGATGCAGCAAACAGCGACCGAGATTCAAGCGTTCTCTACCAAACTGTATTCAAAAGATTTGTTAGAAGCCTTGTTTGTTCACCCCTATACTAAAATTGAGTTTATTGAACAGAGATTAAATATCACAAGGCAAACGGCTTCCAAGCATTTAAGACAGCTAGAAGAAATTGGCATTCTGCACAGTACCAAGCTAGGTAACAGTAAATTTTTTATCAATCACCGTTTTTATGAACTACTCAGTAACCCACAATTCTAAAAACGAAAGATTATGTTAAGAAAAGACTCAAAACTTAACATATTACAAACCTATGTTAAAAAAACTCCAAAAAGTTAACATAGATTTAATCTGTGTTAAAAAAATGAAAAAAATTAACATAACGATTTAAATGAGTAAAAAACGTCAAAATTTACCCACATTAACTAGCAAACAAGTAAAAAATTTGGCCAATTAAAAAGCACTATAAATGGTTAAAACGGCCAGGCCTGGTTGTTTTAAGCTGGATAGGCATAGCCATAAACCGCAATGTAATGACTGGTGGTGCCCGCAACTACAAATAAATGCCAAATCATATGCCCAAACTTTAAACGATGATCAAGCACAAAGAAGATCACTCCAAACGAATAAAATAAACCTCCAGCTAATAACCAGAGTAAGCCTGCCGTTGATACACTTTCCAACATTGGATTTACCGCCGCAATGATCACCCAACCCATCAATAAATAGATGGCGGTAAAAAAGTGTGGGCGGGGTGTTCGTTCTAATAATTTTAGCAGCATGCCCAATGCGGCCAGTCCCCAAATAACGCCAAAAATTGACCAACCCCAAGCACCACTGAGCACACCCAGCGTAAAGGGCGTATAAGTTCCCGCAATTAATAAAAAGATGCCCATGTGATCCATTATTAGAAAAACGCGTTTGGGTTTGCCTTCGGGCAGGCCGTGATAAAGTGTCGAGAAAAAATACAGCAAGATTACCGTGGCCGCAAAAATGCTTGACCCCACAATATAACCAACATCCCCTTGTTGTACTGCATGGACAATCAACAATGGCTCGCCCACAAAAGACGCTAATAAACCAAACCCATGACTGAGGCTGTTGGCCAATTCTTCTGCTTTAGACATGTGATTAGACGGTTCGGTCTTTATCGTGTCCATAAATAACTACCTAGCGTAAAAAAGTAGATTATCTAATAAAATAAAAGGGTTGTGGGTGAATAGAGTGTGAAGATTTGGTCATGGATTCATGCTCAGACAGTTCGAGTTGGCTTGCGAGATTTCTAACCAGGCCTGGGTTTAAAAAGTATTCAGTGGGTTTATTGAATTAAAATTATGTGTGATTAGATAACGACTTTTTGAAGATTGAATAGCAGAGTAAATCAAGTTGTTAGGTTCGATATACTCTAAAATTTACACTTGTTAATGGCCAATAAGTCGGTAATATTGCCTTATGTCTGAATAGGATATATTGAATTCTGTAACATAACAACACACGTGAATGTGACGGCTTGTTCATCAAAATGTGCGGTACGTTTCACTGGGTTTTTTATTCGGTTAACCGTGGCCTTTGGTTGGCAGGTTAAAATCAAATACTATTTTAGGAGTTAAAATGAGTAACAAAATGATTGGGATTCTACTGATTATCGTTGGTGTTGCGCTCGCATTATGGGGCTATGATATTTATGACTCAGCGGGTTCCCAGGTGGCGAGAGCATTAAGTGGTGAGACACCGATGAAAGCATGGGCAGGGATGATTGTTGGAGCCATTAGTGTTGTACTGGGTATTTACAAAGTAAAGTAAATACAAAAGAAAAGAAGTGATCTTTTTCTTGGTTCAAGAGGTTTTTTCTCGTCAAACATAAGCGCATTTTCAATGCGCTTCAATCACCTATTAAACCGCCTTTAAAACCACCAGACCTGGGCAAAAAATAGCCAATTATTCAGTAAGTTAAAATTATCGCTTGATAACACCACGATATTCTGTAAGACTTAATACCCATATTTAAACAAGTTGTAAGATTAAATTCCTGACTGAATGTTTTGAAACACTTTGAGGGGCGTTTTAGAGTCATGATTTATGCCTTATAAAAACGATTTAAATAAACAAATGCCTGTTAAATCAATAAGTTATATAGTATTGTGTTGCGAAAAATGATATAAAACGGCGATAAATACAGTAGTTGATATCCGTAATATATGTTATTTTGGATGTCAAAAAATAGTTAGGTTCAAAAGAGAAAATCAAATGGGAAAGGTAGTTCCAGCAAATATTACAAAACCTGAAACATTTATTCTGGAGTCACTTGATCAAGATGATGAAGCTGCTACCAGGCTTGATGGAAAGGTTTTATATGATGTCTTGAAGCTCCATGGCAAAAACCCTCAATACTATTACTTCAGGACGCAAAGAGAACTTGTAGAATTCGCGAAAATGTTTCGAGAATCAGGTTACCGTTATCTTCATCTCTCCTGTCATGGGAGCCCTGAAGTCGTCCGATACACATTCGGGGAATCAACATATGAGGAGTTTGCTAGGCTTTTTGATAAGAAGCTCCATAATAGGCGTTTGTTTGTATCTGGCTGTAACCTTGGCAATCGAAATTTTGCAGAAGCATTATTCCAAACTAATGGGGGTATGTACTCAGTTACTGCACCAATTAAAAAAGTTCACTTCGATCAGTCAATATCATTCTGGTCTGCTTTCTACTATATGATGCATGCATGGGATTCTTCAACCATGAAGAAAAGGAGACTTACCCAAGTTCTCAATCAGCTATCCACCATCTTTGAAATGCCTCTCGCACATTATTTTAAAAACACTGGTAAAGCCGCTGCCGTGGACGAGCAGATATTCAATGCGAAACGAGAGAACCTTAATATCGTAAAAGCCAAAGGCACTGTCTTGCCTGGAGAGAATGAAACCTAACAATGGGCTCTAAAGGATGTTTTGCTGCCCCCCTGAACCCAAACGTTAGGCATACATAAAGGAAACGTTGTGCCAATTTCAAAAGACTTATTTTCTTTAGCCAATGAACTTTCCGATTTCGAAAATTACGAATCGGATGAAATTTCTGCACTTGCAGATTCAGCCAACAATATAGGGCGCTCCTGGTCGGGATCGTGGTTTGGGTACCACTCTAGAGTCTATTACGACGGCTTTCAAACTCCGCCACCAGGAGCGGAGTTTAGCCAAGAGTGGGGATTTCAAGATGCCTTTTCTATGGGTACCAGAGGTGAGTGGCGAGAGTATAGATTTGATGACGTTGTTCAGTTGATAAATGAGGAGGCAGGTAGCCCTGATTTAACAACAATTTTTACTAATGGAGAAAAAGCTAAGGAAATATTTGAACAAGTCAAATCTCAAGTTTTATCTATTGTCTATGCGAATTTTGATCCAGAGAAAGATAATTTCCTAAACGGGTTAATAGAAAAAATCGAAAAAACAAAGAACTATACCGAAAGTGACTTTGTGGCAGCTCATCGACCAACAGGTCAAATGATGTCGAGAGATATGATTGCAATAGAAAAGGGCCTTGTCACACCACCTCACATAGCAGTACTGGCAAAGGCTGCAGCTGCTAAACAACCATTTCAAACATGCAAAGAGTTAAAGAAACATATCTTGAAATTAGCCAGTCATCTTGAAAACCTAGAAAAAAGAACTGTGGTTGAAGAGCGAATCGGAACAAATGTGTTTATAGGTCATGGTCGCTCTCCATTTTGGAGAGAGCTAAAAGACTTTATTAGTGAAAGAATGAGGTTGCCTTGGGACGAATTCAATAGAGTTCCGGTTGCTGGCGTAACAAACATCACACGTTTAGCGCAAATGCTCGATCAATCGTGCATTGCTTTTCTTATTATGACCGCAGAAGATGAACAGGCCGATGGTAATTTGCATGCTCGCATGAACGTAATTCATGAAGTTGGGCTATTTCAAGGTCGCTTAGGCTTTGAAAGGGCAATAGTGTTGCTGGAGGAAGGTTGTCAAGAATTTAGTAATATACAAGGTCTTGGTCAAATACGATTTCCAAAAGGAAATATATCGGCAATATTTGAGGAAATACGCCAAGTGCTAGAAAGAGAGCGCATAGTTGAGTAAGCTTGGTCGTTAAATACTAAAAAACGAAGGTGACTTAATGATTGATATAAGAAAAGAAGATATTGAAGAGTATCTTGGTTGGATCAAGATCCTGATCACTATTTGTTCAGCTTCAGTCGCAACTTTATTAGTGAAGTACGATAAGGTATCTCCACCTGGATTTTGGGTAAAAGTAAGTGCAGTTCTTTTTCTCCTATCTCTTATAACACTACTGGTATCCTATACAGGATTGGTTGAGCATAAAAGACATGATCATAACATTACAAAATGGAGAACTGCCATTTTTTTGTTTTTGGGTTGGTTTACTTTCTTAACAGGGTTTGGTGCTTTGGTTATGAACTTGTTAAGTGTTTAACATGTAATTCAAGTTTGTTCCTGTCGTGGTGAACATCCACCAGCCATATAGTATTGGCTTTAATTTATAAGAGGGGCTATTTTGAGAAAATTAATCTGGGTGTTATTTATTCTTATAATGTTTGGTATTACCTACATGCTGGTAATATCAAAAATTGGCGTAGGATCGTTTATGGCTATCTCAAGTATTTGGTTCTTGATATTCGCAATGTTCTACTTTGAACCAGAAACAATAAAAAAGATTGCAATTTGGAAACTGACGATCGAGCGAGATGTGACAGTAGCTCAAGAGATCAAGAATCAAGTTAGTGCAACTGCTGAGGAGCTTCGTAAAGTCACAAAACTTATCATCGAAGACACATATATCATAGCCTCCTCAAGCACGCTTGCTATGGTAGATAGTCCGGCAAGGTCTAGGCTAGAGAAAAATCTTGGATATCTGTCTAGGTTTGTAGAGCCAGACAAAGAAAATGAAGACGCTTGGTGGGGCGAACTAAATGAACTATACAAAAATCGGCAAAAAACTTAACAAAAGGCTCCGCTCAGACGCCCGAACATTTACAGTTTTTGTGGTTTGCTGTGCAACTAACGGGCTGCAGATTTCTATCCGATTGAGTTCTGCGCAAGCGCTGGACTAACAAGCGAATGAAGGGGCAGTCTCATAGGCATGACCATAAATCGTTTGGCTTCAGTGCCATTAAAATTAGCTGCGGATTTTCATCCAGTTTCGCCAGCCACCTGAGTGGCTAATATTCTTCCCTTTTTCAATACCGTAGCTTTCACAGATAAAGCCAACGACTTCATGACCATCAACTAATTCCAGTTTCCCTAATCCCAGAGGAGAGGGGATTAACGCGAGAAAGCTGCCCATTTGATCAATGGGTAAGGACCAAATTTCCACTTCTATTTCCACACCTGGAAAATCATTATCGTCCTCTTCAATTTTAACCAGGCCTGGTTTTAAAATAGGGCCGTCACCTTGCAGTTGGTAAAGCTGATATTTGGCGGCTGTTTGGGTGGTGGTTAAATACTTTCCACCGCGTGACGTTAACTGTGCATTGAGTGGGAAACCACTGAGGTGCGCACCTACAACAGCGATTTCCAGACTGTGTTTGGATATGAACTGCTCTGGTTCAGGTGCGGGTACCGGTGTTTTAACGGCGCCTGAATCGGTTACAAAAGATTGATGTAATTGGTCAGCCAGTTTTAATAATCGACGATCTGTCCCCGCCGGTGCAAATAGGGTCACCCCATTTGGAAGCTGGTCTTTTCTAAAGCCAGTTGGTAGGGCAACGGCGGCATAGTCTAATAGATTCATAAAATTGGTATAGGTGCCCAGTACCGAATTTAAGCCAATCGGATCGTCTTCGAGTTGTTGGATGCTAAAGGTGCTGGGGGTGGTTGGGGTGATCATAACATCAACTTGCTGCCACAGAGATTGGGTCGCACTTTGTGCTTCTTGTAATGCATAGCTGCCTCGGTACGCATCGGCGGCACTTAGTTTTCTTGCACCCGCAATAATACTGCCGACGGTTGGATCGAGTTTGGCTTCATTGGCATCGAAAAAATCGGCAATCGCAAGGTATCGTTCGGCGACCCAAGCACCGCCATACAGTAATTTTGCGGTTTCCAACCAAGGTTGAAACGGGATTTTGACGATATCGTAATTCAAGGATTCGAGTTGTTTGACCGTTTGATAAAAATGGGTTTCTGCCTGTTCATCTCCATGAAAAATGAGACTGTCGTCATCGGGGATACCGATAATAGGTTTGGACGGCCATGCAGGCGGCAATAACGTATCTTCCTCGCGACTATAGGCATCTTGGTTGTCTGGTTGCGCAGCTACATTAAAAACTTGATGCGCATCCTGTGCATTTAAGGCAAAAATGCTCACCACATCTTGAGAGCGAACCGCAGGCACGACGCCTTGCGTGCTTAATAGACCCTTTGAAGGTTTTAAACCGATTAAATTATTAAAGGCGGCGGGGACGCGTCCAGAGCCAGCGGTATCGGTTCCCAGTGAAAAGCTACACAGCCCTAAAGATAGAGACACGGCTGACCCAGAGCTGGAACCACCGGAAATCATGTCAAAGTCAAACGCATTGTGACAAACGCCATAGGGCGAGCGGGTGCCAACCAGCCCAGTGGCAAACTGATCCAAATTGGCTTTGCCAACCGGAATGGCGCCGGCTTCAATCAATAGCTTGACCACAGTGGCTGATTGTTCGGGGCAATATTGATAGCTTTCACACCCCGCGGTGGTCGGAATGCCGGCAAGATCAATATTGTCTTTAATCACAAACGGGATTCCCCAAAGCGGCAAGCTATTGACGTCAGTGTTTTCCAGCGCTTGTAGGTAAGGTTCGCGTTCTGCTTCCGTCAGTAAGTGAATAAAAATATTGTATTTAGAATAGCGTTCTGCCTGGGTGGCAAGTTGCGCCATGAGTACTCGTGGTGTGAGTTCGCCATCCGCATAAGCCGCTTTCAGTTGTGGGATTCTTAAGTCCATGGGTAATTCCGTTGTGTTGGTTTGGGTCGACATTATTCAGAAACCTCCATAATGAGTAGGGCTTGGCCGTTTTGAATGAGATCGGTTTCATTGACCAAAATTTCAGTAACCACGCCATTGCTTTCCGCTTCAATTGGGATCTCAATTTTCATGGTTTCCAGTATTGCTAACACATCGCCTTCTTCGACGCGATCACCTGGCTTGACTTGGATTTTCCAAACACTGCCGGTAATGGGCGATAAAGCGGCTTCAAATCCTTCAGGGATTTCACCCATCGCTTCGCTTTGAATTTCTTCTTGGGCGTTGGTTGGTTCATAGTTGGCTTGACCATTGGCTTCCCAACGTAAACGCTCTTCTTCAAATGCGGCTTGTTGGGTGTTTCTAAACTGCTGAATGCTATCGGCTTCTTCGGCGAGAAAACCTTGGTAGTCTGATAACGATAAAGTTGTTTCTTCAATATCAATAGGATAGCGGCCTAGTGGGAAGTCTAAGCGCGCTTGAGCCAGCTCCTGTTCTGAGACAGGGTAGAATTGAATTTGGTCAAAAAATTCCAGTAACCAAGGTTTGCCTTCTGGGAAGAAATCGGTGGTGTGATAGGCGTTCCACATTTGAATGGTGCGGCCCACAAACTGATAACCGCCAGGACCTTCCATGCCATAGACACACATATAGGCGCCACCAATCCCCACTGCATTTTCTGGTGTCCAGGTGCGTGCCGGATTGTATTTGGTGGTCACCAAACGATGACGAGGGTCAAGCGGTGTAGAAACAGGCGCGCCCAAATAGACATCCCCCAATCCCATGACCAAATACTTGGCTTCAAAGACAATGCGTTTCACTTCTTCGATGGAATCCAGGCCGTTAATGCGACGGATAAATTCAATATTGCTCGGACACCAAGGTGCATCTGGACGTACCGATTGCATATATTTTTCAATTGCCAATTTGGTACTGGGGTCATCCCAGGATAGCGGTAAACGCACAATGCGACTTTTTACCGTTAAGTCTTTTGCAGAGGAAATGTCTGCTTCAAGTGCGATCAGACGTTTGACCAGGTCATCTTGTGAGATATGTTTGGGGTCATAATGAACTTGCAGTGAGCGTATGCCCGGGGTTAAATCGCGTAAAAACGCCCAGGCCTGGTCGTTTTTAAGGGCTTTGAGCTTTTCGACCAACACCTGAATGCGAAAGCGCAGTGCCAAGTCGAGTTCCATGGCGCCATATTCAATCAAAATGCGGCTGTCACCCGAACGGCGATATTTAACGCCAAATTCATGCTGATCATTGGCGATTTCATGCGCTAGGCAAGATTGTTCCGTCGGAGACGATAAGAATGTGGGGGTGATGAGTGCATCCACTTCTAAATTTTCGATGGCCGTGGCTTGCGCTTTTAAAGCGGCTTCTGCCACTGCCGTGGAAACCGGTTTAAAGCGCACTTTATCACCGGGACGCAATTGCCCCATTTTCCATTGTTCGGCTTCAATAATGGTCGCAGGGCAAACAAACCCGCCTAAACTTGGGCCGTCTTGCGCCAGTATTACCGGCATATCACCTGTGAAATCAATCGCGCCAATGCCATAGGCGTTGTCATGAATATTGGAGGGGTGTAAACCGGCTTCGCCACCTGAGGTTCTGGCCCATTGTGGTTTGGGGCCGATTAGGCGAATGCCTGTGCGGCTGGAGTTGTAATGCACTTCCCAATCGGTGTTAAAGAAGGTGTCGATGTCTTGTTCGGTAAAGAAGTCAGGACAGCCTTGTGGCCCATAAATAACAGCGATTTCCATCCTGTTTTGTATGGACGGCAATAGGGCGTCAGGTA
Source organism: Hydrogenovibrio sp. SC-1 (assembly GCF_002848135.1). Classification (GTDB taxonomy): domain Bacteria; phylum Pseudomonadota; class Gammaproteobacteria; order Thiomicrospirales; family Thiomicrospiraceae; genus Hydrogenovibrio. Next base: position 10,248 of record NZ_PKGB01000030.1, read on the forward strand.
AGGTGCTGGGTGTAAAGTTTTGAATGACATCATCGGACAACTGACGAGATAAATGCAACACATCGCCTGCGCGCAATAAGCGCCCACCGTGACCGCCAAATTTACCAAGCGAGAAGGTGGTTTTACTGCCCATATAATCGGGCACATCAAAGCCGCCAAGCACGGCTAAATAGGCGCGCTGACCTAAAGATTGAATGACTTTGGATTTGAGTTGTTGACCGGCTTTCACCCGCACCGCTTCATTTTGTGGAATGGGTTGTTTATCAAGAGTGGGTCGAATGTCGGCACCGGTAATACAAATAACCGTGTCGCGGTCAAACGTTAAACTGACACCTGACACTGTCATTTCAATGGTGGCGGCATCGGTTGGGTTATTCAAACAGCGGTTAGCCAGTTGGTGTGACAAGGCATCCATTGGGCCGGAAGGCGGGACACCAATGTCCCAAAAGCCGATGCGACCAGGGTAGCTGACCAACATTGAATGGGTCCCTGGATTGGTGACTTCAGCGGTGCTGGGAGCGTAACTAAAGCTATTGAGGAATTGAGTGTAGAGCCCGTCCGCTTGAATAAATGCTGGCGCACTGCTGAGCGCTTCTAAAAACATAATATTGGTTTCAAATCCATCGATACGGGTTTCCGCCATGGCGGTTTGCAGTTTTTGCACGGCTTGATCACGCTGTTCGCCTTTAACGATGATTTTTGCCAGCATGGGGTCGTAAAAGGAGCTGACTTCTTGTCCGCGTGAACACCAGGTATCCACTCGACAGTCGTTTGGCATTTGCCAACCTGTGAGTTTGCCAGAGCTGGGTTGGAAATTTTTAAATGGGTCTTCGGCGTAGACTCGGACTTCGATGGCGTGACCCGATGCTGGTTTAACCGCCTCCGGGAATTCGGAATCATAAGCAACGTGAATCATCCAGGCCACTAAATCGACATCGCGCACGGCTTCGGTAATGCCGTGTTCGACTTGTAAGCGAGTATTCACTTCTAGGAAGTAGTATTGTTGGTCGTCGGCATCGTAAACATATTCCACTGTCCCCGCCGATTTGTAATTGACTAACTCACCCAACCGAATGGCGTGCGCTTCCATTTCAGCAATTTGGCTGCGGGCAATACCAACCGCAGGGGTCTCTTCCACCACTTTTTGATTTCGGCGCTGTAATGAGCAATCACGTTCACCGAATGACACCACCTTGCCTTGTCCATCACCGAAAATCTGGATTTCTAAGTGACGGGCATTGACCACGAATTTTTCTAAAAACAAATCATTTTGGCCAAAGGCATTTTGGCTCATACGCGCGACCTGGTCATAGGCATCGGCCAATATTTTAGGGGTATCGCAACGTTGCATCCCAATACCACCACCGCCAGCGCTACTTTTAAGCATAACGGGATAACCAATGCGCTCGGCCTCTTCAAGTGCATGGTCTATGGAATCTAATAATCCTGAACCGGGTAACAGTGGCACTTCAGCTTGAATCGCCAGTTCACGGGCGGTGTGTTTGAGACCGAAATCGCGAATATGTTGTGGTTCTGGGCCGATAAAGGCAATACCGAGGTGTTGACAGCTTTCAGCAAAACTGGTGTTTTCACTGAGAAAACCATAGCCTGGGTGAATGGCTTCGACGCCTAGTTCTTTGGCTTTTTCTAAAATAATCGGCACATTCAAATAGGTTTCAGTGGCCGCATTGCCCTTTAAGAAAATGACTTCATCCGCTTCTTGCACATGTAAGGATGCCCGGTCAGCATCTGAGGCGAGTACCACTGAGCCAATTTGCATTTTTTTAAGGGTGCGAATAATGCGCGTGGCAATGGCGCCGCGGTTGGCAATAAGAACTTTTTTAAACATGCTTTTTCCTTTTTCAGACCGTTCTGAATCGCTAGTGCCGAGCTTGGGTCGTCCCAAGTGGATTAATTTTTTTATTGGAAGGCTTATTTCCAGATAATCATTTCAACAGGGGTTGGGTTATAGCCATTACAAGGGTTATTAAGTTGTGGGCAATTGCTGACTAAGACCAATACATCCATGTGCGCTTGCATTTCAACATAGCGACCAGGTGCGGAGATACCGTCGTCAAAATCCAAATGCCCGTCAGGCGAAACCGGAACATTCATAAAGAAGTTGATATTACTCGATAAATCGCTAATCGTCATCGGTTGGTTTTGGTGGCATTCACACTTGCCTAGCGCCATTAAAAACGAATCCCGGCAAGAGTGCATATGTCGCTTTTCAATCGCATAGCGAACCGTATTACTTTCTGCTGAACAAGCACCGCCAATGGTATCGTGGCGACCGCAGGTATCATCGACAATTGTGAGCATGGGGGTGCGATGGTTGGAGCGCAACACCGATTCGGTGGTGAGATAAAGGTTTCCTTGTTCACGAATGGTATCGGTAGCCGAGTAGCGTTCTGAGTGGTCATGCGCATTATAAAATAGCGTATCGACAGCTTGATTCCCTTCTAAATCGACGATACGAAAGAAATGATCGGCAGGCACTTCATGCATCCAAGCATCACCTGCTTCCACCACCTCTCGGTACACAATTCGGCTTTCATCAAATGTTGGCTTAGTCATCGGGATTTTCTCCGTAGTAAATCTTGGTGTTGTAGTAGGCGCGCTCGTTTTCTGGGCGATGCAGACGGCAGGGATCGTTTTTGGCAACAGGTTCAGCACGGGTTACCGTGAGTTGAATCGGCTTCGGATCATAGTTTGGGTTTGGGTCTAATGGATGCTGCACTGTGCTGAGGCAGACGATGCAGTCCATTTCAAAGCGTAAGGTCACAGTGTTGCCGGCAGCGGAATTATTAGGGGCATATTGCAGATTGCCAGAGTCATCGACCGCGACCTTACTAAACCAGTTAACCGTCGGCATAATGTCGCTTTCATCCAGACCCCATTTACCCAGTTCATTCAATAGGCTGTCGTGACCGTTTTTGTAATAATCATTATGCGCGTTTTGATACGATTTTTCGCCATATTTTTGGCTGACTAATTCCGCATCGGAGATGCCGCCCAAAGGGTCATGCCAGCCGCAGGTGTCTTCAATAATGGAGCACATGACGCGTCCCATATCGCTAAAGCACATATTGGGCTGCGTTAAGAAAGCGGTTTTTTGTGCCTTGAGGGTATCGGGCATATTGAAGCGTTCATTTTTAACTTCTAAGTTGTTGATCAGCATCGCGACATTGGCTCCACCCTGTATGTCGGTCAAGGTGAGCAAGGTGCCGCGTCGAATTACGCCTGACCAATGCGCGCCGCCAGGTAATTGCTCTTGCCACAAAAAATGGCCAGGCCTGGTGGTTTTTGCCGTGGAATTCAGCTCAGATTGCATGATTTTTCTCCTGTGATATAGAGGGGTTGGGCGTGTAAATCGGTGGTAAAGCGGAGTTCGTTAAATAGAGATTACCGGTTTTAACCCCGCGATTTGACAGAATTTTTTGGCTAATGTGATTGAGGTCTTGTGCGGGACCTTGCATTAGATTCACTTCTAATGTGTGATGGTTCATTAGCTGGATTTGCGTGGACGAAATAATTTCAGCTACAAATTGATGTTTCAATTGATTGAGTTTGAGTTGTAAGCCTGGAACCGCATGGTCATAAACCAGCGTTAGGGTGCCTGCCATAATGTCGTTGGTGTAGTCTTGTTGAAAAGCGGCGACTTCTTTTTGAATAATTTCAGTCAGTAATGCTGAGCGGTTGGGAAAGCCGCGATCAATCACCAGTTTATCCAAGCTTGAAAGGACTTCAGCTGGCAGTGATGCACTGGTTCTCACTAGATGTGGCGTTGGTGCAGTCATTAGAAAACATCCGGAACTTGTGCATTAACGGGAACGAGGCGCACCATGCTGAGTTTTTCTTCCAGGTCCACTTCAGGTTGCGGCGGATGCACCAAGCTGTGTAGGTATTCTTTGGTGGCTAAAAAGGCCGGGTCCAATAAGGTATTTTCCTGACGCGGTCTAGGCAATGGCACCGATACGACTTCGTGAACGCGCCCAGGATTGGCATCCAACACCAGAATGCGGTCAGCCAGATAAATGGCTTCGTCTAGGTCGTGGGTAATAAAGAAAATGGTGATATCGATATTTTGCCAAATTTCGAGCAGATACTGCTGCATCTTGAGACGATTTTGCGGATCAAGTGCGGCAAAAGGTTCATCCATGAGCAGTACTTTAGGTTGATTGGCGAGGGCGCGAATAATGGCGACGCGTTGCTTCATCCCGCCAGATAATTGATGCGGGTAGGCCTCGGCAAATTTGTCTAAGCCAACCAGGTCGATCCATTGCAACGCTTCTGATTCGGCGGTGTTTTTGGAATGACCGCCTTGCGTTAAGCCAAACATCACGTTTTCTTTAACGGACATCCAGGGGAAGAGTGAATAGCTTTGGAATACCATGCCTCTATCCGGGCCAGGGCCATTAACGGGTTCACCTTCTACTTGAATTTGACCAGTATCAACCGTTTCCAAACCAGCAATCATGCGTGCTAAGGTGGATTTACCACAGCCAGATGGGCCAACGACACAGATAAATTCACGTTTATAAGCATTAAAATCAATGTCTTCCAGCACTTTGTTGGTTTTGCCTTTGTGATGAAAAGATTTGCCCAGG
>NZ_PKGB01000031.1 GCF_002848135.1 Hydrogenovibrio sp. SC-1
TTTTAGAACCTTTAGTTGTTCAGTGAATCCGACATCAAGAGCGCTGTAGCCTTTTTTAAGATGTCCTTTTCCTCTTCGAGGTATCGGATACGTTTTTTGAGTTGTTGAATCTCAATCTGTTCAGGTGTTAAGGCACTGGCCTTAGGCGTTTTTCCTTGCCTTTCTTCACGAAGTTGTTTGACCCATTTATTCATTGTCGATAATCCAACTCCCATTGCTTCTGATGCATCTTTAGCAGTGTAGCCTTGGTCAACAACCAATTGAGCCGATTCCAATTTAAATTCTGCTGAAAACGTACGTTTCTTTTTTGTCATTTTAGTCACCTATTTTGATGAGATGCATTTTAGCATCTCTATTTAGGTGGCCAAATTTACTGTACCACTACATAGTGAATGACTCTTTGGGTAGTGCTCAAGGGTGTTTCTCCTAATGATTACAATATGTTGTCCTTGATAAATAAGGCTTAGTAGAGCTAATATAGAATATTAGTTCTTTTTTTGTAAGTAGGTACATTTTTGTAACCATGAATCTTTTAGCCAAAAAAAATCAAAAGGAAGTAAAAAAATGAGTGAAGAGTGCCCTGTAGAAATGACAATAAAAATGATTGGTGGTCGTTGGAAATGTCCCATTATTCATCACTTACTGAATGGTACGAAGCGTTTCAATGAGCTTCGCAGGCTCATACCTGATGCATCCCAACGCATGTTGACAAAACATCTGCGTGAGTTAGAGAAGGAAGGGATTGTGCACCGTAAAATATTTGCAGAGGTGCCGCCGAAAACCGAATATTCGCTGACAAATGTTGGTCAATCGCTTGAGCCGGTTTTGTGGGCAATGCATGATTGGGCTGTCACGAACTTGGACTCAGCAGGAAAGCACTGAATATCAAATCAGTCCATCACATAGCGCTTTGGTGCTTTGTGAATATGTAATTGTCAAAAGCAATTGAAGCAGTACATCGACAGTTCCGCAAACTGACCAAAACCAAAGGTAGATTCCCAAATGAAAATAGCTTGTTAAAGCTGCTATATGCTGGCATACTCAACGCAACCAAAAAATGGACAATGCCAGTTCAAAATTGGAATCTGGCCTTATCGCAATTAGCGATTCACTTTGAAGGCCGACTTGATGAGGTGTTAGATATTTAACGCCCTAGGCTGACACAGAATTCTGAGCGCCCTCAAAATGAGCTATCGAGCTAATGAAAAAAACTAAAGCAATTTTTTCCGTTTCTTTTAGACTCGTACATAGCTTTATCTGCTTTGAAAATAATTTCATCCGTACTTGAGACTTTTTCACTTGGTTTGACAGTACAAATACCAATACTAACACCGACTTTAAGTTTACAGTCTGTTGGTAGCCAAGTTTGACCAAATTTATCAGTACCATCGATAATTGCATTTGCAATGATCTCTAAGCGTGATCTATTGCTATGATCACAAATCAGAATCGCAAACTCATCTCCACCCAATCTTGCAACAGTGTCAGATTTTCTGACCGCAGATAAGCAAAGCTTGGTGAAACCTTGTAATACATCATCTCCTACCTTGTGTCCGCAAAGATCATTGATGGCTTTGAATTCATCAAGGTCTAAATAGAGTATAGAGAACTCAGAGTCTTTGCGTTCGTGTTCTAGAAGTTTATGAGTTATCCTATCCATAAATAGATCACGATTTGCCGCTGCAGTTAGTCCATCATAGAGTGCTCTTTTTCCAATTTCGCTATGTGTAATATCCTTAGCTGTTGAGATAAACCCTTCAATATTTTGGTTAGAGTCAAATAACGGTGAGATGGTTTTCTCTTCGTAATATAAGGAGCCATCCTTTTTTCTATTTACGATTAATCCCTGAAATTTATGACCATCGTTAATGGTATTCCAAAGTTCTTTATAGTCATGATCGGTTTGTTGTCCAGATTTAAAGATTGAAGGCTTTTGATCGAGTAGCTCCTCTTGAACATATCCCGTTGTCTCGCATAATGCATTGTTTACATACTCGATATTGCCATTTTTATCTGTTATGGTTATAAGGTCAGAGGTTTGTTCTAAAGCCTTGGACAGCTTTTCTGCTTTAAACAGAGCCTTGCTTGTTTCTGCTTTTAGTTTGAAATTACGTCTTAGAAAATACATCAATGAAAACAAAAATAAGATAGATATTAATATTTCTGTCCATAAACGTAGTCTAGGTTCAGATAATACGTCATTTTTATTAGACATGCTGGCGATTGCCAAAAATGGTTCCTCGATATGTAAGCTAAAACGTTGTAAGTTATGATCAATAGCTTGTTTTATCGAACTATATTCATAGAAAAATGCTACCTCAAAAATTTCACCTTCGCTTTCAAATGATAGGTTTGCCTGTTCGCTTGATTGGTTCGGTTTAGGAATAACATCTAAATATCGTTTTAAGTTCTCATGGTGCGCATAATTATGTGAATGAAAAATATGGTTACCTTCAGAGTCCAATAAATGTAAATGGCCTTCATCCTCTTCTTGAGATATTGGATTCACAAGCATCTCAAGGAAATGGGGAACAGAATAATTAATGATAATCATTCCATTATATGTGCCATCGCTATCGAAAATGGGAGCTGCAATAAGAATAAATGGGTGTATGTGGTCATTGGTTGAATCAATTTTAGTATTGTGGATTTTTGAAATGGAAACTGAACCTTTGGGTAGGTTCGCAAACTTCATAAAATAATCTTTATGACTAATGTCTTGTAAATTAGAGCTGGCGCTTGGTCTTTCGTTGTGAACATGATTGATTTTGACAACTTCTAACCCATTGTGGTCAATATATCTGATTTGTTCATATTCTTCATGAAGAGAAGAAAAAGAAATGAAAAAAGATTGTAGCTCTGCAAGATTATTTGATTTGATCGTTTTGGTGAAAACGCCATTCGTTGATAAAAAATAAATATCTTTTACAGCTTCTGAAAGTTGATTAACCAATTCATTGCGGGACTGTTTGACTGAGGTTTCCATGTTTGAAAGCCAATGTGCTATTGTCATTCTCTTATCAATTTGATAAGAAACCACAATCGTGGCAAACACCACAGCGGAAATCATTAAAAATTTTAATTTATGGGCATATATAGCAGACTGTTCTTTGCTTCTTAATTCATGTATCCAAAAGCTCATAAAGCTCTCCTTGAAAACATATCGGTCAAAAAAATCTGCTTTATAAAAGTAGATGAAAACTGTTTTTCTATTACTAAATTTTATTTAGGTGGCTTGATCTAAAAGGTTTGCTTGGTTAATGGCTTTAGTTGTATTTTCTAGTGAACCTAGTTGGAACATCGTGACGCAAACTCATATTAACGCTATATTAGTTTTAAGTTCAAGTTTTTTGTACTAACTTTGTAAAAGTTATGAAACTATTGTATAACTTCAAGCTATCTGCAAATTTTGGTTTTTGTGGCGAAAGTAATGAGGTTGGCTGTCATTCTAAATGCGAGTTGTTTTGAGAGTTGTTTTTCAAACCAATGAATGCCTATGCTGACGAATCATTAATCTGATTGCAGAATATTGAAGGTGATAGCCTGCCTTAACTTTATGAATTCGAGGTGTTTTTAGAATGTGGACCATTAACCTAGACAGGATTGATATGAATCATGCGATGCATTTTCACGGAGGTTACGATCCTAGTTTAGTTTTTGTGTCATTGGTTATGGCCTTTTTGGGGGCTTATGCTGCTTTAGCTGCAGTGGGTCGACTAAGGTTAGTAGAAGAAAATACCCGTCAACACTGGTTTTGGGTAATTTTTGGTTCTATCGCATTGTCCACGGGTGTTTTTAGTATGCACTTTTTAGGAATGTTGGCTCATAAACTTCCTGAACCCTTAAAATTTGATTCTGTTTTAACTTTTGTTTCCTTTGTCCCTGTTTTCTTGGGAGCTAAATTTGCATTATTAGTTCTTAGAAAGTCAACAACGACCTTTCGTGATCGTTGGATTGCGGGCACCTATGTTGGTATAGGCGTTGGAACGATGCACTATACAGGTATGGCGGCAATTCAAATAGATGCCACTATGGCTTTTGATCCGGTGAAGGTCATATTTTCTCTGTTTGCAGCAATATTCTTAGCTGGGTTAGCTTTAAATAGTCGTGTACTGATTAGGCAGATAAAATTTATCAAAAATGATAAATCATTGACAAATTTTATTAGTCCTCTGATTATGTCTTTATCATTTTCATCTATGCATTACATTGGAATGTTGGCAACAGATTTTTTTCCAGGTGAAAACATAAACCCATCGTTTGGTTCGGTATTGAGTAACGACGTTTTTATTACCGTAATTTCTGCAATGGTTTTAGTTTCAAGCTTTATTACGGTTGTTGCAGTGCATTACGATAAACGCTTAAAAACAAGAAAAGAAGCTTCTAGTCTAGGATTTTTACCTAAAGGAGAGGTTCGCCAGAAATTCATAAAATATTACGCAATAAGCCTAGCAGTCGTTTTAATTGTCCTTTTCTCAACGTTATACAATCAGCAAAAAGAAAAATCTGAAGATATCGGTCGTAATATTCAAGCCTACTCTATTCTTTTGAAAAGTCATCTAAATGACGCTTTAAAGATGGCAATAAAGAATGTAGAGGCTATGGCAAACTCCGATAGTATGTTAGCTCTACTTCATGAAAAAAACCAAGAAAACCTTAAAGCCTTAGCGGGTGATTTTAAAGGGCTAATGTTAGCTACCGATACTTACGATCAAGTTCGCTTTTTGGACAAAAATGGCGAAGAAGTTGTAAGGGTCAACTATAACGATGCTGTACCTCAAGTGGTTCCAAATAATAAACTTCAAAACAAATTCAATCATCTTTATTTTACAGAATCAATCTCATTGCGAAAGAATGAGATATATTTTTCAGAATTTGAGCTAAATCAAGAGTATGGAAAGATTGAGGTTCCACATAAAGTTGTTATGCGAGTTGCAACGCCAGTTTTTGACAGGGAAGGGAATAAGCGTGGTGTTGTTATTGTGAATTATGACGCAGATTCGTTACTGACCCACTTGCGTGAGTACTCAAGCACTAACCTAGAGTTCGTTATTGTTAATAGCCAAGGTGAATATATACTTGGTCACAATGGTGAGGAAGACTGGTCTGCGATGATGACCGACAAAGTACATTCATTTGCACGGATGTTTTCAGATGCATGGATGATGATGTCCCATATTAAATCTGGCTGGTATGAAGCTAATGGAAACCTATTCTCAGTTGTCAAAATCTTAGCCGGCGAAGAAAGCTTAAATGTGAAAATGCCTGATTGGACTTTGATAACACATGCGACTAAGCCTGCGTTTTTCAACATCAATCAAATTAAATCTCAACCAATCTATTTTTCTTTGTTGCTATCTATACTTGTAGCACTTATTTTTGTTTGTAGATCAATGGCTGTGAACCAGGTGCATAGAAGGATAGCAGATGAAAAGAATAAGAAACTGATGAGAGAGGTAAAAGCGCTCAATACGGCAATCAATGAACATGCCATTGTCAGTGGAACAGATGCTCAAGGAAGAATAATATTTTGTAATGATATCTTTGAAAAGATATCAGGGTATAGTCGAGAAGAATTAATTGGTAACACGCATAGTGCTGTTAACTCTGGTGAACATTCTAGAGAGTTTTTCCGTAACTTATGGAAAACAATCTCGTCAGGCAACGTCTGGCATGGAGAAGTCAAAAATCGAACGAAAAACGGAGGGTTCTACTGGGTTAAAGCGACGATTGTTCCATTTTTGGATGAAAGTGGTAAACCATATCGGTATATCTCCATTCGAACGGATATTACCGAAAACAAACAAATCACAGAAGAACTTGAAGAAGCACTCAAAAAAGCAGACATTGCTACTCAGGCAAAAAGTGACTTTTTGGCAAACATGAGCCATGAAATTCGAACACCTATGAATGCCATTATTGGCCTGTCAGATCTTTGCTTGCGCACAAATTTAACTATGCAGCAGCGAGACTACATTGATAAAGTTCACAGTGCAGGCAAATCTCTTTTGGGTATTGTTAATGACATATTGGATTTTTCAAAAATTGAAGCCGGAAAACTTCAAATTGAGCACACACGTTTTTGTATAGATGACGTGATTGACCATTTATGGGTTATTGTTGCGGATAAGGCAAGAGATAAAGGCTTGGAGTTACTTTATTCTCGAACATCAGACGTCCCTCTTTTTGTTAATGGCGACCCTTTGCGTCTAGGGCAGATACTGGTTAACTTAGTCAACAATGCGATTAAATTCACTGAAAAAGGTGAAGTGGTCATATATCTGCGCAAAATGAATTCTGCTAGCAATGTTGTCGAACTTGAGTTTATTGTTGAAGACTCGGGTATTGGAATGACAGAGGAGCAGCAATCACATTTGTTTACCTCATTCACTCAAGCGGATACTTCAACCACAAGGAAGTATGGAGGTACAGGATTGGGGTTAACCATTTCAAAGCAGCTAGTGAATCTAATGAATGGTGAAATATGGGTTGAAAGTGAATTTGGAAAAGGGAGTCGTTTTTGTTTTACTGTTGAATTTGGTATTGAAGATGACCAAGAGCAGCGACAATTGCTTCTAGCAAAACCAGAGCTTCAAGGAGTGTCTGTTTTGGTTGTTGACGATAACAAAGCTGCTCGTGAAATTTTGCAAACCTATCTAGAAAGTTTTTCATTTAGTCCGACATCTGTTGCCACAGGAAGTGAAGCTTTAGAATTGATTCAATCTGCTGACAAGCCGTATGAACTTATCATCATTGATTGTAGGTTGGAGTCAGAAAATGGTTTTGATGTTGCAAAGCAGGTTGTTGAAGCCACAACTGAATATCAGTCTGCGCCAAAAATTGTTTTAATCTCAGGATTCTCTCAATCCGAATTAGACGAAGTTGCTAAGACAGACTACATTGATGCTTTTCTTCGGAAGCCCATTTGCCCCTCGGCCCTATTTGATACCATTCTAAATGTCTTTGGAAAAGAATCGTATATTAAAAATGCTGCTATAGAAAATCCTCAAAAAGAGATTAAAGGTCTTAGTGAAGTTCAAGGCGCACACATTTTAGTGGTTGATGATAATGAAATTAACCAGCAGGTTGCAGAAGAGCTACTGAAACAGGCTAGATTCTATGTTGATGTTGCCAATAATGGCAAAGAGGCTTTGGAAATGCTTGAGTCAAGTCATTACGACATCGTATTGATGGATATTCAAATGCCTGTCATGGATGGCTATGAAGCCATTCAAAAGATAAGATTAAATCAAAAATATAAAACATTACCTGTTTTAGCAATGACAGCAAATGTCATGAAAGAGGATCAAGAAAAAGCAATTGATGCTGGGATGAATGATCATATTGCTAAACCAATTAATCCTAATCAACTTTTCGATAACCTGATTAAGTGGATTCCACATGCAAAGAGGGAATTGCCTCAAGCTACTTATAATACACCTCAACAAGGTGAGGTTAAGTTAGATATTCCAGGATTAGATATTGAGCAGGGGCTGGCAAGAGTCGCTGGTAATGTTGATGCTTACCAAAAAATGTTGAGAAAATTTGTTGATAACCAGGGGGAATCAATAATAAAAATTCGTCAAGGAATCGAAGCCGGTGTTGAGCAAAAAGAGTTAGTGATTCTTGCTCATACGCTTAAAGGCGTTGCAGGCAATATTGGCGCTACCAGGTTGTTTGAGGTGACGTCAAAACTCGAAGCGGCACTAAGACAAAATTCGTCCCAATATCCTGAAGAATTACTGGTGGTTTCTGAAGTTGAGCTAAATCAACTTGTTGATAGTATTAACAAAACAATTATAGGTACGGATTCTCAGTCTGATATAGTAAAAAACTATTCTAGCGAAGAGTTAACAGCGGAATTAAGCAATCTTCTTGTTCAGCTTGAAGAATACGATGTTGTAGCAGAACGAACACTAGAAAATATTATTCACCATGTTTCTGAACAAGAAACTAAAAAATTGCTTTCGAAAGTTGCTTCCCAGCTTTCAAATTATGATTTTGATGGTGCAGCAGGGTCTGTTAAAAACTTGATTAGATAAACCCAAAAATTGGACTATTTTGTGATTCGTGTATAAGTCTGTGTTATTTATGTATAATGCTAAACACTTAACTTAACTTAACTTAACTTAACTTAACTTAACTTAAATGTGATGATACCCAATCAAAAGTACACAATTTTAGCTGTTGATGATACCCCAGAAAACCTAGATATTCTCAAGGGGTTATTGGCTGAAGAATATATATTTAAAGCAGCAATTAACGGTGAAGTCGCCATGAAAATTGCCGAAAATCAGCATGTCGACCTAATATTGCTGGATGTCATGATGCCAGGAAAAGATGGTTATGAGGTCTGTCGTGAAATAAAAAGCAATCCTAAAACAAAATCTATTCCTGTCATCTTTGTCACAGCAAACAAAGAGCAAGAAGATGAAGCTATGGGGTTTAGACTTGGTGCTGTGGACTATATCACCAAACCAGTTAACCCTGTAATCCTTCGGGCAAGAATTAGAACTCATTTAGCATTCTATGATCAACGTCGTACATTAGATATTAAAGTTAAAGAACGTACTGAAGAATTAAATCAAACTCGCTTAGAGGTTATTCAGAGATTAGGTCGTGCTGCAGAATATAGAGATGATGACACGGGCCAACATACTATTCGGGTTGCCAAATACACTAAAGTGTTAGCTAGGGCTTATGGTTTAGATGAAAGTTATTCGGAATTGATTTCTCAAGCATCGCCTATGCATGATGTCGGAAAAATTGGGATTTCAGATAATATTCTACTAAAGCCCGGAAAGCTTACTGCTGATGAGTTTCATTTTGTCAAAAAACACAGTGAAATTGGTTCAGAACTCCTAAGCGGAAGTGAATACCCTTTAATGAAGACTGCTCAAATTATTGCCAGGCATCATCATGAAAAATGGGATGGTACCGGTTATCCTGATGGGCTTAAAGGTGAGGAAATTCCTATAGAAGCAAGAATCGTTGCTGTAAGTGATGTATTTGATGCACTCTCCAGTTCCCGTCCATACAAACAAGCTTGGCCTATGGAAAAGATTGTTACCTTTTTTAATGAACAATCTGGACTGCATTTCGATCCAGAACTGGTAGAAGTTTTTCATAAAGTATTTCCAGAGTTTCTAAAGATACGTGAAGAATATAATCATTAGATAAGTTGTACATAGGGTTTATACAAATTCTTATTATTTAAGTTTTTACAATGCTTGCTAGGCTGGAAAGCGTAAAAGGTTAAGTTTGATGTTAAACAGCAAAAATATTATTGAAGGTATGTTTGAAGGAGCCGTCCTTTTTAACCTGGAAGGTGTTATTGTTGACTTAAATTCTTCTGCTGAGAAAACACTCGAGCTTTCAAGAGAACAATTATTGGGAAAGAAATTATCAGAACTTTCATTAGAATATTTTAATGAAGAAGGCGTTCCATATAGCGAAGGCCAAAATCCAGTTTTTCAAATCATTCAGACTAAAAAACTTATCAGAGGTAGAAAGCTTCAATTAAAGCTGACCAACCAAAAAATAAAGTGGCTGCAACTCAGTTCTGCTTTTTTGAAAGATCTTGAACAAGATAATATAAAACGAATCATTATTACATTTAATGATATTTCTGAATTAGTTGCTGTCAAAAAAGAAGTCGAAAATCTAAATGAGCAGTTACTAGAAAAAGTAGAATCTCTCAATATCCTAACGAAGAGCTTCGACCAAGCCCAAAAAATTTCGAAAATGGGTCACTGGATGTTGGAGCCTGATGCTAATCGCTTGGTTTGGTCTGATGAAGTATTTCGTATTTTCGGTTTAGAAGCACAATCGGTTACCCCAACTTTTGAATTATTTATCAGTTTCATTCATCCAGGAGATGTCGATTTACTTACTGAATCTTATCAAAAATCATTAGATGAAAAGTCAAACTATGAAGTGAAGCATCGAATCATTTGTGGGGATGGAACGCAAAAATATGTATTAGAAAAGGGGTTTCATGATCTTGATGAACAAGGTAATGTCTTAAGAACTATAGGAACAGTTATAGATATTACTGATCAGCACTCCAAAGCATTTCAGGTAGAAAATCTCGTCAACCTAGTTAATAGCCAATTGATTATGTCTCGAACCGATACCACCGGAAAGATTCTCGATGTGAGCGATTTTTTCTGTGAGATTTCAGGTTATGATCGAGAAGAACTCATTGGTCAAAATCAAAATATTGTTCGTCATCCTGATATGCCAAGTTCCATGTACAAAGAGCTATGGGATACCATACAATCTGGACAAACTTGGGTTGGAGAAATTAAAAACTTAAGAAAAGATGGCGGGATTTATTGGGTTAAGAGCCGAATTTCTCCCGATTATGATCCATTCGGAAATTTAGTTGGTTATATTTCTTTAAGACAGGATATTACATCTCAAAAACGATTAGAAGAGATTGCTATTAAAGATGAGTTAACAGGGCTCTATAATCGTCGTTTCTATAATGAACGGTTGCATTTAGAAATCAATCGTGCCAAACGAGATCAACGTTGGTTATGTTTTTTAATGTTAGATATTGATAATTTTAAAAAATATAACGATACCTATGGTCACCAGGAAGGAGATTATGCACTTAAAAAAGTTGCAACAGCCCTAGACAATAGTTTTAATCGGGCAGGTGATCTTTGTTTTCGATTAGGCGGTGAAGA
This sequence comes from Hydrogenovibrio sp. SC-1, assembly GCF_002848135.1. Taxonomy (GTDB): domain Bacteria; phylum Pseudomonadota; class Gammaproteobacteria; order Thiomicrospirales; family Thiomicrospiraceae; genus Hydrogenovibrio. Next base: position 10,695 of record NZ_PKGB01000031.1, read on the forward strand.
GTTTGCGGGGCTATTTGAAGTAGAAGTTCCGGAGTATGGAACGCAAATGGCTGATAAAGTCCGTCAAGCTGTGTTTGACCTAAATATTGAACATTCAGGAAATCCTCCCTGGTTGAAAATGACAATTTCGATAGGGGTATTATTAATGGATCCTGATCAAAACTACATTGAAGAAGAAGTTTATAAGTACGCAGATTCAGCGCTTTATCAAGCTAAAGCTAATGGACGGAATCGTATAGAGTGCGTTAAAGAAGCCGAGGTTGAATTGTTTTGATTAATTTAAACTTGATAGTTACCTTTATTTAAGCTGGTTTGATTATATGGCACCAGTCGGTATGGCTAATGGCCGCAGTAGAAGAACTTAATCAATTAACTTAGTGAGAATATTTTATGTTTTGTAAAAAAGTAGAGTCAGAGTTGGTTTTGGTAAAACAAGAGTTGGCTGAGAAAGAAGCGTTGATCAAAGCGATTAGCTCTGCGCAAGGCATGATTGAATTTGATCTAACTGGGCATGTATTGGATATCAATGATAACTTTGCTAAAACAATGGGATATACCAAACAAGAAGCGATTGGTCAGCATCATAGAGCTTTTGTCACTGACGAATATGCCAATAGCCCAGATTATCAAGCATTTTGGGAGAAGTTGAGAAGCGGTCAATTTGTTTCAGGACGATTTAAGCGAATAGAAAAAGGAGGTCGTCTGGTTTGGTTAGAAGCCTCATATACCCCTGTTTTAGATAAAAATGGTAAGCCATATAAAGTGGTGAAAGTCGCCTCCGATGTTACTGAAATCGTAGCAAGGGATCTTGATTATGCTGGCCAGATTAAGGCGCTTAATCGAGTGATGGCGGTTATTTCGTTTGATACGGAAGGCAATATTCTAGAAGCCAATGACAATTTTCTGCAAGCGGTTGGTTATTCATCTTCGGAAGTGGTCGGTAAGCATCATAGAATGTTTGTCACAGCTGACTATGAAAAGTCAGCTGAATATCGTCAGTTTTGGCAAGACTTAGCTAAGGGAGAGTTTCAATCTGGAACCTATAGGCGCATAACCAAACAGGGTGAAGATCTATGGATTGAAGCCAGCTATAACCCCATTTTCGATGATGATGGAAAACCATATAAAGTGGTTAAATATGCAGTGGATGTTGGCAAAAATGAAAATACCATGTTATTGCAAAATGTCATTCATGATGCCGGAATAGTATTACAAGGTATTTCTGAGGGTGACTTAACAGCTCAAATGAAAGAGCACCTTAAGTCAGGTCAGGTTTCAATGTTTAGACCTCAAATTGAATCTTTGACAGACAATATTGAACAAATGACACAAAAACTGAAAGATGTGGTCGTGAACGCGATAGAGTCATCAGCGGTGGTTCAAGGAGCTGCTTCTGAAGTATCACAAGGTTCGTTAGATTTAAGTCAAAGGGTTCAAGAGCAAGCTGCTGCTTTAGAAGAAACCTCTGCAACGATGGACCAAATGAGTTCACAGGTACAAAGTAATACAGAAAATGCCAAGCAGGCGGAACATGTTTCTGAAGAAGCACAAGCACTTGCTGGAGAGGGTGATGATTCTATGAAGAACACAATTTCTGCAATGGAGAATATCCAAGAATCGAGCCATAAGATTTCAGAAATAGTGAGCTTAATTGATAGTATTGCGTTCCAAACCAACTTGCTTGCCCTGAATGCCGCAGTTGAAGCGGCTAGAGCAGGTGACCATGGTCGAGGGTTTGCGGTTGTCGCAGGTGAAGTGCGATCCTTGGCGCAAAAATCTGCTGAGGCTGCAAAAGACATTAAAAATTTGGTGGATGAAACCGTACAAAGAGTGAATCAAGGGGTTGAGACTGCAAGTAATACAGGCAATATTTTAAACAAAATTAATGAGTCGATTCATTCTGTGACGGATATGATTTCTCATATCTCCCAAGCATCGTCTGAACAATCAGAAGGAATCAAACAAGTTCATAATGCAATTACCCAAATTGATCAGGTGACACAACAAAATGCAGCCCTAGTAGAAGAAACCAGTGCAGCCGCTGAAAATATGAATAGCCAGTCAGAGAAATTAAGAAGTGATATGAGTTTCTTTAATACTGGTGTGGCACATCATTCTGCCTTAAATCAACCTAGCCATTCAGTAGCGAGCTTGCCTAAGCAATCAGTCGTAAAGCAGAATAACTCAACAACCTCAAAACCAGCAAACTCGAAGGATGAATGGGGAGAGTTTTAAAAACAGTGAAAATGAGGTCATTGAGCCTGTAAATTAGACTGTGTAAACGCTCATCAATTAAAATCCCTCAAAAAGGATAAAAATGATGAGCAACTTAGATCAAAATCAACTTCAGTCAATTGCAAAAGAATTGGCTAAAAACGTCAAAACTCAAGAAGACCTCTCCAACCTATCTGCCATGCTCGTAAAGATGACAGTCGAAGCCGCCCTTGGTGCTGAGATGGAAGAGCATTTGGGCTACGCCAAACACCAGAATTCAGATAGCGACAATAGCCGTAACGGCTATTCTTCCAAAACCCTCAAGGGAGATCATGGGGAAGTAGATATTGCCATACCCCGTGACCGCCATAGCGAGTTTAATCCTGCCATTGTTAAAAAAGGCGAAACTCGCCTGACCAGCATGGATGATCAAATACTATCACTTTATGCCAAAGGCATGACCACTCGGGATATCGTTGCCACCTTCAAAGAATTATATGGGGCAGATGTTTCTCCAACTCTTGTCTCCAAGGTCACTGAAGCGGTCATGGAAAAAGTCATTCTTTGGTGTTCTCGCCCACTGGACGAGATTTATCCGCTGCTATATCTTGATGGCATTGTCATTAAAGTTCGCCAAGACAAGCAGATCGTGCGAAAAACCATGTATGTAGCGCTAGGCGTTAATACAGACGGCCATAAGGAATGTCTGGGTCTGTGGTTGTCAGAGACCGAATCTTCTAAATTCTGGCTGAGGGTCTTAAATGATCTTGAGGGCCGTGATGTCAAAGACATACTGGTCGCAAGCGTTGATGGTCTAACAGGCTTTCCTGAAGCCATCAATACGGTCTATCCCCAAGCAGATGTCCAGTTATGTATTGTGCATATGGTTCGCAATTCACTGCGTTATGTTGGCTACAAAGAGCGCAAACAAGTCGCAAATGACCTCAAACTGTAGTGGTACAGTAAATTTGGCCACCTAAATAGAGATGCTAAAATGCATCTCATCAAAATAGGTGACTAAAATGACAAAAAAGAAACGTACGTTTTCAGCAGAATTTAAATTGGAATCGGCTCAATTGGTTGTTGACCAAGGCTACACTGCTAAAGATGCATCAGAAGCAATGGGAGTTGGATTATCGACAATGAATAAATGGGTCAAACAACTTCGTGAAGAAAGGCAAGGAAAAACGCCTAAAGCCAGTGCCTTAACGTCTGAACAGATTGAGATTCAACAACTCAAAAAACGTATCAGATATCTCGAAGAGGAAAAAGACATTCTAAAAAAGGCTACAGCGCTCTTGATGTCGGACTCCCTGAACAATTAAAGCTTATTAAA
>NZ_PKGB01000032.1 GCF_002848135.1 Hydrogenovibrio sp. SC-1
ATGATCGTTATCTGGTTTGAATCAACTGCATAAACAAGGCGATTCGTCTCGTCAATTCTTCTCGACCAAAAAACTGAAAGGTTCTCCTTTAATGGTTCGGGTTTGCCAATACCTTCAAATGGCGAACACATCGTATCTCGAATGAGTTTGTTAATACGCTTTAAAGTTTTCTTGTCTTGGCTCTGCCAATATTCATAGTCAGACCAAGCGCTTTCTGTCCAAGACAGAACCTCAATCATCACTTAGTAGGCCTTTTTGAAGCGTTTTGCCTGTCCGATATTGCTCAATAGAGTGTTTTAAATGAGCCACGTTTGAGGGAGATTTAAGCAAATGGACGGTTTCCATTAGACTATTAAAGTAATCCTGTGACATGACCACGGCATTATCAGCGTCTCTGCGTGTAATGATCGTACAATCCGCATTATCAACGACTGAATCTAAGACAGACTTTAAACTGTTTCTTGCATCGGTATAGCTTACGACTTGCATATTGCTTCTCCTTTTTTTGCATTATAGCAAACATGTTCAATTTTCTGTACATGTTTGTTTGGGGCTTTGGAGAATCTGAATGAATCAGGGGCTTGCCGAGAAGAGGCCTGGTTGTCTTTGAAGGCGTTGATATGTTTGCGTTAATCACTAAAGCTGACGGTGTTTTTACCGTTGTTTTTGGAGAGGTAAAGCGCTTCGTCGGCTTTGGAAATGGCTTTATCCAAGCCCATCTTGGCGTAATAGATACAACTCCCAAAGCTCGCGGTCTTTTCGCCGATGACTTCATAATGGTAGTTGGCAATTTTCTCTCGGATTTTTTCGGCGACGGTCAGGGTTTCATTTTTATTGCTTTCCGGGCAGATAATCATAAATTCTTCACCTCCCCATCTACCGACGACATCGGTATTGCGGACGTTTTCCTTGATGATGTCCGCGATAGTTTTAAGGACATAGTCTCCCGTTTGATGGCCGTAAATATCATTGACGGATTTGAAATCATCAATATCCAGAATAATGACGCCGAATGTGAGGTCGTATCGGTCGCTGCGGTTGACTTCTTTTTCTAGTACTTCATCCAGCTTAAGTCGGTTATATAAACCTGTCAGGGTATCGGTAATGGAGAGTTTGTGAAGCTCTTGGGTTCTTTCTTCAACTTCTTGTTCTAGTTGTTTGTTAATCTGCTTGAAGTTCAAAAATTCATAGAAACGATAGTAGTAAAGCAGATAAGACACCATAAAGTAGGCGACGATAAAGAATACAAAGGAGTAGACATTATATAAATGCGGATAGTTGCTATAGGTGATAGCAAATACGATGGCCATCACAAATGCCCAGATAGTCCCTTCCTTTGGCCCTCGGATAGAAAAGGAGGCGATGGGATAAAGTAGTAGGAAAACCGTGCTGTTGAACTCTTGACTGCCGTTGATAAAAAAGACAAAAAAGAGAATAAAAACCGCCAGCATAAAGAGTCTGGAGTTCAGTTCAACGCTTGCGTTGTTTTTGCTTGAATATCTTAGATACAAAACAGCCAATGAAAAAATATTGAGTGTGATGCCGACGATTGTTTCACCAATGTAGTAGTAAATTGGGGATAAAAATATAGATGTGATGAGGGCTAAAAAAATATATTTTTTGAGAAGTTCATTTCGATAGATATATTGATCTTCCATTAAAATACAGCCCAGTATTGCAATTGGTTTATGAGAGTGTGATTTTTTTATCAACCACAATAATATTAATTTCTGTAAGGCTATTCTAAACAGATGTCACTGATAAGCAAAAGATTATTTATAAAAACGTGAGTGCTATCAGTATTCAGAAAAAGGGATGGCTATCCATTTTCAGTTTCATGTTAATATCCGACTATGCCAAGAATAGCTCGACTTGATATTGCTGACATTCCCACTCTCATAACACAGCATGAAAACTGCCTTGAAGGTGTGCTTATTAACTTATGAATCCAGAAAACTTAAAAAAACTTGTTACCGTTAAGATGCCTTACGGAAAATACCAGGGTAGGATTATTGCTGACTTGCCTGGACACTACCTTAATTGGTTTGCGCGTGAGGGCTTTCCATCCGGTCATTTAGGGCAGTTATTGGCGCTCATGCACGAGTTAGATCACAATGGGTTAAAGCAACTTCTTGATCCGTTAAGAAAATAGCTTTAACTTAGAAAGCGAAATGCTTTTGAGGACAAGTAATGAAAAAGGGTTTGAGGCCACGGTTGCTACCGGAGCTTAACAAAGCAACTTGCTTATTTTTGGAGAAAGCCAGATGAACCTACTACGTGTACTTGCTGCTTGGCAAACGGCTGATTTTACCAGTGTGCTAAACACTGAGTTGCAACGACTGGATAAATCTAATCTGCCTTTGCAGCAGGGGTTGACTGTGAGTAACCGAGTGGCCGACACCAATATTAGCTTTATGCTTCTTAATGTCAAAGAAACCGAACAGGCTTTGTTATTAACGGTTATGGTTTTTTATGATGGCTTAGAGGCCGGGGATTGTTGTGCTGATGACCCAACGCCGGTTTGTGAGCAGCCAGAACAATGTACGGTCAAACTGACAATCCATAAGCCCAACGGCGAAGCAGAAATTTCCTTACTTCCAGAAGATGAATAATGACCAGGCCTTTATTGCTCTTGAGGGTATGGGGTTTTTATGCCACATAAGGCGTTGTACTTTTAGGTTAAATTCAATTAAAACATATTGTTATCTTGATGTAGGTTACAACATTAACCGTATAAAACACCAGTTTTATGCTTTGTTGACATGCGTAATTTATATCGATTAGGATGTTTAATAATAGTTAAGCGCAAGAAAGGTTCGAGGACATGGGCAAGACTGGGTCAAAACTGAAAAGGGAGCGTCAGCCTATGCCGGCCTTTGTCGAGAAGGCATTGCGTAAATCTGATCTGTTCGCTGATTATCGTTCGCGTCCTGAGTATCAACAGAACGATTATCTCGGATGGATCAATCAGGCAAAAAAACAAGAAACAAAAGAGAAACGCTTACAGCAAATGCTGGAGGAACTCGAAAAAGGTGGTGTCTATATGAAAATGTCCCATCCGGCGTCTGCTAAGCAATGAACGAATTTATTGAAAATCTCAATGACGTGTTTGCACTGTTTGGGGTAATTGAAGGAAAGCGAATGTTCGGGGGCTATGGTGTTTATCATGATGGCCTTATGTTTGCACTGGTCGCCGATGATGTGCTTTACCTAAAGGCGGATGAAAACACGGTAGGCTCGTTTGTTGAGCTTGGGTTGCAGTCGTTCGAATACGAGAAAAGTGGTAAAAAGATGCGAATGTCTTATTACGCCGCACCGGAAGAAATCTTTGATGATCCAGAGCAAGCGAAAGAATGGGCTGATCGTGCTTATGAAGCGGCATTAAAGGCGAGAAAGCCAAAGAAGAAGACCAAGGTCAATCGCTAACGGATGAGCCAATTCCGACTATCCATGAACGCCCCAAGTGTTTTAAGCCATTTAATGCCCTGTTTATTGGTAAAACAGAGCATAACAAATCTCATCAATCAGAAAATTCATTCAAACAATTTTCCATAACGCATAATTATTTCAATATCATAAGCTTTAAGCGATTCCAATTATCTCGTCAATGTCGGTGTTTGAAATAGAAGGAGATCATTATGATTCTGCAACACCCTCGAACGTTCAAGCTTGTCTTTCTGATCCCGGTCATTTTATTCATCACTTCCTGTGCAGCGGGCAATGCACAATTTGCGCAAGAAACGCCTGCGGGTTTCTGGTGGGGGCTTTGGCATGGCATCATTTCGGTCATCAGTTTGGTAATTCATATTTTCAATGACAGCGTGATGGTGTATGAAGTGAATAACACTGGCGGCTGGTATGACTTTGGTTTTTTGATGGGAATTATCTTTATTTGGGGTGGTGGTTGTCATGCGAATTGTAAGACAAATAAAAAAAGCACTTGTGATCCAGAATGGGATGAAATCAGCGATAAGGTCGAAAAAAAGGTGATGCGCAAGTTAAAAGAATGGTCAGAAAAAGAAGAATCAACCGAATCCGACAAGGAGTGGGAAGAAATCGGTGACAAGGTTGAGAAAAAACTGAAACGTAAAATTCGGGAATGGGCGGAAAAAGACTAAGGACTGTTTTTTAAGTGTTTTCGGCCTTTTATATTCTGAGAGGGAGTTAAAGTGAAAAGTTGGTTGTTTCTCGGGATTGCCATTGTTGCTGAAGTGGCGGCGACGTCGAGCTTAAAAGCGAGTGAAGGCTTTACAAAACTTTGGCCAAGTCTATTCGTGGTTATGGGGTATGCGGTTGCATTTTATTTCTTATCGTTGACCCTAAAGGTGATTCCCCTTGGTATTTCTTATGCGATCTGGGCGGGTTTGGGTATCGTGTTAATGGCTGTGGTCGGCTGGTTACTATTTGGTCAGAAACTCGACTTAGCCGGCATTATGGGTATGGCGTTGATCATCTTAGGTGTCGTCGTTATCAATGTATTTTCTAAGGTCAATATGCATTAGGATTTAACAAATAGTCGTTTTTGTTGCTTTACAAAGCAACAGAATCAAATTCAATTTTCCGGTATTTGAAACTTTGATCTCTTAAAAAAGTGCAAAAAAGGAGTCATGGTGATGAATCATTCTTTAGACATTAAAGACCGTGCGGCGGGTGCGATTATGGGCGCTTTTATTGGGGATGCATTAGCGCTTGGCCCTCATTGGTATTATGACTTGGACGAATTGCGTAGAGATTATGGCGACTGGATCGACAATTACACTGACCCGAAACCAGGTCGATATCATGCCGGTTTGAAGGCCGGTCAGCCCTCACAGGCCGGTTTTATTCTCAAGCTATTGCTGCGCTCTTTGGTTGAAAAAAATGAGTATGATGAGCAAGATTTTTGTGCTCGGATGGATGATGAACTCTTTCCACTGCTAGATGGCTCGCCAGTCAGCGGACCTGGCAACTATACCAGCCAATCGATTCGGGATGCGTGGCGTAAACGGGTTCAGCAGAATTTGCCTTGGGGACAAACGGGCGGGCATGCGGATACCACTGAAGCGATTGAACGCACGCTTGCTATTGCGGTTCGTTATGCATTGCAACCGGATAAACTTGCGGCAGCCATTTCTGATAATTCCGTGTTGACACAAATTGATGATACGGTGGTCTCTATGACGGTGGCATTTGGCGCGGTATTGGCTCAGTTGGTTCAGGGAGACCAACTCGATGCGGATATTTCTACAAAGTTAATGGCATTGGTCAAAAGCGGTGCCTTGCCTTTCCATGCGGTGACCAATGATGGCCTTCAACCGCCGCAAAAGGGCGATCCCGATCCACCACGTGCTGGACGCTTTGCATCGCCTGATGCATTGATCTCTCCGTCTTTTATGGCAGCTGCGGCATTCGATTCTGAGATTCAGATTCAACCGCCTTGGAAGGTTTCAATCGTTTATGGAATGCCTTGTGCGATTTACCATCAATTGCCTGCTGCCTATTATCTATCCGCGTTATTTCATGATGATTTTGAATCAGCGATACTGAATGCGGTGAATGGCGGTGGTCAAAATCAGGCAAGAGCGATTTTGGTCGGCGCACTGACGGGTGCGCAAGTGGGATTGAGTGCGATTCCAAAGCGGTTCTTGGACGGGTTGGAACAAGCAGATGAATTATTAAGTTTAGCTCAGAAACTGGCTTCTCAGCTTGAAAATGGCTGAGAAGTGCATTACCAAACTAAATCATCCGGTATTTCGAATTGGGCGTAATAGTCTTTGTCTGCTTGAGACATAGCTTCATTATCATCGCTAGCAATGGGAATTAAAACCGATTCATCTCTCTGTGAAATTTTAGCCGCCGCATCGAGTGATACCAAAACATAGCCAGTTTCAAAACGTGCAATACGAAGTTGCGAGGCACTGAGTTTTTTATGAAAATTCGAATTCACATGAAGGGTTTTAACTTGAGTGCCATCGGCAAAATTGTAGGCAATATCACCTTGATAGCCTTTAATTTGATTGGTTTGTATGAGTTGGCGTAATTCGGCTTGTTTGGCTTTTGCGGCTTGAGCTTGTTGTCGTTCTAAGTTTAATTGGCGGTCTTTTTCCGCCTTTTGCTGGGCAGCTTCTGCGGCCAATTTTGCTGCTTCCGATTGAGGTTGCGCGCCATTTTTACTTTTATTTTTTTTGGTTTGTTGGTATTTTTCTTTTTTAAGCTTTTTGGCCCTTTGTTCGTCAACTAAGCCTGTTTTTTTGAGCTGGTCAAATAAAGATCCTGCCATGTCATCTACTCTTCAATCATTAATGGCGGCTATTCTACCTGATTCGAACCATAAAAAAGGGCATTACATCCGTTTCTCGATGAGGTTTCTGGGCGTTGAGCAATTTTGATCATGTTTCGATGCGATCAAAACGTCACAATGGCTTTGACTTAGGAGGCAACCCAAAAAATGAGTAAGCAAGCTGTTAAACATTACGCGAATAGAATGGATCGAGTCTGTGACTATATTCAAGCACATATCAATGAGGACTTGTCGGTTGACAGACTTAGTGAGGTGGCCTGTTTTTCAAAGTTTCATTTCCATCGCCAATTTTCAACTTACACCGGTATGACGGTAGCGAAGTTTGTTTTAATGCAGCGTTTTAAACGGGCATCTCAGCAACTGGCTCATCATCAGACGATGCGAATTATTGATATAGCGATGGAAGCCAACTTTGAAAGCTCAGAAGCCTTTTCTCGAGCGTTTAAAAACATTTTTGGTCAAACGCCTTCTCAGTTTAGACAATCCCCTAATTGGCATCACTGGCGAGCCCAGTATGCCCAACCAATAATTGAAAGGAAGTTAGTTATGAATATCAATCTCGTAGAGTTTGATCATACTTTAATTGCGGTGTTGGAACATAGAGGTCCCGCCGAAAAGATTGATGAGTCACTGGACACGTTTAGAGCTTGGCGAAAAGCAACAACACATTCACCTGTTGCCACGCATCGTAGTTTTGGCTTGGTTTATGATGATCCGGATACCGTTGAGCCCGCCAAGTTTCGGTTTGATCTGTGTGCGGAAGTGGATGAAACCATCCCGAATAATGCGCAGGGGTTAATCAATAAAGCCATCCCGGCGGGTCGATGTGCGGTACTGCGTCATGAAGGCAGTTTAGATAAGATTGGCGATAAGGTACGCCATCTTTATTGTCATTGGTTACCCAATAGTGGTGAGGAGTTAAGAGACTTTCCTTGCTTCTTTCATTACACCAATCTCAATGGGGAAGTACCTGAAGATCAATTGATTACCGACATCTATTTACCTATTCAGTAAGGGTCGCTTAAATCGCGCCTTTTCCCTATAAAAACCACCAGGCCTGGTGGTTTTATCTTAAACGTTAGCGAGTTAAAATTCGAGCGCGGAAGTTTTTGCCTTTAAGCTTGCCTGCGGTGATTTGTTTAAGTGCGAGTTTAGCCAGTTTGCGTTCGACCGCGACATAGGCTCGGACACTGGTAATTTTGATTTTGCCAATTTGTTCGCCTGTTAGTTGTTGATTGGCGGTCAAAGCACCGAGAATATCGCCAGGACGCAACTTTTGTTTTTTGCCGCCATCAATTTGCAGGGTGACCATTTTGGCTTGCAACGGTGGTTGTTTTAACAAGCTTAAATCGGGTAAGGCTTCGGCCTGGATGGTCTGGTTTAAGTATTCACCTAAAACCGCAACTTTATAACTTTCTTTGTCACTAATTAAGCTGGCCGCTAAGCCTTTACTGCCAGCGCGTCCGGTACGACCAATGCGGTGTACATGCACTTCGGGATCATTGGCTAAATGAAAGTTTACAACAGCATCCAAAGCTTCAATATCTAAGCCTCGTGCGGCCACATCGGTTGCGACGAGTACCGAGATACTTTTGTTGGCAAATTGAATTAGGGTGTGATCTCGATCTCGTTGCTCCAAGTCACCATGAATCGCTTGTGCGCTAAAACCATATTGCACCAATGAATCTGCGACCATTTGTGCGTCTTTTTTGGTGTTACAAAAGACCACGCTCGATTCGGGACGTGCTTTGAGTAGGATGAGGCGCAAGGCGGTAAGGCGTTGTTCAGGCGTATCCACTTGATAGAAATGTTGCGCAATGCTGGCGTGATCGTGTTGTGATTCAACTTGAATGCGCACAGGTGATTGCATAATACGTTGGCTGATTTGTTCAATTTGATTAGGGAAGGTCGCACTAAATAATAGGGTTTGACGTGGAGAGGGGACTTGTTCGCAAATCGCATCGAGTGAGTTTTGAAAGCCCATGTCGAGCATGCGGTCAGCTTCGTCGAGTACCAGAATTTTGAGTTGATCGAGTTTGAGCGTTTGCTTGCGCAGGTGTTCTTCAACGCGCCCAGGGGTACCGACAATAATATGGGCTCCTTGTTGTAAGGAACTGAGTTGTGCGCCTATGGCTTGACCCCCACAGAGGGTGAGTACTTTGATATTGGTCAAACGGCGCGCCAGACGACGAATTTCCTCTGCTACTTGATCTGCGAGTTCTCGCGTGGGGCAAAGTACCAACGCCTGGACTTGAAAACTTTTAGGGTCAAGCGATTGCAGTAATCCTAAACCAAAGGCAGCAGTTTTACCTGATCCTGTTTTACCTTGGGCGATTACATCTTGTCCTGCTAAAATGGAAGGTAAGCTTTTTCCTTGAATTTCAGTGGGTTGGGTGTAACCTAGACTGTCTAAATTGCTCAGCAGGTCTGGGTGTAAATTGAGGGTTGAAAAAGCAAGTGAATCCAATGGAGGTCCTTTGTGCGAGGCATGCGTCAATCAAAGTGTTGAACACAGGCGAGCAATAAAATGATCTGTTATAAAACGTTAGCGTATTGTAGCGTTTTGTCGCCTTATCGATAATTTAAAATGGATATCGGCACGACCTTTCTAACGGGGAAGCCTTCGATTTCTTGTCGTTCGATAAGGTGTCCCAGTAAGCTTTCAATGGCACAGAGGTTTTTGAAGTCATCTTTTGAGACCAATGAAATGGCTTCACCCTCAGCACCAGCTCGTCCTGTTCGACCAATGCGGTGAATGTATTCTTCAGAGGGATAAGGCAGGTCATAGTTCACGACGCGACTGAGGCTGTCAATATCAACCCCACGGGCGGCAATGCCAGTGGCGATTAGGAATTTCAATTTCCCTGATTTAAAGTTGGACAGCACTTGATCTCGCATGGATTGACTACGCCCGCTATGAATGGCGTCGGCAATAATGCCACGCTTGCCAAGCTGTTCGACGAGTTTGGCGGCAGAATGCTTTTTTTCAACAAAAATCAGCGCTTGATCCCAGTGTTGTTCATTGATTAAATGGCTCAAGAGCGCGGATTTGGTGTCTTTATCGACCGTAATCAACCATTGTTTGATTTTGGCGACGGTTTTATTTTGCGGTGAAACGCAAATTTCAACAACATCATCTGAAACCGTATCGGCGGCTAAATAGCGTACATCCTCGGTCAGAGTGGCGGAGAAGAGCAAGTTTTGGCGTTGATGGGGCAGGCGGTCAAGAATCTTATACAGGTCGTCAATAAACCCCATATCAAGCATTTTATCGGCTTCGTCGATGACGAAAAATTTTAAATCATCAAAAAACAGTGCCCGTTGATAGGCTAGGTCGAGCAATCTTCCTGGTGTCGCCACCAGAACATTGACGCCTTGCGCGAGGCGTTCTTTTTGTGGGTCTAAATCGGTACCGCCATAAATGGCTAATGAGCTCAGATTTAAATACTTGGCATATTGTTCGATATTCGATGCAACCTGCGCCGCCAGTTCTCGTGTAGGCGCGAGGATAAGTGCGTGGATCGATCGGTTGCGAACAGCATCATCAGATTGCATTTTTTCCAACAGCGGCAAGACAAAACTGGCCGTTTTGCCGGTTCCGGTTTGTGCTGACGCCATGAGGTCTTTGCCCGATAAAATGATGGGAATGGCCTGTTTCTGAATTTCAGTCGGCTGGATATAGCCTAGCTCGGAAATTGCATTGACAATTGGGTCTGACAATCCGAGTTTTGAAAATGGCATAGAAAACCTCTGTATGATAAATAGACGATGGCAACGATTTGGGTGTTAAAAAAAGACACTTTTTTGCAGTGGACACCAAAATAAATCCTGGCGACATTATCACTTAATTCATCAAAGAATGTCACTTAAAACGCCTGTTTTATATGATTCATCTTCAAGATGTTTCGGGGTGATTTTTAACGTTGAAGCGCAAATCAGTTGACGAGTCAACGAGTGCATTTGTTTTCGGTGATGCGATCAGGTTATCCATATATACAATAGAAATACTTAAAAAAGTCAGTATATTCTTTAAAATAGCGACAACCAAACGTTGCGAATTAAAGCATACTCCTTGGCATCAATCAGAAAAAATAATCCGTTTAACTCGGGGGGTGTTCATTGACCCTAGTTAAGAATAGGTTTATTTTGCCCATAATCTATTTAATAAAGTTGTGATAACCCTTATGTCCAATCATGATTCTTCTAAAAAATTACTAAAAAACGTTCAATCCATTTTACCCATTATTAAACAAGGTGCCGAAGCTTCCGAGCAGGATGAACGGTTGCAACCAGCAGTATTGGATGCAATTTTTGAACAACGGTTGTTTCGTTTGTTTATCCCTAAAAAATATAACGGCGAAGCGACCGATTTAGTCACCGCTCTAAAGGTGTTTGAATCTGTGGCTTCTGCGGATGGCGCAACTGGTTGGTTGGTCATGATTGGCGCGGGGGGCGGGTTATTTTCCGGCTTTATTGAAGAAGGCGCCGCAGAGGAAATATTTGCTCCCGAGCGAGCAGTGATTTCTGGGTCAGGTATGCCGAGTGGGGTGGCGAAACCTATGAATCAGGGCTTTGAGGTGTCTGGGCGATGGAAGTATGCCAGTGGTTCAGACTACGCGACCTGGTTTACCGCAAATTGTGTGATGGATGAGGTGGATAATGAAATCTTATCGATTGCCGTTCCGGCATCCGCAGTCACACGCTATTCAACGTGGAAAGTGTTTGGCATGAAAGCGACAGGCAGTCATGACTTCTCCGTGGATTCGGTTGAAGTGCCAAAAGCTTATACCTTTTCATTGGCTGAAAAACCGTTTTTGAGTGATCCAATTTACTTTTGTTCATTAGAAGTTTTGGCCTACTTAACATTCACCAGTGTGGCTATTGGGATTGCTCAGCACGCTTTAGAAGAGTTTATGGCCTTTGCACAACAGAGATCGATGCAAGACACGACAACCTCTTTGCTGGATGCTTCTCCCATTCAACAGCAATGCGATCAGGCACAAAAGTTAGTGACTCAGTCGCGTAATCAGCTATATCAACGAGCTGAACAAGTTTGGGAGGCTGCTCAAAAGCAACAGACGTCTTCTGCTGAACTTACCCACAAGATTCATGAAGAATCGATAGACATAGTACAAAACTGTGTGCAGATGGTCGATGGGTTAAAGGCCCGTTCAGGCATGCTTGCTGTATTTACAGCCTCTCCATTTGGTCGAGCATGGCGAGATTTGCACGTTTTGAGTCAGCATATTATGCTGACGCCGCCAGTGAATAAATAGCAATATCATTATCTTAGTATAATATTATTAATAGATTTAATAATGTAAAGCGGGTTTTATGATTTAATGGTATGCGTAATATATCTAGTTTAGGGGTATTGGTTAGGTATCGAGGCGTTACTTTCCATTTTTTTCCATTAAATAAGAGAAATTTATGCGGAACCCGAGTTGTTTTTCAGTTTATAAGTTCTTTCTCTTTATCGAAATATTAACCATCCTTGTTTTTGCCGAACGTGCAAATGCACAAGCGCATACTTTTGATTGGCAGCTATATAGCATTGGTGATCATCAATCTTTTAACCCGAAACAGCTTGAATCAAGAAAGGTCTTGCAAAAGGTGGATGGCATTTCTTTAGTGGGAGGTCATTACCTTTATTCGGGTGTGCTTAGGATTAAAGAAGATGGCTTTTATGTGGTGGATTTTAAGAACACCTCTGTTATCGATCAATTTTCTTTTTACCTTTACGATCATCACAATCAACTGATCGAGCGTGCCTCGGGCGGGATTGGCAGTCATGAATCTGATCCTTTCTTTCTTCGGCACGGACGAAACTTTTATTTAAAAGCAGGGCAATATAGCTTGCTTGCCGAAGTGACTTCTCCCTATTTTATTGCTCAGCCGGTGCCTTATGTCAGTAGCCTTTCCCAGTACCAACAGGCCATTAAATTGGGTAATGCGATTGTCTTGATTGGGATTGGGATTTTTCTGTCAATGGGGATTTATTATGGCGCACTTTCTTTTGCGCGCTCGCGTAATACTGAAATTTTATATGCCGTTTTTATCTTTTCAAACTTGTTGTTTAATGCGGGTGCACATCAGATATTCTCTCAATTATTTGATTGGCATAACTTCTACTTGATTTCCTTTCCCATTCTCATTTCTAATTTTATTTATGTGTTGTTTGTTATGAAACTTTTGGATGTGAATCCAATAAAAAATAAGCGGCTTCACAAAATAGGTGTGATGGCTCTCGTCGTGATAGCGGTATTTGCACTGTTTGGGATGCTTTCGCCAAACTGGGTCAATGAGATGGCCCGTTATGGGGTCTGGGTGTTCTTATTGTACGGGTTGATTGCTGGGGTTACTTTATCGCTTAAGGGACGAATTGTGGCACGTTTGTATTTGATTGCCTTAATGACCTTTATTGGTTTTGCTAGCATGGCGACGATTCCAACACAGTTGAGCGCAGACACACTTTATGTTGAGCATTTTGGTTTGGCCGCCATTGCGATGGAAGTCATCTTGCTTGCACTGGTGATGACTTATCAGGTTGGTGAACTTTACCGTGATCGCATAAAAATATTACTTCGGTTGGATCACAATATGAAGTTAGCTCAGACCGATGCGCTGACGCAAATCCCAAACCGCTATGCGCTGGATGTTGAATTGGCTTCACCAGTGGATAAAAGTACCTCTCTAACGTATATCGACATGGATAATTTAAAACTCTATAACGACCGTTATGGACATGCAAAAGGAGACGAGATGTTGTCTCTGTTTGCCAATTTAATGAAGCAGGGGATGCAGGATCATGGGTGTATTTACCGGGTGGGAGGTGATGAATTTGCGGTTACCTGCCCTAGTGAGGATTCGAAAGGTGTTAAAGCTTTGATTGATAAAGTAGTTAAACAGATGCGTAAATCGGGGTTTGATGATGCGGGGGTGAGCTCAGGAACGGCTTTTATGTATGAGGTGCATACAATTTCGGATTTGAAAAACCTTGCGGATATCCGAATGTATGAAAACAAACATCAACGCAAAACGAAAAAAATGTCAGTATAAATTTGGAGTCTATTGTTATGTATGTATCCAAGAAAGGCTTGATTTTTCCAATAGTGTTGCTAACTATTGCACCACTTATTGCATCATGGTTTGCATATGCCGATCACTTACCACCTGGATTCGGTGTCTTCCCTCCTTTACAAGTAACGGAACCACCTACACCGGGTTTTAGCCTTTGGGTTTTTATTGCATTAATGGTTATTGAATTAGTGCTGGTTATATTTTTACTGTTTCCGCAAAAATTCGGTTTTAAACCAGTTGAACCTCCGTCACCTTATGACCGTAAACCCTTGCCTTGGTGGTTTTGGGTGGGAGGACTGGTTACATTGATTTTTTGGTATTTGATGTGGGACAGACCTGAGCAATATATTGAACTGGTATACTTGGCATTTACACCGCTCTGGTGGGGGTTTATTACCGTAATAGATGGTTTAGTGTATTCTCGAAGTGGTGGTTATTCG
>NZ_PKGB01000033.1 GCF_002848135.1 Hydrogenovibrio sp. SC-1
CGACCAAAGTAGTACCGGGATGGCAAAGCTGGCGAAGGTAAGCCAGCGTTTTGATCGGTTATCGAGTTCAACGCGCGGGGTTGTCCAAGAGTTTGGAAATAGAGCCATTGGCAGCATCCTTGATTCGTGATTAATAAGAGAATCGAAATCGTATTACGTTTTAATTTAAACGTAATAAAGCAATGGATGTACCAATGTAAAAAGTCTTTATAATTCAGGTTGTTAATGAATTATAAGGCTGGTAAGATTTAATAATGATTTAAAATGGTGCGATTAAGTTCTGTATTGGTTAGTGTGATGTTACCACCAACTTTCTATCTGAACGCCGGTAAAGAATCCTTGTCGATCCGCACCATAGGCGCCAGTCGTGCCACCTGCTAATCCAGCTTGTTGAGCGGCAAGATTCCAATCACCATAGGTGGTGTAAAGGCGCACAGCCGGTCTTTGCCAAAAGCCAGGTTTGGGTTTCCACTGTAACGCTAGGGTGACTTTATTGAGGGTGCGCGTACTTTCATTAACGGGGCTGACTTGATCATGACCCACTTCCGCTGCAAGGCTATAGTGTTGACTAAAGAAATGAACGCCACGAAATCCTAAAGAACGCCATTCCGCTTGCTGGTCCGTTTTTTCATAGACTAAGGTTGAAAAAAGCGCATTTTTTGGGGTGATTTCAATCAGGCCTTCACCGATCAGGCGAGTGGTTTTTCCTTGTCCACCACTCATGTCTAAATTGGCGCCTAGGCCTTCACCATATTGTGCAGTCACTTTTAAAAAATTGTCTTTCTGAAAAGCATAGTGGACTTGAGCATGGAGTTGGAGCCCTGAATCAGTGCCCGTTTGATCGGCTGATTGCTGTTCAATCCCTAAATTGAGTTTGCCTTGGGTGCTCAAAGGGATGTCATACACTTGAATATCGTGACTTTGGAGTGTTTTGCCATTATCGAGTTCATTGGTTTTATAGGCATAGGCTAGTTGGCTATTTCCGAGTTTAAAATCTTCAATGCCGAGGCCGGTCCCATTGTTTGCCCAATAGAAAAAGTCGCTGATATGAACATCTTTGCGTCGGTAATAGCGTTTACCTAGCCAAAAGCGACTACCGTTAAAGAGACTTTGATTCGTGGTGTTTTGTGCCTCAATCATATATTGATTCCACTCGGCATCATACTGAGATAAATCTTGCGCATTTTCAAAATAGATTTGCCCCATGACTCGGGCTTTGACAGTGTAGTCCGCATTGATGGCTTGACTGTTTTCAACCGCCATTTCGCCATAGTGATCGCATTCATTCCCCAGTCGGTATTTAGTTCTGGCACCCGGTAGCTTAAAGCAGCTGGCTTGGTTATCAAAGTTGCTGCCAATTCGAAAATAGCCAAAATGGTTCCATTCAGCCTGAACGATCGACGTCGTTAACATCATCAGTATCATTGTGGAAGTGACCAGGCCTGGTTGAATTTTGAAGGGGGAGCGAGGAGAGTGCAGTGGTTTTGTCATTTTATTATTCTCATTTAGTGTGACGATAAACTCAAGATCGGGGGATATCGCTAAAAAAGTAGTAACGGTTTTTTCCCGAATTCTTGGCCTGATACATGGCATCATCCGCTTGACGTAATAATTCATCAAAACTAATAGGGTTAGATTGAGGGTAAAACGATACGCCAATACTGGCGGTCACTTCAAGCTGTAGTGTGGTTCCATTTTTTTCACAAGGAATGGTTAAGTGAAGATCAGCAAGCAGCCTTTCCAATATGGGAACAATTTCTTGTTGAGTGCTAAGGTCGGCAATTGCAATCACAAACTCATCACCACCCAGTCTAGCCACAATATCTTCTTTTCGTAACAGCGCAGCTTTAAGTGGATGAGCAATATCGATTAATACTTGGTCACCTGCTTCATGTCCGAGGTTGTCGTTCACTTCTTTAAAGCCATCTAGATCTAAATAGAGTAGTGCCATTAAAGTATTGTTGCGGTCACAGCGGTGCATAATGGTTTTAATCAGTTCATTAAACAGATATCGATTCGGTAGACCGGTCAAACTATCATGCTTGGCACTGTGTTCAAGTGCCTGTTTGCTAAGGATGTTCTCAGTGACATCCCAGAAGATGCCTTGAATCCCTGTCACTTGTTGATTGAAATCTAAAATTGGCAGTTTTATGATTTCTAGGTACTGTTGCTGATTTTTTGTTTGAGACCGTATATCGATAACGGGTTTCACAGCATGGAAAGGGGTTTTAGTGTTAATAACCTCTTGGTCAACTTCATGGCAGTTTTCACACCAGTCTTTGGGGAGTACCTGTTGGAAGTCTTGCCCAATTAAACTCTCTGAAGCTTGTTGTAGATAGGCTGAAAAGGCTTTATTGACAAAAGTAAAACGCCCTTCCAAGTCAACGCGATAGATATAGAAGGGGATTGCATTGACCAATGATAATAGTAGTTGTTTGGTTTCATTGAGCTGATGAATGAGGTCATCAAGTTCGGTGATATCATGACCTATCCCTAAGATACCAATGATTTCATTGTCTTCTGAAACCAGAGGCACTTTAGTGGTTTCAAATAATCCCTCAAAGCCATTCGAAGCAAAAGTTAATTGCTCTTTATTACGAACTGCTTTGCCTGCTACCATCGCATTTTTATCATGTTTTCTAAAGAAATCAGCCAATTCCTGGTCGACAAAATCATAGTCTGTGTTGCCAACAATTTCCTCTTCTTTTGCACCAAAAAACTGCTCGAACTTGGAGTTACATAATAAGTAGCGTCCTTCACTATCTTTTAGCCAAAGCAGATCGGGAATGGTTTCAATAATGAGTTTATTAATGCTGTTAGCGCGCTTTAATTCCTCTTGGGCAGCAATGCGGTCACTAATGTCGGTGATGGTGCCAATCATTCTTAGTGGGGTGTTTTTGTCGGTGTATTCAACCACAACCCCTCGATCATGTACCCAGATAATCTGGCCATCATCCCGACATAAACGATGTTCACTGTCAAAAACGGCCGTTTCACCATCAAGTACTCGTTGCATGTTTTCCCAGACGATTTGATAGTCGGCAGGATGAAGACGGACCTTAAAGTCCCCAAGATCGTTGACGATCGTATCACTAGAGCAGCCAAGTATATTTTTCCACTGCGGAGAGTAATACACTTCTCCCGTATCTACTTGCCAATCCCAAAGGCCATCTCCGCGACCATCTACCGCAAACTTCCAGCGGAATTCACTTTCGGCGAGGGCTACCCTTGAGGCACGGATAGTATGGATCATGGTGTTGATGGTTTGAGTCAGCTGAGCAATTTCTGTTGGACCAGATGCTTTAATCTCTTGGGTTGGAATACCTGAGTCATCGGTTTTTTCAATCAGAGAAATGGTTTTGGTAAGCGGTGCGAGTAAAAATTGACGTATCGCCAAAAACAATAAAAGCGTTAAGCTAAAAGAAATAATAAACATATTGGACACACTTTCAATTAACAATGTATCTAATGCTTGGTGAATTTTCTGGTCCGAGACATAAATTGTTACGTCTCCAAGGGGCTTGCCAGAAGTGGTGGAAATATGATGTGTATCTGTAAAAAAACTGTCTTTTAAAGCCGCACGGTGATCCGGATTACTAGGGTCATACTCAACGAATTGACTTGGCTGAATTTGAATATAGCCTGTTTTATACTGGTTTGATCCGGTAATTTTCGCCATGTTTCGGTCGGAAACAATAATGGCTAATAAATTTTTATGCTGAATTTCATTTTGAATTAAATTTGTGTATTCGGCGACTGCATAAGATTCAATAAATGGGCTTAGGTTTTCTGATAATGATATGCCGCTTTGGTGAGCGTCGAGTTTAAGCTCTGTGGTTAAGCTCTCGGTAATATGTATATGATTAATAACCAGTTGAATGGACATCACGAGCATCACTGTGGCAATAATAATACTGCCAAGAGTGACATACAGAGAATGTTTCATGAGCCATTTTTTGAGCATCATTATTCCTCTTTTGGGGTTATACCCAGCACATTACGCTTAATAATGGGGTGCTTTTGTTGAATATTGTCTGCAGAAACCGCCAGTACAGGCAGTTTTTGGATTTTTTGTACGGACTTGCCATTTAAATGACGATCTAAAGCAGTCACCGCTTTTTCGCCAATCAAATAAGGTTGCTGCATGGCCGAACCGACGATAATCTGTTGCGGAATCAGTTCTAAAAATTCGGGTTCAGCATCAAAGCAGATCAGTAGGATGTCATCTGTTTTGTTGGCATCCGAAATCGCATCGAGTGCGGCTTGATAACGATTAGAGCCTTGTAACCAAATCGCCCGAAGATTTGGGTGCTTTTGAATCATTTGTTTAGCATAATCATAGGTTTCTTGGTAGGAAAAGGTTACCTGCTGTTTTAGTGCGACATTTTTGATTTGGTGCTCATCAAGTGCTCTTAGAAACCCAGCCGTACGTGCTTGGCCGTTAGCCCGTTTTTGGGGAATGGCAATCGTGCCAACACTGCCGTTTTGCCAGTTTTTGGCTTTCATTTTTTGAGCGAGAATTTGCCCGAGCTTGTAAGCACCGGTTTCGTTGTCTGAGCCAATATAGCTGACATACTGAACACTATCGGCACCAATATCGGCTATCACGACTGGAATGCTGGCTTTGTTCGCCAGTTTTAAAATGGTTGACGCTGCAAAAGACGTGGTGGGGGACAGGATGATTCCATCAACGGATTGTTTGATGACTTGGGTGGTGTTTTTTAATTCGAGTTTAGCAAGGTTGTTGGAGCTGTATATTTCCAATTCATAGCCGAGTGATTCAGCAGCCTGCTTTGCGCCTCGCGCCATAATATCCCAAAAGGGAATGCGAGTATCTGAAACAATATAGGCTAATTTCGGGTCAGAGGAGGTCTTGTCTGTGTTCGCTTGGGCTGGTTGGAAGCTTAGCAGTATAAAGAGTAGGCTATTCAATAACAGGGTAAAGTTGAGTCGGTTCCATGACAACATACGTCAATCCTTGTTAAATTTGATCGGTCGATAAGGAAGGCTACTAGTGAGCTCCTATTCATAAAATCTTAAAAGGTGCTAGGGTCATTTTACGGTGAATGCCTAGATCCTGTTAGGCAAAATTACAATAAAAATTGATTTATATGAACTTTATGATAACCGTTTTGGTTCAAAAAATGACCAGGCCTGGTCATTTTTTAGGGCTTTTGAGCTGGTTACTGTTCGTAGAGCCAGTAAAACTGGAAAGGGGGAATGACCATGGCGTTATTAAAAATGTCTGGGGCAGCCCGACTATATAAGTCAATCAGTTCACCGTTTTGATAAACGCCCCAACTACTGATCTCATCTAAATCGAGTTGTTGGGGTGTCGGGCTGAAATTGGCAACGACCAAGACACGATTGCTCGGTTGTTGTGGGCTGTATCGGCTAATAACAAATAAATGCGGATTTTCAACATGAATGAGT
The DNA here is from genome assembly GCF_002848135.1 of Hydrogenovibrio sp. SC-1. GTDB lineage: Bacteria > Pseudomonadota > Gammaproteobacteria > Thiomicrospirales > Thiomicrospiraceae > Hydrogenovibrio. The sequence continues at coordinate 5,434 of NZ_PKGB01000033.1, forward strand.
TCACGGTTGTTAAAGTCGGCAAAAACTGGAATATCTTTACGAACGGCAATCATCTTTTTGAGGCCGTTAAAAATGGTGTATTCCACTGTGCCAGACTGGTGTCTTTTTTCGGCTTTTTCCCAATCGATATTAGGTCGATGTACCCAGCGGTTATCATTCATTTTATGAGGATCATTGAGGTAGGCGTCGCTATTTAGGGTGCCGATTTCATCACCATAATAGAGCAATGGAATCCCCCCAAAAGACAGAATCATGCTGTGAAGCAGTAAAATAATTTTTGTGGCATCTTCAATGGCGTCGTTATCGCCCAGTTCGATTGCTTTTTGCAGCCCTGCTAAAGAGGCGAGAGAACCTGAAATTCGAGCGTCTCCCGTTTTAGGGTTTTCGCCAAAAGGCAGTCCTTTGGCATGAGAGCCTTCGAAGGTTCCGGTAAAGTAGTCAATTAAAAAACGGCGGTGAGAGAAGGGTTCGTAACCTGCAGAAATGACGTCTTTATCATCAAAGCCAAAGCCGATGTCATCATGGCAGCGGATATAGTTCAGCCAAGTGGCTCGCTCTAACTTATCGGGTAGGTTTTTGATTCCTTGGGTGAGTAGTTTGGTATTTTTAGTGGCGACCGCTTCCCACATCAACGCCATAAAGGTGGCGTTATAGGCGATTTCACATTCTTTAGCAACAATTGCATCTTCACCGAAATATTTGGTGACTTCATTGGGGGCGACAATCGCTTCGGCAATAAACAGTACACCGGGTGCCGTGACTTGGCAACAATCCTTAAATAGTTGCAATATTAAGTGCGCTTCATGTTCGTTCTGACAGATGCTGCCAATTTTTTTCCATAAAAAGGCAACGGCATCTAGACGTAAAATATCGGCGCCTAGATTTGCCCAATAGAGAATGATATCAAGCATTTCAATAAAGACGGCGGGATTGGTGTAATTGAGGTCCCATTGATATTGGTTAAAGACGGTCATGACCCAGCGTTGCATTTCGTCATCCCAAGTGAAGTTACCAGGCGCTTGCTGCGGAAAGATTTCCAACATGCTTTGCTCAAACATATCGGGGATATTTCGGTCTTTGAAAGTGTAGAAGTAATCTTGGTAAACGGGATCGCCAGCACGAGCTTTTTGCGCCCATTCATGTTCATCAGAGGTATGATTAAGGACTACATCTAAGACCAATAGCATTTCTCTTTGTTGCATGGACTGACTGAGATTTTTTAGATCGTCAAGGGTGCCTTCTCTTTCGTCAACGGCTCTAAAGTCACTGACAGCATAGCCTCCATCACTTTGCGTCTTCGGGCACTTCATTATCGGCATGACATGCACCAGATTAATCCCCAGTTCCTGAAGGTAGCACAGGTGATCTTTCATGCCTTTAAGGCCTAAAGAAAAGCCATTGGCATAGAGTGCCATTCCAACCCATTGTTGATGAATAAACCAGTTGTAGTCTTTTTCCCTTTCTGTATCTAGGTCTTTCAAGTGGTCGGGTCGTTTAATGTATTTTCTCGCCATGGTTTCAACTAGGTTGAGCGCCTGTTGCTCAAAGTCGGCTCTATGGCCATAAAGTTTTTCAAATAGGGAGTGAATGGCATAAAAGTTGGCTCCCAACCGCGTGTAAAAATGGCGTAAATCTTGTGCGGAGATATCAGGTTGGATTTGATCTAGGATATTATTTAATAATGTATGTGAGACTTGCTCGTACATAAAGAACCTTATGGCTGCTGGTTAAATATATAAAGATTGGAAACTTTTATAAAACTGTGGATCGGCTGATGTTGCCCCACGATTACCAATGATTTGACTGGCAAATGCCTGAGCGACTTCTAATGTTTTTTGTATGGGCCACTTTGAAATTAGACCATGAATGTAAACCGCTGTAAAGGCATCACCTGCACCAACCGTATCAATAATATGATTAACTTTGGGCGGAGTGTGTTCAAAGAAATGACCATCTTGGGTTAAAACGATGGTGCCAACTTCCCCCCGTGTAACGATGAGCTGGGCATTTGGAAAGTGTTGTTGAAAATCGAGCATGGCATTTTGGATAAGGGGGTCGGTAAATTCAAGTTGATGCAGTTCGTGATGGTTAAGCTTGACCCAGCTGGCCTGCGCTATCCAATCTAAAATGGTTTGTTTTTGCCACCAAGGCTCACGAAGGTTTACATCCAGAAATCGTTGATAGTCACCTTTATTGACAAGGGTTTCAAAGGTCTTGCGACTGTGAGGGTGTCTTAATGCAAGTGAGCCATGGTAGAGTAACCCGGTTTTAGGGAGATTCGCGGCTGATTTCAGATCAATGAAATCATAAGCGCAGTTCTGTCGGATATCGTAATGGGGTTCACCATCGATAATGGATATAGCTACTTGTCCCGTTGGGTGTTGAGAGTCTGTTTGCAGAGTTTCGGTAGCCATACCCCATTGACTCGCTTGGTTTAAAATCCTTTCACCTAGCGCGTCTTGACCAACCTTGGAAATAAAGTAGGGTGCATCGCCGAGTGCCTCTAAATGCCAGGCAATATTAAAGGGAGCGCCGCCTAAAACCTGTTCGCCTGAGTCAAAACAATCAAAAAGTGCCTCACCAAATATGAGGGGGTTAGAGCTCGGGGTCATATTCCACTCCTAGGGCTTGTAAATGCAAACGTAAATTAGGATGAAAGTGCCAAATGCCTTGTAAAATACCGGCTGCATAATTGCCGTTGTCATTTTGGGTTGGCTGGGCTAGGTATAGTTGTTCTGTGTTATTGGCTTGAGCTGTCAGTTGTGAGGCTTCGTCTCGAACTTCCTGGCTGGCGTTATTGACCAGGACGGATGGAATAGAACTGCTTAAAACCGCTAAATCGTTGCCGCTATCTCCCGCGAATAAAATTTCACTTGGGGTAAAGTCGAGCCGGTGTCGGAGATGTTCAATGGCATGGCGTTTGGTTGCATTGGATGGCAGTATGTCAAGCAGTCCTATCTCTAGAGCTTCATCGATACTCCAGATGAGGTTGGCTTGAATTTTGTGTTGCTTTAAAGTCGATGAAATTTGCGTTAATAAAGGAGCTTGGTCAATGGTCAGAGGAACGTAGTAGCTCAGTTTGTGGCTATTTTGTTTGCTAGGTTCTTGTAATTCAAGTTGATCAAATCGACTTAATAACGGAATAATGTTCTCGCTATTATAGCCTTGCCAGGCCTGGTTCATTTCGGTTAACCACTCTGGTACTTCATGCCAAGTGGGCATTTCAACTCGGTAGAGTTTGCTACCAACATCGGCAATCACATAATCGGGTTGTGGGAGACGGTAGTCGGCTATAGCTTCTTCAACCAGAGCTTTATGCCGACCTGTCACATAGACGAGGGTGACTTCAGGTAGATGGCATAAGGCGCTAAATTTTGCTCTGATATTCGGGGTTTCTGTTGCGTCACCATTGGGTAGTAGGGTTCGATCCATATCAGTGCATAGCAGAAGACGTTCACGCATCGTTATTCAGGTCCTTTGTTTGAATCGGGTGGTGCGCAGCGATTGAAAAAATCATAATAGTCTAAAGCTTCAAGGATTCCTTCTTCAAAAGGCGCTTTTGTAAAATAGATGCGTTCCACATCGGTTAATTGGGATAGGTCTTCATGACTGCGGTTAGCAAGAACTGCAGCCAGCGCATTGCCACGCATCATATCTTCATCAGATCCTGATCCGCCCGCGACAAAGGTGCGTTCTAATGGAATTTGCCAGCGTTCGACGACATAGCGAAGCGCTAATCCTTTTGAGGCTCGGATAGGAAGAATATCCAAAAACTGGTTGAAAGAGAGCTGGACATTAACGGTTTGCTCTTCTTGGTGGAGGCGCTGTTTAATGGCTTCTAAATCCGCTGAGTCTGGATTATATAGATAGCTGACTTTGAATCGGTTTTGTTCTTGCTTAGGTTGGATGGTTAACCCAGGTTTGATGGCGAGTATTCGACGAACCTTATGGGGCGTCCAATGGAAGTCAATGTGCTTTTCCCAGGCTGTGTCCAAAGTCAATTTTGGCGCATAGTGAATTTCTGTTCCGCTACTGCTAATTAACACATCCGGTTCAGGGATATTGTGTTCCTTAAGTAACTTGAGTGCAGAATCCAAGCGTCGTCCTGTGGCAATGATAAATAGGGTTTGTTTTCGATGCTCGTATAACAAGGCGGTTAACTTTTTTAATGCGGTGGCGTTGCCCATTAAGTTTTGGTCTAGACTACTAACAAAAGCTCGGTCATAGTACAGGGCTTCTCGCCTTGATAAATGAGTTCTTTCAAGTCGTTTATTTTCTTTGACTAATGGACAAATGAGTTCTAGGTAGCGATCCGCATGTGCTTTCCAAGCATAGTGTTTAAACACGCCTTTGAGCCCGTTCTCAATAGCTGTTTGTTTATAGTGAGTGTCGCTGAGCATTTTTAATAAGGCATTTGAGATGCTTTCAGGGTGCAAAGGGTCAATGAGAATGCCATTTTGGCAGTTGTGAATAATGTCAGTTGGGCCGCCATCTTCTGTGGCAACCAGTGGTAACCCAGATGCGGCGGCTTCGATTAAGGTTAATCCAAAAGGTTCAGTTAATGCTGGGTTAACAAAAACCCCGCTAGATGCTGCCGCGATTCGATAAATGTCTGAAACCTGGTCACGTTGATGATGCTTGGGGAGTACGACCTTGCCATAAAGGTCATATCGATCAATCGCGATTAGCAGTTCATGAAAAACCTGTTGAGCGCCATCTTCTAAATCATCAATATCATCTCGATTACCCGCAATAATGATTAAATTGGCAATGGCTTGTAACTGAGGAGACTGTCCGTAAGCTTCGATTAAGGTGGTAATGTTTTTGCGGGCATCAGGTCGTGAAAGAGCCAAAATAATGGGTTTGTCAGGGTTTTTTAAATGTTGGGTTAAGTAATTAAATAGATCTGATGTTAATTCGTTTCCTGCTGGCGGATGAAACTGTTTAAGGTCTGTTCCAGGAGGAAGAACTTGCATTTGAGATGGTTGGTAATAATCATAGAGTTCATACTGCTCTTTAATTTCCTGAAAGGTACTGGTGATGACAATCTCTGCACAGGCTAGTGTTTCTTCCTCAGATTCTATTCGTCTAGCCATTTGATAGGTGTTTTCAATTTCTTGAGCACTGACTCCTTTTGCGAGCAGTCGAGCACGTTTAACGCGCCCTAGGGAATGCCCTGTATGAACTAACGGTATGGCGAGTTGATTTGAAAGATGGTAACCGACATATCCCGCATCGGCATAATGGCTGTGAATTAAATCAGGGTAGTCTTCTTCATTTTTAAAGAAATCAACCATATTGTCAGCGAAAGTATCGAGATAATCCCAAAGTGCTTCTTTCGGTAAATAGGTGCCTGGCCCCGCATTAATTCGAATGATATTGAAGTTCTCAGACAGGGCTTCTACGGGGTGCGAATAGTCAGAAGAAATATCTGGATCAGTCAGTCTACGAGTAAATAAATTTACTTTAGCAACTTTCGGGTGTGCTGCAAGTGCCTGCGCGAGTTCATAAACATATAGTGTTTGCCCTCCCGTATCCGCATCTCTTCCGAGTTCTAAATCATGACCACGTATTAAGCCGTGAACACTAATTAAGGCAATATATAATCCTTCAGTCGAATTTTGTTCCATTACTTAGCATCTTCTTTATGAGTTTAGTGGCAGAAAATGTTCAAAAGTGCGGTTTCAATTTTCTATTAAGGGTCTTATTAGAGTCTGAATTGATCCAAATTAATTCTACAGTACCTATTTAATAAAACAAGTCAGTGACATAGTCGATTGTAATTAGGGCAAATGAAGTTCTGTCAATTAAGT
>NZ_PKGB01000034.1 GCF_002848135.1 Hydrogenovibrio sp. SC-1
CATAGAAGACAATTGTTATTACTTAGAGTATATCCCTATCGCTGTATTGGAGTCAGAATATGTATAACGCAAGATTGAGCAAGCAAATCTACCAAGAGTTGAAGAACGGCAAGATTATCAATAAGCATCGATTGGATAATGCCGCCAGATTTGTTCAGAATGAACTTTTTACCGAAATCATGGTGAACGAAGAAGATTATAGAAAACAGTTTGAAATGTCTGGGTATGAGTTTGTATTAACCGAATCGTTTGTTCTGATTAGAGAGCAGGGTAGAGATTCGGCAACGCTTAAGACGGATATGACGATGAAGGCTTATATTTTACTTTTGCTTTTAGGTAAGTACTTGAATGAACAGAATTATCGCTTCACGAAGCTGACGGCATCCGATGGCGGTCTGACTGTTGGAGATATTAATGCCGTAGGACAAATGCCTGACACGACTGAGCTCCTTGAAAAATCTGGAATGAAGAATGGGCTAATGAATAATATTAAGAATGTATTGGTAAAGCGAAACATTCTTTTGGAAAAGGCTAGTTCAGAAACATATATTTTATCGGATGCGGGAAAGGCTTTTTTTCAAGAAATTTTGACTAATCATCTTTATCAAGCGCATTCGTAGGTGTTGGACTGAGAAAAAGTTTTTATCCAGTAATAAAGTGTTGTCGTTGAAATGCCGAGTCGCTTTGCGACTTTGGCTACTGGGTAATTGTGACTGCTACTTTTTTCAGTTAATGTAATTTTTACATTAAAAAGTGTCTAGTGTTTACAGACCCTACCATACCGTACTACTCCTCAATTAAATAATCAAAGCAGACCTTCGTATAAAAAAGTGGTAGAATTAATTTAAGTATCTTTTGTAAACCTATGTCCATTTTCAACGGGATTCAAAAGTTTGGAACTTGCATTTGCCACCAAAGAACTCCGGGCTGTATGCCTAAATGAATCTCTTGCAGAGCAGAAATATGGTCATGACGTTGCACTCGCACTCAGACAACGCTTGGCAGAACTTTCAGCCATATCCGATGGCAATGAAATTTTTTGTCTACCTGGCTCACCAGAGGAGTTGAGTGATGGACACCAACTCTCTATTTCAATGAATTTAAACAAATCAATGCAATTAATTTTGACCTCTGGCAGAGGGTGTAACGCCTCCAGGGATACAACTGAAAAAGTGAACTGGTCTAGAGTGAGGCGTATAAAAATTCTAAATATATCTCAATATAGTTGAAGGGATTTATTATCATGACTGAAACTACAAATTTCTTACCTGACTGGGCCGTCCCACCTGGCTCAACGATTGAAGGACTTCTTGCTGAGAAAAGCCTTTCAGATATTGAGCTTGCCCATGACTTAGGGCAACCCATTGATAAAGTTCATCAGTTACTTAATGGAACTGCAGAAATAACAGAAGAAATTGCTTTACAATTAAGCAAAACTTTTGGACTTTCTGAGGCATTCTGGCAATTACGCGAAACCCAATACCGGGAGTCATTAAAGCGACTAGAGACCAATATTCAATGGGTGAATAGCTTTCCAATTGAAGATATGGTTAACAGTGGATGGCTACATCATTCAAACTCTATTAAAGAAAAAATAGCTGCTTGCCTAGATTTTTTTAATGTCCCATCCGTTTCTGATTGGTATGAACATTATGAAAATAGCCATAAACTAGTTGCCTTCAGAACATCAGAAAAGTTCCAAGCAGATGAAGCGGCAACCTTGGCTTGGCTACGCCAAGGAGAAATTAAGGCTGGACATATAGATTGCAACCCTTGGAATAAAGAGCAATTTTCGGATTCTCTATTTACTATCAGACAACTCACTCGTGAAAAATCCCCTTCAAAATTTCTACCTAAGCTTCAAGAGATTTGTGCAAAGAGCGGGGTAGCTCTCGTCATAGAGAAAGCACCAAAAGGCTGTCGTGCAAGTGGAGCTACAAAGTTTCTTTCCAAAAATAAAGCACTAATGATGTTAAGTGTAAGATATTTATCAGATGACCATTTTTGGTTTACTTTTTTCCACGAAGCAGGTCATTTGATTTTACACAACTCTCATTTGTTATTTTTGGAAGGCATTGATGGAAACACTGATGAAAACGAAAAAGAAGCAAATGCATTTTCATCGAATTTACTTGTTCCATCTGAATATCAGAAAGAAATGAAAGCGCTTCCTATTGCATATAAGCCCATTATGCGCTTTGCTAAAAAAATTGATATTGCCCCAGGAATAGTTGTAGGACAATTACAGTTTCATAAGAAATGCCCACCCAACATGCTAAACAGGCTTAAAGTTCGTTACACATGGAATTCTAAAGGTTAGCTAACCTCTAAAAGCAACGTATCTCCCAGGACTCTTCTGCCAATTACAAAGAGCATCTTCCATTTCCTGCATACCAATATCTAAGTATTTAGCCAGCTCAATTAGACTAGCATCTAACTTATCCGCAGACAAACTAGAAGTTGTCCGTCCACCATATAACAATTTAGCACCACTTAACGGGCCAGTTGCCCCAGTCAAATAGGCCGAATTAGCCTCAATAGGAGCCAAATCTAACTTTGCTAACATTGTAAGATAGTCAAACTTAGCAGTTCTACCAAATTTATGAACTCTCATCGTTCTATATAGCCAAGAGAATGCTTCCCTACGATCGCCTTGAGCAGTCTTAATTGATCGATCAAACCAATCACCATGACTACCATAACGCATTACCCAATCCACGTAACTTCTTACTGCGGCACCCGTACCTTTTGAAGTTGGCCGTAAGGTCTCATACTTCCTATGGTTTCCAAAACGGCGGCTTACCCCATCATTGCGCATAGCTTGATAATTCTGACTCAACCAATCATTGATAGCATTCGGATACCCTTGCATTACTTGCCAAGTAAATGGCCCATTAGTCATACCTAGTGCGCCGTAAATATCTCTTGTTAGGCGCCAACCATCTACAAGATGTTTTCCAAAGTGTATGGCCAAATAAACCAACCAGCATGCTTCGTCATGATTGCCGTTATTTCTGTAAAAAACAGCGGCCTTCAAAGGGTCAAACAAAGAACTATTTGGATCCACTCTGTCTTGGCTTATTTGTTGACTTCCAATTGCTTGAACATATTGTACACGCCTAATACTATCAATAATCTGTTCAATTAATGCCTGACGATTTTCAAAGTAAGTAATGCCGTTCAATAATCCTACTTCTCTTTCGTATCGTTCCAAGCCTGCCAAGAGCTGAGTTTCATAATGTAGCTTATCTTTTTGTTTCAACAAAATGCCTCTCTTGTATTTTGGGATATCCACCCTTGAATAGAAGTTTTCACTTCATTAGTAACGCCAAAACTGCTTTGGAGATTATGATTGTATCCCAAAACAAGAATCTCTCTGCCTAGTTTAACACCGGATACTTGGCTAATTTTCCCTTTATAAGAGTAACCTGTTACGCCTTTACTACTTCTTCTGGGAAGCACCCAGTCCGAGACTATCTCACGCTTAAAAGAAGTTCCTGTAATAGCCTGTAGATTTTCAATAACAGACTTGCCATTAAGCACTAGCACCTCAATACCCGAATCTCTCAATAGCCATCCCAGTATATCACCTGACATCTCAAGCAATCTTGAACGCTGTTGTAGCGAAAGTTCACCCCATTTTGTTTCTGTAGCAAACGGAACAAGATCCAAATGACAAGCATCAGAAAACATGCCATAGTATGAAACATTTGCCTCTATGAATAACTTTTCCAAAGCACGAAACCAGGAATCATACGAGTTGCCGCCAAAATACCCATAACAAGAAGAAATAATTTGATCTAGATCTTCCCCTGTAGCTTCTGACCATTTCTTGATGCCGAGAGAATTTAGGGTATGGAAGCGTCGCTCTGAACCCATTAACTCATGCCCGGAAGCGTCAACAAATTCTCTATTGCTCGGATTCAAACCTAATGTAGCCACTCTTGAGCTAGATAAATCCCCAAATGAAAGTACTGGGGATGCCCAAGGTATAACGCTTAATTCTCGAAGCTTTGGAGTATCAAGGCATTGAAGTAATTGTAATAAAATTTCACGAATATCCATTCACGCTCTCCAGTAATTTCTCATAGCTCCATATCGAACAAAGATATTTGAACAGGAATCTTTGAATCCATATCTGCTTGTTCTAGCTTAAGCTTTTTTGCACAACTAATTATTTGAATCCTGCTTCCTTTAAGTGCGCCTATCCGTAAAGCTTTGGCTCGAACTTCAATCGTTACATCATAATGAGGATATGATGCATTTTTTTGGAACCAAGCTCTTTTCAGCCCCAACTCCTCTGCAAAAACATGCAACTCATCTAGTGAATCTGCCACTAAATGACACCACTTCCTACTTCGCCACTGAATTCTTATATTATCAACGTATATAGCCATCGAGAACTAATTTTTTCTTTATTAATTGCATAATATGCAATATATTATGCAATATGGCAAAAAAATTCAAGTCTTCAGAGCTTATAGATAATTTATCTCATGCTATAAAAATCAAAAGGCATGATATGGGTTTAACTATTGAAAATCTTGAAGAAAAGACAGGAGTTAATCGTGGACAACTTTCAAGGTTTGAGACTGGTAAGTTTAAGACGGCATCAGAAAATCTGCATAAATTATGTAATTATTTGAACATTGATATATGGAATCCGCCAAAAAGAGTAGACTTAGGAAAAAGATTAAATCTATTTGCAGGTCGATCGGCAAAGCACCGTGATATTGCAGAAGAGACGATGCGGCTTTTAGAAAAGCTTGAACTCCAAACTTCCGAAAATTAACAGCTATCTTGTTTCCTTGCCAATCTATCCTCGACAAAAATATTGAACGCTTGATCATGAAAGCCTAACTTTAATTGTTTGCATCCGCTCCAGTTTTCATCCTTAAAATAGCGATGAATTAGCAAAACCCGGCACACATCTTTCCAATAAGGATCAATAGTTATCGAATCCAATGTTTTTAGGCTACCTGCTCTAATTTGCTCCTCAATTTTTCGAACTTTTTCTATACTTGACCATGGATCCCCTTCCGGCATAGGCTTCATAGATGTTTCTTCATAAAACCCTTCGCTTAGATATTGCTTTGCGTCTGCACGTCGGTTTTCATACAAATGCAAGCTTCCCACGGAGTGTTGATACACTCCAATATCAACCCCTATTGAGCGCGCAACAATTTCTTGTAGCATAGTAAATGAAAAAATATCGTGGGGAAGACCTAAAAAGACATCATTTGAGCGCATATTTACGAATAAATTGAGCTTCCCATTTCTTAGAAGGAATTGGAGAGTGCATGTACAAGGAATGGATTTATACTTTTGATTGATGTCTGTTGCATCGAAAAGTTGTATGACAGCTTGCCTAGAGTTAGGTTTTCTTAAAAGCAATTCTATAACATTTGATACTTGATTTATACTGCCAGACGAGTTGAAAAGCCTTTCGCCATACCCACTTCTAACGGTTTCTTCATCATCAGACTCGTTAACGTAATGTCGACCAACATAATAGACAATAAAATCCAGTCTGTTCTGACCTGTTAAGTACCAAAATAGCTCACCAAATGCGCTAAATACCTTCCCTTTAGTTTCACTTCGACTCAATCTTGATCGTGGGTTTTTGAGGACCAACGTTGCACCCAATATTTCTGTCATTAGGCCTCTAGTTGCCTCAATTTTGTTTTCACTTGAAAGAAGGGTTTTAAAAACGTCAAACATTAAATCGTCTAGAGTGTCCGCTTCAAAATATTTTTGCACGCATATTCCCCCTTTTAATGAAACGCCACTAAGATTCTAGAGGCTTTTTAGCCTAATTTCGTACTGCTTCTCGAATTAAACCGGTGAAAGTTGGTTGTTCCAAGAATGATGCCTTTTGGGATTGTAAAACATTTCAATGTAATCAAAAATGACTTGCTGTGTTTCATCCCGATTTTTTATACCTTTTTCTTAACCCGTTCTCGTTTCAATAACTGAAAAAAGCTCTCAGCAACTTCATTATAATGACAATTATCTCTGCGACGCATGCTGACTTCCAAATTATGAAATTTTAGGAAATGACTCAAATCATGGCTGGTATATTGACTACCTTAGTCAGTATGCATCGTAACTTTATTATCAGGGTTGTGCTTCCTTCTGCCATAAAAGCATTTAAAGCAAGGTCCCGGGAAAATCGAGGGGTTATGGAAATGTGTGTACATATAGTGAAAAAAATTTGAGCAGGAAATCTTTCAATGATATTTCAAATTGGTAGTGATTCGTGAGCTTCGTAAGTACATCTTTATTTCGAACTTGATTTTCCAGGTAGTTATAAGTATGATTATGGTTACTTGTTTAATCCTTAGTACAGGAATAACTCCAATTTGTTTGCTTGTTTTACGTTTTTTTGAAAAAACTAGCTTTTTTTACCAAAAAATGTATAAATTATATGAAAATTTGACAATCTTTATTTTTTACAATATAGTCCGCATTCTTTTCTAAACTTTATTAAAATAATTTTATGAGCCTTCAGGACGATGTCATTTTATAGAACTTTTGTTGAGTCTTTATCTGGATACGATCAAATAAAGAATTCGTACATTAATAATTCAGTTACTGATAACTACGAATTTGAGCGTTTGTACATGATGCGCGATTCAGATCATAGAAGTTTAGGTCAAGTTGTAGTGTTGCCTGAAGGTAAGTCTAACTGCCACACAGATTTCTTAACAAGCCAAGAGTTGCATGGAAAAGCTTTAGCTTCTATGAATGATCTTAACGAACTTGCTAATAGTTAATAGTGCTTTTTCAATAACTTAATAAAATACTATTATAAAAATCAAGAAATCAGGTTAATGGCTAAGTCACCCCTTTCTCCTTCAAAGCAACTAATAGAACTTATTGAAAGTCAAGCATTAGAAGATATTAAAACTATTAATGTCTCTTCAGAAAAAGAAGATGAAATTGACTTTTCGACTATCAATATTTGGTATTTAGAGACCGAAAAATTAATTCGCATACTTGCAAACATCTTACCTTCAACAATGGCACAACCAATCAATCAACTAAGATATGCTGGACACCACATATTAAAAGCTGCTTTAGACGGTGTAGAGCCACAAACCAAGAAAGCAAATCTCATAGAAGCATACAAGCATTGTAAGCGAGGATATTATGATGCTATTGATTTATATGTTTT
>NZ_PKGB01000035.1 GCF_002848135.1 Hydrogenovibrio sp. SC-1
TTGAAAAGATTAATGGTGTAAGACTTGAGAATTCATGTAGGATTGATTATTATGGAGATCTTTCTAAAAACTTGTCGGATGGACTTTCTATAATTAATGAAATTAACGAGACGATGAGTAAAAGTGGCATTACCGAAGAAGAGCTAAAGCATCAAAGAAGATTGCTCAATGAAAACAGAACGTTAAGAGAAAATAACCAAGAATTAAAAAATCAAGTTCAGAGCGAGCTTGGGAAGGCTGAAAAAACTTTTAACCGTTGGGCTCTATTTTTTACAATTTTCATTGTCTTTGTTACGTCAGTTGGAATGACTTTTGATGGTTTCTTTACACAAAAGCTTCTTGATTCACGTATGGAATTAAATATTACTGATGCACCTGTCATCAAATATCAAGATTTAGATAAAATCAAACAATAACCTCTTACACACCTCCTTCAAACACTCTCGCCCCGTCCCAAGAGCGATGGCAGATGAAATTTAATGTTTAAATAACGGGTGCAAAACAGATTGATACATTCCGGATATCATATTAATGATAACTTATTCAATTGCTTATTGCGGTAGTGTACCATTGGTACCAACGGAGAACCCTTGTTACTTAATACACACTTACATTTCATAGAATCTATTTAAAATTATGTCTTATAGTATACTCTCGTTCATTACGAGATTTTTTACTCCCCGAATTTAAGTACTAAAATGTAACATCCGGCTTTAATTCCTTTTCTTTCAGCACATCCAACGAAGATTGATGGTCATAACCCTTTCTGGGCTAGTTGTTTTGTTTACCTATCCTACAGCTATTGTCCATCCTAAAAGGCTGTGCGAAGTAAACTCTCATCCCAGTGCCTGACAGATTCTGAGGGCAAGGGGGTCGTCTTTTTCCGAATACTTTTTGAAGAACCTTAGTTCATAAGCGTTGCGAATGCTCTTCAAAATAATACCTCACAAACCGCCGTACCTGCTCCGGCTTAATTTTCTTTTTTAATCGTTTATCGAAAAAATCCACAATGTTCGACTTTTCGTCATCGCAAGCAGAATATTTGTATTGCTTGATTTGAAAAAACAGCGCATCCGTCACCCAATACGGAAACTCCAAATAAGGCGTTTTGATCATGTGAGTGGACGTATTGGTAGCTTTACAGGCTTTCACAAAGCTTTCTGGCCAGTCCTGCAATAAGTGGTAAATCATGACCAGGCCACTTCTTCGTAAACCGATTTCCAACCTCTCCGGCTCCACATTGTGACCAATCAATTCACGATGATACATCTGTCGTAAATCAAGTTCATGGCGCAAGTGCATAAACAACCTTTCTCCCTTGGGGCGGCATACCAAAAATGACAACAAGCGCCGGATGCCCTCAAAATACAGATTGGAATAAGCAAACTTCAAATTTCCAACTTGCCCATAGCCAAGCGTGGACTGCAAGAAGTTGATGCGATTAATATCAGACTCATCTGTAGAAGCCAGCACATAGTCGGTTTCTCGCAAGTCAAACCCGCATTTTGAGCAATGTGCTATATCTTCAGGGTGATACAGTACATCTTCTACATTCTTCTGTAATCGCTTCAGCTCAATGGGGTTATGACACTTAGGGCAACGATCATGCAACTGCACAGAATGATAAGGGCAGGCCGTCATAAAGGCCAACCTCCAATGTTTCTGAAAGTAAGGTCTTTTCCCATCTTCGGCCAGACAACAAGGGCAGTATTGTAAGCTAAATTGTTTGTTTTTCAGCTTCTGTCCTAATGGCATGACCCACTTAACTTGAGAGGTCTTCTCTGTTTGATTATAAAAGTAATCGCAAGAACCATAAAAACTAAGCCTGTAAAGTACCGACTGATCTATGCCGATATTGGTCGCAATGCTTTTGGCAAACATTGGATTGATGAAAACATCTAGATCAGGTTTCCATGCTTCTACATTCTCCGTAATTAGTGTTGCCAGCTGAGACGGTTTCATTCCGAAATTTAGTGCATTGCGGGCAATCCATGAGGTCGTCAACTCATCTTTGAATGGAGGATAAAGCAAATAGCGTCTTTTTGGTTTCATGACTATCGAAGCCGTTTTAATAAGTCTTTTCGTTTGGATGCAGGTACTAGGTTTAATGCACCGAATACCGAATCATCAATACAGGGTAAATCATGCTTAATTGCGTAAGTGGCCAGTTGTCTGATAATTAATACGACTTCTCCGATAAGTCCCTCACTCAGGTAATATAATTGCTCAATAAAGAGCTTTTTATAAAGAAAAGATGGTTCTGGTAAAGGAAGCCTAGCCTCAATAGTCCTAATCAATTGAGCAAATGCCTTGCGGGTCTCTCTGGAATTAAATTCCCAGCGTGCAAGCGCCTCTATTTGAAAGCGATTTGCCATTTGAGGATCAACCTGTATTGCATGATATGCATCTTCGATACCTGCACCGATAATCGGAATTCTCAAAGCGTTAGATAAATCTTTAATACTATTGAGAAACCCTCTTTGAGCGTTATGAGAGCCAGCGATAATATGCTGTATTTCATCAATGATCAGTATTCGAGTTTCGCGAAACTCCATATTGCGGATAACTTTTTGACGTTTAACCTCTATACTGTCGTTTTTAGCATAAGGCACGATCATCTCTTCTAGTATCCGAATCAAAAAAGCATTTTCATCAGGCTTGGCTGGTGCTGAGATAAATACCACTGGTTGCCGATTGGTGTAATCCTCTTCATCCACTGTCAAAGGGTAGCGGTCTGCAAAGCGTTTCAAGATTTGTGTCTTACCGTTGTTACTGTCACCGACAATTAACAAGTTTGGCATTCGTTCTACTTTTGGATAGCTGATAAAATCCTCCATCCGTTCAAGAATCTGTTGAGCGCGGGGATACCCAATCCATTTATCACTATTAACATATTCAATACGCTCTTTTAGTGGAGCATTCAGAAGATCAAACGCCTTGTCTAACAAGTGGTCATACTGGCTCATTGGTCAATGTCCTCAAACGGTTGAATGTTATCAAAGTCTTCGTCATCAATACTCTCGACGGTGGGATTGAATACCGAACCTTTAAGGTCTTCGTTATTTTTTAGTCCGGCTTCAGAGGCTAAGGTGGGTAGTGACTCTTTTTGTCGAATAGCTTCTTTTTGCTTTTGAAGGCGAACGTGCTTAGTTTCTTTTTTAGCCTGCTCGGTAAGGCGTTGCATTCGAGCACGGGCTGCAAAAATGGCTTCTTCATCAGTTTTTTGTAACGGGTTAGCCTCTTTAGCCCGGCGCTTTAATTCTCTCAACTCCCAAAGTGAAATGGCTGGATGGCTGATGTCTCGGTAAGGTACCACTACATAAGACTCCATGTCTGGATCGAAAAAAAATACCGAACTTATATCCCGTGGATCGTAACGCACAATAAACTTCTGTGCCCCTTTACGGTTCTTATCAGGTTGTTTTATCCATTTACGCACAACATCATGAAAGTAATCAATTCCAAACAACTTAATACCATATTGTTGAACACTGCGTTCTTTATAAGGAAGAAAGTCGATTTTGAGTTTGATCGGGTTGTCGATTTTAGGCGGCAGGCCACAGCCAGGTGAGTTCTCGTCTCCAATTATTCCGCGCTTGTACTTTTCCAAAGGCGTCATGCCTATTTCAGAATGAACTGTCCGGTGATATACATTCACTACAAAGTCTGTAAACCATGTCTCAAATTCAAATAACGTCATGGCCGCCTGCTTTTCCGAACGGTATTCACCACGGCCTTGAACATTTGATTTTGTGGTGCCTGGGAGGGCATGAATGCCACCATCGTTAAATGTCTTGAACAATCGCTCGATATGACCGCCGTATCGCGGGGTTCCTGCTGGGCGTTTGGTCATGTTGACTTTGTAGATTTCACAAGCGCGTTTCAATGACTTACCATGAAATTCAAGGCCGTTGTCCGTGTGGATGGTTTCCATTACTCCGTAAACTGGCCATTCGCCTTCCACTTTGTGATCAAGAAGCCATTTTTTCTTATCCAGAATCGAATGCGTCAAGCAAGCTCCGGTTAATAGCGTGTTGGGCTTTTCCAACGAAATATAAAAACCAGTGACCATGCGACTGAAGACGTCGATGGCCAGTGTAATGGTCGGTCGCCCGATCTCTAGCCGGTTTTCATCATCCACCACAATCAAGTCAACCGGGGTATGGTCAATTTGCACAACCTGTAATGGTTTTTGCAGTTCAGGAAATTTCCCCATAATTGGTCGGTGTGCATCCTGTCCTTTCTTGCCTTTACGCTTGGCAGCTATCTCTGCGGCACTTAACAGGTCGATTCGGTGTCGAATCGTGTTGATATGTGGTTTTCCCAAAGGTTCAAGTCCAGACTCAGACCTGATTTTATTCAACCTGATCACATCCAGTTCAAGGTCGCGGTAAATGTCGGTAACCTTGAGCTGAATCTTGCTTAAAAACCGAGTGATGTGTTTTTGAACCAAGTCTTCGATTTCCGGTACCAACCGACCTGAATCTTCACGTTTTTTTCTGAGCAAAACGAGTGGATTACCTTTGGATTCTTTGTACTTATGAAGTTGGCGATAAATCGTTGGTTCAGAAACGCTCAATTCTATAGCGGCTTCTCTGATTTTGTTACGGCGGATACATTCATCGTTTTCTTGCATAATTTGGCTAAAGAGCAAAGCCTTTTTATTAATCTCTTGCCATTGTTCATTCGGGATGGATAAGAGATCTTTGGCAGGAATGATTTCTGTTGGATTTTCTGGATCATTCGGCTCGGATGACACTTCAGAAATGTGCAGTTTTTTGATGTTACCGGAAAATGAACTGCGAACAGCAACGTGTTCAAGGTCAATTACCTGTATGATCCTGTAACGGGAATTTCCATGAAATACTTCGGCTCCAACTTCAAATCGAATTTCTTTCATACTAGGTCTCCGCCCTTGTTGTCATTTTTATTACCAAGATCATCATTCGTCGTATCACATAGCACCCAAACCGATTGACTCATACTCAGTGGAGCATGAAGATCTGTCTCAATTATACGATTGGCAATGCCATACCATAGACTGTTCAAAAACTCGGCCTGTTCCATCTCATCGGTTGTACAAAGTGACAGTAATTCATTGATTGGCATAGCTAGGCCACGAGAGAGTATTTTGCGAATAGTGGCTAGTTGGTATTCTTCATAAGGTCGGTTTTTGTAGGGCAGTAGAAACGTTGCGCTCTTTAGAAGTTGTGTGCGGATTTCTTTGTCGGTGAAAATCTTGAACCGCGTATTGGGTTCGGGTTTCAATTCCTTTATTACGGCTTTAAATTTGGGTTTGAGTTTATGCCAGTCTTTTTTAAGGTCTTCTCGGTATTTGATTTCCACATAGTGCTTTTGTCCATTGATGTATTCAACCAAAATATCTGGAGTATAATGTCGTTTTTTGCCATCAAGAATATAGTCAAATCGACGTGGTTGAGTCTTGAATGCTTTAACCCGAAAATCAAATTCGCATAAGATGAGAGCATCACGTTCAAGACTCGATTCAAAATATGTGTAAGCGTCACTTTTATCGCTATGGACATATCCTGTAATGTTACGATAGTTCAGCGGAATTTTTCTAACTGGCATGGCAAACATTCTCATTTATTATTGTAGGGAAAACGGCACATTGTGAAATCCTATAGCTCAAATTATCATTTAATTTTGTAGAAATGACCTTTTTATATTCCATATTATCATTTAATTTTGTATTTGACAGCTGTCAGGATACGCCAGAGCAGATTATAAAATACCGACGCAAGATTTCAGGTCCATTACTAGACCGCATCGATTGTCACTTAGAAGTGCCTGCGGTTAATTTTGAAGCCTTAACGGGGCAGTCTCCTGAGCCTTTCGAAACCAGTGCGATAGTGAGAGAAAGAGTCACCGCCTGCCAACAGTCACAATTGGCACGCCAAGGGTGCTTAAATGCGCACTTAACGGTCAAACAATTGGAATCACAAGTGATATTAGATACCGCTGCACAAGATTTATTAAAACAGGCGGTTGATCGATTGGGGTTATCTGCAAGGGGATATCACCGATTGCTCCGTATGAGTCGTACTTTGGCCGATATGGCTCAACAGCCAGAGGTGACATCACAACATTTGGCCGAAGCCATTTCTTATCGGGCGATGGATATGGAGCGTCGATGATAGAGTCTATTTATGTCACAGCACTGATTGTCGGCTTACTAGGGGGCGTACACTGCTTAGGCATGTGTGGCGGTGTGGTTGGCAGCTTAACGTTTAATTTGAAGCCAGAAGTGCAATTGAGTTGGTGGAAAATGTTGCCCTATCAATTGGGCTATAACGGTGGACGCTTAACCAGTTATGTCCTGATCGGTAGCCTATTCGGCTGGTTAGGCCACTCATTGATTTCACTGACCACTTTTTTGCCTGTTCAGCTGACTTTGCAAGTGATTGCTGGGGGCTTTATGGTGGCGCTAGGGTTGTATTTGGCCGGT
>NZ_PKGB01000036.1 GCF_002848135.1 Hydrogenovibrio sp. SC-1
CGGCTAATGAAGCGGGAATTTAAAAGAGTTTTCTTGTTGGTAATTGAAAAATAACCGCCAAGAAAAAAGCCAAAAAAAGTCTTGACTACTGAGGTAGGAAACGATTAGAATACGCGGCTTACTCAGGACGAACGCAAAGGCGGACGGGCTGGGAAAATTAAGACCAAGTTCTTTAAAAATCAGGTAATTCAGAGATAATTTATGTGGAAGTTACTTAAGTAAGTGACCGCAACATAAAAAGTCTCGACAACTATGTATATGGTTAATCATATTTATATGATACATGTACCTTGTTAATTTCGAGAGTTTAGAGCAGCAAAGCTCATTAAAAAAACAAAATCAAGATTAAACTGAAGAGTTTGATCCTGGCTCAGAATGAACGCTGGCGGCAGGCCTAACACATGCAAGTCGAACGGTAACAGAAGAAAAGCTTGCTTTTCTTGCTGACGAGTGGCGGACGGGTGAGTAACGCGTGGGAATCTACCCTTTAGTTGGGGACAACATATGGAAACGTATGCTAATACCGAATATGATCTACGGATTAAAGGTGCCCTCTCCTTGGAAGGTATCGCTAAAGGATGAGCCCGCGTTAGATTAGCTAGTTGGTAGGGTAAAGGCCTACCAAGGCGACGATCTATAGCTGGTTTGAGAGGATGATCAGCCACACTGGGACTGAGACACGGCCCAGACTCCTACGGGAGGCAGCAGTGGGGAATATTGCACAATGAGGGAAACCTTGATGCAGCCATGCCGCGTGTGTGAAGAAGGCCCGAGGGTTGTAAAGCACTTTCAATTGTGAGGAAGATTAAGTAGTTAATACCTGCTTAGTTTGACGTTAACTTTAGAAGAAGCACCGGCTAACTCTGTGCCAGCAGCCGCGGTAATACAGAGGGTGCAAGCGTTATTCGGAATTACTGGGCGTAAAGCGCGCGTAGGCGGACTGTTAAGTCGGTTGTGAAAGCCCTGGGCTCAACCTAGGAACTGCATCCGATACTGGCAATCTAGAGTTTAAGAGAGGGAAGTGGAATTCCAGGTGTAGCAGTGAAATGCGTAGATATCTGGAGGAACATCAGTGGCGAAGGCGACTTCCTGGCTTAAAACTGACGCTGAGGTGCGAAAGCTTGGGTAGCGAACGGGATTAGATACCCCGGTAGTCCAAGCCGTAAACGATGTCAACTAGCTGTTGGTCTTATTAAAAAGATTAGTAGCGTAGCTAACGCGATAAGTTGACCGCCTGGGGAGTACGGTCGCAAGATTAAAACTCAAAGGAATTGACGGGGGCCCGCACAAGCGGTGGAGCATGTGGTTTAATTCGATGCAACGCGAAGAACCTTACCATCCCTTGACATCCTGCGAACTTTCTAGAGATAGATTGGTGCCTTCGGGAACGCAGTGACAGGTGCTGCATGGCTGTCGTCAGCTCGTGTCGTGAGATGTTGGGTTAAGTCCCGCAACGAGCGCAACCCTTATCATTAGTTGCTACCATTTAGTTGAGAACTCTAATGAGACTGCCGGTGATAAACCGGAGGAAGGCGGGGACGACGTCAAGTCATCATGGCCCTTATGGGATGGGCTACACACGTGCTACAATGGGGGGTACAAAGAGCAGCCAACTGGCGACAGTGCGCGAATCTCATAAAACCTCTCGTAGTCCGGATCGGAGTCTGCAACTCGACTCCGTGAAGTCGGAATCGCTAGTAATCGTGAATCAGAATGTCACGGTGAATACGTTCCCGGGCCTTGTACACACCGCCCGTCACACCATGGGAGTGGGTTGCAAAAGAAGTGGGTAGTCTAACCTTCGGGAGGGCGCTCACCACTTTGTGATTCATGACTGGGGTGAAGTCGTAACAAGGTAGCCCTAGCGGAAGCTGGGGCTGGATCACCTCCTTTAAGACAAAGACGGTTGCGAGCTTAAGCTAGCTTTCACATAAATTATTTCTGAATTACTGAAAAGATGAGAACGACCTGGGTCTGTAGCTCAGTTGGTTAGAGCGCACCCCTGATAAGGGTGAGGTCGGTGGTTCAAATCCACCCAGACCCACCAATTTTTGAACCAAGTAATTGGTCAAGAATTAAACCTATCAGGGGTAAGAAAACACCTGCTGATTCCCGAATGGGGCTATAGCTCAGCTGGGAGAGCGCCTGCCTTGCACGCAGGAGGTCTGCGGTTCGATCCCGCATAGCTCCACCAATATTCCTGTTAATACATTCTGATTCAGCAATGAATAAGAGTTTATTAACAGTCATATTGACTGAAGAAACAAAGAAGTTCTTTAAAAATTAGGAAAAATCTCTAAGTTAAAAAATAAACTTAGAAACAATAAACTGGAGTCATTTGATGATGACGACATCCAGATTGACTTATTTTAAATAGGTTGATCTGTTACCAGTTTATTGAGTTAGTCCAGTCGTCTCCAACGGCTGGGCTAACGAGGTAACAATGTATCTTAAGAGTTCAATGGAATTAATGGAAGGTTGTAAAGGGCCGGAAATTAAAACCACGATACAAACTCAAGCGAAACATGTCAGCGTAAAAACTTTTAGTTGCGTACACTCATTAGGCTTTATAAACAGAAGCGGTTCACTAAATGGTATAGCTACCAGAGCTGTGGAGTTAACAAAAGGCATAAGGTTATTTTTGAGTTGTATAGTTAAGTGACTAAGCGTACACGGTGGATGCCTAGGCGGTAGAAGGCGACGAAGGACGTAGTAACTTGCGATAAGCCTCGGGGAGCTAGTAAACAAGCTTTGATCCGAGGATTTCCGAATGGGAAAACCCATCCTTTTTAAGGATATCCCCTTGTGGGAGGCTAACCTGGAGAACTGAAACATCTAAGTACCCAGAGGAAAAGAAATCAACCGAGATTCCCCAAGTAGCGGCGAGCGAACGGGGACCAGCCCTAAAGCATTTATTAAGATAGCAGAACACTCTGGAAAGTGTGACGAAACAAGGTGATAGTCCTGTATGCGAAATCTTATTAAGTGTTATTCGAGTAGGACGGAACACGTGAAATTCTGTCTGAACATGGGGGGACCACCCTCCAAGGCTAAATACTCTCTACCGACCGATAGTGAACCAGTACCGTGAGGGAAAGGCGAAAAGAACCCCTGAAGGGGAGTGAAATAGAACCTGAAACCGTGTACGTACAAGCAGTAGGAGCCCACTTGTTGGGTGACTGCGTACCTTTTGTATAATGGGTCAGCGACTTACATTATGTAGCGAGGTTAACTGAATAAGGGAGCCGTAGGGAAACCGAGTCTTAAATGGGCGTTTAGTTGCATGGTGTAGACCCGAAACCGGGCGATCTATCCATGGCCAGGTTGAAGGTGCCGTAACAGGTACTGGAGGACCGAACCCACGTATGTTGAAAAATGCGGGGATGAGCTGTGGATCGGAGTGAAAGGCTAATCAAGCCCGGAGATAGCTGGTTCTCCTCGAAATCTATTTAGGTAGAGCCTCATGTCTCACTGTTGGGGGTAGAGCACTGTTATGGTCTAGCGGGCCGTCAAGGCTTAGCAGCCCATTGCAAACTCCGAATACCAACAAGTGCAATCATGGGAGACAGACAGCGGGTGCTAACGTCCGTTGTCAAGAGGGAAACAACCCAGACCACCAGCTAAGGTCCCTAAACACTACTCAGTGGGAAAGGATGTGGGAAGGCTTAGACAGTCAGGAGGTTGGCTTAGAAGCAGCCACCCTTTAAAGAAAGCGTAATAGCTCACTGATCGAGTCGGCCTGCGCCGAAGATTTAACGGGGCTAAGTAGTGTACCGAAGCTGTGGATGCCATTTATGGCATGGTAGAGGAGCGTCGTGTAAGCCTGCGAAGGGGTGTTGTAAAGCATCCTGGAGGTATCACGAGTGCGAATGCTGACATGAGTAGCGATAAAGGGAGTGAAAAGCTCCCTCGCCGAAAGACCAAGGTTTCCTACGCAACGCTAATCGACGTAGGGTTAGTCGACCCCTAAGACGAGGCCGAAAGGCGTAGTCGATGGGAAGCAGGTTAATATTCCTGCACTTTTTATAACTGCGATGGAGGGACGGAGAAGGCTAGGCTAGCTTGCTGATGGTTGCAAGTTTAAGGTAGTAGGCAGAGATCTTAGGCAAATCCGGGATCTTAATGCTGAGAACTGATGACGAGTCCTATTATTGGACGAAGTAGTTGATGCCATGCTTCCAAGAAAAGCTTCTAAGCTTCAGGTTATAAAGAATCGTACCCCAAACCAACACAGGTGGTCAGGATGAGAATTCCAAGGCGCTTGAGAGAACTCGGGTGAAGGAACTAGGCAAAATAACACCGTAACTTCGGGAGAAGGTGTGCCCCTATTGGTTAAGGACTTGCTCCGTAAGCTGATGGGGGTTGCAGAGACCAGGTGGCTGCAACTGTTTACTAAAAACATAGCACTGTGCAAAATCGAAAGATGACGTATACGGTGTGACGCCTGCCCGGTGCCGGAAGGTTAATTGATGGGGTTAGCTTATGCGAAGCTCTTGATCGAAGCCCCGGTAAACGGCGGCCGTAACTATAACGGTCCTAAGGTAGCGAAATTCCTTGTCGGGTAAGTTCCGACCTGCACGAATGGCGTAATGATGGCCACACTGTCTCCACCCGAGACTCAGCGAAATTGAACTCGCAGTTAAGATGCTGCGTACCCGCGGCTAGACGGAAAGACCCCGTGAACCTTTACTACAGCTTTGCACTGGACTTTGATACTATCTGTGTAGGATAGGTGGGAGGCTATGAAGCAGTGACGCCAGTCATTGTGGAGCCAATCTTGAAATACCACCCTGATATTATTGAGGTTCTAACCTAGATCAGTGAATCCTGGTCAGGGACAGTGTATGGTGGGTAGTTTGACTGGGGCGGTCTCCTCCTAAAGAGTAACGGAGGAGCGCGAAGGTACCCTCAGCACGGTCGGACATCGTGCAATGAGCGCAAGAGTAAAAGGGTGCTTGACTGCGAGACAGACACGTCGAGCAGGTGCGAAAGCAGGTTCTAGTGATCCGGTGGTTCTGTGTGGAAGGGCCATCGCTCAACGGATAAAAGGTACTCCGGGGATAACAGGCTGATACCGCCCAAGAGTTCATATCGACGGCGGTGTTTGGCACCTCGATGTCGGCTCATCACATCCTGGGGCTGAAGTCGGTCCCAAGGGTATGGCTGTTCGCCATTTAAAGTGGTACGCGAGCTGGGTTTAGAACGTCGTGAGACAGTTCGGTCCCTATCTGCCGTGGGCGTTGGAGAATTGAGGGGGGCTGCTCCTAGTACGAGAGGACCGGAGTGGACGATCCGCTGGTGTTCCAGTTGTCATGCCAATGGCATTGCTGGGTAGCTACGATCGGAAAGGATAACCGCTGAAAGCATCTAAGCGGGAAACCTGCCCCAAGATAAGTTCTCCCTAGACTTTAAGTCTTCTGAAGGGCCGTTAAAGACTATGACGTTGATAGGCAAGATGTGGAAGTTCAGTAATGGATGAAGCTAACTTGTACTAATTACCCGTGAGGCTTAACTATACAACTCAAAAGTAACTTTATTAATTAGAGCGAAAGCGAAGATTAATGAAAGGTGACATGTTGAGCTTGAGTTTAGAGAACGCTTAAGAACATTGTTCTGAAGAATAAGTAGACGTTTTAACAAGTATTAAACAGAGATTTTTCCAAATTCAGTGAGTTGTTTTTAACACAGTTAAAGACAGCTTACATAACCCAATTGCTTGGGGACCATAGCAAGATGGAAC
>NZ_PKGB01000037.1 GCF_002848135.1 Hydrogenovibrio sp. SC-1
AATAGTTTGGTTTAAAGGCAAAGTGAATGAAGTTTATTATTAAAATTTTTCCAGAAGTGATGGTGAAGGGCGATTCTGTCAAAAAGAAGATGATTCGTCAGCTGTACTTTAATTTAAAAACCCTATTTGAGCGAAATACGCAGGGTGTTGAAATAAAAAGATTTTGGGACAAGTTAGAGGTTTATTGTACAAGCGAGCAATCCGATTCGATTCGAAGAATTTTGTTACAAACACCAGGAATAGAACAAGTCTTGGCAGTGGCACAATTTCCCGCTAAAACATTGGTGGAAATTGCTGATATTGTTGTTGAACAAGCGGCCTCTCAAATTGAGGGTAAACGTTTTGTGGTGCGAGCAAAAAGAACCGGTACCCACGAATTTACATCCAATGAAATTGAGCGGTATGTTGGCGGGCGATTATTTTCATTAGGCACTTCCGCCGGTGTCGACTTAAAACAGCCAGACGTCAAAATTGAACTGGAAGTGCATCAGGATCAGTTAAATTTGATTCAAGCTCGATATCCGGGATTAGGTGGGTTTCCAATGGGCTCTCAAGGAGAGGTTTTATCACTCGTTTCAGGGGGATTTGATTCGACGGTAGCCAGTTATTTAATGATGCGGCGTGGTCTCAAAACCCATTATATCTTTTTTAATTTAGGCGGCGCTGCGCATGAAATAGGCGTGAAACAAGTCGCTTACTACCTTTGGGAACAATTTGGCGCATCGCACCGGGTTTCATTTGTGTCTGTGCCTTTTGAACCAGTGGTCGCAGAAATTTTTCGAACCTCTCATGAAACCTATATGGGCGTGGTTCTCAAACGCTTAATGCTAAAAGCCGCAGAGAAAATCGCTGACCAAATGGGGATTGATGCGTTGGTGATGGGCGATGCAGTGGGGCAGGTTTCCAGTCAAACCCTAAGAAACATGGCAATGATTGACCGGGTGACGGACAAGTTGGTATTACGCCCGCTTTCGGTAATGCATAAACAAGACATCATGAATCTGGCTGACCAAATTGGAACGCGCGAATTTGCAGAAAGTATGCCTGAATACTGTGGCGTGATTTCGCAGAACCCAGTCATTAACAGTTCTGCTAAGCGCATTGAGCTGGAAACTAATCGTTTTGATCATGCGGTTTTAGATCAGGCGGTTGCGGATGCTCAAGTCATTTCCGTGGATCAAGTGATTGAAAATATCAATGCTGCTGAAGCCGTTGAAGTGTGTCATGACGTTGAGGGTTCGGTGGTGATTGATATACGTAAGCCGCAGATCGTTGAACGCATGCCTTTGGCGATAGAAAATAAGTTAGTCATTCCCTTTTATGAATTAAATCAGAAGTTTAAAAATTTGGATGAGAATAAACAGTATTTGCTTTATTGCCAAAAAGGGGTGATGAGCCAATTACATGCACAATACTTAAAGGATCAAGGGTTTGACAATGTTAGGGTTTATCGTCCTCATTAGCCGAGCTTTCTTCGTTAGGGTTATTCCGTTTTTGTAATTGATCAACGGTTTCTTCTAAAAACAGCCGTTTATCTTGGTCTAGCCGTTTTGATGCCTCTAGGAAAATGCGCATTTTCTGAATAGTGGTGACGTAATTGACTGTTTCGTGTCCAATCACTTGCCTGGCAACCGTTTCAACATTGTAAAACCAGTTGTTGGGTTTTAGTCCCAGTTCGCTGGCTTTTTGTTGGAGTTGCAACACCTTGCGAGGACCTGCATTATAGGCGGCGAGTGCAAAATTGTTGCGATCTTCCTCTGAATAGTCTGGGGTGTCAAAATAGCGATCCCTTAAATAAGCTAAATATTTAACGCCCGCGTGGATATTGGTTTCTATATCTTGAATATTGGGCAAGTTGACATTGCGATCTCTTGCGGTTGATGGCTTGATTTGCATAATGCCAACCGCGCCAGCATGGCTGGTTTTGTTGGGTTTAAATCGAGATTCTTGGTAAGCGAGCGCCGCAATTAACCGCCAGTCAAAGCCATAAAACTCGGCATAAAGCTGGAAATAATACTTTAAACATTCAATACGTTTTAATAAGTCATGTGTCAACGGTTTCTCTGCCCAGAAGGTATTGTTAAAATACTTTTTATAAAGTGAATTGCCTAAAAAACGACCAGGCCTGGCATAGTTTTGAATAAAACGATTTAGGGATTGCTTTAAATCGGGGGTGTTGGGACGAATTGCCCACCCAATATCACTGCGGTGATGAACGATGATGTCTTCATGAACTTCAATGTTTTCTAGAACTTGATTCCAAAGCTTAGCAATGTGGCTATCGACAACGGTGTACTGGTAAACATTTTCATTGAGTAGCGCTAAAATATCTTCGGACTCCATGAGCGGATCAGCACGTACGACTTCCATGGGGTCTAACCCCAAACGCCCCAGCGTTTGGTTGATGACTTCTAGATGGATGACATAACTGCTGTTGCTGACCACAACCACTTGTTTTCCAGAAAAGTCTTCCAGTCGAGTAATCGGGTCAGCGGTTTTGCTAGAGACCAACACCTCTGCAATATCTTCAATGTAAGGATCGGTGAAATCGACTAAGGCTAACCGTTCAGGGGTAATGGTAAAGCCAGAGGCGGCAATATCTCCGTACCCTTGTCGGAGCTTGGAGATAATGTCGCCAAATGGCATGGGGATAAAAGTTAAATGCGTTTGATAGCGTTCTTTGCGAGGCCCCCGGTTAAGGTAGTTGATATAGGCATTGAGTAAGTCATATTCAATGCCGCGAAATCCTTTTTCTGTTAGAAAAAAATTGGTGCGGTTATAGCTCACTAACACTCTAATAATGCGTCTTTGTCGGATTTCGGAGAGATCTCCATGAAAGGGTTGGAGTATACGAGTGGTGATAGAATGGTGAGACGGCTGTTTTGAACTGGCACATAAGGGGCTTACAGACAGGTTTGTCAGGCTAACCAAGAGTAATGCTGCTTTCCAAAAACGTCTCAAAAGTTTTAATCCTTGCTGTATTGATTAGATGATTTTAAAAGTCTAGCGTAATTAATCAAGCTTTATAACCAGATTGGTGTCGAAGGAAGCGCGTGTAGCGTATCAAGTTGAGGATCAAATTAATAACGCTACAAGCGCGGTTTCTTATTTTTGTCATATCGATTAGTTACAATCGCTTAATGGACTCAGTGGCGTATTTTAAAATAGGAGCCAAGAATGAGAAAAGTGAAGATTGCCATTTTGGGAGCAGGGTCAGCAGGGTTGACGGCCTTATCAAAGGTTCGTCAGCACACAGATGATTTTGTCTTGATTCAGGATGGGCCGTTGGGAACCACTTGTGCGCGAGTTGGTTGTATGCCCTCTAAGGCATTGATCCATTGTGCGGAACAATTTCACAGTCGCCATCAATTTTATGCATCGGGGATTGACGGTGCTGAAGCATTAAAACTGGATTCTGTTGTCGTGATGGAGCGAGTTAGGCGATTTCGAGACCGGTTTACCACGGGCGTTCAAAGTAGCAGTACCGATACACTTAAACCTGAGCAATTGATATTGGGGCGGGGGCATTTCATCGCCCCTAATATCATTGACGTATCTGGGGAAAGGATTCAAGCCGAACGAGTGATTATTGCAACGGGATCCCATCCGGTTGTGCCAAAAGAATGGCAAAGTTTGGGGTCAAAGTTAATCACCTCTGATGATTTTTTTGAATTACAACAATTGCCCAAGCGTATTGCCGTGATTGGTTTAGGGGTGATTGGTCTCGAGTTAGGTCAAGCTCTATCTAGGTTGGGCGTAGAGGTCATTGGGTTTGAGCAGTCATCTCAGTTGGCTGGACTACAAGCGGAAGATACCATTCGAGAGTCAATTAAGTGGATTTCTAAATCATTTCCAATTTATTTAGGCGAAGCGGCAGAAGTCACCGAGGAGGATGGTAAGGTTAAAGTGACTGTTTCTAGTGGGTGTTTTGAAGTGGATGCGGTATTAGCGACATTGGGTCGGAGACCAAATTTAGACCATTTAGGATTAACAGAACTTGGGATTACACTGGATTCGAAGGGAATGTCTGACTTTAATGCGTCGACGATGCAGGTCGAGGATCTTCCGGTATTCATTGCGGGGGATGTTAATAATCGACGTCCTGTGTTACATGAAGCGACGCAAGATGGGCGAATTGCGGGGCAAAATGCCGTTGCTTATCCAAATGTACAGTCTTATGCGCGTACGACTTTGATGGCGGTAACGTTTTGTGATCCACAAATTGCGGTTTTTGGTCAGCGTTTGTCTGAATTAGATGCTCAAGAAATAGTCACGGTTAGTTTTAAATTGGAACGCAATAATGGTCGTGCGATCGTGATGGATCAGGATAAGGGGGCGATTTTTTTATTTGCAGATAAGGCCACTCGGTGCTTATTGGGCGGTGAATTGGTCATGCCAAGCGCCGAGCATATTTGTCATCTGCTGACTTGGGCCGTTTCGCAGAGCTTGACCGTTGATCAGTTATTGAATATGCCTTTTTACCATCCGGTATTAGAGGAGGCTGTTGAATCTGCGTTGTCATTATTAGCCGAACAACTGGATAAGTGATCAACCGTCTGAATGATGAGTGCACTTTCTCCAATGTATGGGCGATTGGGTTGACTGAAAATCGAATGTCAACAGATGACCGAAATTAAGTTATAATGTGCACGCCTTGATTTTCAAGGTTTTTTTTTAATCAGGTCAAAGTGATCGATTTGAAGGTTTGAATAACGTACAAATCGAATCCATATGACCCTGGAATGATCGCTTCGGTAGTGGAAATATAATCGAACGCATTCCAGTAGCTAAGAGTAGTTGAATTTCGAGTGACTGAACATAATCAAAATGAGAATGAAATTTTAGAATCGTCGGCAGAACAAGCAACGACGACACCTGAATCAAACCCTGTTGACAAGCCTTTATCATCAACAGATGAAGGGGTAACCGATCCGCATGCGAGTCGTGAAGCCGATAAGTATGATAACCCGATTCCAAGTCGTGAATATATTATTGAATTGCTTGAGAATGAGCAGAAACCTTTACGGATTAAGCAAATCGCAACCCTGTTGGATATTGATGACGATGAGCGTTTTGAAGCCTTGTCCCGTCGTTTAAAAGCGATGGTGCGCGATGGACA
>NZ_PKGB01000038.1 GCF_002848135.1 Hydrogenovibrio sp. SC-1
GTTTTTTGATTTTGTTCCCTATTTATTCGTGCCTATTATTCAATCAGGCGTATGCAGGTGAGGGTTTTGGCTATGATGGCGGTCTCTCTTTTATTTATCAAAGTCCCAACACCAGCGCTTTAGAGAGTGGAAGTACTTTATCGGGTGATTTTGGGGTGTATTATGATTTTTCTAACATTAGTTTGCACTCTCATATTGAAGGTTGTACGACACCTGCACAAACCACTGCAGGACACCTTCTACCTCAATCAAATGGTGATGCTGGTTCGGCACTGGACAGTCGTAATAAGGGCAGAATTCAGCTATCTGAGTTTTTTATGACATGGCATGCGACACCAGAAACCAGTCTAAGTACGGGAATGATTGATGCCACTGCCTATATGGACAGTAGCTTTATTAATAATGATGAAACTACACAGTTTATCTCAGCTCCGTTGGTCAATAACCCCATTATTGACTTTCCTGACTATGCGTTAGGAGTGGTTGTTCAGCATGCGTTAAGCGATAATTATTTTGGACGTATACTCGTTTCTTCGTCACATGGCTTAGCAGATAATCCTAGTCGTAACTACAGTCAAGCATTTGAAATAGGCCAAGACCACAAAGGGATGTTTTTAGATGGAGAGGTGAGTTATACGTCTTCCTCCAGAAATCTAACATTGGGTCTTTGGACTCACACGGCTCCTCATGAATCTTTGTCTGATTCCAGTAAAACCAATCTGCAAAATTATGGTGTTTATTTGAATGCTTATCAAAGTTTTGATCAGCATAGTTTCGAAGGGCGTATAGGTTATGCCAATCCTGAAGTTTCATCAGGTGAGGTCTTTACGTCATTGGTATACGAATATCAACGCGCCGACTGGGTATTTGGTTCAGGATACAGTTGTACTAAAATGTCAAACCACATTACTGACAAAGGTTATAGAGATAATAATCAAACGCTCGAAGTTTATTTACGCTATCGTTTAGAGGATTCATTTGATATTACGCCTTCTTTGCAATATTTTGAACATCCTGTCTATAATCATGATGAAGTTCAGCTTAGTAACTCTCTTTGGTCAGCCAATCTACGCCTTTCCTACTTCTTTTGATTCTTTTTCTAATTTTGAAATCCATACCAGAACCAAAATAGAGCCCATTTTTAATGGGCCCTTCTATATCCCAATCAGGGCTCTGGCTGAATAAAGCTCCTGTTGTTAACTTTTAACAGAAAAAGAGCTAAAGCTACAACTTTTTGTAGGGTTATCTCATTGGTGAATAGGTAAAATCCTATCAAAATAAAGCCCTTAGAAGGTGACCAAGTCTATGAAACGCTACATTTGAACGGCGATTACACACTTCTAACAATAGTTTATGCCATGCCATTGACTTAATAAATCTAAGAATTATGTGAATATGACATCAAAGTCAACATCAGAACATTATGACCTAAAAGCACTTTCATATGTATTCGACAACGCGCGCGTTGGTTTGGCATTATGTCGTGCTCAGGATAATTGTTTAGAGATGGTTAACCCTGCTTTTGCAAGAATGCATGGTTACCAAGTTGACGAGCTGATGGGATTAAGTCCAAGTGAGGTTTTTGCACCTGAATTCATGGAACGATTGTCGGACTGTGAGAAAATTAACCTTGAGTGTGCAAAAAATGATATGGCTTTTGAAACAGAGCACCTGAGAAAGGATGGGTCATCCTTTCCTGTTTATGTTCATATTACGGTTATAAAGGATGCAAACAATAAAGTACAGCATCGAATCGCCAGTGTTCAAGATATTTCAGACCGGTATTCTCTTCAGCAACTCAATGAAACCAAAGATCAATTGTTAAGTTCAATATTGGAAAGTTCGCCAGATATTGTAACCTTTGCGATTGATACAGAATATCAGTATCTAGCCTTTAATCACCAGCATCAGGTAATTATGAATAACCGGTGGGGACAAAACATTAGAATTGGTCAATCGATATTCGAAGTAATCAACTCTAGGGATGATGCGGATCAGGCAAAGGCTTGTTTTGATCGAGCTATGAAAGGGGAGTCGTTTTCTATCGAACAATGCTACGGTGACGTTGTGCATTATGAACGGCAGTACTGGCAAATATTTTACTCACCAATCTTGGATGCACAAGGCCAAGTTTCAGGGGTCAGTTGTTTTAATTTAAATATAACTCAAAAGAAGCAGAGTGATCGATTGATGCGAGTCTTGTTGTCAGCAATAAACTCTTCTTCTGAATCGGTTTTTTTAATTGATATTCCAACGGCTAGTTTTCTATATGTCAATCAAACGGCATCAGATACGCTGGGTTATAGTAAGGAAGAATTACTGAACGGCATGACTGTGTGGGATATTGATCCAAATACTTGCGAACAAGGCGGGTTCGAATATATTGAATTTTTGAGAGACCAATATGATCAATGTTTTGAATCGCTACACAAATCTAAAGCAGGAAAAGTGTACCCTGTTGAGGTCAAAGTTCATCATATTTTGTTTGAGGATGCAGAATACAATCTTGCGATTACTCAGGACATCTCTGAGAGAAAGCATAATGAGAGGATGAACTTACAAAGTCATGAAAACTATAAGCATTTAAGTGAAAATTCAACTGACGTGGTTATTCGTTATAACCTGAAGCTTGAAATTATTTATGTAAATCCTGTCGTTGAATTAATAATTGGTGTGGATAAAACGCAACTATTAGGAAGGCGCCTTGGGCAAAGTAACATTCTATCAAGTGAGTCAACTAACCAGTTAAAGACTTTGGTAACACAGGTTATTGCAACTGGAGAGGTCGCAGAATTTGAGTCTATTTATTATACAGATAAGCTTGTTTTTGCTGGTAACGAAAAAATAATCCCTAAGGCAATACAATTAGCAGATAGCGCTTGTTGGTCCTATAACAAGCTTATTCCTGAATACGATGATCAGGGTGAGATCATAAGTGTTCTTTTTATTGGGCGAGACATCACTGAGCTAAAGCACACACAAGAGTCTTTAGAGAAGAAAGAGAGAGACTTTCGAACGCTTGTCGAATCAACCCCTGATACGATCTGTCGATATGATATGGATTGTAAAAGGGTGTATGCAAACCCTGCCATGATGAATCTTGTACCCTCTCATGTCAATATACTAGGCTCAACGCCAACGGATGTCTGTGAATCACCGGGTACTCGTGCTTATGAAGCGTCAATCATAGAGGTGTTTGAAACTGGGAAAGCTTCTGTCATTGATGTAGAGTGGCGGACCTCTCGCGGTAACACCATAATTAGCCAAATTCATATTGTGCCTGAAATTGATGAGCAGGGAAATGTAATAACCGTTTTGGCGGTTGGACGAGATATTAAGCAACAAAAACAATATGAAAATAAAATTAAATATATTGCAAATTACGATGTGTTAACAGGTTTATTGAGTAGGAACCATGTACAAGAACTAAGCCAATTATTGATGGAAGAGGCCGATCAATCAGGGAGACAGGTTGCATTCGTTTTTATTGATTTGGATGGGTTTAAATCGGTTAATGATACTTTAGGTCACGCAATGGGCGATATATTGTTGAAAAAGGTCGCTAATCGTTTGAATACTAAGACTCGAGAACATGATCTTTTATCTCGTCAAGGAGGTGATGAGTTCTTAATGGTTTTACCTGATATTTCCTCCGAAACCGCTGTGGTTGATCGAATCGTTGATCTTCAAAAAGCCTTGGATGTGCCGATTGTTGTCAATGATTTTGATTTAAGGGTTTCAATGTCGGTTGGCATTGCTTTTTACCCAACCCATGGCCAAACATTCGATGAGTTGCTTAAAAAATCGGATATGGCAATGTATTGGTCAAAAGATACTGGCAAGAATACTTGCACAGTTTATTCTGAGGAGATTGACAACCATTCAATTGAAAAACTAATCATGCAAAATGAAATTAAACTGTCTCTAGAGCGAAATGAGTTTGAGTTGTACTACCAACCGCAGGTAGATATTGTTTCGGGAAAAATGGTGGGAGCAGAGGCATTAGTCCGTTGGAATCATCCGGAAAAGGGGATGATTAGGCCTGATGAATTTATTTCGATTGCTGAATTGAGTGGTTCAATTTTGTCTCTTGGGGAATGGGTCATTCGTGAAGCCTGTAGGCAGATTGCGTGTTGGCAGGAACAGGGAATTTATTTAAATATCGCTGTGAATGTTTCTGCGGTTCAGTTTAAGAAATCGAATTTAGATGTGATTGTCTCTGATGCTTTGCAGCAGTCTAATATTGATGCTAAATGGTTGGAGCTAGAGATAACAGAATCAGGCATGATGTATGATTCAGAAAAAACTTTAGAACTGACTCAACAGTTATCTTTGATGGGGGTTCGAATCGCGATTGATGATTTTGGTACAGGTTATTCCAGTTTGGCTCATATAAAACGATTTTCAATTGATAAATTGAAAATTGATAAATGTTTTATTACTAATATCTTGTTAGACAATGATGATTACAGAATTGTGCAAGCGATTATTCATATGGCAAAAAGCCTAAAATTAGAAATAATTGCAGAAGGAGTGGAAAGTAATGAAGCCTTGTCTTTATTGCAAAGCATGGGCTGCAAGCTTGCACAAGGGTTCCATTTTTCAGAACCGGTGCCTGTTGGCAATTTTGAACAGTTATTCAATGAACATTAGCAAAAGTAAAGCGTTTGGGTTCGGTGACATAGGGTTGAGTATTCAGTTTAAGAGAGTATTATGATTTTTATTGTATATTTTTGTGCGGTGTAACTTATTGAAGCTTAATAAGCTTTTCAACTTTTAAGCTGG
>NZ_PKGB01000039.1 GCF_002848135.1 Hydrogenovibrio sp. SC-1
AAATTTGTTTTGCTCATTTTGAGCATGAAAGTAATTACGGCAATGATGCCGTCTGAAAGGATAAATATGAATACAGAAAAATTTGAACATGAAAAAAAACATGAAAGTAAGCCTAAAAACATTATCGTCAACGCTCGCCCTAAGAGCTTTGAAGGTGATCGAATAACTTACAGCGAAGTTGTTGATCTTGCTTTTTCTGGCTCAGTAGATAGTGACGTTGTTTACACTGTCAGCTATGTAGGCCCGAAAACGTCTGATGGGACTCTCGTTGAGGGGCAGTCCGTAGCAATCAGAAATGGAGTGAAGTTCGATGTCATTAAAACTAACCGCTCGTAACCCTTCTATTGCCAGATTGATCGATGAGGGATTTGATGTTGAGATAGTGCACCAACATCTTTTGGTGCACTCAATTCCATATTTAAACCAGGCTGGAGTGTTAAAGCTTGGAACTTTAGTATGTTCTTATTCTGAGCTAGGTGATCAGGATACTCGTCCTCAGGACCATACTATGTGGTTTAAGGGGGAGACCCCTTATAGAGCTAATGGTCAGCAAATGATTCATGTTGTTAATCATTCAAATGGAATTGTTCTTTTTGACCAGTTTAGAGTTGATTTTTATTTATCAAATAAGCCAAATGGTCAATGCCCTGTAAGCTTCTATGAAAAGGTGACTCACTACCATAATCTTTTTGCTAGCGAAGCTCGTGTTGTAGATCCTAATGCTGATGGGAGAACGGGAAAGGTTCATGGGCAGCGTGATGAAACATCTGTTTTTAAATATCCTGATACTGCTTCTGCAAGAGCGGGCATTACTGCTTTATCACAAAAACTAAGGGGTTCAAAAGTTGCAATAGTGGGTGTTGGAGGGACTGGAAGTTTTATCTTAGATCTGCTGTCAAAGACACCAGTTTCTGAAATTCATTTATTCGATGGAGATGATTTCGAGCCACACAATGCCTTCAGAGCTCCTGGTGCTTCATCGCTTGATGATTTACAGCGCAAACCTAAGAAAGTTGACTACTTTGCTAATTTATATGAGCCATTAAGAGAGGGAATTTTCTCTCATCCCTATTTTTTGGATGATAGCAATATTCAGGAACTAGATTCATTTAACTTTGTCTTTGTATCGGTCGATAATGGTGATGCACGTCGCATCATTACAAATCATTTAGTACAAATGAAAATTCCCTTCATAGATGTAGGTATGGGCATTGAAGTAGTAGAAATGGAAGAAAATGTTAGTTCTCTTCTAGGAACATGTCGGGTTACTTTGGCTACTGCAGAAAAACAGGAACACCTGTCTCAACGACTTGATTTCAATGAGGATGAGGGGGATGTTATTTATAGAAGTAATATTCAGGTGGCAGACTTGAATGCGCTTAATGCAGCTATGGCTGTTATAAAGTGGAAGCAGTTAATGGGGTTCTATCTAGATCAAGAGCAGCCACATAACTTGATATATACTCTTTCCCTACAGTCCTTATCACGCGGAGACTCGGGAGGGTTAGTACAATGAGGATGCGGAGTGTCACTCCTGTTTTTGTTGAATTTATACCAGACCATATTGAGGAAGGGTTGTTGTATATAAGCGAACCCTATCAAACAGCAATACACAAGTGTTGCTGTGGTTGTGGTGAAGAAGTTGTAACACCCTTTTCACCAGCTGACTGGCGGTTAACGAATGGTGATAAAGGCGTATCTATAACTCCCTCTATAGGGAACTGGAATTATAAATGCAAATCACATTATTTTATTCGTAATAATCAGATCCTTTGGGCAGGTCGAATGAGTTCACAGCAGATAGAGCAGGTTCGGAAGAGAGATATTAGTGACAAGCAAAGTTATATTGCTCAATTGAATACGGCCAAAAAAGAGACTAAGAGTAGGAATTGGTTTACTTCAATGATTAAGTCTATATTGAGTTTGTTTGAATCGATATTTCGGAAATAATAAATTGAAAAAGGAAAGCCTTCTGACAGCCTAGTAAGTGATGTTTGGGCACTTTCACTCGAAGATGAGGACTTCAGTTAGATGACCATTGAAATGTTGTATGTTTTTAATACTGATAAAGTCCTTGTTGGCAGGCTTAGGGTCCAACATTCAACCCCAGAAGGATATAAGTTTCAGTATGCTAAAAGCTATTTGAATAAATCCGATGCACTTGCAATCAATCCTATTCACCTACCCCTTATCGACAAAACATTCTTTTCAAAGAAAGGCTTTAATGGTGCATTGCTTAGTTTTAACGATGCTTTACCCGGGGTCTGGGGGAAGGCTGTTCTAAAATCTATTAATGGCAGGGCTTTAACAGACTTTGAATTGCTGCTCCAAAATCAGCAAGATCGATTAGGTAACCTGGTTTTTAGCACTGAAAAGGAATTCCCAAACATTCTCGAACCACGAAATAAAGAACCTTTTAAGTGGAAAGAAATTATCGAAGCAAAAGGGCAGTTTGAGCGAGATAATTCTTTTTCTGAAAAATATGCAAAAATCTTTAAGCAGGGCTCAAGTCAAGGTGGTGCAAGGCCAAAACTCACTGTGCTAAAAGATGATGAGCTCTATCTAGCGAAGCTACCCTCTATTCGAGATTATGAAAATAATGCTCAAATTGAGCATGGGACTCTTTGTTTGGCAAAGAAGGTCGGAATCAATGCCGTCGATAGTAGCATCATCTCAATCAATAGTCATACTGATGTGTTTTTGACCAAACGATTTGATATTTTTGAGACTGGAAAACTTCCCTATTTGAGTATGCAATCAATACTTGGCGTTGAGGAAAGTTTTGAGGCTTCTTATGGTGACTTCGCTTTGGCTCTAAAAAGACTAAATCGTGGTCGAGACTCTTTGGAAGTTTTTAAAAGGATGGTATTCAATGCATTAGTTTCCAATCATGACGATCACTATCAAAATCATGCGGCGTACTTCAAAGATGGCTTGTGGCAACTTACACCAGCTTTCGATATAGCTGCGGGAGAAAGTAATCGTAGAACCTTAGCTATCTCAGCCGGAACTCAAGGTGATTCTAAACATATTGAAAACATCATATCAGAATCTGATAAATTCAATCTTGACCAAGATGAGGCTCTTTCGATATTTGAACAAATGAGAGATTATATTGAAAATAATTGGGCCATTGATTTTAACGAGGCAGGAGTTGAAGCGAATGTTATTGATTCAGTTAAGTGGGCAATTCTTAATGATTACTAATGTGAGCACTCAT
>NZ_PKGB01000040.1 GCF_002848135.1 Hydrogenovibrio sp. SC-1
ATCCATTACCGGAATGGCATCCGCTTATTTCGGGCAAATCAACTTCTGTTCAAGCCGCTAATATCGGGCTGTTAGCAATTCCTGTCGTAGTTGATCAGGATGGCTTAGATTATGAAGACTATGTAATCGAGTCGCTTTGAAAAGAGGGATAAGCGTTAAGCAGTTGAGGGGGGAAGTATTAGGCTCGTTTAATCGTAATAAAACGAGCCTAATCTGAAGTAACGTTAGGGGTTACTTAGTGATGATGGCCGCCATCACCATGTGCGTGACCATGTTCCAACTCTTCTTCAGTGGCATCACGAACGCCCACGACTTCAATATCGAAATTTAAGGTCTTACCCGCTAGAGGATGGTTGCCATCAACTGTAACGGTTTCATCACCTACTTCAGTGATTTCAACAGAATGAACACCTTGCTCAGACTGTGCTTCAAAACGCATTCCTACTTCTAGGTTATCAACGCCTTGGAACATTGACTTAGGAACACCTTCTTGGATCAAATGGTCTTGAACTTCGCCATAACCTTCTGCAGGCGCAATAGAAGCGGTAAATTTATCACCAACTTTTTTGCCTTCTAATTCTTTTTCCAAACCAGGGATTAGGTTGGAATGGCCATGTAAATACGCCAAAGGATTCTCGTTAGAAGCGTCGATTAGATTGCCGTCTGCATCGGTTAGAGAGTAATGAATTTGTCCAACCTTGTTTTTTTCAATTGTCATCTTAAAGTCCTGTTTTGAAATAAAAGAACCTGTATCATACAGATTCTTAAACTCAGATTGGAGAAAATCAAAGTGTTGTGGTTAAAAACTTTTCATATATTATTTGTAATGTCATGGATGGCAGGTATCTTTTATTTACCGCGAATTTTTGTCCATTTTGTCGAAGGGCAAGCCGCTGGAGAGCAGGTAACACGCCTAGCGATTATGGCGCAAAAGCTTTATAAGTTCATGACCATTATGATGATGCTAGCCATCGGAACCGGCATTTGGCTGTGGTTAGCTTACTTCCCAATCGCAGAGGGTATGGGCTGGTTACATGCCAAAATTACGTTTGTGGTCTTGCTGTTGGTTTATCATCTTTGGAGTAAACGCCGCATGCAAGAAATGCAAGAAGGGCACCTGGATCACAGCGGACTTTACTATCGTTGGGCCAATGAAATCCCATTGCTATTAACCATCGTTATTTTGATTTTGGTTGAAGTTAAACCCTTTTAAATGGTTATTGAAAAAGGGGGAGCCTTTTTCAAACATCCATTCCTTTCTAAGATCGCGCTCCACCAAGGCGCGATTTTTTTTGCCTCGAAATACCCAATCCAAACATGCGCGTACAAGCGCCAAATTAACCTAATCAAACCCCTTAAATAACACCCAGGCCTGGTCGTTTTAAGTTAAAACAGTTCTCAGTTTCCTCAAAAATATCATGCCTATAATTAATTGACAGACGATAAAACATATCGTTAGCATGACTAACTTACTTATGCAAATTACTTATTCAGGAACAATCTGGCTTTTAGGGGCTGATAAAACTGTTCAGGGAATTTAAATGGGATACATTCAATATACAAGACATGAAAAGTGATGTTTATTTGTAATGATTTATGTCAAATAAAATAGTTTTAATTTAAATAAACCTCAATAATAACATATTGTTATGCTACTTTAATTTACTAAATCTCGAACATAAAACAACAGTTCTATGTTCGATTGACATGTGTAATGTATGAATTTTAGGACGTCTAATAATAGTTAGCTTCATTAAGGGATCGCTAGATGAGAGGTATTGAAGGAAAAATCACGCAGAAACTAGCCACCGTTATTGACGAAAAAGATATAGCGTCTGGTGATGGTTTTCCTGTTGATACATACCGAGAACTAGTTGAATACTGTGCAGCACTTGCTTACCTCAACAAAGATCATCTTCTATTCTTTAGAGGGCAAGGTGTAGATTTCAAAAATAAAAACGATAAATCCACTTTTTACCCTTCTATTTATCGAGGTGACTATCTTCCAAAGCGCGAAGTTGAACATCGATTTGATATTTTGAACCAAGCATCAAGCAAGCTTGTTGAACTACTAAGCACGAGAACTAAAGATGGCACTGGGGAGCTTAAAAGAAAAAAATATATTCAGTGGAGTATTCTTCAGCACTATGAGGTTTGCGGCACACCTTTAATCGATTTAACTCATTCATTGAGAGTGGCGTGTTCTTTCGCGCAATTAGAAAACGAGAATGACCATGCTTATGTCTATGTGTTTGGGTTGCCCTATATAACTAACCGAATCTCTATAAACTCAGAACACGATCTAATTAATATTCGGCTCCTAAGCATTTGCCCGCCTGATGCGCTTAGGCCTTATTTTCAGGAAGGGTACTTAGCTGCAACATCAGATATAGAGCATGAATACGACTCAAAATCGGAGTTAGATTTTAACAGAAGGCTTGTGGTCAAGTTCCGAATCCCCAATTCAAGCAAATTCTGGGGCAAGGACTTCAAAATAATTCCGAAATCCGCCTTATATCCACAACAAGATATATTTCATAGCATCTGCAAAGAAATTGAATTGGATGTAAAGAGAGAGCTTAAGCCAGGTGAAATTGGCGAGTTCCTCTCGCTGTGGTCAGAAATAGAAGAAAAGGTTGTATCTATGAATCAACAAGCACGGGAGCACAATACGTTCTTTAGCTCACTGAAACAGCTGAAGACGTCAGAGTATTTTGATTCTAGCTTAATCAACAACATAGAAAAACTAAGGCGCTTTAGAAATGAGCTAGTTCATTCTCCAAAGAGAATAAGCGATAAAGAAATCACTCCGTATATGGAACTCGTGCGGTTTGTTACGAATGAAATCAAAAGGCAAAGCTAACAATCAGGTTAACAAGGGCGCTGCGCGCTAACACGCTTGCGCCTGTTACCTGTAGCGTTAGCTCTAAAGAGAGGTCATATGGGCAATTCTGAATATCCACTTCCAGATTACGAAGGCAC
This sequence comes from Hydrogenovibrio sp. SC-1, assembly GCF_002848135.1. Taxonomy (GTDB): domain Bacteria; phylum Pseudomonadota; class Gammaproteobacteria; order Thiomicrospirales; family Thiomicrospiraceae; genus Hydrogenovibrio. The sequence continues at coordinate 2,983 of NZ_PKGB01000040.1, forward strand.
GATATCTCATAAAGATCTGAAAGACGCGGATCGTGACACTCAGCTAGAGGTGATGCGTACTTGGTTTTTTCAAAACTATGAGGATCCAGCGAATCGTACCCCATATGAATCTCGTGAGGGTGGGTATATATGGATATGGGGTGGCCCATACGAGGCAAGCGAAGAGCTGGGATCTGAATTTTATGATGTGGTTCCAGAGGATGTAATCGAAGAGCTATCTAGCGAGC
>NZ_PKGB01000041.1 GCF_002848135.1 Hydrogenovibrio sp. SC-1
AGGTAATGCCTTCAAACCACCATAGTTGATTGGTATAGACGGGTTCGAGTAAGCTGGGGCGCTGATAGACTTTAGGTTGAATGCGTTTAACATTCCAAAGGTGAAAATACTCATGTGAACACAGCTCTAAAAAACGAATATACCCCGCCGTTCTTTTTTCATCTTGTCGATAGGGCAGATCATCACGTGCACATATTAAGGCAGTCGAATTCACATGTTCCAATCCGCCATAGTCTTTTTCGGTGACGGTGACTTGAAATAAGTAACGATCAATCGGGTAAGGCTTTTCAAATAGTGCCAATTCGGTTTCACAAATTTGCGTTAAATCAGCGATAAGCTGTGCTTCATCCAATTGCTCAAAATTAATCCGACCGGTAAGAACCATTTCATGAGGAATACCTGCCGCATTAAACTTCAGCCGATGAAAACACCCCATTTCAACAGGGTATTCAATTAAATCCCAATAATCAGTAGCCTGATAATGGCCAAAGCCATTTGAATCTACCGATAGCGTAGGCAGTGTTGTTGCGACCTGCCAACCCTCTTCACGACTATGCGATGTGGCTTCAATCAAAACATCACAAGGTTGACCTCTTTGACCTTCGATGGCGAGAAAGACACTGGTTCCATTAAAAAAACCGTGAGTGGTATCAAAGTGTGCGCCCCTAACAGACAGGTCCCAAGCATATACCTGGTAATCAATTACCAGAGCAGAATTACAAGGTTCGATTAGCCAACGACTCTTATCGATGGGGCTGATTGTTAGCGACTGGCCATCAATCGTTTTGACCCTTAGGTTTATGATATGTTTTGAGAAGTCACGAATTAAATAACTGCCGGGAATCCAAGTTGCCATTGAAATCTCTTGTCCTTTTGGGTTTGGAGATTGAATTTGGCACTGAACCGAAAATAGGTGGCTATGGGGATTTTCCGGGGTGAGTTGATAGTGAATAGCCGCTTTATTCAATGAAATATCCTTGTTTTAAAACTGAGAAAAGGGAATATCTTAGTACATCATTCGGTGAAGTTAAAATCAAAAGCAAGTTAATTACGACCCACAAATCAAAAGGATTGCCTTTATAATAGCCCCAATTAAAAAACCAACTCATGCTTGCTCTCTTTTTATTCGAACCGAAAACCGTTCAAATGGGGCGAAAGGGCATGAGCTTCTGTGCTATAAAAAGGAGTTTCTTGTGGTTAAAACACGCTTTGCACCCAGTCCAACTGGATACTTACATATTGGCGGCGTCAGAACCGCGCTTTTTTCATGGCTTTATGCCAAAAAAAATCAGGGTGAATTTACATTACGCATTGAAGATACTGATCGTGAGCGCTCTACACAAGCTTCTGTCGACGCCATCTTAGAAGGCATGTCTTGGCTTGGACTGGACTATGATCATGGGCCTATTTACCAAACTGACCGATTTGACCGCTATAAGGCGGTCATTCAAGGCCTTATGGAGAAAGGCCTAGCTTATTATTGTTATGCTTCTCCTGAAGAATTGGATGCCATGCGTGAGCAACAAAGAGCCAATGGTGAGAAACCACGCTATGATGGTCGCTATCGCGATTTTATTGGCTCACCTCCTGAAAATGTTAAGCCGGTTATTCGATTTAAGAACCCACAAGAAGGGGAGGTGTTAATCGAAGACTTGGTGAAAGGCGATATCCGTGTTGCCAATAGTGAACTGGATGATCTCATCATTGCCCGCTCGGACGGGACGCCTACCTATAACTTAACCGTTGTGGTTGACGACTGGGACATGGGCATGACGCATGTGATTCGGGGTGACGACCATATTAATAACACGCCTCGTCAAATTAACCTTTATAAGGCTTTAGGGGCGCCTGTTCCTAAATTTGCGCATATTCCAATGGTACTCGGTTCGGATGGCAGTCGTTTATCAAAACGACATGGTGCCGTGTCCGTTTTACAATATCGTGAAGAAGGTTTTTTACCAGAAGCTCTACTCAACTATTTGGTTCGACTCGGTTGGTCCTATCAAGATCAAGAGATTTTTAGCCTATCTGAAATGATTGAGTATTTTGATCTAGAAGACGTAAATGCATCGCCATCTACTTTTAATCAAGAAAAACTGCTGTGGATCAATCAACAACATATTCAAACAACCCCCATTGATAATCTGGTCAAACACCTGACGCCTTTTATGATTCAAAAGGGGGTTGATTTGAGCAATGGCCCAGAATTACAAAAAGTTGTCGATCTATTAAGAGAAAGAGCCAAAACGCTGATTGAAATGGCGGACGGGGCTAGCTACTTTTATCATGATTTTGAGTCATTTGATGCCAATGCGGCGAAGAAACACCTGCGTCCTGTCGCTGCAGAGCCTTTACAGGTGCTACAAGCCAAGCTTGCGGAACTGAGCGAATGGAAAGCAGAGGCCATTCATCAAGCGATTCATAATACGGCAGATGCCTTAGCCATTGGCATGGGGAAAATTGGCATGCCTTTACGCGTTGCCATTACAGGTGGGGGGCAATCACCATCTATTGATGCCACAGCCGAACTGATCGGTCAACAAAGGTGTTTAGCTCGTATTGATATGGCTTTGGCTTTTATCGCTGAACGCCAGGCCAATGCTTAACAATGAATAGGGCGGCTGGATTGACTCTGTTGAGCGGAATGGCCAGCCAAAAGTTTTACGCAAAATGGAAAAAATACTTGACCCATTCCATAAGTTCTATATAATACGCGCTCATCAGCTACAGGGGGCTATAGCTCAGCTGGGAGAGCGCAACACTGGCAGTGTTGAGGTCAGCGGTTCGATCCCGCTTAGCTCCACCATGATAGTTGATCTATCTGATTGTTTTTAGATTCACTAGGCCGAATCTTTTAATAGAGACATCATGATAGGGCGCAAGCCAAACACAGCATTAACTTCGGTTAATTCTATCTGTGTCCCGTTCGTCTAGAGGCCTAGGACACCGCCCTT